>JAQBPB010000068.1 GCA_028287745.1 Chloroflexota bacterium
AATCTTTCACAGGACAGTACTGAAAGCAGGATTAATCGGTCATTTGACGCTGAGATGGCGGCCCACCCTGAATTTGCTTTCGCCCATGAGCCGCCGAACCCGGGAAAACCGGCTTTAGCTTTGAATGAAGGTTTAACCGGCGCGGAGATTCAAGCCGTACCGAATCAAGACCAGGCACAAACTGGTGAGTATGCTCAAACTAGCCCGGTTGGAAATCAGTCCAGTGACTTTGGACAGGCAGTTGTGGCCGCTAGTCCGGTCGAGAATTTACAGGCCGCGCCGTTGGTGGGTCAGCCTCGAGTTTATGACACGAGTGGCGCTGCTACGGCCCAAATTAACCCGGCTCAGCGAACAATCCAGCCGGGAGGCTTGCAGCCAACCGCCTTACAGCGGGTATTCAAGCGGCTCGACTTTGATACGGATGATACGGCCGGACTGGCGGAAAGCGCCAGCCCCGGTTTTGGGAACCTGCCATTCAGTTACGCCGCCCGGCCCGGTAACCGGCGCGATAGAACCGCTTCTTTTGATAGATATGAAGCGCCTGGTTACAATCCTTTCCTGGCCGAACAGTATCGGGAAGGTTCCCAGGATAATGCCGCTCGCCCAGCCCCTGAAGCCCTTTCCGCAAACCAGGCAGGCCGGGTCTACCAGGAACCCTCTTCTGAAAACCAGGCAGGCCGGGTCTACCAGGAGTCTTTTTCTGAAAACCGGGCCGCCCAGCCAAATTCTGAGCCAGCTATTACGGACAATTTTGCACGTGAGGCTGCTTTTGACCAGGAAACCACTCAGGCTGCCCGGCAGTCTGAAATTGATAATAACCGGGTCCAACCTGCCGGACAAACACCGCTGGCCGGAGCAGGTTCCCGGCCCGTTAACACTTCTTTTAGCCCAGAAGGAGTGGCCCTTCAACGCACTATTACACCCCTACCGGGGGATGCCGCCCGCTTTAACCAGCCGCAATATTTAACCAATAGTCTTGAAACCGCCTGGTTATCACCGGAAAACCGCTTCCTGGTCGAGCGGTTGCCAGGCGGCAGTCGCGCTTTACAGCGCTTACTGGCTGCTCCCGGCCAGGTCCGGAATTATTTTGAAACGAATCCTGTGGCTGCGGCAATTGACCTGCCTTCGCTGCGCAATAATCCCGGCCTGATGGGCAACCTGGCCCGGCTGACTGAAGAACAAAGCGGCAGCAACGCTGGCACCTGGGCGGAAAGCCCCGGTTTTAGCTATGTGCAGCGACGCCGGGCCAACCGGGCCGCCCACCAGCCGGATTTTGACGGCGCTCTACCGGCCGGAGATTATCAGGGCTATGAGCAATATTTAGCCGCCCAGGACCGGGCTTTTTCGCCTGACCAGGCCACACCGGGACAGCCCGACCGCCTGGCACCCGGCCGGTCGGAAGTTAGTTCACCGCTATCACAGGTCGTACAACCGGGACAGCGGCCTTCGATTAAATCGCCGGACCATGCCGGTTTCTCGCAGACTGGCGCGGACCGGGAAACAGCGGCGCGTATCCAGCGCAACTATTCCGCCTCAGCCGCACCGGGCCAACCTGCTCCCGCCGGAGCCGGGTCTTTTACGATTACGGGCGATTGGATTGCTCAATTGCAAAGCCGGTTTGACGGTTTTTCGGTCGGGCAGTTGAACGGGCCAACCGGCGAAGTCATGCGGCAGTTGATAAATGGTGGGAACTCTGTCCCGGGTATGAGCACCCCGAATAGTGGCACTATTCCGGGCTTTGGAGCGGCTCCCGGCTTTAATTATGCGGTGCCGCCCCTGCTGTGGCGCAAGGTCAGCGATTACACTCCCGAAGATGGTATGGCTGCTTTCCCGGTAATGCGGGCGGCGGCAGGCCCGGCCTTTACCTCACCCGGTGATGTGCTGCGGGCATTTGACCGGCAAGACCCCGTTCTAAACCGGTCGGAAGAAGATTTAGGCCCGGCGGACCGCACCAGGGAGTCCGCTTCCTCGGCCCGGCTGGACCTGCCGATGCTGCGCCAGGCTCACCTGCTTTTACAGCGGATTTCTAACCTTGAAAAGACCAATACTTCCCTGGAACTGGCTCATCGCATGGAAGTGGCCGGACAGCCTGGCAGCAGTATTGTAACGGGCCAGCCTCTAACTGCTACCGGCCAACCCGGCCCGGTCCAGCGGGTAACCGAACTTCCGGGACGGCCAGGGCCAGAGGTCCAACCAACCGGTCAGGCTCCATTACGAATGGCCGGTGTGCCGGTTAACCGCCCCGCCGAAAGCAGGTTCCTGGAAGTTGACGCTGACATCCTGGAAGATGCCGCCGAAGAAGCCCGGCCGGAAATCCGGACCGTGGAAGTACGTGTTCCTGAACATCGTACCTACCATACGCCCCTGGAAGCCGCCGCCGCCCGCAGCGGGTCGGATGGCCCAAATATCGGCCAGGGCGCGATACTCCAGCCGTTGGCTATTCAGCGCAAAGCGGCCACAGCCACCCACGCCGCAACTTATGCGCCCCTGGCCCAGCCTTCGCTGCATGCCGTCTTGCGGACATCTATCGGGAAAAGCCTGGACCACCCGGTCCAACGCCGTATGACCAATATATTTGGCGCTCACTTTAACGATGTCCAGGTCCATACCGGGGAGGAAGCGGCCGCCGCTACCCGCCATGTCGGCGCGGAAGCCTTCACGCTTGGTTCGAATATTTATTTTGCGCCAGGCCGTTACCAGCCGGATACGCACACCGGTCAGGCTTTAATCGGACATGAATTGACCCACGTTATTCAGCAAGCCAGTTTGCCTTCGCTGGGTAACGGCCGGGTGCCGGAAACCTCCAGCCTGGGACAGACCCTGGAACACCACGCTATCGCGAACGAACAGCTTTTGTTAAGGCATCTTTCAAACAATCAAGACCGTCATGACAACCATGACCACAGCCTCAGTTCCAGTAATGACGGCCGGTTGAGTTTCCAGGGAAACCATTTTAGCCCGTCCTATACCAGCACTTCCTCAACCATCGAAAGGAGTTACCAACCCGTGGCCGATCAGCAATATCATCCGCCAGTTAATCATTCACACCTTCGCACCGAAAATAATTCAAATTCAGGTAGCGAAAATAATGGTAACAACTCGCCTATCCAGCGGGTAATGACAGGTTCAAATTCGAACAGGTCTTCGATAGTCCAGCGAGCCGCGGACGTGGGTACAACGGTAAACACGGGCGGCCAGGTGAACGTGGATGACATTATCAATAACCAGGAAGATATGGATAAATTGGCCCGCAAGGTCTACCGGATTATCCGTGATGAGCTTATGATCGAACGAGAACGCGGCTTCGGCCCCAGTAATAAGTTCTTTTAATGGAGTAACCTATGTCTACCGAATTTTCTAATATTAAAAGCGCTGATAAGGCTTCCATAAAGATTTTATGGAAGAACAAAGCCCAGGAAACCTTAAACTGCCATTTCAACCCGGAAAAATATACCATTACCCGCACAATCGGCTGGAAACCCCAGGCTGTTAAAGGCGAAGATACTCCGGCTACTGAATTTACCGGTGGTGGCCCCAGTACGACCAGCCTGACTTTGCTGTTTGATACCTCTTTAGCGGCTTCCGTAACGGATGTCCGGACTATTACCAAGAAGTTATGGGACGCAACCCGGATTGAAACCGGCGGCTCGGACAAGGTCAAATCCCCGCCAACTATTATCTTTTCCTGGGGCAGTAACTGGACTTATGAAGCGGTAATAACCAGTCTGTCGGAAGAATTTGTCTATTTTAACCGGGACGGTGTGCCGCTGCGGTCAAATGTTAACCTGGGTTTGCAGCAAATAAAGGATGATGATTCGTTTGGGCGGCAGAACCCGACCAGCGGCGCCATTGAAGGGGATATTTACGTGGTAAGGGAAGGCGACCGGCTGGACCTGATTGCGGCCAAAGCCTATAAGAAACCGACTATGTGGCGCAAGATTGCCGAGTTCAACGGCATTGATAATCCTAACAACCTGGTGCCCGGCCAGCGCCTGGTTATTCCACCTTCTCGTTCATAAGCCTGCTGGAGAAAAGCTGTGACCTCAGATGTATTAAATAATGAATCACTGGTAGGTAGCTACTTAATTAAAGTTGAGGGGAAGGTTACTATGCTCCCCGGTGAATTTATCTTTGTTGAAGTAGAGCAAAACCTGTACATTCCTTCAATGGCTATAATTCGCTTGCGTCACGCGGAAATGAAAAGCAGCCACCCGGCAACTTTTGCCCTGGGTAAAAAAATCAGCATTAGTATGGGACAAAATTCTTCGGATATGGGGGAAATCTTTAATGGTGAAGTTACTTCCCAGGAGATTGATTCTTCCCCCACCGGAATACCCACAATTACTATCCGGGCCTACGATAAACGCCACCGCCTTCAACGGGGCCGTAAAATCAAAGTATTTAAGGACGTTAGTGAAGGGGACCTTGTATCTCAGATTTGCTCGGGCGCAAGTTTGACCGGAAGCGCCAACGGTGCCCCCACCGAGATATATCCCTGGGTAATCCAAAATAACGAAACAGACATGGAATTTCTTAACCGCCGGGCCCAACGCCTGGGAATGGAAATTACGATTGATGATGCAGCAGTAACTATGCGGAAGCCTTCCCTGACAACGGACAGTGGGATCGTTACCTGGGCCCAGGATTTGCTTGAATTTAAAGTCAGGCTGAACACCACCAACCAGGTAAACTCTGTCACTGTGCGTGGTTGGGACCCTAAGACTAAAGCGGCTGTGGTTGGTCAGTCCAGCAGCGCTGATTTCAAGCCGGCAATTGGACTAGGTAAAGATGGCGCGGCGCTTGCCAGTTCTTTTGGTTCTTCTGTGGCCGTGTATAATGTTTACCGTCCGGTTACTACGCAAGCTGATGCCCAGTTAGTCGCAAAATCCATCCACAATGAGCTTAATGGGCGCGCCATTCAAATTCAGGGCCGTTGTTTTGGTAGCAAAGCTGTTAAAGCAGGCACCCGCCTGACGGTCAATGACGTAGGTACAGATTATTCCGGTAAGTATTATATTACCGCCTGTACCCACCGCTTTGATATTGATGGGTATTCCACTTACTTTGAGTCGAATGGCAAAGGCACAAACAGCATATTAGAATTAACCAACCAGGACGGGGAACGCGGCGGCGGGGGTATGGTCGCCCCGGTAATAGGCCTTGTGTCAAATAATAAAGTTGAAAGTGGCAAGCAGGGCCAGGTTAAAGTTAAATACCCGGTACTGGGCGAAAACATTGAAAGTGACTGGATGCCCATAGTGCAACCTTTTGCCGGAAATAGTTACGGCTTCTTCTTTTTACCGGAAGTGAATGACGAAGTGCTGGTAGCTTTTGAAAATGGTGACATTACCCGCCCGTATATGGTGGGCGCAGTCTGGAATGGTAAGGATGCGACTCCTCTGACGACCGCTCAAAGTGTCGCCGATGATGGCAAAGTCAAGCAGCGTGTTATCAAGACCCCCAGCGGTCATATCCTGACTTTTGATGATAGCCAGGATAAGCCTGGCATAACTATCCTGGATAAGACCGGTAAAAACAAGATTTATATCGACTCCAAAAATAACAAGATCACGATTGAATCGGACGCCGAAATGCTCTTCAAGGCCAAGACCAAAATGACAATTGAGGCGGCCGACCTGGATATTAAGATTACTAACAAAATGTCTCAAACAGCCGGTGAGATTATAATGGAAGCTCAAAAGGGCGACGTGGCTATTAAATCTTCCACCGGGAATGTCAAGATAACTGCCACTCAAAACTTTGAGGCCAAAGGGACTGCCGGGGCCAAGGTCGGTGGGGCTACCCTTGAACTTAAAGGTGATGCTACGGCAAAATTAGAAGGTGGCGCTATGACCGAGGTCAAAGGCGGCATAATCAAACTAAATTAGCCGTTTTTCTGAATTATCAGGGATTTACAACAATTATGGATAAAAGTTTAAGTATTGAAGCCAGTTTTATAGGCGCAGGTTGGGCCTTCCGGCGCGAATCCGGGGTTGGGATTGATAGCAACGGTAATATCGCCCTGGTCAGCGGGGACTCCGATATCGCCAAGTCAATCCATATTATTCTCAGTACGGCCCCCGGCGAACGAGTAATGCGGACCGAATTTGGCTGCGGTATTCACGACCTGGTGTTTGGTTCGCCCGGCCCTCAGCTTTTTGGAATGGTATCCTATTACGTAAAACAGGCCCTGGGACGCTGGGAGCCCCGGATCGAAGTTTTGGAGGTTACCTGTGCTGTTGATCCGGTTCAGCATGAAAAATTAGTCGTTAATATCAATTACATGGTGCGCCAGACTAATAATGAACGTAACCTGGTCTATCCGTTCTACGTAATCCCACGCGGGCAAGATTAAAGGAGACCTTATGGCACTGCCGCAAATTAAACTTGATGAACGAACTTTTCAAGACCTCGTAGATGAGGCAAAACTTCGTATCCCACGTTACTGCCCGGAATGGACCAATCATAACGTCAGCGACCCTGGCGTTACGCTTATTGAACTCTTTGCCTATATGGTCGACCAATTACTGTACCAGGTCAACCGGGTTCCCGAAAAAAATTACCGCACTTTCCTGGATATGATCGGGGTTAAAATGTCGCCCCCTAACGCTTCGCGGGGTGAAGTCGCTTTTCGCCTGTCCGCCGCACTGCCCACATCGCTGGTAATTCCTAAAGGCTCCGAGGTTTCAACCGTTCGGACCGAGGAACAAACCGCTCGTATCTTTACAACTGAATCTGAACTGGTAGTAACGCCACCGCGCTTACACTATGTACTGACTACCCCCAATTCCCAGACTTATACCGACCATAGCAAGCCGGTGCTGGATAAAAACCCCCGGCCGTTAGAGGTGTTCCAGACCAATCCTCAACCGGGTAACGCTTTCTACCTGGGTTTTGAGGCGAATATCGCCCGGAACACGGTTGTGATCGGGCTGGACTCCGAGAAACTTGGGGTCGGCATTAATCCGAGCGACCCTCCCCTGATCTGGGAATATTGGGACGAACTGGATAGTGGTTGGAAAGCCCTGGAAATTGGCAAAGATACTACCGGCGGGTTGACCCTTTCTTATGGTGAGGTCGAAGTATTTGTACCCCAGACTATCGGGTTGAGCGAGATAACCGCCGTGGGTGAAAATCTTTCGGCTTACTGGCTTCGCTGCCGGTATCGCGACCTGACCACCGGCCAACCGCCCTACCTCCAGTCTCCGGTAGTCAACCGCTTTAGCGCCTATTCGATTGGCGGCACGACTCAGGTAGCCCACAGCCAGATTATAAAAATGGAAGAAATCGGGCGGGCCAATGGTGAACCGGGCCAGCGTTTTAAGGTCCAGTATACGCCAGTCCTGAACCTTAACCCGGCCGAGGGTGAAATCATCCTGGTAGATAGCATGGAAGAGGGCAAAGTGCCACAGGTATGGACCCCCGTACCGGACTTTTCCGAATCCAAACCGACGGACAAGCATTTTGTTTGCGATTACATTACCGGTGAGATCAGTTTTGGCCCGGCTTTGCGCAATCCAAGCGGGGTTGAAGAACAGTGGGGTGCTATCCCGCCTTTCGGCCACCGGATTTTAATTGCGGCCTACCGGACCGGCGGGGGTATGGAAGGTAATATCGGCAGCAATTCGATATCCGTCCTGAAAAGCTCTATCCCTTATGTTGCGTCAGTCACCAACCGGCGGCCTATCAGCGGCGGCACCAATGCCGAGTCGCTCGAACATGCCCTGATGCGCGGTCCCCGGACCTTGCGGGCCAGAAACCGGGCGGTAACGGCTGAAGATTTTGAAGTCCTGACCCGGGAAGCGACCAGCGGGGTAGCCAGGGTAAAATGCCTGACCCCCGGACCGCTCGATAAGCCCGACCCCGAAGACCGGGTTGAACCGGGTACGGTTGTGCTGCTGGTTGTGCCGGAAGTGGATAAAGAACTGCGTGAAATCCGCCCGGAACACCTCTCGCTTTCAGCCGGGATGCGCCAGGATATCCAAACTTACCTGGACGAACGCCGGTTGCTCACGACCCAGATTGAGCTTACCACGCCCCGGTACCAGTGGGTTACTATCCAGGCCCGCATTAAGACCAGCAACGCCTTTGTCAATGAACGGGTCAAACGTGAGGCCGAACGGCGGATATACCGGTTCTTAAGGCCGGTGCATGGCGGTCCCGACCCGACGATGCGCTACGATACTATCGGTGAAGGTTGGCCCTTTGGCCGGATTCTCTATGTATCCGAATTCTACCCGCTGCTTCAGACGATTGAAGGAGTCGAGTTTATCGAGAAAATCGAGATGTTCCCGGTCAACGATATCAACCGGGGCCAGGCCGGTGCGCCCAATTTTATTATCAATCCGGGGCCGCGCGGGTTGCTTGTTTCCTACCGCCATCAGATCATTATCATTTAACTAAGGCATTTAAATGAATTCTTTGCTTGAAGAACAGTTAGCTTCGATACTGGCCGGTTACAAGGCTGAACCGGGAGAGCGGAAAAGCTGGTTATTGAATTATCTGCCGGGCTTCTACGCCGGGGACGATTTTCTGAACCGCTTTTTGCTCATTTTCGAGGATACCCTGAGGCCGCTGCAGCTAATGAGCGACAACCTGCATTATTACTTCCATCCGCTGGTCGCGCCGAGCGACTTGATTCCCTGGTTGTCGACCTGGGTTAACCTGGTCCTGGACGACAACTGGACCCTGGAACAGCGGCGAAACCTGATTTACACCGCCCCGGATCTGTACAGCCGCCGGGGCACCAGGCGCGGCCTAACCGAATATCTGACTCTCTACACCGGAGTTGTACCCGATATTTCGGAATACGTGGACGGTATGGTGCTGGGGCCCGAAACCCGGCTGGGTGTGAATACGACAATCGCCGGGAGAGAACGCCATCGCTTCACTGTAACGATGTACTTGCCCGATATGAGCGCCGATGAACTCTCCTACAAAGAGCAGACTATCCGGCGGATTATTGACGCGGAAAAACCGGCCCATACGACCTACCGTTTACTCCTGAAAACTCGCCAGGGTGATGACGATAAAGGCACGGGAGAGTCCACGACCGGCCCGGGTGACGGTAAGTTGGACCAGCCCGATGCGTCGCCGGACGGTAAGCACACTAACGGTGCCTCCCCCAAAAGCCCTTCGACTATCAAGCAAGTTAAAAAGGATGCCACCACCGCTGAAAACCAACCGGCCCCAACCAGCCGCCTGGAAACAGATGGGGATAATCAGCCAGGAGAATAAATAATGACCAGTCAGCCCCAGCAAAATAACAAATTTCAATTTCTACGAGTTAACCCTTTCCGTGGCCTCCTGGTGGACGAAACTACCTGGGCCGACGCGCACGATTACCACCGCAACCAGATGCGGTTTCACCTGCTGGCAATGCACGGTGTCGGAGTAGTCCAGGGCCTGGACGTAGTAGCTTCGCAACCGCCCGACATGAAGGTGACCATCCGGCCCGGCCTGGGTATTGATACCGAGGGCCGCATGCTCTTGCTAACCGAGCCGCAGACGATCCTAATTCCCGGCCAGGCCAATTTCGCGACCATCTTTGTGGTGATGGAATACGACGAAAAAGCGACCATGATGCAAAACATCACCGAAGGCGGCACTCCGCAACCGGCCCGTATCCTGGAAGAATGTACTATCCGGGCCAGCCTGGAAGCCGCCACCAGCGGTATCGAATTGGCCCGCATCAGTGTCGAACCCAATAGCCGCCAGATTCGAAACCCGGTTGATGTATTGCAGGCCGGTAACAATGAAATTGATTTATCCGGCCGGAAGTTAATCGGGACGCCGGGAGCGGCCCAGGGCGGCAAGGCCCAGCGTACCGTTATCAGTGTTGGCATTATCAAGCACGGCGCCCCTAACAGCGTCGAGTGGAAGCGCCACTCCGAAGGCTTGCGCCGGTTAATCCGCGATACCGCCAACGGCACAAACCTTGACGCCAATGTGCTGGAAGGCGTTAGCCCGCTGGATGACGCGGTAGTTAAGAACTGCAAACTGCTCTATATGACCGGGCGCAGCTCTTTTAAGTTTAGCCCGGAAGAAGAACTGGCCCTGCGCCGGTTTATGGACCGGGGTGGGGTGCTCTGGTGTGAGCCCTGCCGCAACGGTATTCCGAGCGGTACACCGGACGATTTCAGCCGGTCGTGTATTGAACTGGCCCAGCGGCTCAACCGCCAGCCCATTCAGCCCCGGGCCGGACATCCTTTGCTAAGCTCTCGCTTCCTTTTCGCGGTGCCGCCGGCCGCGGTAGACCCGGCCGGGGTGGTGGTGGAAGCCAACCGAATGATTATTACTACCGGTGACTATGGTTGCCTGTGGGAAGGTCGCGGCCAGGAAAGAGTGGAAGCTCCCAGCCGCGAAGCCTTGCGTTCGGCCCAGGAATTTGGCGCAAATGCCCTGTTTGTAGCCGCCGGGTAGTAAATTTACGGCCTCAGAACCGGGAAAGTTCACCAAAACTTCCCGGTTTTTTATTTTATACCCATTACATGCTTGACAAAATTGATAAAGTAAGTAAGAATGGGTTATATCAAAGATGATACCAGAGCGACTTGCTCCACTTGTTAGCTCAATTTGCCAGGCACCACCAAAAATTTAGTTTAAGAAGATTACCAATAAACCATAGACTCAACCGGGTCTATTCTGGTGCGCCATTTTCAGGCCTATAATGCTGCCCGCGCCCGGTTTTCAAGAAAGGATTGTAAGCTCAGATGCTTAACAACAGGTTCCGCTCGCTCTTTAGTCTGATTACTCTTGTATTATTGACTTCCCTGGTGCTTGCTGCCTGTGGAGATGCCACTTCAACCACTTCCCCGGCAAAAACCGTTGCGGCTGGCGCCAGCCCGGCGGCTTCTGCTGCGGCTACCACCGGCAACAAACCGGCCGAAGTACGGCTCGACTATGCCTATTACAATCCTAGCAGTCTGGTGTTAAAGAAATTTGGTTGGTTGGAGAGCGAATTTGCCGCCGATAAAGTAGGCGTAAAATGGGTCCTCAGCACCGGCAGCAACAAAGCCAACGAATTTGTCTCAGGCAACAGCGTAGATTTTGGTTCGACTGCGGGCGCGGCCGCTTTGCTGGCTCGCACTAACAATGTCCCGTTGAAGACGGTCTATATTTATTCCAAGCCGGAATGGACCGCCCTGGCCGTATCCGCCAATTCCACTGTGACCAAAATTGAGCAGCTTAAAGGCAAGAAAATCGCCGTTACCCGCGGAACCGACCCGTTCTTCTTCTTGCTGCGCATCTTGAAAGATGGCGGGTTGACCCAGCAGGATGTCGAAATTGTAAATTTGCAGCACCCTGACGGCCGCACCGCTTTGCAGCGCGGTAATGTAGACGCCTGGGTTGGTCTGGACCCGCACATGGCCGCCGCCGAACTCGAAGACGGTGCCAAGCTGATCACTCGCAACATTGATTACAACACCTACGGGACCCTGAATGCCCGGGAAGACTTCCTGAAGCAGTATCCTGAATATACCAAGAAGGTTCTGGCCCAGTACGAACGGGCCCGCCTGTGGATTTTAGACCACAAGGACGAAGCCGCCCAGATCCTGGCCGACGAAGCGAAGCTTTCGCTTGCGGTTGCCAAAAAGGAACTGTTTGAACGAACAGTCCTGGACAAAAATGTCGGTATCCCGGGTGACGCTTTGCAGTCGGCTTTGAAACCGGTCGTGCCTATCCTTATCGCCGAGAAGCTGGTCCCGGACGATGCCAACCCGACCAAAGCCCTGGAACAGTTGGTGGATGCTTCTTTCGCAAACCAGGTCGTAAAGTAGTAGAAGGGTCAAGGGTCTGAGAATGTTACAAAATAGTCCGGTGCTCGATAAAGAGCTGCCCCCTATTACAACATCAATAACCGATACCCCGGGAACTCCAGCCAAACGGCCGGGGTTTCTGGGAAGGTTGAACCCTATAGCAGGTCTGGTTTTGCCAGGTCTGCTTTTGGTTCTGTGGTGGTATATAGCTGAAGTGGCCCACCTCTTGCCGGTCAACCAGTTACCCACACCGGGCCGGGTCTGGAATACCGGTCTACAGCTATTTAACAGTGGCGAGTTATTCCGCCATCTCACGACCAGCCTGGGCCGGGTCCTGACCGGTTTCGTTATCGGGTCAGCTATTGCCCTGGTGCTGGGTACGCTGGTCGGCTTATTACGGCCGGTGGAAAAGTTCCTGGACCCTTTCTTACAGGCGCTGCGAAACGTACCTTCCCTGGCCTGGGTTCCTTTCCTGCTGCTCTGGATGGGCATCGATGAGCCTCCAAAAATAACCCTGATCGCTATCGGGGCTTTCTTCCCGGTTTACCTTAACCTGGTCAGCGGTATCCGCCAGACCGACCGTAAACTGGTCGAAGTCGGTTACATTTTTGGCCTAAAGCAGTTTGAACTGATCTATAAAATTGTGCTGCCCGCCGCGCTGCCCTATCTGCTGGCCGGTCTGCGGATTGGCCTGGGCCAAAGCTGGCTGTTCCTGGTGGCCGCCGAACTGATTGCTTCAACTCGTGGCCTGGGTTTCATGTTAATTGACGGTGAAAATAGCAGCCGCCCGGACATTATGCTGGTGGCGATAATTACCCTGGCCCTGGTGGGTAAGCTTTGTGATTGGGGCCTTCAGTTGGTTGAAAAGCGTCTGCTGCGCTGGACCGATACTTTCAAGGGGAGATAATAATGAGCAGCCTGCTGACAATTGAGGGTGTAAGTAAGAGTTTTTCCGGCTCGCAAATTCTGCGAGATTTTAACCTGACTGTTGAGCCCAGTGAGATAATTAGCCTCCTGGGACCGAGCGGTTGCGGGAAATCAACTTTGCTGCGGCTGGTTGCCGGGCTGGACCCGGTCCACCAGGGCCAGATAAAGGTCAAGGATTTGCCTATTACCGCTCCGGGCCGCCAGGTCGGCTTGATGTTCCAGGAGCCGCGCCTTTTCCCCTGGCTGAACGTCCGGGATAACGTGGCCTTTGGCCTGGCTCCCTCGCGCAAGGACACCAAAGACAAGTTTGTGGCCGAACTGCTGGCCGAGGTCGGTTTGACCGAGGCGGCGGACCTTTTACCTCGCCAGTTGTCCGGTGGGATGGCCCAGCGGGTGGCACTGGCCCGCGCCCTGGCCGGAGAGCCGGAAGTGTTGTTGCTGGATGAGCCGTTTAGCGCGCTGGATGCTTTCAACCGGATGCGCCTGCAAGACCTGGTCTTGAAAATCTGGCAAGATTACCGGCCGACCATGCTGATGGTCACGCACGATATCGAGGAAGCCCTATATTTGAGTGACCGGGTGGTAGTGCTGGGTGAAAAGCCCGCCGGGGTCCGCGAGATAATCGAGGTGAAATTGCCGCGACCGCGCAACCGGAGCGATGCTCACCTGGTCAAGTTGCGCAGCCAGCTATTGACCGAATTAGTTTAGCTCTGGCATTCCCGGCCTGGTTTTAAGCAATAACCGCCAGGCATTCTCTCATCTGGGTAAGGTGGTTTTTCAGGTGATCGGCTATAAATTCCCCGATAAACCACTCCAACCGCTGTTCGCCAAACTTTATATGTACCCCGGTTTTGGTCAGGTCGGCATCATCAAGTCCGTCCAGGGCGGCCTGTAAGCGGTTATAACTGACCGGCAGGGCGGCCCGGACAGTCTCAAGATTGTCCAGGCCGTGTTCCACAATCGCCCCCAGGCGAGTTTCATCAGTCAGTAACCGGCCAAAGTTCCGGCCGGGAGTTTCCACCAGTCCGGCTATTTCATTTCCCCAGTACGGCATAAATTCTATAATATGGGCCAGGTTTTGCATCAGGCTCCATTCGTTTTCCGTGGGAGCCGTGTATAGCCGGTCGGGACTTAGTCCGGCCAGGTCTACCGTTACCAGTTGATTTAGCCGGTTGTAAGAGTCCGCTATACCGCGCCGGATTTCAGCCACCTGCGGATTTTCGCTGTCCATGTTTATCCCTTTCTAAATTCCCCTGCCATTATTCCGGTTTAAGCGGTGACTACGGCGTTACGGAGAAGTCCCAGCCCTTCGATTTCCAGTTCCATAATATCGCCGGGTTGCAGGTAGCGCTCGCGTTTGTCACCAAATTCCAGCAGGCAGCCGGTGCCCACCGTCCCGCTGCCCAGAATGTCACCCGGCACCAGCCAGGCATTCAGTGAGGCCCGTTCGATCATCTGGGGAAAACTGAAATAAATATCCTTAAAATTCCCCCTGGAAATCTCCCCGCCGTTCAGGCGGGCCGTCATGGTCAGGTCGTAGCGTTCTTCCGCGCCCTGGGCAACCTGTTTACCGGCTAATTCGTCCGGCGTGACCAGCCAGGGACCGAGTGAGGTGGCGAAATCCTTGCCCTTTACCGGCCCCATGTTGAGCTTCATTTCCTCCATTTGCAGGTCGCGGGCACTCCAATCGTTCATCACGCAATACCCGGCAATATAGGCGCTGGCCTGGCTGGCCGGAATATCGCGCCCGGCCTGTCCAATCACACAGGCCATTTCCAGTTCAAAATCGAGGGCTCTTGAACGCTGTGGATAAGGGATGGGGTCTTCCGGGCCGTAAATCGCCCGGTGGTTCGAAAAGTAAAAGACCGGGAAGTCGTACCATTCCGGGATCATACCCAGGCCCCGGTTGGCCCGGGCGGTCTTGACGTGCTGTTCAAAGGCGTAAAAGTCGCGGAGACTGGGCGGCAGTTCAACCGGCGCCCGCAGCCAGACCTCTTCCAGCGGCACCCCGGCCAGCCCGGCCTCGGCCAGGCTATTATTAAGGGCGGCCAGGGCCTGGCGCTGTCCCACCGGTAGATTTACAAATTCCAGGACGCTGGCCGGGATTTTATCCAGGTTGAGTCCCCGGTTTTGCTGGCCCCACCGGGCGACCTGGCTTAAATCGTAGACCGTTTGGTTGTGCAGCACGCCGCCTTTGCCGGTTTCCCGGCGGATAGATTGTGGCTCAACCTGGACCGCTTTGTCCGTAAAAGTAACCAGTTTCATGGTTTATAGCCAACCTTTCGTTATTGCCGGAGCGGTTGTGAGAAGTCAAAATTGCCTGCAAACAGGATATTAAGACTCTTTTGAGGTTAGGTATTTTTCTAAAAAGTTGTTGACTGCTCCGGAGAATTCGGCCGGTTGGTCCAGATAGACAAAGTGCCCGGCAGCAGCGATTTCCAGCCGTTTGGCCTGTGGTAAGGCTTTTACCAGTTGGCGGGCTTCTTTGGCGCTCATAACCGCGCTGTTGGCGCCATTTATTACCAGGGTAGGGACAGTGACCTGCCCGGCAAAGTCATAGGGGTTTACCGGCACGAAATCCAGAACGGCCCGGTCGTACTTCAAGCGAAAAGCGTTGGTTTCTTCAAACACGCCGGTTGCGGCCAGTTGTAGCAGGCGGTCGTCACTGACTGTGCTATCCGGCATAGCGGCGCGTAACCGGGCGGCAACCTCGGGCAGGCTGTGAATAAAAGGCTGTGGTTTGGCCCCGGCTTTGCGGCCAATTAAATGTTCTTCTTCGGTGCTGGCCGTTTTGATGTCACAGGCGACAACTCCGACCAGGCCGGAAGTATCACTCAGGTTGGTAGCGAAATAGAGGGCAACATAGCCACCAAGCGAATGGCCTACCAGGAAGAACCGGCCTGGGACCAGGAAGTTTACCAGGCGCGAGAGGTCCGAGGCGTAATCGGCATAGTCGTAGCCGGTACCGGGGGCGGAATCGCCGTGACCGCGCCAGTCCAGTGCATAAACGGCGTATTTATCCAAAAAGTACGGCGCGATTTCATCCCAGTAGTGGGCATGATTGGTCAATCCCGGCAAAAAGATTATGGCCGGTCGCTCCGCTTCAGGCTCTTCCCGGCCATAATCAATGATACGTTCAGGGTTGGTTTCATCCGTATTATAGTCAAGATAATGCAACCGCCCCTGCGGTCCTTCCAGGAAACAACTAATCATTTACCCGCTCCTTATAGCCTTATTATTTTTTATTAGCTTTACGGGTGCGCCGTTTCTGCCGCCGGGTGCCGCTGAGGCCCAGGCTTTTCTCGGCCATCAACTTTTCCAGGCCCTGGCCCTCCCGTAAGAAACCCTCGCCGGTCCAGATACCATAGCGAGCTTCTACCGGGGCTTGCTTCTGGTGCTGGCGGCGTTTTTCGCGGCGGTCGGCTTTGTTTGCGGCCCGCAGGGCGTCACCCTTAATGGCTGCGTCATTCAGATCTTCGTAGCTCATTGTTTTATTGGCTCCCTTTTAATTATTTTCAGAACCTATATAAGCAAGGTTGTTGCCACGTTAAAATAAGCTGTTGTGGTGTATTATATATCTATGTCTGAAGAAATAGATAAAACTGACGAGATAAGTCCACGCCGGAAGCGCGTACTGCCCCAGGCAAGTTGGTGCGTTGTCCTGGAAGCGGGAGAACTTTTTGTGATCGGCGGTTACCGGCCCCTGGCGGTGGATTTGCTCAAGCAGGTCGCGCCTGGTGGAGCGCGTAAATTCTACCGGACCGCTACGCCGGAATTCTTCAGCCAGTTTTCCTTAAAACCGGCCCAGGTTACATGGTTGCAAGAGGCCGGGTACTTTAACGGCGTCTGGGAAGTGCTGCGAGAATACCGGCGCAAGCTGCTCGGTGCCCTCTCCGCCGAATATCCCGAAATCTGGGTGGTCGAAAATGGCAAGGCCCGCGCCCATCAACTTCCCGCCGGGGCCGCCCAATCCAGTGCCGCTAAGTATGCCTTTGGGCCGCATATTGTTATGCCCCTGACATGGGCCCGTTCTTATGCCCTTTATTGTCACCGGCACCGCGCCTGGGAAGTCCAGCCCTGTAAAGAGGTCGGGACAATTATCGAAAAACCGGTCAGCCAGGTGGAACCGCCTGCCGGAGAAACCAAAAAGGCCGCCCGTAAGAAGAAGTGGCCCGACCTGGAACTGCACGCGCCTCAGAATACTCTGGTGCGCGCCCGCCGGAAGCAGGTCAGCTACTACCTGGCAGCCGAAAACGAGCCGGTTCGTCTGGGCCGTGACGCCGAAGGTGAAGGCGTATCCCGCCAGGTAATTGAGGCCCAACGCCTGGCAATAATGCTGCGGGCTGCCCGGGCCATGAGCCTGTCCGAACCTTCGGTGCCTTTTGCTTAAATATTTTTCCTTCTTTTGCTATAATGCTACCCGCTATACTGCTTGAACCATAAGTAAATCTAAATCTGCTTAAATAAGGGAATTGGGAGAAATTAATGCAATTCACCGGAGAATTGGACAAGTCTCAATCTGGGGCCGTGGGTAAGCTTACCCAGGCCGCGAAATTACGGGAAAACGCTTTAAGCTCTCCCGAAACTAACACTGACCAGACTCCCAAAGCCGCTTTCCAGCCACTTTCCCCCGAAGACCTGGCGGTGCTGGAAGCCATTGAGCGCCGGGTATTGTGGCTGGCAACTAACATTGTCCACCATGCGAATAATGTGCGCCCCAACCCGGATAAGAGTAAGGTTGGCGGGCACCAGGCTTCCTCCGCTTCAATGGTTACAATCCTGACCGCCCTCTATTTTTATTTTCTTAAGTCAGGCGACCGGGTGGCGGTCAAACCGCACGCCTCTCCGGCTTACCACGCCGTCCAATATCTGTTGGGCAACCTCGAACAGAAATATTTAACCGAACTGCGCTCCTACAAGGGCTTGCAGGCTTATCCCAGCCGGACCAAAGACCATGACCCGGTGGATTTTTCGACCGGCTCGGTCGGCCTGGGCGGGGTTGGCCCGGCTTTCGCGGCCCTGGGACACCTTTACGCCCTGAGCCAGTTTGGCAGCGTTACCAGCCGCCGGTTCGTGGCCCTGTTGGGTGATGCCGAACTGGATGAAGGTAGTATCTGGGAAGCGGTTGCCGAAGAAGCCCTTAGAGGGCTGGGAAATATTCTCTGGATAGTCGATTTAAACCGGCAGAGCCTGGACCGGATTGTACCCGGCATCAAAGCGACCGAACTCAAGCGCCACTTTGAAGTGAGCGGCTGGAAAGTTCTCGAAACCAAGTACGGCCAGAAGTTACAGGCCATTTTCGCCCAACCCGGCGGTGAGGCGCTGCGCCAGCGGATTGACGAAATGAGTAACGAGGAATACCAGGCCCTCTTGCGGCTGGACGGCCCGGCCCTGCGCAACCGGTTGGTCCGGGGGCCGCTGGAAAAGACCCTGGCGGAGCTACTGGCCGCTGTCCAGGATGCCGATTTGCCCGGTTTACTGGCGAACCTGGGCGGCCACGACCTGAACGAGTTGTTGCGGGTCTTCCAGGAAGCCGACCAGGAAACCACCGTACCCACCGTTATTTTTGCCTACACCATCAAGGGCTGGGGTCTGCCGATTGCCGGGGACCGCATGAACCATTCCGCCCTGCTCACGGCCCAGCAGGTGGAGCTGTTACGCGAACAGATAGGACTTTCTAAAGAAGATGAGTGGGCGCTTTTCCCGCCCGGTTCTCCCGAGAGGCAGCTTTGCCAGGCCGCCCGCGCCAGGCTTTACCCGGCCGAGTCCACCAGCCCGGTGGTCCTGCCAGCCAGCCAGATACCGGCCCAACTGGACGTGAGCCAGGGCAGCAACACCTCGACCCAGGAAGCTTTTGGCCGGGTGGTGCGGCGTCTGGCCGATGTGCCGGGTTTAGGCGCGCGCGTGGTGACAACCTCGCCCGACGTTTCAATCTCGACCAACCTGGCCGGTTGGATAAATAAAGTCGGAGTATTCTCGCCTTTGCAGCAGATTGACTACGAAGAAGGCGGGCCAAAGATGCTCAAGTGGCAGCCTTCGCCAGCCGGACGCCACATTGAACTGGGCATCAGCGAAATGAACCTGTTTATGCTACTGGGGATGCTGGGGTTGTCCACCGAATTAAGCGGCCAGCAGCTTTTCCCGATTGGCACGGTCTACGACCCCTTTATTTGCCGGGGCCTGGACGCGCTTATTTACGGCCTGTACAGCGGTTCGAAGTTTATCATTGCCGGGACGCCCGCCGGAATTACGCTCTCTCCCGAAGGCGGCGCCCATCAATCTACGGTGACGCCCTCGCTTGGAATCGAGTTGCCGCACCTGCTGTCCTTTGAGCCGTGCTACGGTAAGGAAGTCGAGTGGGTAATGCTGGAGGGGCTGCGCCAGTGCTGTGACCGCCAGCAGGGCAACTCCACTTACCTGCGTCTCTCTACCAGGAACATCGACCAGGTGCCTTTTGAAGCGGCCCTGGCCCGGTTAGGCGAGGCTGAAACCCGGCGCCAGGTATTGGCCGGGGGTTACCGGTTGCTGGAAGCCGCGCCGGACGAAAACAGGCAGAATATAGTCCAGTTGATTACCTGCGGAGCCATAATTCCGGAAACCCTGGAAGCTGCCCGGCTGTTGCAAGCCGAAGGCATCGCGGCCAATGTAATCAACCTGACCAGCCCTGGAAGTCTTTTCCGCCAGTGGAAAGAAAACCGGCTGGCCGGTTCGGCTGACTTCGGACAACTGGCGACGCTACTGCCACCCGGCGAGCGCCATGCCCCGATTGTAACTATCCAGGATGCCGCTTCGCATTCCCTGGCCTGGTTAGGCAGTGTTTACGGCACAAGAGTGACGGCGTTAGGGGTGGATGATTTCGGCCAATCCGGCGGCAGGCAAGACCTTTATCGCCATTTCGGGCTGTCGCCGGAGCAAATCGCGGCGGCCGCTTTTGAGGCAGTAGACGAAGCTTATGGGGGTTAATGCTGCTGGAGAGTAATTAGCGAAAGCCGCGCTGGTTTAGCTTGGTAATGTTCTGCTGACAGGCCTGGCGGAGCAGCCCGACCGAAAAGTCCCCGATCATTTCCTCGGGGGCTTTTTTGCGTAAAACGTCCAGAGCCCGGCGGTATTCTCTTAAAGCTTCGCGGGGCTGGCGGTTGTCCCGGAAAATATCCCCTAAACGCAGGTAGGCGATTACGCTTTCCAGGTTTATAAAGATAGTTGATTTATATTCCTGGATGGCCGCTTCGATTTGGCCCTCTTTGTGGTAAATCATGGCTAACATCAGGTGGGCCGCTTCGGAAAGCCGGTTAACCTGGATTACCTGTTTGCATAATTGCAGCGCGGTATCGTATTCCCCGAGTATCAGCTTGAGTTCCGCCATGGCGCACATTACTTCATCGTCCAATGGGTTGGCCGCAATTGCCTGTTCCAGGCAGGCCTGGGCCTGGTCAAATTCGTGGGCTGCCATCTTTAGCTTGCCTTCGGCCAACAGGCTGCGCCAGTTCGGCCCCTCAGCGGTTTTATCCGGCTGCTGCAAGCTTAGCGGCCTGGGGTAGGCTGTCCCAGGGGTTGGTAAAGGTGACACCGGGCCAGAGGCGGGCTTAATGACCTGTTCCTTTTTCGTAGAATTCCTGGTGGGGAATTCCGGCAGGTGTATTTGCTGCCGGGTCGTGTCTTTCAAGGGGAACCCGGCCCTTCTAGCGGCTATCCTGGGGTGTAGCGGGTGGCCTGACACCGGTTTATTCTCAAGGGGTTCGGCCGGTGGGCTAAATGGGCCGGTCAGGCCTTTTAGTTGGGCCTGGCGAGAAACTAACTCTGACGGGAAGGGTTTCTGATAATAAAAAGTCTCATTGGAATTAATCAGTTTGAAGCGGTCCGAGACCTGCCAGAGAGTTTCGCTGTACCCGATAAACAGAAACCCGCCATAATCCAGGGCCTTGTAGATATTTTCGATCACTCCCCGGGTGACTTCGGCTGGAAAATAAATAGTTACATTCTCACACAGAACCAGGTCAAACCGGTGAATGATATTATGGGGGAAGATGGGCGTAATCAGGTTGAAGAAGTCGAATTTTATCAGGCTGCGTATTTCCGGGTTGACCTCAAAAGAAGGTTGGCCGCGCCCCCGCAGGACCGTTAACTTGCCGGGTATGTAAATATGGGCCGGGTCCAGTGGTGCTGTTAAAACGGTTGACGCGCTCAGCGGTTGAAAATAATTCTGGATTTGTTCCAGCGAAAGGCCCCGCATTTCGTCCCGGCGGTAGCGGCCCTGCCGGGCGATGGTCAGTACCCGACCGCTAATATCGGTTGCCAGGATTTCTATATTCCAATCCGCCGGGGTCTCACCGTTCTCGCGCAGGGTATCATAGATGCAGATAGCCAGCGAATAAGGTTCCTGGCCGGTTGAGCACCCGGCCGACCATAAGCGCAGGTGGCGGTCGTGGGCATGCCGCCGGATTAGCTTTGGCAGTACTTCTTCCTGGAGCGTCCGGTAATGTTCCTTGTTTCGAAAAAACGAAGTTTCATTAATGGTGACTCCTTCGATCAGTTTTAATATTTCCGGGGTGGTAGACTGGTTTGATTGTTCCTGGAAGGATACGTTTTCGTCCGGAAAGGCTCCTTCGGACGGGGAATTAAAGAGCAGGTAGTAGTAAATCCGAAAGTCATCGATATTCAAAGCGGCCATTCGCTCGACCACCACGTTTTGTAAGACCATCCGTTTGGTTTCGTCAAAAACCATACCGCTTCTCTGGCGAAGTAAATCCCGGTATAGTTCAAAATATTCCTGGGTAAAGACGAAAGCTGAGTCTGAATTTGATGAACTCATAAATACAGGTTTCTTTTCTGACCTGAAAAGGGCTGGTCGCCAGCAAGGTATCCCTTTAACAGCGTTGTTTTGGCAACTGTTAATTAAGCCAACTGGGTGAAATATAAATTTAGCCAGGCTTACGGCTAGTCCGATTTTATTTGCCAGTTAAACCGGCGAAGAGCCGGACCGGCTTGAATCAGTTCATTAGCGGCGAAGAGGCGGCCGGTCCGGAATTACCCGAAATTTCTTCATCCAATCCTCTTAACCGGAAGACCAGCTTGACCCGGTAAGGTAAATCAAGCAGGTCAAATTCTTTCACCAGGTAGTCATCTGCGCCAACCCTGAACCCGGCTAATTTTTCTTTGATATTGCCCCTGGAACTTAACATAACTATCGGGAGCGATTGAGTTGCTTTTTTCTCTCGCAGGCGCTTGCACACCTCGAAACCATCAATACCGGGCATGTAAACATCCAGGATCATCAAGTCGGGAATCTCACGGTCAACTTGTTCTAAAGCTTCTTCACCACTGAAAGCTAATTGTACTTCGTAATTATTAGCTTCTAATTTGGCTTTGACAGCTTCGGCGACCAAGGCGCTATCGTCAACCACCAAAATTTTCCGCTTGGACATCCCATTCTCCTAAAGAAATATTGGAACTAATTCCTGGTATTTATTGTACTATAATATGAATTAATCTATTATAGCATAACTGTTTTGAGCAGTGGAGTACACAATGTAACCCCAGATTTTTAGCGGCCTGTCAAAAATTCAATGGTACTCAAAAGATTTGCCTGCTCGAAATTTCCTTTTATAATATAAGCCTGTGCCCCCGCTTCAATCCCCTGGCGTTTATGGTCATCATTGTTAAGAGAGGAAACAATTATAACCGGCAGGTTTTGCAGGGCCGGGTCACTCTTTATCCGGCGAGTTAATTCAAAACCGTTCATGTTGGGCATTTCTACGTCAGTGATTACCAGGCTATAGGGGCGATTGTTTTTCAACAACTCCAGCGCCAGGTTGCCATCGTCGGCCAGTTCAACCTCATAGTCCTGGGCTTCCAGGATTGATCTTTCCAGTTCGCGAGTGGTAATGCTATCATCCACCACCAGGATGCGCTTGCGTTCGGCTTGCTTTTCAGGTGCCCTTTGCAGGCTGCGCAGGTTTATATTGCGGGCGGCTGTAATTAAATTTGGCACATCCAGGATTAGCACTACCTGGCCGCTGCCGTTAATAGTGGCACTCTTAACATAGGGCGCCCCCATCAATAAGGGGCTGAGGCTTTTAACCACGATTTCGGTTTCATCGACCAGTTCGTCCACCAGGAAGCAGACCCGGCGGTCGCCGCTGCCCAGTACCACCGAAGGCAGTTGATCGGATGAAAAGCGTTTTACCTGCTTTACCTGATGCTGATGGTGAAGTTGTTGAATCTGGGTCCGGGCCAGGGGGTCGGCCAGGGTCAGACCCACCATTTCAGGCAAAAGATTTGGGTCTCTTTTGGCCCGCTTGCTGTCGCCGAAACTAAAGGCGGCGCTATCCAGGCTAAATTTCTGGTTGGCCCTGGTCGGCTGGATAAAGTCGGCCCGGTCGCCCTCACGGATTTGATGCAAGAAAAGGGGATGCCCCGAATGGGTGTTATCACCGAGTAAAGCCTGGAGCCGGACCAGCGGTATCAGGGCGTTGCCATAGAGTATGACATCCCGGCCTTCTCTGCTTAGAATTTCATCCGGCGAAAGGTAATGCAGGTATTCGACCGAGGGTGCCAGGATGGCATAAATATAGCCGCTGACTCTGACCATAAGCGCCCGGCTGGTTGCCAGCGTTACCGGCACCCGGAGGGATACGGTCGTGCCGCTGCCTTTTTCGCTGGTGACGCTGACCTGGCCGCCCAGGCGTTCCAGGTTGGTCTTAACAATTTCCATGCCGACTCCCCGGCCGGATAAGTCGGTAATTATCGGGCTGGTGCTGAACCCCGGCTCATACAACAAGTTTAGAGTATCTTCATCGGACAGTGCAAAGGCCCGTGCCTCGCTGATAAATTTCTTTTCAATTGCCACTCGCCGGATGAGATTAGGGTCGATCCCGGCACCGTCATCCGAAACGCTGATCATTACGTACCCACCATCCTGGCTGGCCTCTATAGAGAGGCGACCGGTCCGGGGTTTACCGGCTTTCAGACGCACCGGGCCGGGTTCGATGCCGTGGTCCAGGGCGTTGCGGATAATATGGATTAAAGGGTCTCGGATACCTTCCAGAACTTTTTTATCCAGCTCAATTTCCCCGCCAAAAAGCTTAAAGTCGGGTATCTCTCGCCCGTTCGACTTGGCCATGCTGCGGACTGAAAGCGGGAAATCCTGGTAGATCGTTTCAATTGGCAACATCCGGACGGTCTTGACGTTATTCTCAAGTTCGTCTACCCGGTTCACCAGCTGGTTGGTATGTTCCTCGTAATCGCGTAAAGTATTGCGGATCAGGTTTTCAATTTGCTGGTCAAGCTGGTTTAGCTGCTGAATGGTTTCCTGGAGCGTCTGAAAGTTAGTGTATTTGGACATATCCAGGGGTGACACGGCCCCGAGGTTCCGTACCGGGATGCTGACCCGGTAGCGCTGGCGCAAGAGTTCCTGAAGCCCTCTTAAGTTGGCTAAAGTAGTCTCCGCTTCCAGCTTGCCCAATACCAGTTCCCCGGTGATATTCATCAGCTCATCGAGCTTGCTGATGTCGACCCGGATTACGTTATCGCTTAACGCCCCGACCGAACGCAACGCCGGGTGAGCCTGCCCCGGTGCGGGGTTTTCCGCCTGTGCCCGGTCCTGGGCAGGTTTGGCCGGGTTTGTAACGCCTTCGGAAGCAGCCGGGTTGGGTTGCCCGGCGTCCAGGATTGCGGCCAGGCGCAGCTTAAGGCCAGGAATATCCAGGTCCGGTTTTTCACCCTTTAGAGCGGCTTCGGTCATGGTGTTGATAGTATCGACCGCTTCAAATAAAAGGTCGTTTGTGTCAGGCTGAAGTTGCAGGGTGCCATCGCGCATGGCGGCGAAAATATTCTCCATTTCGTGCGCGATGGAGCTTATTTCGATAAAATTCATCAGCCGGGCGCTGCCTTTGATGGTATGGGCCGCCCGGAAAATTTCGCCGAGATACTCTTTATTTTGAGGGTCGCTTTCAATATCCACCAGCCGTCGTTGCAAACCCAACAGGTGAATATCGGCTTCTTCCTTGAACTTATATAGTAATTTTTTGCGCGTATCTTCGAGGCTCATGTGTCCGGTTACCGCCAAGCAAAGAGCAATGTTTTAAATTATCAAGACCGATATAAAGTCGCTCTCAAGATTTCAAGGTCCAATAACATTACGGGCTGTTCCTCCGGAAGATTATTTTTAACTCGTGATCTATCTTCCAAACCGGAACTTCCGGTTGGAGCAGGGGCAATCCGGCCGTTTTTATTTCTTTGAACCTGACCGGGTAAAGGGCCGGTTTCGCTTATGATACCACTAAACGGAGAGGCCGGTTGCAATTCTCCACTACCGTTATGATGGGTTAAAGTTTCGCGCCCGACCAGGGCCACTCCCCAGATCAAACGGCCCAACCGCTTGCGGCAAACCCAATCATCCAGCAGCCGCAGGTGGTCTAACCCGATATGACAGACCCCAATAATATCGTCAACACTTACCCCGAATGGTTGCTGGATGGTGCCGCCCGGGACAAATTGGCCGGATAACAAAATTTTGGAAGTATCCAATGGTTCGGCGGGTGTAAGATGCAGTTTGCTGGCAAGTTCCAGCACACTTAAGGTTTTGCCCTGATAGAATATTTCTGCCCATTCCCGCCCGTTAGCCGGGTCGGGCTGGCTTTTGACCGAAAACAGGTTAGCCTCAGGCCGGGCAATGTTATAGACCTGTTTCATCAATAGCCCAAAAGGCTGGTTGGCAACCTGGACCAGTATTAATTCAACGGTCTGGTCGAGGCCGGATTGCACCTCAAAGGCCGGTGAATTAATATTATAAGCATGTCCGTATCCGGAAGAGTGGTCCCTGTTTTCCCGTAAAAGCATGATGTTTAACTAATCCTTTGGCCGGGTTTGAGGTTGGATTTCACCTTCCGAAACCGTGTTAAGTATGGCTCCCAGGTTTAGCAGACCTAATAAACGGTTATCAATCGTCAGCTCGCTGCTGATAAAAATAGAAGTACCCCGGTGATTGGTGACATACTTATCCAGGTCGCTGGACTTAACCTCCCGCACTTCACCCATGTTGTCTACCAGGACCGCCAGGGTATATTTATCGTGCTGGAGAATGACGAAGCGTGAAGAACGGGTCGGTTCTGGCGGCATGACTTTTAAAAGCTGGTGGATATCTATCAAAGGGTATATCGCGCTTTTGTGATTGATTACGCCCAATATGAATGGGCTGGTGCCGGGGACCGGCGTTACATCCATAATGCGGGTCACGACTTTTATTTTTTCCAGGGGCAGCGCAAACCACTCGTCGGACAGGTAGAAGGTTAACAAAGAAACCAGGGGTTCTTGCTCCTGGTCCTCCTGCAAAGCCTGGGCCCGACGCTCCAGCTCCATAATAAGTCTTTCCGCTTCGGTAAGCGGGTGTGGTGACAGTGACTGAAATTGATTATCCATCTTAACTCTTACTTAGTTTTGACTCATCTGGCCGGGTACTACCGCCAGTTCCTCAAAGCGGTTATGGCCGTTAGTTTTTAAGGGAGCGGTACCGCCGGGCCGGGGCGGCTGGCCTGGCAAAGCGGGTCCTTTGGGACGCTCCCTTACCGGTGCCGCCTGGTGGGGCGGCGGCGGGTTAGTTTTGAAGTCGCGCCACTTTTCGTACTCGCGCATGTGGACCAGTCCCTGCGCCTTATTGCCCAGCCGCAAATAGGTGCTGCCCAGGTGAAAATGGGCCATGAAGTGGTCGGCTTTGGCTCGCACGACTTTCGCCAGCAGTTGAATAGTTTCGTCCAACCGGCCAATTTCTTTATAGGCCAGTCCCAGCATATAGGCTGTTTCTACGTCTTCCGGGAGCTGTTTGTAAAGAATTTCGAAAGTCCGGGCCGCCTCGTAAAAACGTCCTCGTTTCAGGTAAAGAATACCCAGGTCAAAGCGGCAGGCCTGCCAGTTCTCGTCCAGTTTCAGGGCGGTTTGCCAGGTTAGCATGGCCCGGTCCTCGTATCCGGCGGCAATTAAAGCCCGGCCCAGCCGGTAATGCACCTGCGGTTCGGTTGGCAGCAGTTGGGCGGCCCGCTCAAAGGCTTTCAGGGCCAGTCCTAGCTGCTTGAGGTCGGTCAAGACAATTCCCAGGCTTAGATAGACAACGCCATCGCCTGGCTGCTGCCGGGCGCATTGGACCAGGGTATTATAGCTTTCTTTAAGGCGGTTAGCCGCCCGGTAGGCAAGCCCGAGTTTGTACCGGGCGGCAATAAACTGGGCGTCGGCCTGCAACACCAGTTTATACTCGTAAATAGCTCTTTCCCATTCGCGCTGCCGGGCGAAAATATTTGCCAGGTAATAGCGGGCCCTGGTTTCTCCAGGGTGGGCACTCAGTAATTCCTGGTAGGCCCGGATGGCTCCGGCCGGGTTGCCCTGGGTTTTTAAGTTTTCGGCCTGCCGGTAATACCAGTCGGCGTCATGGGCAACCGGGGCTACTACCCCGGCAATTTCCGGCCGGGTTGGATGGTTATTATAGATGTATTCGGGCTCGACCTGGCGCGCTTCGGCAAAGCACTTGGCGGCTTGCTTGGTTTCGCCGTGGGCCTGGTGTAAGACACCCTGGTAATAAATCGGTTCGGCGGCGTTGGGGCGCAACTGGCGGGCCAGGGTGTAGGAAATATAAGCCGGGGCATACTCACCCAGTTTGTGATAGCACCGCCCCAGCGCGAAATGCGACTCGTACAGGTCAGGGTTGTATTCCAGGGCCACTTTAAAAGCCGCCACCGCCTCATTGATTTTGCCTAACGCCCGGAAAGCTACCCCCAGGTTGTAATGCGCTTCGGCCAGTTGCGCATCAATCTGGACCACGTCCATATATTCGTTAAGGGCTTCGGCCCAGCTATCCTGGTAGGCATAGGCGTTTCCCAGGTAAAGATGAATAATCGCCCGCTCCCGGTCCCAGATCTGGGCATAAGCATCACTTTCAACAATACTGGCAATCAAGGCATGGTTGAATTCGCCCACGGCATCGGCATAGCGCCCATCCAGGTAAGCTCGCATTCCAAGCGAAAAGGCCGCCCTCAAACTGCTTCCAGTCATGAAGCGTTCGCTGCCGCTGAAAGTGTCCAGGTCAAGAATAAGAAGCTTGTCGTCCATTTTCCGGGACCCGGTATCTGTTGGAGGTTGATCCATGGTGCAACTGACCTTAAATCAAAATTTTGGTTTGAAACTTGTTCGGAAGAAGTAGATACACAATGCCAGAAGGCCCAGCCAATTTAAAAGCAGGTTTGTGAACTTTCATTACTAAATCAACCCTGTGTTTAATTAAACCTTACTTTCAAGTCCTTGCAAAGTAGCCAGTAGTACTAAGGCCCCCAGGTGGTATCTGCTCCCGGGACAATTGTACTTTATTAATCTAAAATTATCTCGAATTTACTACCGGTTAATTTTTGCTTGCAGACTGGACGCTTCAGTTATCAGGTTGCCTGAAGGTATTTTGCCAGGTTGAGGGTGATATTGCAAGACCAGAATAGTTATATCATCGCTTTGAGGAGCGCCCAGGGTAAATTGGTCTATTTCAGCCAGGATTTTCGCGACCATCTCGACCGGGTTTAGCTGGCGGTTGGCCTGAATCGCGGCCTTGAACCGTTCGAAAGTATACAGGTTGCCTTCCCGGTCCATTGCTTCCGGCACACCATCGGTATAGAAAATTACGCTGGTGCCCGGTTCGATCTTTACAATTACCTCGTCATATTCAATGCTGTCGTCTATGCCCAGGGGCAGGCCCGGTAGACCAATTTCTTCCAGGGTTTCATTCAATAAAAGGGGATAGTTATGGCCCGCGTTAGCCAGGCGCAGGGTGTTGGTATTCAGGTCCAGGTGAGCATAGCACATGGTCACCATGCCAAAGGAGCGCTCATCCTGGAGCGCCATATTGACCGACATTAACGTCTGGGCAGGGAAAATGCGGCGGCGCGCTTCTACCCGGAAAAGGGTCCGCACGACCGCCATTTGCAGGGCTGCCGGAATGCCTTTACCGGCCACATCCCCGATGGCGACCCCGCTGATAGTATGCTCGGCATCAGGGTGGTAAATGTATTCAAAAAAGTCGCCGCCTACATCCTGGGCCGCTAAAGAGCGGGCGGCCAGGGTCCAGTTTCCACTGGAAACAGTATTCGGCGGCATCAGGCTGGTCTGGATTTCGTGGGCGATTTCCATTTCGTGGGCTTTGGTGGCCGCTTCTGCCTGGTACTGTTCGACCTGGGTATTATATAACTTCAGGAAGGCGGCCAGGGAAAAGGTAAGGGTAGCCAGGGCAACCAGGTTTATCCCGGCACTCCCGGACGCGAAGGGCCAACCCAGCCAGTAGAAAAGCAGCAGTTCGGACCCGGTTAGCAGCACCCCGGCCAGGCCCAGCTCCAGGACCGTTATGCGCGCACCGCCCCGGTGCGCCAGGCCCATTAGCAAGGGAGCCAGCATAATATTAAATTCCGGGCCGGTAAAAAAAGCAGTCAGCACGACCAGCAAGGCGCAGACCAGGGCGGCTCTTTTCCAGCCTGCCGGGCTGAGCCGGGTTAAAATATCGCCTCCCACCGTAAAAACCAGGATTACCATAGCAACCCCGGTCTGAACAAGGACTTTCCCGCCTACCGCCGGGTTGTTGGTCAGCTCTAACAGGAACACAATCAGGCTAACTACAATGGCAACCGCTACGCCCCCCAGAAAAAGGCGTTTTTCCTGGGGGGTTTCCCAGGTATCGAAAATGGTGCTGGTTTGACTATTTTGCTTTATTCCGGGTTGCTCCATTACTCTATAATTAGCTTTCTGTGGGTGCCACCCTGGAAGTTCAGGCCTTGATAAGGGGTAAAAGGTCTTCCATTTTAGCGATAGGCATATAACGAAGCATATCGACCATTTCGAAAACTTTCCGGTGATGGGCGGTAACGTTTACCGCGTAGAGCTTTTTGCCCTGTTTGCGGGCCTCGATAACCAGTTTCAAAAGGGCTGAAATACCCGCCGAATTGATAAACATAACCGGGCCGAAATCCATTATCGTGGTCTGGTTCATCCGGTCTTTAATACCGGAGATTTCTTTAGCCGAAGTGGCGTCCACGCTGTCATTCTGGATATGGATAATGGTAAATTCGTTACCTTGCTCAACTTTAAGGGTCATTTGTAACCTTCCTCCGTCCCGCCGAAATGCTGGATTATTTTTCTAGCCATAGTGAAAGCCGTGAATCTTTAATTAAGGTTCTGTTCGGCCTTTTGCAGTTCGATGTTGAAACTGATCGGACTCTGGGACTGGCTATTTTTGTTGAGATTGAACCACATAGTAAACTCGGTCCCCTGAGAGCTGCTTTTGACCTCAATATTATCAACCAGCTTCTCAATCAGGAAAATACCCATGCCGCGCGTAAAGTTCCGTTCCAGGCGTTCTTCGATATCCAGGTTGTCACCGGCGGTTTCAACTTTTGCCGTGGCGTCCACCCAGTGGCCTAAATCGGATACCTGGACCGCCAGTTGGCCGTTTTTGACAAAGAATTTAACACCGGCCTTGATGTTTATATCGGAATTGTTGCCGTGTTCAATAGCATTTGTTACGGCTTCACTGACGGCCAGTTGCAAATCGGCCACCCGTTCTTCATCAAAACCTAGGTACTTGGCAACAAATACGGCGCTTTCACGGACAACCCGTTCAAAGACAATATCGCTGGGAATTTGAATGTCTATATCATTGAAAGCCGGTGTAATAATTGATTCGTCAATCCCTTGCTTGGATGTCATTGTAAATCGCGACCTTTCCCTACAAACAGAGCTTACTAAGAAGAATTATGGATTATAGCTGTGACAGCCGGGTTAAAATTAAGTGACAGTTATATTAAGCGGAATACCCGGATTGTTTATTGTATGCCGACTTTTGCCATTTTCAGGCATAAAACACCGGAATAATAGCGTTTAATAGCGATTGCCAGGCTCAAAAGTCGTACCTAAGTTTAACTTGTAAAGCCTGATATCGGGAGGGGCCAATTGGTCCTATAAAAGAAAGGTATAAAAAGGTGAGGAAGTACCGGTGGAGTCTGGTCCCGCCTGATATCCTTAAGTATTGTTTCGGGAATTAAAATTTAGAAAAAGGCGGGGCAAATAAAGCGGTTAAAGGCCATAAAAAGAACCCGGCATTTGCCGGGTCCCGGTAGTTACATTAAAAATAACCTGACGCAGGAGGCTGGCCCTAAAGCTGGCCGGACCGGCGCAGGTAGCCCAGCATCTTGTAGATCAGTTTCGCGGCATAGAAGTCGGCGCGTTCCTGGCCCGGCATCGGACACAGTTCCATAATATCGAACCCGACTACTTCGGTCTTTTCGGCAACTTGCTTGAAGATGCTGAAGAACTCGCGCCAGCGGATGCCCCCCGGTTCAGGGGTACCAACGGCGGGCATTTCGGCCGGGTCGAAGGCGTCCAGGTCAACTGTTACATAGACGTGCTTGCCCCATTTGAGGATTTCCTGGATATCGAAAGCCTTTTCGGCCCGTTCGTAATCGTACAGGATACCCGTCTTGGGGTTGCTGTTGACGAATTGGACTTCTTCCGGGCTGATGCTGCGGACGCCAACCACATAGACCGGCACTTCCATATCGGCAATGCGGCGCATTACGCAGGCGTGGCTTAACTCGCCGTGATAAGTAATCCGCAGGTCGCCGTGAGCGTCAAAACTCAGGACCACCAGGTCAGGGTAGCGCTCCTTGAGGTCGCGAATAATCGGAATGGTCACGCTATGTTCGCCGCCCAGGGTAACGGCAAATTTGCCGTCCTCAGAGACTTTGCGGAAAGCGGCCTCAATCAGGTCCAGGCTGTCTTCCTGGCTTTTCCCTTCGAAATCCAGTTCTTCCAGGGTAAAGATACCCATATCTATCGGCTCGAATTTTAATTCTTCATCGTATAGTTCGACCTGGGTGCTGGCCTCGATAATGGCTTTCGGTCCCAGTTTGGTACCCTGCATATAAGAAGTGGTATTTTCCAGGCCCGCCGGGATAATAATTACTTTAGATTCTTCATAGCCGGTTTTCTGTTCTTCCGCCTCCATAAACTGGACCGGGTTTGGCTTTATTTCAAATTCTGAATTATTTATAACTGGCATTTTCCCTCACACTTTTAAATTAATCTATATATTTATCCGGGCGGAACATAGAAACCGCCTGCACTTGGAAAAGCGTCAGGCGGCGTCCGGCCCGCCTATTATATCAAATTTTCGGCCTGGTTTCACTCGTGTTATAATATTCACTGAATATGCAGGGACCAACCGGGGCCAACCGGATCAGGCCGGGCGCAGGCTGGCGGCAACCCCAACTACAAATCTAAGAAATAGAGGAAGGTGTTTAATGTCCGCAAAAGACCCTGATGAAACAAACTTTGAACACGATGATTCTGAACGGATTGCGCTAGAGCCAGCCCAACTGGCGGCAATGATTGACCATACTCAACTGAGTCCGGCCGCCACCGAAGCCCAGATTGTCCAGTTATGCGAGGAAGCCCGGTTTTACGGTTTTGCCACGGTCTGTGTAAACCCGGTCCACGTGAAATTATGCGTAAGAGAGCTTGCCGGTTCAAATGTGCGCGTCTGTACGGTGGTCGGCTTTCCGCTCGGCGCGAATATGACCGCCATCAAAGTCAGTGAAACCCAGACTGCGGTCAACCATGGCGCGAAAGAAATTGATATGGTCATCAATATCGGGGCGCTCAAGGCCGGGCAGGATTTTATTGTAAAAAGAGAAATCACGGAAGTTTCCAACCACGCCCATACCGGCCGGGGCATCTGTAAGGTTATTATTGAGTGCTGCTTGCTCAATGACGCCGAGAAAATCCGGGCCTGCGAGCTGGCGAAGGAAGCCGGGGCCGATTTTGTAAAGACCAGCACCGGTTTTTCACTGGGCGGCGCGACCGAAGAAGATGTCCGGTTGATGCGTAAGGTAGTTGGCAGCAAGCTTGGCGTGAAGGCGGCCGGTGGCATCCGGACCCTGACCGATGTCCAGCGCATGATCGCGTCTGGCGCGACGCGGCTCGGCAGCAGCAGCAGCGTGCGGATTATGCAGGAAATCTACAAGACCACCGGGCTGGCCCCGGAACCTGCCGGTAGCGGCTATTAAATTAAATGTTCGACTCATTTCCGGCCAGGAGTAATAATACTCCGGCCGGTTTTTTATTTTATTAACAGCTTATTTCCCGAATAATATTTCAACAAATTCTAATAAAACCTCCCTGGAATTTAACCTGTCGCTAAGGTATACTCAAAAATAAGCTTCGGCGGTATTCCTCCGCTTCACAATCCATAAATATTAGAAGGGCCAATCAAATTTATATGCCATTTACTCTCCGGGTTAATTTTCGCCGTACTAAATTTACCTGTCTTGTCCTGGCACTCATCACAATTTTAAGCCTCTTTCTTACTTTATTTTATGAGCTGCCTGCCGCCCGGGCTGCTACAAAGACTTTTATGGCGGTCCAGGGCGATAGACTGGTGGTAAACGGTAAACCGGTCACCCTTAAAGGCTCTAACTATTACAACCTGGGTAATTCTTATGCCGGGATGTGGTTGTACTGGGATAGCGACCTGGCCCGCGAGGGCTTGAAACAGGCCGCCGCCCTGGGCAATAACTCCGTCCGTATCCTGGTGCCCTTCGCTTCGATGTACGGCTGGACCTACGCTGACCGGGGAAACGTTATTCCCGAATACCTGGACCGCCTGCGCCAGTTCATTCAAATTGCGGGTGAGTATCAAATAGGGGTAATCGTAACCCTGTTCGACTTTGAGGATGTTTCCGGGCCTGGTACCAAAGAAGAAGTCTGGCACCGCCAGTACGCCAGGGATATCGTGACCGCCTTCAAGGATGACGACCGTGTGATTGCCTGGGATTTGCATAATGAGCCGGACAATTACGGTGACTGGGCCGGGCGCAATAACGCCGAACCGACCCTGGTCTGGCTATACCGGATGCGCGAATACATCAAAAGCCTGGACCCGAATCACCTGATTACGGTCGGCATGGGGCGGCGTGACAGCTTCTCGCGCCAGAGCAGCCAGGGCTTTACGGTCCTTGACCTTTCGGATTTTGTGTCGCACCACTCTTATAATGCCGATGCCCTGGCCGAAGAAATCTATGAACTCCAGGAAAAGACCGGGCGTCAGAAGCCGATTATCCTGGGGGAAATGGGCTGGCCGACCGGGCCGGTTTTCAGTAAAAACTTTACCGAAGCCATTCAACTGGAGAAGTATAAAAAGACCCTGGAAATTGCCAAAGCCCATAATATTGCCGGGGTTATGCAGTGGATGCTCTTTGATACCGAACCGACCGGCGGCCCGCCCTGGGACGACCACGCCAGCTATTACGGGTTAATCCGGCGCAACGGCGGTATGAAACCGGCCGCTAAGGTCTGGCAAAGCGACTACGTGGTAGAAAAGTTTCCGGCCGCGACTACCGTAACTAACCTGAAACTGACAAAAGCCGGGCCGCGAGATAACCCGCCTAAATACTTTCCGCAGACTGACCATTTTATCGGTACGCCGCTGTATGAACTCTGGAAACGCGGAGGCGAAATCGAAGTCTTTGGCCTACCTATAACTGACTGCTTTCTGCTGGAAGACCTTGAAACCGGACGGCACGACTTCCAAAATGACGCCAACAAGACGCCTATCTACCAGTACTTTGAAAAAGGCCGCTTTGAGTTCCACCGCGAAAGACGAGCTTTGCCGGAATATGCCCAATTGCAGGGGATGGACCGTTACCTCTTTTTGATCGACTTCGGGAAAGTTGGCCTGGAACTGGCGGCAGCCAGGGGTTACAAGTTTGAAGCCGCGACCCGCAATGGCGCTGACTCCGCGATTTACCAGTGGTTCACGCAGACCAATCACTCGCTGCAAGAGCCTTTCTTGAGCTATTGGAAACAACACCTGGGCAATTTTGTGTTTGGGTCGCCCATATCGGAGCCGTTTGAGGAGACTAACCCCGAAACCGGCCAGCGGCGCCTGGTCCAGTATTTTGAAAGTGGGCGGCTGGAATACCGGCCGGAGTTCGCCAATACGCGGGCCTCCGTGGTAGCCGGTAACGTAGGTGCGGAATTGCTCAAGGCTAAAGGCTGGATTACCAGGGCCTACCCGGATTACCAACCAGCGGCTAACACGGGAGCGGATGGGTTGCCGGGTGAGGTAAAGCCAGGCCCGGATGGTTTCGCTGACCCGGCCTTTAATAAAGTCTGGCAGCGAACCGATGCCCCGGTTGGCAGTGGCCAGGCTGCCCGCACCTGGCTGTGGGGTGAAAGACCGCAGCAAGCTTTCAGAGAGGCTTACCAGGAAGCTCCCGGCAAGACGCGTCTGGTCCAATATTTTGATAAAAGCCGCATGGAAGTGACCAACCCGGAGGGTGAAGCTGGCAGCAAATGGTATGTCACCAACGGTCTCCTGGCGAGGGAGTTAATCACCGGGCAGGTTCAGACGGGGGATAACAGTTTCGAAAACCGCGCCCCGGCTGAAGTTCCCCTGGCCGGGGATGCCCTGGCGAACAATCCCGAAGCGCCTACCTATGCCAGCCTGCAAAACCTGGCTTCGATTGATGCCAGGGAAAGCGACCTTACCGGTCAGCCGGTCGCTAAATTCCTGTTAAAAGGCGGCAGCCTTGGTCAATTACCTGCTAATTTTGCGGCAAAAGCTCAGTACGGCCAATATAACCCGCAGACCGGCCATAATATTGCCGGGGTTTTCTGGGATTTCATGACTCAGACGCGCGGTCCGGTCATTGAAAATGGCAAACTAATCCAGGGTGACGTGGTGGATTGGCTCTTTTCGGTCGGCTTGCCTTTGACCGAGCCCTATTGGACCAGGGCTAAAGTAGCCGGGGTCGAACGTGAGGTGCTGGTCCAGGCATTCGAGCGGCGGATTTTAACTTACACCCCGGCCAACCCGGCCGCCTTTCAGGTTGAGATGGGTAACGTTGGGCTGCACTATTTCAGCTGGCGCTATGGTTCAGGCCCTAATAACCTGGCTGTTTCCGGCAGTTTATCCCTGGATGACACGAGCCGTTCCGACCTCACCCAATCTGGCGGGCTGGCCTACCGCCAGATTGATAACGGTGCAACACCGGCCAACCGGCCTGGTCGCCAGACAGCCGCTGGTTAACCTTTACCGGTACTAGCCAGAATTTACTGGGAGTACGCGCCAGTGGCGGACCTGCCTCTAACCTTACGGCACCCCTACCCTAAGAGTCGGGAGTGGTCCAGCGTGACCCGGTTTGGATCCCAAATGGGGGTCTTTAATAGAAGAAAAAAGTGATCTGAATAGACTTTTCTTATACATGCCTTTCAGGTAGGACCTAATTACGCCAATTGGCCTAAGGCCGTAAGGTGGAAATAGGACTTTAGTCTAATAGACATTGTGAAATTTATTGCTATAATAGTCTTTGTAAGATACGAGACAGGTTACACCAAGTAACACTGATACCGGCTTACACTAGAAATCATTCGGCCGCTCGGCCGAAAGATGGTCGAAGAGACCAATTTTTATCCTCTTAAATCTCCTCCTACTAACACTAACGAAACCAATCAACGGGTCGCAGCTGGCGAGCATAGCGGCCCGTTTCATTTCATACAATTTCCCTTTTCTTTACCGGTTAGACTTCAAACTGCTTCGAGTTTATTTTCGAAAGTAACCATATTGGCGAATTTACGTTTATAATAAGCCAAGTTGGTAAATAATAGTAAGACCTGGACCAGTTGGTTGGTCGGGAAATGAAATAATAATGTGTAGAAAAATCTCTATACCACGCCTTCCATTTTCTTCTTTCCGGTTTATATTATTCCTTTTCTTTAGCTTCAGCCTCTTAAGCGGCCCCGGCCTGTCCCTGGCGACCGCCCCGGCGCAGACCGCTACCACCAGCGCTAATTTTCAAATGGGAACCGATGCGACAGTTATGCTTGACCGGCTGGCCGGGCCGGATGGCGACCAGGCGGCGGCGGAAATCGCCGGTTCAGGTGGCGGCTGGGTCAGGTTGGAGTTCAAGGCAACCGACCCAACCAATCTCAAGCGTTACGACCGGGCCATCTCCCGCCTTCAGGTTTACGGGGTAAGGATCCTGGCGGTGCTGGTAGACCCTTTCGCTACCTGCCATAGCGACATCAAAGAGCGCGATACCGAGGTTTTCGCCCGTTGGGTGCGTGAGGTATACCTCAAGGGCTGCGGCCAGAATACTTCCAATTCGGTCCACCAGCTTGGCTTTAATGAGCTAACCGAGCGCTATTCTTATATCCAGCACTGGCAGCTCTGGAATGAACCTAACGTCTGCGGTTTTTTACGTTCCGATTTGGATGCCTGTGGGTATGGCCTCTGGCGGCGGGATGTGCCGGGCGGGGAACGGGTCGGTGTCCGGTACGGTATGCAGAAGTTTGGAACACTGCTGGCGACGGTCTATGCCGAACGGACCAACAAGCAGGTTAAAATTGTAACTGGCGGTATTCTAAGCGCTTACAACTGTTCGCCCGAATACGAAACGCCCTGCAATACCGACGCGCATAGAGGCCCGGAGAATTGTTACAAGCTGCTGCCCTGGGAGAATTACGGCTGCGACGCCGGGGTTAACTTGCTTGTCAATGCCGAGGCGGTCCAGCGTTACAAGCAAGCCTATAACCGCTTCCCGTTTGATATCCTGGGCTTGCACCCTTACCAGTTTGCCGCCTGGGCCAATGGCTATGTGGCTCCGGCTTTTTACGTGACGCAGGATATTCAGCGTAACGTCCGCCGCTTCGTGGACAATAGCTATCCGATCTGGATTAGCGAATGGGGCTTTGACCTGGCGACCACCACCAACCAACCGGCGGCCTGCCAGTACCCGGTGGCAGCTTCCACCGTTCAGGGCTGCGAGGCGAATATTGCCACCCTGCTGGAAAGCATGGTCGCCGGGATTAATGTCCGGCCAAACCTGAATATTACCAACTTATTCTGGTATAACTACGCTGACCAGACCGCTAATATCCAGGCCGGTTTGCTTGACCAGACCGGCCGCAAGCGCGCTTCCTACTTTACCTTCCAGGGAGCGGCCCAGGCCCAGGGACTGGAGTCCCAGCAGCAGTCCAGGCGCGAAACGCTGGGGAAAGTTATTCAGCTTGCCGCAAAACTGGTTAGCAGCCAGCTGTCTTAGTTTCCACTCCGGTGTAATCCTTCCCTTACTTCTTCAAATTTACCAGGCTTTTCCGGGCCTGGTATGTTACAATTTGGGTCAAATTAATATGCTGCTTGTTATATTCCTTCCTTAGTTTAAGCCTGATTTGACCACCTTTTGTATTTTACAGGGTTAAATTAGAAAGTTTACCTGTCATATATGCTAACCGCTTATCGAACCCTGCGCGGGCCGGGCGAAGAAACCATTATAATTAAAAAGTCCCGGTTTATCGGCTATGCCCAACCGGCCGAGTCGGAAGAGTCGGCGGTCAAGTTTATTGAAACTATCCGCAAAAAGCATTGGGATGCCAATCATAATTGCTACGCCTACCAGGTCGGTTATAACGATGAAGTCCAGAAGTCGAACGATGCCGGGGAACCGGCCGGGACCGCCGGGCGGCCAATCCTGGAGGTTATAAAGAAAGAAGAACTGAAAAACGTTGTAGTGGTCGTAACACGCTATTTCGGCGGTACGCTCCTGGGAGCGGGCGGCCTTATCCGGGCCTACGGACAGACCGCCGGAGCGGCTTTACAGGCTGCCGGGGTGGTCACCCGGACGCTTTTTCAGGCGGTACGGGTAGAAATCGAATATACCTGGCTGGGCCGGGTGGAAAACGAAACTTTACAGGGCGGGTACTTTATAGACCGGATTGAGTACCTGGACCGGGTTGCGGTTATTGCGCTGGTCCCGGTTGACCAGTTTGAGCAATACTTTACCCTGATTACCGATATTACGAACGGCCAGGCCGTGGTCGTGCCCGATGTGCAAGTATTTGCCTCGGTAATGAACGGCAAACTTGTCAGGTAGCCGGTGAACCAGGCTATGCCGCTAAACCCTTCCTCAGAGTAGTCCGGCAGGTAATTAAATTTTTAATTTAATAAGTAAACAAATGGTTTAACAAGTAATTAAATATAAATAATGAAATAAACTCGTAACATAAAGTACTATTGTTCAATGACTTGCCTATGTTAAAATTATTTATCGATGTGTTTTATGACTCCAGAAATGTTAACGTTATACTAATCTATGCCAGCTCATTCAATTTACGCCATACCATTGCTTCTAGCGGCTGTTACTTCTTTTTCTTTGAGTATCTATAGCTGGCGGTTGCGCGACTTTAAGGGAATTGTACCTTTTTGTTTAGTCAGTTTTCTTTGCGGTTGCTGGGCTTCAGTTTCCGGTCTGGATATTTTGACAGATGATTTTGGCTTAAAGCTTTTCTACATGCAGGTGCGGTTTTCACTCGCAGCCTTTACCCCTTTATGCTGGCTGCTAATGGTTTCAAGCCTGGTCGGGAAACGGCATTTCCTGAAAGGGTACCGCCTGGGCCTGTTACTGATTATCCCAATCCTGACCCTGATAGTTATATGGACCATGGACCGGCATACCCTGTTACGGGCGAACCTGGTGCTGGATACAAGCGGCCCCTTTCCGGTTATTTTATTCAATAACGGCCCCTGGTATTACGTCCATGTAATCTTTGGTTACCTGGTGCAGGCCTCCAGTGTCGCTTTCCTGGTTAACGCCTTACGGTATGCCCGTAACCTCTTTTACCGTCAGACCCTCAGTATTCTTGCCTGTGTTTTTATTCCAGCGATCTTTGACTTCCTGTTTAACTTGTATATTTCGCCTGTGCCGGGTTTTAATTTTGCCCCGGCCACTTTTACGCTTACCAGTCTACTGATGGGCCGGGCGCTGCTGCGTTACCAGTTATTTGATCTGGCACCAATTGCCCACAGTACGGTTATTGAAACGGTTCAGGACTTAATGCTGGTATTTGACCTCCAGAATCGCCTGGTAGATTTTAACCAGTCCGCTCAGAAAGTTTTTAACCTGGATTTAGCGAGGCCTATCGGTACTTCAATACAGGGGATTTTCGAAACCTATCCTGATTTACAGCAAAAGTCACAGGAAAGCACCGTTGCACAAAGGGAATTTACCCTGGGAAGCCCTGAAAATTCTCAAATTTATGAATTGGTGATTACACCGCTTAAAAGCAACCAGGTTTTGTCATTGGGCCGCCTGTTCCTGTTCCGCAATATTACCGCCCAGAAGAAAGCTTCGGAAGAATTGCGCCTGGCAAATGAAGAACTACAGGCCAAACTGGGTGAAATCGAACTATTACAGGCCAAGTTGCGCGAAGAAACCATTCGCGACCCATTAACGGAACTTTTCAACCGCCGTTACCTGGATGAAACGTTGCATCGGGAGGTCGCCGGTATTCAGCGCACCGGGGGCTACCTGAGTGTTGTGATGCTTGATATTGATCATTTTAAAAAGATTAATGATACTTACGGCCATAAAACCGGCGATGTAATGCTGCAAGCCCTGAGTAAATTATTGCAAGCACAGACCCGGGCCTCTGATATTACCTGCCGTTATGGGGGTGAGGAATTTGTCCTGGTGATGCCGGGAATCAGTATTGAATTGGCCTACCGGCGGATAAATAAAATGCGAATGGCTTTTGAAGCTTTGCGAGTTTCCGTCGGTGATGAAACCTTACAAAGCACTTTCTCCGCCGGAATTGCCGTGTATCCCGAACACGGTGTCACCGGTGAAGAGTTATTGCAACTGGCCGACCAGGCCCTTTACCAGGCTAAAACCGCCGGACGGAATTGTGTCAAAATTTACCAGAACCCCAATCCTTTTCACTTCGAACCTTATGAGAAGGCCGAGCAATTACTGGGGCAGGCTGAATACAACTTCTTAAACCGGCCTAAAAAGTAGGTCAGAGGTCAGTTAAAGTTTAGCAGGGTAAATCGTTTCCCATACGATTTTGAACTTGAATACTGCACAGCACTTCCTGAAAGAGCTTAGCGCTAAATGGGCGCAGGTAAAATTAAAAGATGGCCTTTCTTTACATCAATAATGTTAAGGAAGGCCATCTTTTTGTTTAAAGGTCGGACTGTTTCCGGTTTTAACCGGAACAACTTGCGGCCGGGTTAGCCGCTTGTAGTTCCGGTTTCTTTATAGTCCTGTTTAACTACTGCTCCGGAAATCAGGCCAGCATAAAGCCCAGATCGGATTCTTTTAGCTTCTGGTTAAACACGGCCACTTCTTCCCCGACCAGCTTATCAAATACCGCTATTTGCTCTTCAAGTTGACCCTTCAACTTTTGAAAGACCAGTTCGGCGGCATCAGTCGGGCGGTAGTCTCCCAGAGAAACCGCGCCGATTAAGTCGGTTAGCTTTTCGTACAACCTGCTCCCGTTATTAACCGTATCACCCCACCCGCCGCGCATGTCCGGTACCTGGATGGTTTTTTCGACCTCCAGAACCTTTTTGGTGAGTTCTTTAGCTTCTTCCGGTAGCTTATCAACCTCTTTGCGCCCTTCGGCCCGCCTGGCCCAGCCGTCTAACTGGCTGCGCAACCCGCGCATCCGGTTAATGGTCTTGACTGCCGTTTCAAGCAGGCGGTGAATGCGCATCAGCAGGTCGTACTGGGCGTCCAGGTCTTCCTGGGTTGCCGGTAGATTGGACGGTTTAACCACCTTGAAAGGCTGGGTAAGCTCGACCTCTCCAACTTTTAGGGTTACGGTGTAACTACCGGGTGTCACTATCGGGCCCTCGATTGGCGCTTCGGCTACCGGGTCGGTCCCTTCGATTTTTGTAACACTGGTATGGCGCAAATTCCAGATAAAGCGGTTCCAGCCGCTCTGGGCCGGGGCCCGCCGCTCTTTGGAAATAGCCGGGTCATCCGACTTGCGGCTTGAGAAGGTGGCAATCTCCTCACCCTGGCTGTTCTTAAAGGTCAGCGTCAGCGGTTCGGTGGGCTTTGTTTCCAGCCGGTAAGTTATGATGGCTCCGTTGGGCGGGTTTTCACCCGCGTCCAGGAAGGTTTTAATCTTCTCGCCATCGGGAGTTACCCGATTTAAATAAGCTCCGCCGCCGTGGGTGAAGTAGTTGGTCAGGTTCTCAAGAGGGCTGCTCCACTCTATGCCGGGCAGAATGCGATTTGAGTCGCGGGGCGAGAACAGGTAAGCCGGGCCCTGCTCTATCCCTTCCGCCAGCTTGCGAAGCGGTTGGAGGTCGTCCAGGATCCAGATAGCCCGGCCGTGAGTACCGGCAACCAGGTCCGTCCCTTTGACCAGCAGTTCGAAGATTGGCACAACCGGCAGGTTTAACTGGAGCGGCTGCCACTTTTTGCCATCGTTCAGGGACACATACACGCCCGTTTCGGTCCCGGCATACAGCAGGCCCGGTTGGGTAGGGTCGGTCCTTATCACGCGTGTAAAGTCGTAGTCAGGCAGGGTATCGTCAATTCTCTGCCAGCTCGCGCCAAAGTCGCGGGTGACAAAAAGATAGGGCCGGTAGTCGTCCAGTTTATAGCGCGTGCCGGCTACGTAAGCCGTACCCGGCTCGAACGGTGAAGGCTCAATGCAGCTAATAAGGGTCCATTCCAGCAGGTCGGGCGGAGTGATATTCTGCCAGTTAGCGCCGCCATCGCGGCTGATGTGCAGCAGGCCATCGTCCGAACCGGCCCAAAATAAGCCCTTTTCCAGCGGTGATTCGGCAAAGGCAAAAACGGTGGCGTAAATCTCAGCGCCCCGGGCATCCTTGTTGATAGGGCCGCCACTGGCCTTGAGGGTTTCCGGGTCGGCCTTGGTCAGGTCTGGGCTGATAGGCTCCCAGCTCTGGCCCTCGTTGGTGCTTTTAAAGACCATATTGCCACCTATATAGACCGTGTTCGGGTCGTGTGGTGAGATGACAATCGGGTAGGTCCAGGCAAACCGGTACTTGTAATCTTCCGCGCCGCGTCCGGCCATGCCCTCGGGCCAGGTGGTAATCAGGCGGGTTTGCCGGGTCTTGTGGTCATACCGCTGCAAGCTGTTGCCGCCGCCCGGTGAGGAACCGATGGCACCGACATAGACAATATTCGGGTCGTCCGGCCGGACCGTGATGTAACCGCTTTCGCCGGAACCGGCGATGTAGGAATCGGCCCAGGTTATTACACTGCCAGGGCTGCGGCTTGGCACAGCGATGCTTGAATTATCCTGCTGAGTGCCGTACACGGTGTAAGGTTCCCGGTTATCGGTAGCCAGGTGATAAAACTGTGAAGTCGGCTGGTTGTAGATGGATGAAAAAGAGAAACCGCCGGTTAGCGATATAGTCGCTCCACCATCGTTTGCCTGGATCATCCGCTGGTTATTTTTAGGGTCAATCCACAGGTCGTGGTTATCACCGTGCGGAGTCGGCATTTCGATGAAGGTTTTACCGGCATCGGTACTCTTGTAAAAACTCAGGTTGTTAACATAAATCGTATCCGGGTCCACCGGGTCAGCCGTGATATGGTTGAAATACCAGGCCCGCGAAACCAGGTTCTGGTCCTCGCACATTCTCTGCCAGGTTTCGCCATAGTCGTCCGTGCGGTAGAGACCGCCTTCGGTAGCATGTTCGATGATGGCCCAGACCCGGCCAGGCCGGGCCGGAGAAGCGGATACCCCGATTTTACCCAGAGTACCTTTGGGCAGGCCGTGACTCTGGCTGATATTAGTCCAGGTTTCACCAGCATCGGTGCTTTGCCACAGCCCGCTATCAGGGCCGCCGCTGCTGATTTGCCAGAAGTTCCGGTAGGATTCCCAGATTGAAGCGTACAGGATGCGCGGGTTTTTGGCATCCAGGCTGAGGTCTACCGCCCCGGCTTTTTCGCTGACGTGCAGGACCTGCTTCCAATCTTTCCCGCCGTTCTCGCTCTTGAAAACCCCTCGTTCCTTGTTCGGGCCAAAGGGATGTCCCAGGGCTGCCACCCATACAATATCGGGGTTGTCCGGGTGTATCCGGATTTTCCCGATAGCGCGGGTATCTTTTAAGCCAATATTCTGCCAGGTCTTGCCTGCATCGACACTTTTGTAAACTCCATCTCCATGTGATACATCCAACCGGATGGTCGTTTCACCGGTTCCTGCATAAATAACATTTGAGTCTGAAGGTGCTACCTGAATTGCCCCGATTGAAGAAGTAGTTAAAAACCCATCTGAAACGTTGCGCCAGAACAGCCCCGCATCAATGGTTTTCCAGACGCCACCCGCAGCGCCGCCAAAATAGAATGTATTTGGGTCATCGTAAGTCCCAGTGACTGCCACAACCCGGCCACCCCTGAAAGGGCCGATACATCGCCAGCGTAAAAGCCCTTCAAGGTTTTGATTTTCTATCATAACCACTAAACCCTTTCTAATAGGTTGATTTGGATTTAATGATAATAGCACAACACCAATTAGACTTAAATTTAATTCGATAACATGATGAGCCTGTTATCTTATAATGGATTGGCGGTCTATCTAAAAAGTCATAAAAGCCATGGGTTAGCTGGCGCTGTTTAACAGTCTAACGGAAAGCCAGCGGCTATGTGGTCTGTGGCCTGGTAGGCACTATCAGTGGGCATGGGCCCTGTTTGAGCAGCCTTATAGCCGCTTCCAGCCCTAAGCGAGGGCTGCTCAGTACCGGGACATCCAGGGGAGCCTGGCAATATTCTTCCGCGCCAGCCATTGAAGCCTGGGCCAGTACAATTACATCGCCCCTGCTGGCGGCAAGCTCTATATAAGCGGCAATTTCGCGCAGGTAGCCGGTTTTATCACCCTGCTTGAATTTAGGCCAGGCCGTTTCACAAAATAGCTCAATAATCTGGACCGGTTTACCCGCCTGGTCAGCCGCTTCCTGGATTAATTGCCGGGTCGGGCCAAAAGTAATTGCCAGCGCAGCCAGCACCACGATACGGTTGCCAAGGGTTACGGCTTGCTCGGCCATGGGACGGTCCACCCGCACGACTTTTCCCGGCGCGACCTGGTTGACCTTTTCGGCGATTGGCCCGATGGTCGAGCAGGTACACAGTACAACGCCGGGGTTTTTGTCAATTTCCGCAAGGATAACCCCGGTAATTCTCTGGGCCAGTCCTGGCGTCACTTCCCCGGCTGCCTGGGCTTCGTGCAGCAAAGGTTCGTTGACCACGTGCCTGACTTCAAGGGTGGGGTCAATTGCCTGGACCAGCCGGTCAAAAGTAGGGATGTGGGCCGGGGAGGTATGGAGAAAAGTAAGCACCTGGGCCAAAGTAAACTCCTTCTGCTTGTGGTATTAGCCTGCCTGAACAACTATAATGCGGCCTGCATTCTTCTTTCAGGCGGGCGTATAAGAGTTGCGGCAAGCTTTAACGGTATGCTAGTCTAGCTATTAAAGCATACTTTAAGTCAGGGCCAAATTTTCAGGGGAGTTAAGACGCCGGATTATTCAAAAAAGGCCTGATACATAACTACTATGAAAGTACTAACAATAAATAAATGAAAATCGTTGAATCGCTGCTTTTCTTTGGTCTGGCCGGGTTATGCGAAATTGGCGGCGGTTACCTGGTCTGGTTATGGCTAAAAGAGGGGAAAGGCGGCTGGTTAGGTTTAGCCGGGGGCTTGATCCTGGTCCTTTACGGGATTGTCGCCACCTTCCAACCGACTACTTTCGGCCGGACCTATGCCGCTTACGGCGGCGTGTTTATTGTAATGGCCCTGTTGTGGGGCTGGTGGGTAGACGGTAAGCGCCCAGACCAGTTTGATTTAATCGGCGGTGCCATCGTACTGGTTGGCGTGCTGGTGATAATGTTCTGGCCCAGGTCTTAATCCACTTTATTTTCCGGCAACAATTACAAAGATATCCTTACAATTCTGCCGATACTTTGGTATTGACCCCTTTGAAAAATCAGTTACAATTGATTTCCAGTTATTAAATAACCGTTTAGTAAATTATCGCTTAGGAAAGAGTCTTAAATTAATGGGAAGGCCAAAAAAAGTTGTAATGGTAGGAGGGGAAGGGTGTGCGCCGGCTGACTTTGAAACCCACACGCGCATTATCGAGGCGGCCAAAGAACTTTTTAAAGCGCGAGGTTTTAAGGGTGTTTCGATGAAAGACCTTGCCGAGGCGGTCAGCCTTACCCCGGCGGCCCTTTACTATTACTTCCCGGAGGGGAAAGAAACCCTCTTCCTGGCGGTTCTAACCAACCTCCTGGATGAGCGGGCGCAGGGCATTGCGCGGGCTATCAGCAGCGGTACGGACCTGCGGAGCAAGCTTTACCAGATTACGCTTTTTTCTCTGACCGGCATCAGCGATGCTTTCCCAATCCTGATGCGGGATATATTGGCCCAGATTAAGGACGAACAAAAGCAAAAGGAGACCTGGACCCGGTTTGGCGGTGACTATATGGCGGCGGTAACCCGGGTTTTCGATGAAGCCGCGACGGCGGGAGAAATAGCGCCCGGCCTTTCACCGGCCTTGCTGGCAACCCTGTTTATTGGCATGAATTTTTCTTTGGGCCACAATCATCACAACCAGGCCATATTTAATAACCGGGCCGAGGCAGAAAGCCTGGCCGAGACAGTCGTTTCCATACTCTTTAACGGAATCCGGGAAGTTCAGGCGGCCCCGGCTCAATTCTAACTTTCTACCGATTTGGGCGGTAGTCCTATAATTCACTTTTCGAAAGGTCATAATTATGGCGGTTAAAGCAAACAAGCCAGCCCGGCCAAAAATGAGTCTTACCGGGTTGCGGCGGGCCTGGAAGTACCTGGGGCATTATCCACGAATTATGGTGGTGGCCTATGGCTCCCTCTTGATAGCTACCCTGGCCCAGCTTGTGGTTCCTTCGCTGGTACGAAATATTATTGATACAATCACCAACGGGGTTATTTCTCAGAAGATTATTGCGGCCCCGGCGGCTGTCCAACCTCAGATTGAACAAAGCCTGGGGCTGACTCACCAGCAAGTCCTGAATAACAGCACCAATGCGGTTTCGAACCTCCTGCTGGTGGCGGTCGCGGTGGTAGTCTTCGCAATTGTTAAAGGGATTTTTACTTTCCTGCAAAATTATAACGCCGAGCGTTTATCGCAAAGCGTGGCTTTTGACTTGCGCAACGACCTGTTTTCTAAAATCCAGCGCCTCTCTTTCAGCTACCACGACCGCAACCAGACCGGCCAGTTGATGATCCGGGCGACCGACGATGTGGAAAAGGTCCGGATTTTCCTGGGCCAGGGCTTGCTTATGGCGCTCTCGGCCCTGGTCTTACTGGTCGGCACGTTAATCGTACTCTTTTTGACCAACTTTCAGCTAACCCTGGTAGTACTGCCGATTCTGCCGGTGGCTATGGGCGTGTTTATGGTCTTCGGCGCGATTTCGCAGCCTTTATTTTTCAAAGTCCAGCAAAAGTTATCAACCCTTAATACCATTTTGCAGGAAAACCTGGCCGGTATCAAAGTGGTCAAAGCTTTTGCCCGTGAACCTGACCAGCAGGCTAAATTTACGCGAGCGACTGACGAACTGGTGTCCCAGCAAATCCGGATTTCACGGGTCTTTGCTTTTCTGTTCCCGCTTATCTTCCTGATAGCCAACCTGGGCCAGACTTTGATACTGTTCGCCGGGGGCACCCAGATTATCAACCGGACCTTAACCCTGGGCGAATGGCAGCAGTTCAGCCTGTACCTGGCCTTTATCTTTTTCCCGCTGGCCCAACTGGGTATGATTATTACCCAGATGTCCCAGGCGGCGGCCTCGGCTACTCGTATTTTCGAAATCCTGGACGCTAAAAGCGACGTGGTGGACAAGCCGGGTGCGCAAACCATCCCGGCCATCGAGGGCCTGGTTGAATTCAAGGATGTCGGCTTCAGCTATCCCGGCAGCACTCAACCGGTCTTAAGCAACGTTACTTTTGAAGCTAAACCGGGCCAGACTATCGCCCTGTTGGGCGCGACAGGCAGCGGCAAGACCACCATTATTAACCTGGTGCCGCGCTTTTACGACCCCACCCAGGGCCAGATTTTGATTGATGGTTATGACTTGCGCGACCTGACGATAGATTCTTTGCGCAAGCAAATCGGGATTGTTTTGCAAGAAACCAACCTGTTTACCGGGACCATCCGCGATAATATTGCCTACGGCCGGACCAACGCGACCCAGGAGCAGGTCGAAGCGGCGGCCAGGGCGGCGGCGGCCCACGACTTTATCCTCCAATTCCCGCAGGGTTACGATACCTCGGTGGGCGAGCTCGGCTCGACCCTCAGCGGCGGCCAGAAACAGCGTATCGCCATCGCGCGGGCGTTGCTGCTCGACCCGCGCATCCTGATTTTGGATGACTCGACCAGCAGTGTTGACCTGGTAACCGAATATAAAATTCAGAAAGCCCTTGACCGCCTGATGCTGAACCGGACCAGCCTGGTGATTGCCCAGCGTATCAGTACCGTCCTTAACGCCGACCTGATATTGGTGCTTGAAAAAGGGGTAATTGTGGCGCGGGGGACGCACGAGGAACTGATGGAGGAGAGCGAAATTTACGCCCAGATTTACCAATCACAACTGGTGGAAGACGTAAATATAAGCGAAGAAGTCGCTACCGCAATGATTGGACAGGAGGCTTAGAATGTTGGGCAATCCAGGCATGTTTTTTAACCGCGAAACCTCGAAACCAAAGAAAACGGGCGAAACCCTGCGGCGTTTCGCCCGGTATTTCCGGCCTTACTGGTTACTCTTGCTGGCGGTGGCAGGGCTGATTATCCTTTCTACCTGGACCCAGGTCATTACACCGGACCTGACCGGCCAGGCGGTTGATTGTTATATTACCCCGGCGGTGTCCGGCGGCTCGACCACCCAGGTTCCGGTAGGTATCCCCGGCCAGGCCACCGCGACTACCTCAAATAATTGCTGGTACGACCCGGCGGCCGCAACCCTTTCGGTACCGGATAGAATTGGCGGGCTGGGCGGCCTGGTCCTGCGGCTGGCCGGGCTGGCCCTTCTGGGCTCGATTGCTACCGGCCTGACTTTCCTGGCGATGAGCTGGGCCGGTCAGCAAGTCTTAAAGGCCATCCGAGTAGCCCTTTTCAAACATCTCCAGCGCCTTTCGCTGGGTTACTATTCCAGGCACGAAGTCGGCGATCTGATGAGCCGCATTACCAACGACTCGGAAACCATTCAACAGGCCATTGGCTTTGCCCTGATTAACGTTATCAGCGGCATACTGCTGATCGGCTGGGTTGCTTTTAACATGCTTACCAAGAGTGTCCCCTTTGCGCTGGTCAGCCTGGCGGTTATCCCGGTGATGCTGCTTGCCACGACCTGGTTTTCGGGCCAGGCCCGTAAAGCCTTCCGCCGCAGCCGGATTCAGATGGGTAATGTCAATGCCGAGCTGCAGCAAAGCATTACCGGTGTGCGTGAAGTCCAGGCCTTCAGCCGGGAAGGTGAGAATATCGAAACCTTCCGGGAAGTAAATGCCAAGAACCGGGACGCCAACATCCGGGCGGTCGCTTTCACCAGCGCCCTGGCTCCTACCCTGGAAGCGCTGGGTTACGTGGCAATCGCCCTGGTGGTCGGGGTAGGCGGTTTGTTCCTTCTGAACGGCTCCAATCTATTTGGTACGGTTATCTCGCTGGGCCTGGTTATTACTTTCCTGGCTTATATCCAGCGCCTGAACCAGCCTATTCAGCAAATCGGCATGTTGTGGGCCAGCATCCAGAGCGCGATTGCCGGGGCCGAGCGGATTTTCACCCTGCTGGACGAAGAACCGGATATCCAGGATAAACCGGGCGCGGCTGATTTGCCGCCTATCCGGGGTGAGGTAATCTTTGACCAGGTCCAGGCCGAATATAAAGAAGGTGAGCCGGTCCTTAAAGGCATCAGCTTTAAGGCCGAGCCAGGCCAGACGATTGCGATTGTCGGGCCTACCGGGGCCGGTAAAACGACAATTATCAACCTGATTCCGCGCTTTTACGAAGTATCCGGCGGCCGGGTTATGATTGACGGCCAGGATGTGCGGGATGTAACTACTTCTAGCTTGCGCAACCAGATTGGGATTGTGCTGCAAGACTCTTTCCTGTTTAGCGACACGGTGATGAACAATATCCGCTTTGGGCGCCCGTCAGCTTCGGATGAAGAAGTGATGGCCGCCGCCCGGCTGGCCCGCGCCGATGCCCTGATTGACCGGCTGCCGGATAAATACCAGACCGTCCTGGGTGAAAGGGGCCGGGGCCTGAGCCAGGGCCAGCGCCAGCTAATCGCTATCGCCCGGGCGGCCCTGGTCAACCCGCGCATCCTCATTCTGGACGAGGCAACTTCCAGTGTCGATACCCGCACCGAACGGCTGATACAGGCGGCCCTTGAGAAATTGTTGGAAGGCCGGACCAGTTTTGTGGTGGCGCACCGCCTGAGTACGATCAAACACGCCGACCAGATTTTGGTCCTTAAAGATGGCAAAATTGAGGAACAGGGCAAGTTCCAGGAATTGCTTGAGGCTAAAGGTAGTTTCTACGACCTATATATGAGCCAGTTCCGCCGCCAGGAGCCGGGGGCCGATAAGGTCGGGGCCGGGGTTACCAGCGCTGCGGCTACCCAGGCACAAGACGGGTAAACCAGACCGGGCCATCTAATTGAGTTACTTCAAGGGCATATGTTAGGATTGCCGGGCTTAACGAAAAGAGAGTGCTAACCCTGGCTCTGGCGCTTTCCAGGGCCGCAGGTTAGGACTGTAGAAAGGAAAAGAAATGCCAGTAGTCGAGGGAGCGAAATTCCCAGGATTTGCTTTACCAAACCAGGACGGAAAGCTTGTAAAGCTGGAAGATTTTGCCGGTAAATGGTTGGTCGTTTATTTCTATCCAAAAGATGATACGCCGGGCTGTACTATCCAGGGCCAATCCTTTACCGCCAGCAAGCAGGATTACGAAAACGCCGGGATTGAAGTAGTCGGGGTCAGCCAGGACGATGTTGAGTCGCATAAAAACTTCTGCACAAAGTTCAGCTTCAATATTGACCTGCTTTCCGATACAGGTCACGACCTGATTAATGCCGTGGGTCTGAACCAGAACGAGCGTAACGGCCTCAAGTACTGGAGCCGGACCAGTTATGTGGTTGACCCACAGGGCGTTACTCGCAAGATTTACCAGGCAGTAACCCCGGCCGGTCACGAAAAGGTTTTGCTGGAGGATATCAAGCAACTCCAGGCGGGGGCTAATAACTAGCCTGGAGTTATCATTCCGGACCGCAGTGAGAAATGACCGCGCTGGTGGCGATTAGTATTAAGTATGGGAACGAATCAGTGCTAATCCTATCCAGCCGAAAATAAGGCCCGGTCAAAGGCGTTGCGTTAGGGCCAACCGCACTGGGATTCCTCGGTCGGCCAACCCTTCTGAATCTGTCTTGGTTGGTGCAACCTCCCTCGGGATGACAGGGTTCGAGTTTGGGCCCGGCCGGTGGACCATTCTTACAATCGGTTGAAATGAATAATAAAAAAGAGGCCGTTGCGAGTTAAATTGCAGTGGTCTCTTTTTGAATTATTATCCTATAAAACTTAGCCGTTCGACACCAGTAATGTAACTGTATAATCCTCCTGGGCAACGGGCTGGTCTATCACTGGGAAGGGGCCAACCTTTAATAATTGCAACTGGCTATTCCCCACTTTTTAGGGGCGTTGGCTGGATCGCTATTGTTAACGGAGGAAATAAAAAGGCAAACCATTTGTTTATACTGGTTTGCCGGGTTACATAAGTTCTAAGGCTCAAATGCGGTTCCCCTGGAACTGCCTTTTTAATTTTCCACGGTTACGGTTTCGGCAATCAACTCAGGCCGCAAGTGAAAGCGGCGTTTCCACCTTTTCAGGCCGTACCAGCCAATCCCCAGCCCGACCACGACTACCATAGCCAGCCCAATATTGTTCATAAGCGTGTCCAGGCTGCGGCCGAAGAAAAAGGCCAGGGTCAGGTGAGTGGACGACCAGAGGGCTATACTCAAGATATTGAATATGAAGAAACGGCGGTAGGGCAGGACGGTCATGCCGCTCAATAGCCCTGAACCGAAACATAATACCGGTAAGTATCGGGCGGCAAGTAAGACTTTAGGGCCATGCCGGTTAAAATATTGCTCGCCCAATGCCAGGCGGGGCGGCGTGATAAGAATATACTTGCCCCAGCGCCCGATAAAATGGCGGCCACCGGTCAGGCCAACCCAATAACCAATCAAGCCGCCCAGGGTTCCCCCCAATACGGTAAGGCCAAAAACCAGCCAGAAATCAAGCCGCCCCTGTCCAGCCAGGGCTGCCCCGGTCAGCGCGACTGTTAAGCCGGGAATTGGCAGGCCGATACTTTCAATAAACAGGGCCATGAAAATAATGCCATAAACTAGCCAGCTCCATGCGGCGACGGAATCAAGAAGAGCTTCCAAAAAATTACTCCTTAGCCGAAAATTGCGATGTTCTAATAGAAATTATAGCATGAATTCCTGAGCCTGATATTAACCATGTCACAAAAAAAGAAGAGCCCGTGATTAGCTCTTCTTTTATAGAATATTCTGTTGTGAGAAAACCGGTTTACAGTGATTTGTCATTCATTAATTCCTGTTTTCGGCTGTCTACGCCGTATTTAGCGGAAGCCCAACCCAGACCGGCCAGTAAACTCACTGTACCGATAAATCCAATTAACAGTTCCATAATGGTATCTCCTGGCACTAAACAATTCTTAAAACTTCACTTAGCGACTTCGCCTGGAAAAGCTTCCTTAGCTCAGAAGAGCCTTGCTTTTATCGGCGCTGCGCGTAACCTTTTTGCCTCTTAAACCGGCTAAGCGGTCCAGCCAACCTGTCTGGTCTTGCTTGGCTTCGCGGACCATCTGCAGGTGTTTGGCGCGAAGTTCAAAATCGTGCTGCTTGTACTTAGCCACTAAAAATTCCGGATCCATCTGGTTGTTCATTGTTCCCTCTTATCTAAATTTTAGTTAATATATATTTGTTATTTTTTCTTAAAAGTTCTTATCACCTAAGAAAAATAGGCTTATTTAACTTTCTGTCTAATTATACCATATAAATAGACAAATACAAGTGATTTTTATCATAGTGTTATATAGGACTTTTGACCTATCTTTAAAAACTTTAATAAGCATATATGCTTATACATGGTAAAAACTCCGTTTTTTTGAAAATTTAATGTTGAATTGTAATGAGTTGGCTTTGCACTGGCTGGGAGCCAGGCAGAAAAAAATAAAGGTTTAAGGAGGAAAAGGCCTATTAAAACGAGAATTTTACTACCGGAAGCAGCCGTAAGCTAGTTTGGGGATTTTATTAGAAAGCCGCTGGCGATTGAACATAGGACCAGGCCGCCTGCCATTAGCCAAAGCAACTCGTTTGCCCCGATTATACCTAATAGGGTGCCGCCCACAGCCAGCCCCAGCGGTTCTATCCCATAAGTCATAACCCGGAAGGAGCTGATAACCCGGCCCTGTAAGTGGTCCGGGGTTAGCCGGGCGCGATAAGTGATTACATTTATACTAAAAACCATATCAACCAGACCCCAGAGTAAAAACCCTGCCATTACCCACCAGATTGTGCTGGCCTGGGCAATAATAACAACCGTAACCGTCCAGGCGGCCAGCGTCCCGAAGAAAACTTCCATCGGTTTGAACCTGGCTAAAACTGGCGGCGTTGCCACCGCGCCAATTAATCCACCCAGTCCTGCGCTGCTCAGGGTCAGGCCGACCAGCCAGGTATCCGCGCCCAGACGGGTCTGACACAGCACCACTATTGTAATGAGCAGGGAACTCAGTAAGAAATTTGAGCAGGTTATAAGTATCGCCATCCAGCGCAGGTGCTTCTGCGACCAGACAAATCGGAGACCTTCCAGGATGTTGGACCACAACGAATTTAATTTTTGGGCCTGTTGTTGGGTTTGAAAGGGTACTTTAATGAACATCAGGGATACAACCGAAAACAGGTAGGTAATTGTGTCAACCAGGTAAGCCAGGACCGTTCCGGCTACCGTAGTCTTGCCGAATCCGATTAAAATGCCGCCCAGGGTAGGACCGCCCAATTTTGCCAGTTGTTCGCCCACAAATGTTAAAGAAGCTGCTTTTGAGAACTGGGCGGCACCAACTACGTTTGGCAGGGCCGCCAGGACAGTAATATCAAACAATACTTTTGTAATGCCGGCGACCAGGGCGACCATGTATAGCTGGGGCAGGTCCAGTTTACCAAAGACGAAAACAACCGGGATAGAGCCAAACGCGATTATCCGGGCAATATCGCACCAGATCATTATTGCTTTGCGGTTGAGCTGGTCTATCAGGGCGCCACCGGGCAGGCTCAGCAGCAGGTAGGGTAGGGCTTCTACGGCGGCGATAAAGCCGGTCTGGGCGGGAGAGTTGGTCAGGGCTAATACCAGCAGGGGCAAAGCCAGGGTAGAAATCCGGCTGCCAAACTGCGATACTAACTGGCCGCACCAAAGCAGGGTAAAGTCAGGGTTGCGCCAAAGACTACGGGTAGTTTCGACTTTTTGCATATTCCTGGGCCAATTTATTCTGGTTAACTTTAGCTTGCGGGCGGTCGCGCAGTTATGCCGGGCAGGCTTTAGAGTTATTGATTTCCGGAATAGCCGGACAAAAACTTTGGACACTCGCCTTTGAGTGTCCATTGTCAATATTTACCTGTAAAAAGTTCGAGCCTTTTTGAAAGGGCTAGTTGTTACCCGCCTGAATCTTCAGGTGGTTCAGTAATCCGCCATCCAGCAGGATTTCAAGCTCATGCTGGCTCATGTTGTGGGTCAGGTTTATATCCAGTCCCCTGGTCAGGTTGCGAACCACCACGTTAGGCCCGGCTTGAAGCTGCTCACGGACCTGCCTGATTTCCAGATGGTCGGCCTGATCAACCAGGTTATAGTCTTCCTGGCTGGCGAAAATGAGCGGCACCAGGCCAAAGTTTATCAGGTTGGAGCGGTGAATCCGGGCGAAAGACAGGGCCATAACCCCTTTTATGCCCAGGTAACGCGGCGCAAGGGCGGCCTGCTCGCGAGCTGACCCCTGGCCGTAATTGCTGCCGCCTATGATAAAGCCGGAAACGGCTTCTTTGGCCCGGCTGGCAAAGGTCTTGTCCACCCGTTCGAAGGTAAACTCGGCCAGGGCGGGCAGGTTGGAGCGGAGCGGCAGGACTTTCGCCCCGGCCGGGGAGATGTGGTCGGTGGTGATATTATCGCCAACCTTCAAGACGACTTCTCCGGTCAGGCTATCTTCCAGGGGGCCAAAACGCGGCAGCGGCTTGATGTTGGGGCCGCGCTGGATTTCTACCGCCTCAGCTTCGGCACCTTCGGCCGCCGGAGGAATAATCATGCTGTCGTTGATGTCGAACCGGACGGGCATGGCAATGGCTGGATATTCGCCCATGTCACGCGGGTCGGTGATGACACCGGTCAGGGCGGTCGCGGCGCAGGTTTCCGGGCTGGCCAGGTAAACCCGGGCGTCTTTGGTGCCGCTGCGGCCTTCAAAGTTGCGGTTGAAAGAACGGACCGCCACGCTGTTGCTGGGCGGGGCCATGCCCATACCCACGCACGGACCGCAAGCCGACTCTAGCATCCGGGCGCCCGCGTCAATCATATCGGCCAGCGCCCCGGTGCGGGCCACCGTGGCGTAAACCTGCTTGGAACCAGGACTGACCGTAAAGCTGAGGTTCGGATGGACCGCTTTGCCTTTAAGCACGTGGGCCACAATCGAAAGGTCACGGAAGGAACTGTTGGTGCAGGAACCCACCGAAACCTGCTGCACCGGGATACCGGCTACTTCACGCACCGGCACGACATTATCGGGCATGTGGGGTTGGGCGATCAGCGGTTCGAGTTCGTCCAGGTTAATTTCTATAAGTTCATCGTACTCGGCGTACTCGTCGGCGGCAAAAGGCTGCCAGCTTGCTCCACGGCCCTGGGCCTCCAGGTAAAGCCGGGTCTGTTCATCACTGGGGAAGATCGAAGTGGTCGCGCCCAGTTCGGCCCCCATATTGGTGATAGTGGTCCGGTCGATAACTCCCAGCGAAGCTACGCCCGGCCCGAAGTATTCAATAATCCGGCCAACCCCACCTTTAACGCTCAGGCGGCGCAGCATGTCCAGGATAACATCCTTGCCGCTGACCCAGGGCTGCAGGTGTCCGGTCAACTTTACGCCCAGGATTTTGGGCATTATCAAATAAAAGGCCCCGCCGCCCATCGCTACGGCGACGTCCAGGCCACCGGCCCCAATCGCGATCATGCCGAGGCCGCCGCATAACGGGGTATGGCTGTCGCTGCCCAGCAGGGTTTTACCGGGAGCGGCGAAGCGTTCGGCGTGGACCTGGTGACAGATGCCGTTACCGGGCCGCGAGAAATAAAGGCCGAATTTGTGGGCGGTGGACTGCAAAAAGCGGTGGTCGTCGGCATTTTCGAACCCCATTTGCAACATATTGTGGTCAACATAGCTGACCGATACTTCAGTGCGGACCCGGGGCAAGCCAATCGCTTCAAATTGCAGGTAGGCGGCGGTCCCGCTGGCATCCTGGGTAAGGGTCTGGTCAATCTTGATGGCAATTTGAGTACCCGGCGTAAGCTCGCCTTCCACAAGGTGAGCCTTTAAGATCTTACGGGCCAGGTTGGTTCCCATTTAGTTTTACTCCTGAAAAGCTAGATGGCGGCGGCAAGAGGCGGCTTTTATTCTAAAACTACGGCCTAAATTACCGGTCATTTATTATCTAAAAAATATAAGCAGGTATTAAATTATAACATGTTAGTGTTAGTATTTTCACAATATTGGGCGGCTAATCCGCCCGTTTGCGGGCCTCGGTCCAGATGGCTTGCAACTGGGCCAGGTCCATATTTTGTGGGTCAAGACCGCGCTCTTTGACAATCAGTTCCCATTGCTCAAAGCGGCGGCGGAACTTGAGGTTCGCCAGGCGCAGGGCTTCTTCGGCATCAACTTTAAGGCCCTGGGCGGCGCTTGCCAGGACGGCCAGCACATCGCCGATTTCCTCGACCAGTTCCTCCTGGTTGGTGGTCCGGCGCACTTCTTCGACCTCTTCGACAAGCTTCTCAATGACTTCCTCGAAAGTGCGCCACTTGAAGCCCAGGTCACTGGCCTTGCGCTGCAGGGCCTGGGCCTGCTGCAAGGCGGGCATATCGCGGGGCACCCCGGCCAGGACCGAGGAGTGGTCGCCTTTAGCGGCTTTCTCCTGCAGTTTAAGCTGCTCCCAGTTGGGACGTTCCGCGTCCCCGGCGGTCTTTGGCCCGAAGATATGCGGGTGGCGGCGGATAAGCTTCTCGCTCATCTCCCGGAAGACATCGTTAATACTCCATTCGCCTTCTTCGGCGGCAATCTGGGCGTGTAACAGGATCTGGAGCAAGAGGTCGCCCAGTTCTTCGGGCAGTTTGTCCGGCTCTTCGTCCAGGGCGTGGATTACTTCATAGGCTTCTTCCAATAAATGGCGTTTCAGGCTGGCGTGGGTCTGGGCTTTATCCCAATTGCAGCCCTCCGGGCCGCGCAGCCTGGCTACCACGTAATGCGCGTTATTAAAGGTGCCGAGCGCTTCAAACACCGGCAGGGCGGGCAGGTAAGCACAGGTCAGGTGATCGGTCCACTCCGGGTGGCGGTCCAGTTCGTACAGGGGAATGACCAGTTTGCCCTCTTCGCCGGGGATACCGGCGCCCCGCAAGAGGGTAACCGGGTGGTTGTCCGGGTAACTTTCCATCAGGGCCAGTTTGACGCCGCTCGCCAGGCGCTGGTTATAGACCTGCCCGATCAGCAAGGGCCGGGTGACAGGCAGTTCCAGGCCATGGGGCCGGGGCAGGCTCATTTCACCATGTTCGGCCAATTCGGTAGCGTCCAGCACGACCATGCCAGCCGCCAGGGGATCGACCCCGGTAGTCACAAAGACCGGTTCCAGGAAACTTAACCCGCTGACTACTTCCGTTACGATACCGGCTTTTTCAGCCGCTTCCAGCAAGCGCAAAACGCTAGACTCGCCGACCAGGGGATGGCCGGGTACGGCGTAAACCACCGGGCCGCTGCCGGGCTGCCCGGCCAGTTCAAGCAGGCGAGCGACGATGGTCCCGTAAACTTCTGCGAAGGTATCGCATTGGTCGTATATATCGTCAAAGTTTTCCAGCCGGGTATTTTTTGGTAAATACGGGACAGTAGGGTGTTTGGCGGTGCGAAGATAAACTACATCCACCTGATCAAAGAGCCGCATGGCTCCCACGGTCAACTGGTCCGGGTCTCCCGGTCCAAGACCGACTATCACTATCTTTCGGTTCATAATTTCAGTAATTTCTCGATCTTTGCTTTATCTCGGAGAGATTTAATATAGTTGGAAAAAGCTTCACTCTTGCGCTGCTGGATTAAATCCAGGGGCAGCGGCCGGACTTCTTTGCCCAGCGATTGAATCAGGTGGTAACCCTTGTCGGTCTTGACCGGGCCGCTGACCTGGTTCGGGGCCAGGGCAAAGGCGGCGTTTTCAAAAGCAGCGTCGGTCTGTCCGCGAAAAATCCAGGCCAGGTCGCCGCCTTTGGACGCGCTGCCGAAGTCAAGGGAAAACTGTTTCGCAAGGGCCTCGAAATCCTGGCCCTGCTGGACCCGCTGGAACATCTGGCGGGCCTCTACTTCGGTCTTAACCAGGATGTGCCGCACGTGGACCTGTTCGCCTTTTTCTTCCACCTGGGAATGCCTGCCCGACATTTGCTCAAAGATAATAACCTGGGCCAGGCGCTTTTTCTGGTCCTCTTCGGTTGCGAAGCGGCGGGCCAGCCAGTTTTTATAATTCTCTGGGCTGCCCAGTTGCTTCTTGAAATCTTCCAACCGGGTATTAACTTCCTGGGGCGAGGCGGTAATATTTTCTGTGGCGGCCTGGGCGGCGACTACCTGGAAGTTTATCAAGCCTTCCAGGGTCTGCACCCGCAGGTTCTTCAAGAGATCCTGGTTCTGGAGTGTGGTCCAGTCCATGGTGCCACCGGCCTGTTCTTCGTAAGTGGCCCGGGCTTCGTCCATAGAGTGGTTAAACTCAGCTTCGGTTATTTCTGCGCCATCAACCTTTGCCACCGGCCCGTTTAGTTCGGCGTAGCCCAGGCGCTTATTGCTGACATTCGCCGGGCCAGGCAAGACCCCTGCTGTAGCGGTAGGTAAAGCCGGGCTGGTCGTCTGGTTGGGGCTGTTGGTCTGATTGGGATTCGGGGTGGGAGTCAGCAGTACAAGCGGCATATCCCCACAGGCTGCCACCAGGACCAGCAAAAGGCTGGCAATAAAAAGACCTGGTTGAAAGCGCAAAAATTTTCTCATGCTGCCTATTTTAACATGGAAAACCACGATAATTAAATATCTTCCGGGGGTTTGCGTCCGAAAAAGCCGGTCCCGGCCACGCTCGCAACCGGTTCCTGGGCCTGGTTGTACACTTCGCCCTTAAAATGGACGATGCCTACCGTCGGGCGGCTGTTGGAAGTCCGGCATTCGGTTACCATATAGCGGACTTGCAGGGTGTCGCCGGGCCGGACCGGTTCAAAGAAGCGAATTTCATCTATACCGGGAGAGCCCAGGCTGACCGACCGGCTGATTAAACCTTCCACAATTAGCTTCATATAGATTGCCATGGTTTGCCAGTTGCTGGCGACCAGGCCGCCATAGATAGAGTCTTTAGCTTTAACCGGGTCGATATGGAAGTACTGCGGGTCGAATTTACGGGCAAATTTGATAATACTTTCCTCGCTTAGCTGGTACTGCCCCAGTTCCCACTGCTGGCCCGCCTGGAAGTCCTCGTAATAGAGTGGCATGTTCCTCCGAATCAGGTAAAAGGTTTAAGCCTATTCGATACGCTGTTTCTTACGGTAAACCATTCCCTGGAATACCGCAACCAACCCGGTTTCCGGGCTGGTAATCTGAATATCATATACGCCTAAAGTGGAATTGAGCGAAACTTCGGTGGCGGTGGCAGTCAAAAGGCCGCTTGACACGGCCTTCATGTAAGAAATATTGGCGTTGATTGAAACGGCCACAACCCCGTGAGAATTGGAGGCCGCTTCAAGGGCAACATCGGCCAGGGCAAAAAGCACCGCTCCATGGACCGTTTTATGGCTGTTGAGATGATATTCCGCCACTTCCAGGCGGGCAATCGCGGTGCCGCCGGCCGCTTCCACCAGTTCTATAGCCAGGTGGCGGGCGAAATTATCCCCTTGTAGAAATTGTTCTAAACCCGCCACCCCTTACTCCCGGTTTAACCTGGCGCGGACGTCCTAGTTGACCGGAGCCATGCGCTGCTGGCATTCCGGGCAATAGCCGTAAAAGATTACTTCATTATAAGTAATCTTAAAGCCTCTCTGGTCTTCAAGCGGCACGCTTAGTTGCGGGAAGCTGGTAGAAACGTCTTCCAACCGGCCGCAGGGCACCGACCGGCCCTTTTCGTTCTGGCGGGTACCGATGCACATCAGGTGGCTGTGCTGGTCGGTGCGCGGGTCGAAGCGGCTTTGTTCGCCGTCGTGCTTTAGCTCCAGCAGGATGCCCAGTTTTACCAGTTCATTTAAAGTTTTATAAACTGTCGCGACTGATATATCCGGTATAATATCTTTAACTTCGCGGTAAATATCATCGGCGGTCGGGTGCGTAGTTTTACCCTCTAACGCTTTGAAGATTAACCGGCGCTGCGGGGTGATTTTCATCTGGTTACCCCCGGCAGTTTCGCATTCTCTTATTCTAGCTACTACTTCATCAGCCGTAAACATTCTTTAACCCCTTCTTACTACAAAATTTATTCCCACAGGATTTATTTTCATTTATTATTTAATAATCATTCTTAATTTTACCATACATGTCAACTTTTGTCACTAATTTTAAGTTGCAGCTAACCTCAAAGGAGGTTATACTTAACCGGTAAAAAACCTGGAACGGGTAACGGTAACCTCCTACAAAGAAGGCAAACCGTTAATTAATCGCTATGTACATAGTATAACCTGAAATTGGGTATAAGGTAATAGCTTAACCGTTCGAACTTTTAAGTATAACGAAATGGCCTGGTTGAACTAGGACAGGGAGAGGAAAATGATGATAAAAGATGCAGTCAGCGGAATTGTAGAACGGGCACTGCAAGCCAAGGATTCCCTGGCGGCAGTTGACCCCGAAATTTTCCAGGCGATTAAGCAAGAGGAAGGCCGCCAGCACGATAAGATTGAACTTATCGCCAGCGAAAACTTTGTAAGTAAAGCCGTCCTGGAAGCCCAGGGCAGCGTTTTGACCAACAAATATGCCGAGGGATTGCCGGGCAAGCGGTACTACGGCGGTTGTGAGTATGTCGATATTGCCGAGAACCTGGCAATCGCCCGCGCCAAAGAAATCTTTGGGTCGCAGTTCGCCAATGTCCAGCCTCACAGCGGGGCCCAGGCTAACATGGCGGCTTATTTCTCGCTGCTCTCGCCGGGCGATACGGTACTGGGTATGAACCTGTCCCACGGCGGGCACCTTACTCACGGCTCACCTGTCAACTTCAGCGGCCGCTTTTACAACATCGTGCCTTATGGGGTCACCAAAGATACCGAAGTAATTGACTATGATGAAGTCGAGCGGTTGGCGCTTGAACATAAACCTAAAGCAATAATCGCCGGGGCCAGCGCCTACTCGCGCACCCTGCAATTCGACCGCTTCCGCGAAATTGCCGATAAGGTTGGGGCATACCTGATCGTGGATATGGCCCATATTGCCGGTCTGGTCGCGGCCGGATTGCACCCCAGCCCGGTGCCTCACGCCCATATAACGACTACGACCACTCACAAGACCTTGCGCGGTCCCCGGGGCGGCTTGATTTTGACCAACGACCCTGACCTGGCTAAACAGATTGACAAGCAGGTCTTCCCGGGTATCCAGGGCGGCCCACTCATGCACGTTATCGCGGCGAAAGCGGTGGCCTTCAAAGAAGCCTTGCAGCCTTCGTTCAAAGATTATCAGCAGCAGGTTATCAGCAACGCCAAGAAACTGGCGGCGACCCTCCAGGACGAGGGCCTGCGGATTGTCAGCGGCGGCACCGATAACCACCTGATGCTGGTTGACCTGAGCGTGATTGGAAAGACCGGTAAGGAAGCCCAACTGGCCCTGGACGAAGTCCATATTACGGTCAACAAAAACGGCATTCCCTTTGACCAGAAAAGCCCGATGGTTACCAGTGGTATTCGCCTTGGTACCCCGGCTACTACCACTCGCGGTTTCAAAGAAGCTGAGATGGAGCAAATCGGCCAGCTTATCACCCGCGTGGTCAAGAATATTGGCGACCAGCAAGTTTACGCCGAGGTCGAGGAAGCTATCCAGGGCATTGTCAGCCGCTTCTCGGTGCCTGGCATTAACTAGGTCATTCATAGCACGCTAGGCGTTGCACCGGCCCTTGAAAAGAATTAACATTTAACCTGGAAAAAGAGATTTGTTCAAACCTGGCATATCTCTTTTTCCTTAAATTTTCTTTAATAGCTCCGGTTCAACGCTTTAAGCTGAGTTTAAGTTAGGGATAAGTTAGGACTATGGATAACCGGGTAATTCTTACCGAAACCGAAAAAAGCGGGCTGCATGTTTCCAGCCACCCGCTGATACTGCATAAATTAAGCATATTGCGGGACATCAATACCGAACCCAAGCGCTTCCGGGAAGTAGTCGAGGAAATTACTTCGTTGTTGTGCTACGAGGCGACCTCCGACCTGCCCGTCAAGACGGTCCAGATTCAGACCCCACTGGTTGAGACTGACTGCCAGGAGATAGATGCCCGGATTGGCCTGGTGCCGATCCTTCGCAGCGGCATGGGTATGGTTGGGCCTATGCTCAAAATGATTCCTTCGGCCCAGGTCTGGCATATCGGGCTTTACCGCGATAAACGGACCCTCCAGCCGGTAACTTACTACAACAAGCTGCCCGACCAGGCGACGGTGGATGTGTGCCTTGTCCTGGACCCGATGCTGGCAACGGGTGGGTCGGCGGTAGCTACGATTGATATTTTGAAGCAGTGGGGCACCCGCCACATTAAATTTCTAGGGCTAATTGCCGCCCCGGAAGGTGTCAAAGCCTTGCGCCAGGCCCATCCGGATGTTCCGGTCTACGTAGCGGCCCTGGACAGCCATCTGAATGACCATGCTTATATTGTACCCGGCCTGGGCGATGCCGGGGACCGCCAGTATGGCACAATCTAAAAGTATGTGATGCTCAAAAGTAACCGGTTTAACTTTTTAAATCCAATAGCACTTTTCAGTCTTGGGGTAGCGCTTTTCGGGCTGGTCTGGCTTGGGCTATCCGTATTTTTCCAGATTCCAAAAATTGAGACCCCTTCAAGTTTCTACCCGATAATTTTGCTTGGCGTAGCCGAGGTATCTTTCGGGTTTTCCTGGTTTGTCACTCCCCGGCTGCGCGACCTGGCTATCCGGCGCGGCTGGTTTGATATACCGGAAGAACGCCGGGTCCACCGCGACCCGACCCCGCGCATTGGCGGGTTAGGGATGTTCGTAGGTTTTTTCTTTGCCGTATTGAGCGGCCTGGTGGCGGGGTTGCTTATACCAACCTTCTGGCTGCCGGGCGACATCTGGCGGATTTGCCTGCTATTGGTAGGCGCGGCAATTGTCACTTTTGTCATGCTGGTGGACGACTTAAAGGGCTTACCGGCCATGACCCGCCTGGGCTGGCAGATTTTCGCGGCGGGAGTGGTTATTGTACCCCAGCTTATAGCCGGGACCGATAAGTTTGACGTGGACGAACACCCTATCGGGATACTGATTAGCCGGGTGGCTTTCTGGCATTTTTCGGACGTCCTGGGTTCACCCTTCTGGCTCCTGCTGGCCGTGCCTTTTACCATCTTCTGGATTGTCGGTATGATTAATACGGTCAATGCCACGGATGGGTTGGATGGGCTGGCCGGGGGTGTTGTTTTCATCGGCGCGCTCATTCTTTTCCTGGAAACCCTTTTCCAGAACCGGACGGATAAGTTTCAATTTACCAGTTCAATGCTGGCCCTGGCCCTGGCGGCGGCTATCCTGGGCTTTTTGATTTTTAACTGGCACCCGGCTTCTATCTTTATGGGCGACTGCGGCTCCAACTTCCTGGGCTTTGCCCTGGCCGTAATCTCTATTATTGACGGTGCCAAAGTGGCGGTGGCCCTCCTGATTATCGGCTTTCCGGTGCTGGACCTGGCCTTCGTCTACCTGAACCGGATTTATCACGGGCGCGACCCCAAACAAGCCGACCGTAGCCATATTCACCACCGGCTTTTGGACCTGGGCTGGAGCCAACACCGCATAGTCGGGCTATTTTATTTAATCAGCCTGATATTTGGCGTAATCGCTATCTTGCCTTTTAACATTGATAGCGTGACCAAGTTCATCAGCCTGGGGGTTTTGATGCTGTGCCTGATTCCTTTGCTTTATTACAGCGTCCGGTATCGGAAAACACCTGCGCCAGACCAGACCGCTACCCCTTTACCGCCTGAAGAAGTTTCGCACCACAAGTAAGTAACTCTCAATTTTTTTACATTAAGAGTCAATTCGTTTAACTTGCCCGTTAGATTTACCGGCTACCAGGATTGCTGGTATGTCGTTTGCTGAATCTAACAGGGCAGGCTTATCTAGGAGCCTGCCCTGTTAGAAGGACTTGATCAACAAGATCGATATTTGAAAGATTGTTATGACCTCTATAAATGATAGCCAGTTAAGGATTGTACCCCTCGGGGGCGTTGGTGAAGTTGGCAAAAACTGTACTTTAATTGAATATGATGGCGAATTTGTCCTGGTTGATATCGGAGTAAAGTTTCCGGACGAGGAAATGCTGGGAATTGACCTTATTATTCCCGATTTAAGTTATGTGCGCGAAAACAAATATAAATTCCGGGGCATCCTGATTACTCACGGTCACGAGGACCATATCGGGGCGATACCTTACGCCCTGGCCCAGCTGGAGCTGGATGAAGTGCCGATTTATGGTTCTTCCCTGGCGCTCGGCCTGGTCCGGGCAAAATTGGAGGAACACCCCGGCACCGAGCAAAAAGCGCGCTGGCATACCATGACCGGTGGGGAACGGGTCCGCCTGGGCAAGATGGAAGTCGAATTTATCCCGGTTGACCACTCTATCCCGGACGCTTTTTCGCTGGCGATCCATACTCCGCTGGGTATTGTCCTGCATACCGGGGACTGGAAATTCGCCGGGCTGCCCCCTTCCAGCTTCGAGCGCTACCGCGAACTGGGTGAAGAAGGCATCCTGGCCCTTTTGCCGGACTGCGTGCGCGTAGAGTCGCCGGGCCGGACTCTGCCGGAAAGTATTGTCGGTGATGCCCTGGAAAGCCTTATCCGGGATGCCCCGGCCCGGATTATTATCAGCACTTTTGCCTCGAATGTTAACCGGGTAGCCCGGGCAATTGAAGCCGCTCAAAAATATGGCCGGGTCTGTGCCCTGGTGGGCCGCTCGATGGAAAAGAATATTCCGATTGCTCGCGGACTGGGCTACCTGGAATACCCGGATACGGCCCTGGTGACCGCCCAGGCGGCCCAGCGCATGCCGCCGGAGAAGGTGGTTTTAATCCTGACCGGTAGCCAGGGTGAACCAACCGCCGCCCTGGCTCGTATGGCCGCCGGGACACACCGGATGGTTACACCGCTGCCGGGTGATACGGTTGTGATGTCGGCCTCGCCTATTCCGGGTAACGAGAAATTGGTCGGCCGCATTATTGATAACCTGATGCGCAACGGCGCAACCGTTATTTACCCGCGCGTATTGCCGGAAATTCACGTCAGCGGCCACGCGGCCTATGACGAACACCTGGAATTGCTTGAACTGGTCAGGCCGCGTTATGTCCTGCCCTTACACGGCGAGTACCGCATGATGGTGAAGTGCCGTGAGGCTGCTGTTTCCAGGGGAGTGCCCTTCGAGAATGTCTTCTTAACCGAAGTCGGCCAGGGTGTGGCTATTACCAGCCAGGGCGGCCGGAAGGACGGCCGGATTCGCAGCGGCGCGGTCTTTGTGGACGGCCTCACGGTTGGCGAAGTCAACCAGGTGGTCCTGCGCGACCGGCGGCGGCTAGCCAGCGATGGCCTGGTAATTATTTCGGTGACCCTGGATGCCCAGACCGGCCTGACGGTTAACGAGACCTGCGTCCTGACCACCGGGTTGCCCGTCTCGCTTTCCAAAGATGGTGAGAACAATTTACAGGAACAGAGCCGGGATATCGTCCAGAAAGCGATTGAGCAAGCCGAAGCGGGTCACCAGGGCGGGGCAGTTCCCCGGCCGCTTTCCGAGCTTATCAAGCAGAATGTCGGGTCGTACATTTTGCGCTCAACCGGGCTTAGGCCGTTGATAATTCCAATCCTGACCGAGATTTAACCACCGGCATAACTGCCGTAATAGCGGTGAACCTGACCTGAACCTTCATACAGTGGCAAGTAAGTTTCAATTTGAATTTCTTAAGTGTATTACTTAATTAAGAAAGGGGAATGGGAATGCAAGAAAAACTGGCCCCAATGAGAGAATTCGGAAAGACCGGGATCAAGGTCCCCCTGGTTGGCTATGGCACGGCACCGCTGGGTAAACCGGAGGTTAGCCGGGAGCATGCGGTTAAGTGTTTGAACCATGCCATAGACGCCGGGATTACTTACCTTGATACCTCCCCGGATTACGGCAGTGAACCGCACCTGGGTGAAGTAATGCGCACCAGGCGCAAAGAAGTTTTCCTGGCGACCAAGATAAACAACCGCAGTAAAGAGGGTGTTTTAAAACAACTTAAAGAGTCTTTAAGTAAACTCCAGACCGACCATGTAGACCTGATTCAGGTCCATGCCGTGAACGCCTGGGCCGACCTGGAACAGGCCCTGGCCCCGGATGGCGCGGTCGCGGCCCTGGAACAGGCTCGTCAGGAAGGGTTGTGCCGTTTCATTGGCATTACCGGCCACGCCAGGCCGGAGATCCTGGCGCTAGCTTTGCGCCGTTACCCCTTTGATACGGTTTTATCGGCCCTGGGTTTTGCCGACCACCTGGTTAGCGGGGCCGAAAACTTCATTTTGCCGGTTGCGCAGCAGAATAATACCGGCGTAATCGCGATGAAAGTGCTTGGCCACGGTAACTTTAAAAACCGTGACCTGGCCTTGCGCTATTCTTTAAGTTTACCCGGGGTATCCCTGGCCATTATCGGGATGGATACACCCAAACATATTGATGAAATCGTGCAAATCGCAACAAACATTACTCCGCTTAGTCAGGACGAGGAAGACCGCCTGGTGAAGGAAGTGCGTAAATTAGTGGAAAAAGATGCTGAGGACAGCCAAAAAGGTAAAAGTGACCTCTTCTGGTTGCACGATACTTCAGTAATGGGCTGGAAGGAGCAGGACGAGCCGGCCCTGGTAGCCTACTAGCGTAATTTAATTAAGGAGGCTTCAAAATGGAACGATCAAATGAGAAGCTAACTGATGACCAGTTTTCCAAACGCGAGAGCGGTGAGCCGGGTGGCGGCCAGGGCCGCCGTGATGTGGTCGGAGATACCCCTGTTTACCCGATTTCGGCTGATAATTCTCCCAGTGACGACGCGCTTATCAGGACTCCCGGCGAGTTCGGACAGCGCGGCCGGGGCCTGGAAGGCTACTACGATCACGGCGAGTCGGAAACCTATACACTGCCGCCTGACGAGGCCGGGGATGACGCGGCCCAGGCTTCCCCCGGTACGTCTAATACTCCGGTCCCAGGGGCGGGTGAGGAAACGGCCTATAGCGGCTCGGTGGATGTCGACCAGGACCCACCTTCGAGCGGCCATAGCGATATTACCCGGTTTTAAGCTTGCCCTGCATACATATTTAAGAATTAACCCGGGAATGGACGGTTGGCCCTAAAAAGGCCAGCCGTTCAGACTCTAGCGGCTTTAGCAGGCTGTTTCAAAAGGTATATTCGAATTTATTATGAGCCGTAAGTAGGAGAGTAAAATAAGATGGCGAAAGAACAAAAGCTGGACGATTCACTTCAATCTTCGGAAGCGACTATGCGACCGGGCGACCAGGCCCCGGCGGGTACGCCCGGCAGCGGTGAGGCGGTCTGCCCGGACTGTAGTGGTAGCGGGAAAAAGGACGGCAAGCCCTGCGAGAATTGTTCCGGGGCCGGCATCGTTATTGCCGGGGTAGGCGGCGGTTAATCCTTCCCTGTTTGTAAGTGAGTAAGTCGTCAGAGCCGATGGGTAAGCGAAGCAAGCGGTGAAGGAGTTTTCCATGGCTGAAAAATGGGTTTGTAATGCTCATAGCAAAGTGTACGTAGGTAAGCTAACCACTCTCTGGGAGGATAAAATAGTTCCGCCAGGTGGGGAAGAAGGCCTTTACAGCTATGTAGAACAACGGGATAGTATCATTGTAATGGCGGTAAACGAACGGGCCGAATATTTTATGGTAAAGCAGTACCGCTACCCGGTGCAGCAGTCCGCCTGGGAATTTCCGGCCGGAAACCTGGAGGATGGCGAAGACCCTCGCGAGGGAGTTAAACGCGAATTACAGGAAGAAATCAGCCATACCAGTTCAAATTTAACCCGCCTGGGCCAGTTTAACAGCGATTCGTCCCTGAACACCAAAAAATGTACGGTCTTCCTGGCAAAGGATTTGACCCCCGCTTCAAAAGAACGTGATGCCACCGAAACTAATATGGTTATCAAAACCTTCCCACTTGCCGAAATCGAGGCGATGGTCAGACAGGGCGAAATCGTGGAAGCCAGCACTATTGCGGCCCTAACCTACTTGAAGTTAAATACTTAAACGGGTTTATTCCAGGCTTAAAACAGGCAAAATTAAAGGCAGATCGGGTGTTATCCCAATCTGCCTTTTTGCCAGACTAAAATCATTTCTGATAGAATTTCCAGCAGGGTTTGATTATAACATGGGCAATTTGGCTGGGCGATAGACGGTTTACTGTTTGTTATGCTTAAAATGACAAACTAAAAGCTGACTTCGCTTTTAGCATCCGGCTCTATGTGTGTTAGCGAACAGACGGTCTAAGTTTATTCAGTTATAATAGATATGTGATAGCCTTGAGGCTCCATATGTCCGATTTCAATCGGGCCAGGTTCTACAAAGTATGTTAGGTGTGTAAAAGCACCCGATTACCGGCTTCTTCATCAAAGATGCACGGAATAATTAACCAGCAAAGGAAATAAAAATGATGACCGAAAACGAAGCAATCGTCCTGTTAAGAGCCTGCAAGCCTTTAGCTGACCGGTTGGTAGCAATTCCTCCAAGTATTACCCCGGTTAATATTCCGATTTCAAACGAAGACCTGGTGGTTATGCAAGGCTATGCCAGGATTCAACTTGACCCGCTGGTAGCCGGACCGGGCCTGTTAAATAAATTATATAAGCTGGCTGAACTTAGCCAGGTAGAAGTTTCAAAGCTGGACCAGATGAAACATCTTATTGTTTCGCGCCGGTATGGTGGCAGAAAAGCTACTACCAGCTTCCAGCTTGGCACCAGCCCTGAAAAACAGGCTGCCGCTAAATAACTTCCGCTTGAATTTGCCGGTTTTAACCTGGCATCCGAATTAAATAGTATTACAGATGGCCCAGCGCATATCCCAATGCCTGGGCTATTTGCATTTTATATTACCAAAATAGCCAGTTACAAAGTTTTAGATGTTAGCTTGGTCACAGACCGGTATAAACCGGTACTGACCGGAACTTTAGCGACCTCATGGCCTGCTAGGATGATAGTAAGCTTTTGTAAACGAAAAGCCAACATTAATCACAGATACTCAACCACCAACATCAGGGCTTTCGCTTTCGAGAATATAACCGTACAACGCATGCGGTCATAGGCCGCGAAAGCCTTGAATATAAATTCTGAACACGCAATTAAATTTTAATTATTCGCAGTGTTAGCGCAAAGGAGAAACGAAATAATGAAAAAGATGAATTTACTCGGACCCTGGCAGGCCAGGGTTAATACAAAATTAGTTGTCCCGGTCCTGGCGGTACTCGCCCTTTTATTACCAATGTGGGCGCAGGTAGCCCAGGCCGCCCCTGACTTTGGCGGGGTACCCCAATTTCGCGACCGCTGGGTCGCCCAGGACAACCTGGTAGGTTCCGTCGGTATCAACCGGCCGTTTACCTGGGGACCCAACGTGCCGGGAGCTCCTACGGTCTTATCCGAAAGTTATGCCGATAGCCCCGGCGGCACCCGGCGGGTACTTTACCTGGACAAAGCCCGGATGGAAATCAACAATCCCGCAAACGGTTTTGTAACGACGGGCCTGGCCGTCAAGGAACTGGTCAGCGGCAATCGCCAGGACGGCAACAATTTATTTACCAAACTGGCGCCTTCCCAGACCCAGGTGGCCGGTGACCCGGTAGCCTCTAACCCGAATACGCCGGTCTATGCTTCCTTTGCTAACCTGGTCACGCTGGGTAACGCCGATGCTAATTCCAAACCAAACGCGGTCGGTCAGGTAATTAACCAGGCAGTCGCTAAAAATGGCACCGTTTCAGTTATAGCTCCGCCTGAGAACATCACAATCGGTGCCTACCAGAGCCAGACCGGCCACAATATCGCCGCTCCTTTTGAGACTTTCAAGAACCAGCGCGGCCCGGTTACCAACCCGGCTAACGGCGGTACACTGAATAACCAGCCGATCTATACCGACGACCCGACCAGCAATGTCTTCGGCCTGGCGATCAGCGAACCATACTGGGCCAGTACCAGGATTGCGGGTGTGGAACGAGTAGTCCTGGTGCAGTTGTTCGAGCGGCGGGTGCTGACCTATAACCCGGCCCTGGCGAACAACAAAGTTGAAATGGGCAACCTGGGCCAGCATTATTACCAGTGGCGCTATGTCGAAAGCGGGGCAAACCCGCCCGCGAACACCAACGGCTTTAACGGCACCTGGAAGACCAACATTGCCATCGTTAACCTGTTTGTGAGTGGCAATTCCGTTACGGGCAACTTCCGGGAATATGCCGATACGAATACTTATTCCCTTAACGGTACGGTTGCGGGCAATAACCTGATTGGCTATTACAACAACGACCCGAAAAATACTTTCAGCTTCCAGATGAACGCAAACGGCCAGGGCTTTACCGGAGTGTGGGGCGGGGCCTTCCAGTGGTGCGGTGTCCGGGACGGCAGCGGTCCTTTACCGGCCGGTTGTGGCTTCAGCGGCACCTGGAACAGCAATTTCAGCACGATGGCTTTAACGCAAGATGGCAACAAGGTGTCCGGTTCTTATCTTGAGTATAACGGGACCAACACAACGCAAATCTCCGCTGAAATCAACGGCACTAAAGGAGTTCCGGTCTTAACCGGCACCTACGGCCCACTGGCTTCAAACACGGTAGTGTTGCAAATGAACCCGGCTGGCAGCGGCTTTGACGGCAGCTACCGCTCGACTAACCAGTGGTGCGGCGTGCGTAGTGGGGCTTTACCGGCCGGTTGTGGCTGGAGCGGCAAGTGGAATGTAAATTTTCAGGGCCTTATTAAGAACGTAACCCTGGTCCAGAACGGCGCAAGCGTCATCGGTACCCAGGCAGGTACTACCGGGACCATTGCTGGCAGCCTGACCCTGGGCGGCTATGTCCTGGAAGGAAATTACTTTAACCTGGCCTTCAAATGGGTTATGACCAACCACAGCACCTCCGGCCAGCAATTCGGCGGCAAGTATATCCTTACAGGCACGAACCAGGGGATGTGCGGCTGGCGGGATGGGGCCGTCCAACCCAACCCTTGCTTTATCGCTTAACTGAATTAATTACGCCGGTAATGGTGGTCCGAGAGCACCATTACCGGCGCCACCCGAAAAGAAAAGTTTGGAAAAGGCGCTTGAAATCAAGCAAAATTAAAAAGAAGGATTTACAGGTAATGAAAATGAAAACGAAAACCACCAGAAGTCTTTTATCCCTGGTTAGCCTTAGCCTGGTACTGGCAGTCCTTTTATCGGCCTGTGGCGGCGATGTCTTTAGCACCAACGCTTCACAAAGTTTACCGGGTTCTAATAACTCCGCGCCGGGGGCCACCGGGGGCAATTCCAAAGTCCCGGCCCGCAATCTGACAGGTTGCAGCCTGATTACTAAAGATGATGTAAAACCCTTTATCGGAGGCGAGATAACCCAGGAAGAAAACCGGGGCGAATGCACCTATCTCAGCGCCGGGCTTCCGCCAACCGTCCTGTTATTTTCAATAGATAACGGGGACGCCCAGGACTATGCTATTCAGAAGAAAATTTACAGCGGGTTGGGTGGGGCTTTTGCTTCGGCCGACAGCGGGCCTTTTGCCGGGGCCGGGGAAGTAGTCGGTATAAGCGCCACCCCACAGGATGTGCCGGGCCTGGGCGACCAGGCTTTCTGGACCGGCGGCTTTTTAATCATTCTGAAGGGCGACAAGCTTATGACCCTGACTTTTCTCTCCGGCTCCGGGGTTGGCAAGCCCAAGTTCGATATATTAAAAGGGCTGGCCCAGACCGCCATCAGCCGGTTGTAAAAGCGGCTGGCCTGGGAGAAGCTTATAAAAATAAAAAATTGGGGTTTTGCCCCAATTTTTTATTTTTACTCCGGTTGCCCCTGCTCAGCGAGGATTGTTAGAGCTATTATTTTGAGTTGCCGGGTAGGTTGTTGCGTACGTTGTGCTGCCCACATAATTTTACTGGAATGGCGGTTCTTAAAAATGTTATGAGTATCCAGCTTAGCACCGGTTACCAGGGATGGAACCCTCACTTAGAGGCACGCAACCGGAGTAAACCCTTACACGTTCTTCCAGGCCACCATGGGGTCTACATAAGGTAAATCGGTAACATCCCATTGCAGTTGTTGCACACAGGCTTTACGGTCTCTCCAGCCCTCTTTAGTGGTTGTTTTAGCGTGATAGGCAATCCAATCGGTATTTTCGGGGCCTTTGAAAAAGCTGTTGTGACCGGGGCCGTAAATACCGACCTGGTGGTCAGCCTTTAGAATCGGGAACGACTGTTTCTTCCAGCTAAACGGGTCCAGCAGGTCGCTATAAGATTCGGTGTAAAGCAGGCCCAGGCAATACTCGGTGCCCCAGCTTTCGTGGGCGGAGTAGCTGATATAAATGCGGCCGTTACGTTGAAGCACGCTGGGGCCTTCATTGATCCAACCTTCCCAGCCGTACTCAGGTTCGGACAGCAAGCGGCGCGGCCCGCTCAAGGAGACTGGCGTGTCCATGGGCGCGATATAAAGGTTCTGGCGCCCATCGGTGTTGCCCGGCCAACCGGACCAGACCAGGTATAAGGCTCCATCCAGTTCGTTGCGAAAGATAGTCTCATCAATGCCCCAGTAATCTTCATTTTGCCACTGGAGCAAGATAGGCGCATCGTAGCTGCCGAAAGCGTTGTCAGTTTGTGATTTAAGCACGTATAACCGGTGGTTTACATTTTCCCCGTTATCGGCAGTAAAATAGATGTACCAGTTATCGTCAATAAAGTGTATCTCGGGTGCCCAAACGTTTTTTGAATAGGGTCCGCGCAGCGGGGCTTTCCAGACCATCTGCTTATCGTGGGTGGTATCCAGCCCTTCCAGGGTCGGGGACCGCCAGATCCAGATTTCTTTATTCTTTACATCCGTTAAACAGTAATAATATAAATCGTTATGTTTGACAATGTAAGGGTCAGGTGAAGTTTCAATAGAACGTATTAGTGGGTTGTCGAAATGGGTTGCCAGCATTTAATAATAGCTCCTAAATATAAGTTACAAATTCAAAAACCGCTCGTTTGTAGTACTCCTATTGTAAATAAATAACCTTACAGGAAGTATTACAATTTGGGTTAAAAACTTAAGGATTACTAAAATTAGATTAATGTTTTATTAGACGCAACCGTCACTTATTTAACCTTTGCTTATAGGAAAAAAGTACCCCATTACCAAAAGGCTTTTATAGCAAAAACCAGCCTGGTTCAAGGGTCAAAAAAGGGCACAAACTCGAAGCGGAGTTTGCGCCCTTTTAAAGTTTTAAAGGGGTTTAATCCTTTTTGAATTGGTCCAGCAAGAAGGCTAGCTTATCCGCTACTTCGGCGTTAATCTGAAAACGGGTCGAACCCATCCCGTGCCCACCCTGGGCTTCCACCCGCAATAAGACCGGCTTGCCGGAAGCGCTGGCCGCTTGCAGGCGGGCGGCCATCTTGGTGGCTTGCCAAAGCACCACCCGGGGGTCGTTCAACCCGGTAGTAACCAGCACCGCCGGGTAGTTTTCTCCGTCCTTGACCTTGTGATAAGAGTCAGCAATTTGTAAGGCCCGGAAGCCTTCTTCGTCGGCAGTGGTTCCAAATTCGGGGATGTTCGGGGGGCCGTTTTCGGTATATTCAAAGCGCAAGAAGTTGGTAACGGCCACACGCATGACTATTACGGCCCAGAGGTCGGGCCGCTGCACCAGCGAATTACCGCTTGGAATACCGCCGCCGCTGACGCCTTCCCCGGCCAGGTAGGGCGGGGTGGTATAGCCATTCGCGATCAGGTATTCGGCGCTGGCAATAAAATCATCAACATTATTCTGTTTGTTGAGTTTTTGACCGGCCAGGTGCCATTCCTTGCCGTATTCGCCGCCACCCCGGATATGCGCCACCGCCAGCACTCCGCCTAACTCGTACCAGGCCAGCATAGCCGGGTTAAAAGTAGAAGGGTAGGCAATCAGCCCGTAGTTGCCATATCCCATAAGCAGGGTCGGGTTGCGGCCATCCAGCTTCAATCCTTTTTTATGGATGAGCGATAGCGGCACCTGGGTACCGTCTTTGGAAGTGGCAAAAACCTCGTGCGCTTCGACGCCGCTGAAATCTACCGGGGCGGGGGCCAGCCAGCCGGTATCTTTCAAAGTACCCTGGTCAACCTGGACCTGATAGACCCGCTGGGAGGCGGTCCAGGAGGTCATGACCAACAGCGCCTCCGGTTTATCCTCCTCGGCGGCTACTTCCAGCAATGTACCCTTGAAAGGCAGTTCAATTGTTTCCGGGGCACCCTCCGCCCCTGTATTGCTCAATTTCACCCGGCGCAATTTGCCCAACCCGGCCTCCAGGTCGCGGCTCAGTAAATAATCGCCGGAGATGAAAATCTGTTCAATTACGGACTGCGAAGGCGGAATTACCAATTCGGCCCGGGCCAGGTCCGGTTCGGCCAGCGAAGTCGCGATCACTTTATAGCGCAGGGCGTCCCGGTGGGTCTTGAGGAAAATCGTATCGCCCTTGACCGCGTAGCCGGTTACGCCGTCTTCTACATCGGCTATTTTAATCCAATTAGCCTTAGCCGGGTCTTTTAACTTATTCAGCGAAGGCAGGGCAAAAATTGTCAACTCGCTCAATACGCCGTGGACAGCCACGCCCAGGACCCAGGAATTATTAGCGAAAGTCGCCAGGTATGGGAAATCGGCCGCGGCCATCTCCACCGCCGGGTTCAAGCCCCGACCGAACACCGCCTGGTCAGTATCCGGGTCCTGCCCCAGGTAATGCAAATGGACCTTCATATTGTGGTAGCTCTCGGTTTCGGGGGTACCGGGCAATAATTCGGGCTTGCGGCGGTAGAAGAAAGATTGGCTGTCGGCCTGCCATTCCACCATGCCGAAGCGGGTACGGGTAATCGACTCAGGCAGGTTTTTACCGATATCTACTTCCAGGATATAAAGGATGCTTTCCTCGGAACCACCCTGGGATAGCCCGTAAGCGATATATTTGCCATCGGGCGAGGGATAAAACCAGTCCAGGGAGGTATGCACATCACCCTCAAGGCTGTTCGGGTCAAACAAGACCTTTTCGGCCCCATCAAGACCGGTCCGCACGACCAGTTTAGCTACACCTTCGCCGCTGTCATGCCGCAAGTAAAAATAGCGGCCGCCCACCGCCTTTATAGTTGAAATTTCCGAGCCGCCGCTCTCGTTTATTTCGTTAATACGCTTGAGCAAACTGTCGCGCTGCGGGAGCTTATTGAGGAATTCCTGGGTATATTGGCCCTGGGCAGCCACCCATTGTTTCAATTCGTCGCTGTGCCAGTCTTCCATCCAGCGATAGGGGTCGTCCCAGGTAAAACCATGCAGAGTTTCTGAGACTGTGTCAACTCTGGCTATAGGTTGGGTTTGCATAAAGAGTTCTTGATCCTTTCTCATACAATCTGAGCTAAAAAGCCTGATTTATTTCCAGGCAGCTTACAAAAATGGTTGCTAAATCGCCGTATAGGGTATCTGTAAAATAAAAGAGCAGTAAGGTGTGTAGCAGGATAGCACGGCCCTACCCAACCTGCAAAGTAAATGGCTTTGTTTAAATAAACTTAAAATAAAATAGGCCGCGACTTCTTAAAATGTCGCGGCCCGGCGGAACATTATTCAAATTTATTTACGCTGCCAGCGTTTGAGCGCGGTATCTTTTTGGTGGCCGGTGATAATGAAGCGACCATCCTGGGAATAGGCCAGGTAAAAAGCGCCATTAAATACCTGGACAACCGTATTTGAAATTTCTTTACCGGTCAAGCTATTTCTCCTCTTGTATTAAGTTTTTGATTCCCCGCACCGCTCACTTAGACTCTGCCCTGGGCCGGGTAGCCCCCAGAAAATTTGGAACAGACCGGGTTAAATTCCTTTATTCGCCGGTCTTGCGCGGCGGGTCAAAATCGTCCAGGTTTAAGTCCTGGTGGCCTCTGGGCCGGAAGGACAGCCAGCGCCGGGGGCTTAAAATAACCAGCGTATCTTTCACCACCGCCCGTGTCCAGCGGGGATTACTTTCCCGGTTTTCCAGGTCACGATTGAGCTTTTCAACCGAGTCAGCCAGGTCGCCGGTCCCGGCGGCTAACCAATCCACCACACGATTAATTACTCTTTCCGATTTGGGCATTTGGCCTCCTGTCACTTATTTACCTACCTGCAAAAGTTATAAGTCCAACTCTTTCAGTGGGGCCACCACCGGGCCTTTCAGCTTTGGATTTCTCCGGCAGACCCACTGCTTCCTGCCATTTTACCAATCTTCTCTAATTTTTGATATAAGTCTTACTTTCTGGTAACCGAAATAATTCTAAAGGGCTAAAAACACCGGCTGAAAATACTAATTAATTTGCCCTTAATCGCCGGACGGCCTGAAACGAATCAATGCCGGGTTTCGTATAATCAGTATTAGAGAAAAATATTTTTTGATATAAATATTCCTCAGAAAGAGTGCGGTTATATGGAAGGTTTTATCCAATTCCTGAGCGACCCAAATGTGGCTTATTTGCTGCTGGCGTTGGGAGTGCTGGGGTTATTAGGTGAGCTTTTTCACCCCGGCGCCATCGTGCCCGGTGCCGCCGGAGCGATTGCCTTAATCCTGGGTATGGTCGGGTTGGGCCACCTGCCATTTAGCTGGGGAGGTTTAGCTTTGCTGGCGCTGGCCGGTGGTCTATTTGCCTTTGAACTTTCTAGCGGGTTGAGCGGCTTGCTGGCGGTAGCGGCCCTGGTGGCTTTCGTGGCCGGTTCTTTAACTCTTTTCCAGGCGCCTGCCTCCGGCCTGAACGCCGTAGTGGTCAATCCTTGGCTGGTGGGGGTAATGACCCTGCTGATGGCCGGTTTCTTTCTTTACATTCTCAAGGTAGTCCGCTCCTCGCGCCGCGCCCCTGTACAAAGCGGCCTGGAAGCCCTTATAAACCACCCGGCCCAGGCCATTACCCGCCTTAATCCCAAAGGAAAAGTCAGGATACAGGGTGAAGTCTGGACCGCCGAACTGGAAGCCCTGCCCGGCCTGAGCAGCTTCCCGGTTGAAGCCGGACAGGAAGTAGAAGTAACCGGCCTGGAAGGAGTGGTCCTTAAAGTACGCGGGAGGCCCGGCCAACCAGGGGAAGACTCCGAATGGCCCGAGGTGGGCTGGACCAGGCCATAATTAAGCAAAAGCTTTTAGACCATCCCGGTTTTAACGCCAAATAAAATTCAAACTGTACAAAATCGTTTCCCTGTCACCTGTAGCAAATGCTTGGCTTTTTAATAGCAGAAAAGGTGTTGTATGAACAGTTTCTTAACTAATAGCGGGCCATTAATTATAATTATGCTGGTCCTGGCAGTCCTGATTGGCCTGGTTGTTTCAGCCATCAGGATAACGCCGGATTTCCAGCGGATGGTGGTATTCCGGCTGGGCCGGTGTATTGGGGCAAAAGGCCCCGGGGTGGTTATAATCTTGCCTTTTGTGGATAAAGGGGTACGGGTGGATTTGCGGGAAACCTGGTTTGAAGTGCCACCCCAGACCTGTATCACTGAAGATAACGCCACTGTTTCAATAGATTTCTTGATTTACATGAAAGTCGTGGATGCCATTCCCAGCGTGATCCAGGTAGTAGACTACCGGGGCGCAGCGCGGGGAATCGCTATTACTACCCTACGGGCGATTGTTGGCGACATGGTCTTTGATGATGTGCTGGCAAAACGCGATAACATTAACGAAATTATGCGCGGCAAACTTGATGAAGCGACTTCCCGCTGGGGTATTAAAGTAACCGCAGTCGAAATCCGCGAGGTTATCCCTCCCCGCGATATCCTGGAGTCGATGACCAAGCAAATGTCGGCTGAAAGGACCCGGCGGGCGCTGGTGCTGGAAGCGAACGGCCAGAGCGAAGCCGCGATCAAACGAGCCGAAGGCCAGAAACAGGCGGCTATTTTGCAAGCCGAAGGTAACCGCCAGGCGACAATCTTGCAGGCCCAGGCTTCGCGCGAAGCAGCCATAATGCAAGCCGAAGGTTATTCGATGGCCCTTGAGAAAGTTAACCAGGTCGCTCGGCAGGTGGACGGCCGGACCATGAACCTGCAATACCTGGAAACCCTTAAAAACCTGGGTCAGGGGCCTTCAACCAAATGGATTATGCCGCTCGAACTGACCAGCCTGGTCCAGCCTTTTACGATGATTGCCCAGCAAGCGGGTCAGATGACCGCCCCGGCGAACGGCCAGGTTGTTACCCCGTCCAAAGGCAACCCGGCACCGCCGAGCCTGCCTACTCCTGGCAACGGCTTTGCCCAGAACCTGGCTGCCCCTGGCAATGGCAGCAGCCTGCCGCAACCGCACCCGAATGTCCCGGCAGGGCAGGCCAACCCACGACCACCTACTAACCGGTAAGCCTATTAGTAGCAAAGCGCCCTGGATTTTCCAGGGCCTTTTTTTGCGTTATAATCTGGGCCTTATGAAAATTGAATTTTCTGGTTCCAATGAAGCCAGGCACAACGAACCGTCCCTGGCAACCCGGGCTGACTATGATGTACTGGACAGTAACGCCAGTTACCCGGAACTACTCCGGAAAAACCGTAACTTTCGCTACTTCTGGGGCGCCCAGCTAGTTTCGGCGGCGGGCGACTGGTTTAACAACGTAGCCTTGCTGGGCATGGTCCTGCAGTTAACCGGCAGCGGCTTTGCCAGTGGAATGGTCCTCTTGACCACCAGCTTGCCCTATTTCCTGCTCATACCCATTACCGGCCCGATTGTCGACCAGTTCAGCCGCAAAAAGGTGATGATGCTGGCTAACCTGGTCGGCGCGCTCACCGCCCTATCTTTCCTGCTGGTCCGCGATAGCAATATGCTCTGGCTGCTGTATGCCGGAAATATCTTCCTGGTCAGTGCGGCCGCGTTTTTCAACCCGGCTTCTTCGGCAATCGTACCGAATATTGTCAGCAAGCGCGAACTCTACCCGGCAAACGCCCTGACCGGCGCGACCTGGGGAGTGATGGTTATGGTCGGCAGCGGGTTAGGCGGTCTGGTTTCGGTGCTTTTCGGCCGGGACATCGTCTTTATCCTGAACTCGCTAACTTTCCTGCTGGGCATATTTTTAATCTGGCGGATAAAGATGCCGGTGCAAACTTTAGCCAAAGCCCCGGCGGCCCAGTATTCCACCTGGAGTACTTTTATAGCCGGTCTGGCTTACCTGGGAAAGCACCACCGGGTAATCAGCCTGGTGGCCCTGAAATCCGGTTGGACCACCGCGGGCGGTGTCCTGGTATTGTTGAGCGTTTTTGGGGACCAGATTTTCAAGGCGGGTGACGCCGGTATTGGGCTGCTATATGCCGGGCGGGGATTGGGTGCCCTGCTGGGCCCATTCCTGATCAAGCCGCTGTCCGGAATAGATAAGAGCGACTTGCGCGGGGTAATCGTGCTGGGTTTTGTATTCCAGGCGGGCGGTTATATTATTTTCGCGGTGTCGGCCGGTATCGGGCTGTGGCTGGCGTTCCTCGCGCTTATAGTGGCTCACCTGGGCGGCGGAATTAACTGGACCGCTTCGGCTATTTTGCTACAGGAAGTGGTGCCGGACCAGTACCGGGGCCGGGTTTTCGCGATTGACCTGGGCTTTTCTTCGCTGATGCTGGCTTTATCGACCCTGGCCTGGAGTGTCGCTTTGGAAGCCGGGGTTTCGCCGGTCTGGTTGGCGCTGGCAGGCGCCTTTGTCTGGTTGGCCTTCGGGTTATCCTGGAAATTCTGGACGCGCAACCTTTCCCTGAAACCGGAAGAAGAATGAGCAAAGGCGGTTAATTTCACAAATTCAGGCGGTTTCTAAGGCAAAAACGGCCCAAATTTAAATATTGGGCCTGAAAAGACTTTACAATCGCCCGCCTGATCGTTCTGCCCCTTGTTGACATATTTAATTTCCTGTATAATAAAGTTGTGAAGGCTTGGTAAAGCAAACTAAGCCTTCTTTTAAAATACAACAGGCCGGAACAGAGGTAGGCATGCCCTCCTGGGAAACGGTAAGGGTTACTGACGAAACAAATTCCCGGTACGGCCTGGTAACTGAAAATTGTTCTAAGTAGCAGATGGATGCATGGCCGGGTAGGCGCTTTCTTTAACGGAGAGTAAAAGTTGCCTGATTTCCCGGTTTAATCTTTGCAAGGTATCACGAGTAAGCAGAGGAGTTAGTCGAAACATTGGCTTTCGACACGGACATAGAAGCACTGGTAAGGCCCGAAGTACTGGGATTAGAAAACCATCTACCAGGAGACCCGTTAAATGTATTCAGCCGAAGACTGGGTTTAGAGCCCGATGAAATTAGCAAGCTGGATGCTAACGAGAATCCTTATGGTTGTTCGGTGCGGGTGCAAGAATTATTAGCGAGCTTTGACCAATATCACCTATATCCCGATTCGTTTCAAACTGGCTTACGCATGCGGTTGGAAAATTATACCGGCGTCAAGTTCGAGCGAATCTTACTAGCAAATGGTGTAGGCGAGCTAATTGACCTGATGATGCGGGTTTTTGTCAGGCCGGGCGATGAAGTTATTATTTGCCCGCCGACCGTACACTTTTACCGTTTGTTCGCCGGACTGGCCGGGGCAAATGTGGTCGAAGTTCCCCGCCACCCTGAATCGTTCCAATTGCAGCCTGATGCAGTATTACAGGCTGTCAATGAGCGCACTAAACTAATCCTGATCGGTTCCCCCAACAATCCTACTGGGAACACCACGTCGCTGACTGATCTGGTTAAACTCCTGAAAAGTCGCGCCATTGTAGTCGTAGATGAAAGTTTCTACGAATTTGCAGGAAGTACCGCTGCCGGGTTGGTAGCGGAGTTTGATAATTTAGTTGTGTTGCGTAGTTTCAGCCATTGGGCCGGTCTGGCAGGTTTGCGGATCGGCTACGGCCTTTTTTCACAGGAGGTACTAAAACAACTGTGGAAGATTCGGTCAATCTTTAATCTGAATACCGCTCAAATCCTGGCGGCCGAAGCGGCCCTGGATGACCAGCGACACTATGCTTCCGCCTTGAGTTGGCTCAAAAGTGAGCGCGGGCGACTCTTCCGGCAACTAAGAAAACTTAATTTCTTGCAGCCCTACCCTTCCCAGGCCAGCTTTCTCCTCTGTCACGTCGTGCGGGGCAACGCTTTTACCGTGAAAAAACGGTTGGAGCGTTCGGGTATTTTAGTAAAATATCTGAACAGTACCGAGTTGCCCAATCACCTGCGAATTTCGGTCGGTCGTCCCGAAGACACTGACCGGTTAATGCAGAGTCTGCTCGCAATGGCGGAGGATGTTTAATTTTTGTCCCTGTCTTATCGAAAAATAAATAGCTGTTCAGGAGTAGGCCCGCAAAGTTGCGGGCGCACTACACCCGGTCACGGGCGCCCTGAAAACGTCTCGAACAGCCTGGCAGTATTAGCCGGTCGCAACCTTAGCGGTTTCGATGGCGGCTTTTTGCAGCCTGAAAAGTTCCTCCAGGCCTTTACCGGCCAGATCCAACAATTGATTCATTTGTTCCCGCGAAAAGGGCGCACCCTCCGCCGTGCCCTGGACCTCAATCAATTGCCCGTTATCCAGCGAAACCACGTTAAAGTCAACGTCCGCCCGGCTGTCCTCGCTATAGTCGAGGTCAAGCAGGGCCTGTTCCCCCATCAGTCCGATACTGATGGCGGCCACCTGCGCCCGCAAGGGCGACCGCAAGACCAGCTTTTTGGTCTGCAACTTGTGGCAGGCCAGCGCCAGGGCCACGTAACCGCCGGTAATCGCGGCGGTGCGCGTCCCGCCATCGGCCTGGATAACATCACAATCGACAACAATTTGGCGCTCGCCCAGGCGGGTGAAATCCATCACACCCCGCAAACTCCGGCCAATCAAACGCTGGATTTCGTGAGTTCGCCCGCCAATTTTGCCCGCCGTCGCTTCGCGGGCCGAGCGAGTATGGGTCGCACGGGGCAACATGCCGTACTCCGCCGTTACCCAACCCAGACCTTTGCCAGCGCGAAAAGGGGGAACCTTTTCATCCACGCTGGCGGTACAAAGGACGCGGGTTTTGCCAAATTCTACCAGCACCGACCCTTCCGCCCATTCAGTATAGTTGGGCGTAAGGCGAACTTCGCGCAACTGGTCGGGCAACCGTCCACCAGCGCGGCCGCCTTTATTCTTTGGAACTCCATAACTTGTGTTAGCCACTTATTTGACCTCTTCCTCCCTTTTAGCCGGGCAATTGGCAACCAATCCCGGCTCCAATTTTCTGACCATTTACCTGGCTTAAAGAACAAACCCGTAGAATTGTTAAGCCAGGGCAGTATAGGCCAGTTTAAGGGAGTGGGTCAACCGATTGGCTATCGGACAGCCGTTACCAACCACCACCAGAAGCCGGACCATTTAGCGGATTCCGGCCGACCCTGCTTGCGCGGTTCATGGCGACTTTTGAAAGGATTTTATAAAAATGGCTTATCAATATAACCCGTATCCCTATAACAATCGTAACTCCAACAACGACCAGGATCAGGTAGCAATCTTTATTGACTGGGATAACCTGGTCATCAGTAACTATGCCGACCGGGGCAGTAACCGGCCAGACCTGGAAGTACTTATTCGCCGCGCCCAACAGTACGGCACGGTGGTCATCGCCCGCGCTTATGCCGAATGGAACGTTACCGCCGACCGCCTGGAAGTTTACAAGGCCGGTATTGAGCCGATCTACGCGCCGGTCTTTCACGCTGACCGCGACCTGTCCGGGCAGACCACCCGCGGTAAGTCCCTGGCCGACCCGGTTATGGTCACCGACTGCATTGACTTTTTGCATCTCTTACCCCAAATCGGTACTTACGTACTGGTAACCGGTGATAAAGATATGGTCCCGGTGGTCCGGTTGGCCCGCTTGCGCGGCCGCCGGGTAGTTATTATCGGACCTGACTACGTGGCGAACGTATTGCAGCAGGTTTCGGACGAATTTATTCCTTACCGCTTCCTGTTAGCCCAGGTGGTCACCGACCCCTACGCCGCTTATTACCAGCAGCAGGCCCAGGCCCAGGGCCAGCCCTACTTCCCCGGCCAGATTCCGCCGGGCTTTCAACCGCAACCCGGCTTTCCGCCCCAGGTAGGCCAGCCTTCCCCGGCTCAACCGCAGCAGACCGGCACAGACCGGCGCGGCCGCCGTTTGACCGGCAACCGGCGCGGCCAGACCGGCTATGTCCAACCAGCTCCGCAGCCCTACGCCCGGATAACACCGCCCCCGGCAGGTACTCAACCGGTGCCGCCGCAAGTGCCGCCCTACGGTTATTATGGACAACCGGCCGCCCCGGTGCCGCCGGTCTATCCCCAACCTGAACAGTTTCAGCCGCCGGTGGCCGCACCCTACGGGTACCAGGCGCAGCCGAGCTACCAACCGGCCCCGGTCCAGAGCCAGCCGGTAGTACCGGCGGTCCAGCCCCAGCCCGTTCCGGTCCAACCGACCTACCAGCAGCCTGTCCAACCGATCTACCAGCAGCCCGTCCAACCGACCTATCAGCCGCCGGTCCCGGTCGTCAGCCCGGTCCAGCCGGTAGCCGTTGCGCCGGTCACGACTGCCCCGGTGGCCCCGCCCGAACTGGTCAGTGCTGAAGCTGTCATCCCGGCACCTTCTTCCGGTGGAGGCAAGACCGGCACCAGCGACTTTAGCGAGGTAAAAGATGCTATCCAGGCCATCCTGGCCCATCGGACTTCCAGCGGCCGCAGCCAGATGCGGGCGCGTGACTTAAAAGAAGAACTGCTTCGCCGGATTCCTAACTTCAGCGAGCGGCGCTATGGGTTCTCCAAATTCAAAGCGCTGTTGAACGCTGCTGAAACCGCCGGAGTCCTTCAGATTGACCAGTCCGGTCATATCCTGTGGGTGTCGGCCCCCGGTACGCCCAAGATGCAATTTGGTACTGCCGGTTCCGAAGATACCGCCCAGACGACCGATAACGATTTCGAAGAAGATGGCGAGGAGGAAGCGACCAGCCCGGCCGCTGAAGCCGAGTTAGCCGGACAGGACGATGCAGGGGCGGTAGCCGCTCCCGGCGCGTTAGCTGCCGGTCAGACGAGCTTGACAGTCGAACCGAAAGAGGCTGCTACCTATGCCATTCCTGCCGGGGACGAAGAAATCCAGATCAAGCTGGACGAACCCCAGGTAGAGGTGCTCATTCCCGAAGAGCGGACTACCAGCCTGGTGCCGAGCGCGGCGACCGAAGCCCGGCTGGAAACCCCGCTCAGGACTGAAGTCAACCGGACTGAGAATGTCCTGGGCCCTCGCCCGTCTCAGTTGACCCAGCCCTTCTATGAGAATGTTATCGTCCTGATTGACCATCTGCGTACCCGCAACCGCTGGCTCGGTTACGAGTTGCTGCTTTCCAACGTTCGCGACCTGTTGAGCCGCGAAATGCCGGAGAGCGAAGCCAAAATCAAGGCCGGTAATATTCTCAGCGGGCTTCTCAGCGACAGTATCATCAAGATGGCAATCGAGGTTCACTCCCGGGGCGCCCGCAAGATGACTGTTAAAGTCGCTCACTTGCAGGAGGAACATCCTGCGGTACGCTATGCTCTCGAGAACCAAAAGCTCCAGGCAGCAGCGCAGGCCACCGCCGAGCAAGAGGCGGCCGAGCAGGTTGAACCTCAGCAGTCGGTCAGTGTCGAGACTCAGACAAACCTGCAGGAGGTCGAGATGGAGGCTGCGGAAGCCGTCCAGGCCGAAACTCCTTCCGGTGAGGGAGAAGCCCCTCAGTGGGGCAGCCACTTCACCCAGCAGGCTCGTCCCGCCTGGGACAACTCTCCTGCCGGAGACGAGCAGGAGGGCGCTACCGAGGCCCAACCGCAGACCGAAGCCCCGGTTATTGAAGGCGGCGGCGAAGCGGGTGAACTGGGAACGGAAGCTGCCCAGGTAACGCCGGAGGAAATGCCGGAACCGGCTATCGAAGCTCAACCGCCGGTTGAGTCCGAAGGCCAGTACGAGGCTCAAAGCTACACTGAGGGCGAAACCCACGGTGAAGTAACCGGCCAGGCTGTCGAAGCCCCGGTTGTGGAGGCACCTGGTATCTCACCGGATGCCGGTGAAAACGTCCAGGGCGAGCCGGACCAGGCTCCGCAGGGCGAAGAACCTGCCCCGGCGGGCGGTTACATCAACACTTTCGAGCTGGAAGGTGAAGCCTCATCGAACCAGGCGGAAACTCCCCAGGAGTTTGTTGCCGGTCAGGTCTTTGAGGAACAAACCCAGGGGGATACTCTGCATTACGAAGGTCAACCGGAAGCGGGCGACTATTCACAGCCGGAAGGTCAGGCCCAGTTTGAAGGTGACAACCAACCGTCACAGGAGGAAGGCCAGCCGCAGTATGACGGCCAGCCTGTTCAAATAGAGGACGGTTATCAGTCCCAGGACGAAGGCCAGCAGCCTCAGGCCGAAAACGGCGGCCAGCCGGAAGGCCAGCAGTCTTTTGAAGCCAACCAGCCGGAAAGCTACCAGCCGGAAAGCTACCAGCCAAATGACAATGGCCGGGAAGACCACCAGGACCAGCCGGATGACGAAGGGAAACAGGCCGCCGCCGAAACCCTCCAACCGGTCCTTGAACTGGATAGTGACGAGGTAGAAGAGGGTGATGAAGTGGAAATCCACGATGGTGAAGAGGAAGTGGAGGCTGATAACCTGGCTCCTAAACCGGTTCGCCGCCCCCGCCGCCGCCGTGCCCCGCGCGCTGTTGCTCCCTCGGAAGGGCCGGGCGAAAGCCTGGGCCAGCCTGCCGAACGGCGTGTCCGCCTGAACCACCACCAGCGCCCGCACCGGAGGCCGTTTTCCCACTAGGCCCCTGGTTAACTAGCTGAAATAAGAAGCACCTGTCGAAACCGCCAGGTGCTTTTTTAATTCTTGCCCGGTTAAAGAAGAAAATTATTGCCTGTATGCCGGACAATGCTAATTTCGTTTCCGGCCCCGTTTAAAACAGCCCTTTTAGGTTTAATAGATAATACCTTAATAAATAAGTTAAAAAATAACCATTATATGTGATATACCTAACAATAGTTGACCATAAATAAAATATGGCTTATAATAATAGCCAGGAAACTTACGTATAAAACTCATATCGTGGTAAAATAAATTACCTGGCCTTTACCGGCCGCAAATTTTAGTTATTTTCCAAACTAACACTTCTTTATCAGAATTTTAAAAGAGTAATCTCGCTGGCCGGTTGGTGGTTTGAAAGGAAAGGAGCGCATAATATGACTATTTCGTTTACCCCTGGCACATCCGAGGCATTTAACATTGGCCCGGAGGCCGTTCTTTCAAGCCTGAGCCAGCACATCCTGGTGGATGGTTATCCCTTTGTGTACGACCATAAAGCAAGCCAGGGTTCCTGGTTGGCCGACGCAGTTACCGGCAAGCGCTACCTTGACCTTTTCAGCTTCTTTGCTTCGGCGCCGGTTGGCTACAACCACCCGGCCATGCGCGACCAGGCTTTCAGGGAGAAAATGGCCGATATTGCCACGATTAACCCTTCGAATAGCGAAGTCTATACCGTGGAGATGGCCCAGTTTGTTGATACTTTTGCCCGCCTGGCTGCCCCGGCCGATATGCCTCACTACTTCTTCATTGCCGGGGGAGCCCCGGCGGTCGAAAATGCCCTGAAAGTAGCTTTCGACTGGAAAGTGCGCAAGAACTTTGCGAAAGGCTACACTCAAGAAGTCGGGCATAAGATTATGCATTTCAAAGAAGCTTTTCACGGGCGGTTGGGATACAGTGTTTCCCTGACCAATACAGCCGACCCGCGCAAGTATATGTACTTTCCGCGCCACCTGGATTGGCCGCGTATCGAAAACCCAAAACTTCGCTTCCCGGTGACCTCCGAAGTATTGGCCGAGGTCGAACAGGCTGAACGCCGGGCCGTCGCCCAGATGGAAGCGGCTTTCCGGGGCAATAAAGACGAAATTGCCGCGATTATTATTGAGCCAATCCAGGCCGAGGGCGGCGAGAATCACTTCAGGCCGGAATTCTTCCACGAACTGCGCCGGCTGGCCGATGAACACGAAGCGCTTTTAATCTTTGATGAAATACAGACCGGCGCGGGTATGTCCGGCACCTTCTGGGCCGGGGAGCAGACCGGGGTAAAGCCGGACCTGATTATCTTTGGCAAGAAACTCCAGGTTTGTGGCGTTATCGCCGGGCGGCGTGTGGACGAGGTGGAACGGAACGTTTTTGTTGAGCCAAGCCGCATAAATTCCACCTGGGGCGGGAACCTGGTCGATATGGTCCGTTCAACCCGTTACCTGGAACTTATCAAGGAGGAAAAGTTGGTCGAGAATGCCGCCAACCAGGGCCGCTTTATCCTTGAGAGCCTGTCGGAGTTACCCGGCTATGGCGAGCGGTTTGATAATGTGCGCGGTATGGGGCTCTTGATTGCTTTTGACCTGCCCAGTACCGCCCGGCGTCAGGCTGTCATTCAGAAAGCCTTCGAAAATGAAATGTTACTATTACCCTGTGGGACCCGCTCCATCCGGTTGCGGCCGCACCTGGATATCACCCGGCAGGTCGCGGAAGAAGCGCTGGCCCGTTTAGAGGAGGCCTTATGCGAGTAAGCCTTATTGGTGCGCCCCTGGCCCTGGGCCAGTCCAAACCCGGTGTCGGGTTGGCCCCGGCCGCGTTGCGGCGCGCCGGTTTAGTGGAAGCCCTGGTCCAGATTGGACATGAAGTGTTTGATACCGGCGACCTGGATTTCCCACGCGGCAAGGTTCACCAGGCCGAAGTGGAAATTCCGGAAACCGACTTTGATGGGGCGCGCCGCAACCTTTTTGACGAGGGCGGAACCACGACAACGACCCTGACCGCCACGGTTACACGGGCGAAACACGCCCGCGAGGTTGGGGAAAGCTGTCATATGATTTCGGAACTGGTCTGCCAGCGCGCCACAGCCGGAGACTTTTGCCTGACCCTGGGCGGCGACCATTCAATCGCGCTCGGTTCTATACCCGGTATAATTTCGGCCCGGCCGGAAACCGCTTTAATCTGGGTTGACGCTCACGGGGACTTCAATACGCCGGAAACTTCCCCCAGCGGGAATATGCACGGGATGCCCCTGGCGATGGTGCTTGGCTATGCTAAAGAAGGCTTGCCGAATTTTGACTGGCTGCTTAATGAAAAATTGCGCAAGCTTACACCCGACCGGGTGGCCCTGGTAGGGGTGCGTAGCCTTGACGCCGGAGAGCGCCGCTTACTGAAAGACGCCGGGGTCCATGTTTACAGCATGAGTGATATTGACCGCTACGGCATTGGGCCGGTAATGGAAAAGGCGATGGCCGCGATTAACGGTGACGGCCGCCGGACCTTTCACGTCAGCTTCGATATCGACTCGATTGACCCCGCTGAAGCGCCCGGCACCGGCACCCTGGTCAAGGGCGGCCTGACCTACCGTGAAGCCCATACTATCCTGGAAATGGTTTCCGAAAGCGGATTGCTTACTTCGCTGGACCTGGCCGAAGTTAACCCGGAACTTGACCTGAACGGCCAGACCACCGCGCTTGGTATCGAACTTATTTGTTCGGCCCTGGGCAAGTCTATTTTCTAACAAAATTTCCTCTTACGGTCCGGTATTTGATTAAAATTTATACTCAAAAACCGGACTTTTTTTGTTATCAAAATCTCCTGGCGGTCCCTTCTTAAGGTCCAAAATGGCCTGGGGCCAACAAAAAGCATGGGCAGTACCCAGGGGACTCTAAGCAGCATTTAATTAGTAAAGAAAAGCCCCGTCGCTTGTGAAATAAATGTTAATGTATGGTAAAATATTAACACTACACAGCCGTAGAGCGAATTTTCACAACCTATTCTCACTAATGCAATAGCTAGTGTATTAGGGTAATAAGGAGTTAGACTTTGACCCCACCAGTAAGTATGCCCCTTGAAGATATTGTTGAAACTAAGACGGTTCAGGTAGGTACGGCAGAATCTCGCCCCGGTGAGATAGTTTACGGCTGGTTTGACCTGGCCCAACTGCCCACCGGCCATGTTGAACGACTGCCGGTAATTATTGCCCAGGGCCGCGAGCCCGGGCCGGTCTTCTGGTTTACCGCCAATATTCATGGCGATGAATTGACCGGGATGGCGGCGATCCATGATGTGGTAAAACCGGATTTATTGGAAAATTTGCGGGGGACGGTTGTTGCTATCCCCAGCTTGAATCCGGCCGGTTTGCGTACGGTCAGACGGGTTCCCTATTTCGAGTCACAGGATCCTAACCGCAGCTTTCCCGGCTACACCGGCCCTGTCAGCGACCCTGTTACAGCCGAACGGCAGCAGCACCCGCCTTCAATTTATGACCTGGCTATGGAACGTCTTTTCCAGGACATACATTCGACCGCCGATTACCTGGTTGACCTGCACTGCTATGGCTTGCAGTCGTCTTCCTTTACCATCCGGGACCGCGTGTTGTACCACAAAGAAGAAGAACTGCCTACAGCTAACTCTCTCTACCGGCAGATGGACGAAATGTGCAGGGCTTTTGGCCTGCCGGTAGTCAACGAAAGTGAAGCCGGTCGGTATGTTGATCAGAAACTGCACCGTTCTACCAGCGGGGCGGCCCTTAACGAAGCCCGCATTCCGGCTATTACGGTCGAACTTGGCCTTATTGGCGGGGTTGACCCGGATGCCTTGAGCGCGGGCCGGACCGGGCTATATAATGTTCTGAAGTGGGCCGGAATGTTGCCTGGTGAGCCGGAAAAAATCATCAGCGTGCCGGTGCCGGAAGTGCCTTTCAGCACCCGGCGTGAGAATAGCCCGCGCGCCCGGGCCAGCGGCATCTTGCGCTATCACGTACGGCCGGGCGATATTGTCTCGGAAGGCGATTTAATTGGCACCCTTACCGATATTTTCGGCACACCGGTACCGGAATTCAGCGAAATCCGGGCCGAAAGTGACGGCTGGATTATCAGCCTGTCGCGGGGCGCGATTTGCTACCAGGGCCAGACCGTCACCAATATGGCGATGCGCGACGATGCTCCTATGGTTGAACCCTTCCCGGCCTGATAGCCGCTAATATCCGGGGTTTTATACCCTGTAAAACCGGAAGGTGGTTATCTTTATGGGCCTGGTTATAGGCTCCGTAAAATAACCACCTTTTTGATTCCAACTTGCCTCTAGAAAAATAAAACTGACTCTAATTATATTCAGGTGAGGATTTACCTTTCTTACAAAGCATAGGGTTGACCTCCTGGCCCGAAAATAGCTACAATCGCCTGAATATAGTTTGTAGTAGAGCTGGTTCAGTGAAAGGGTGGGCTTTTGATGAGCGATCCGCATATTGATATAGACGAGATAGACAATCCCCAGGCGGTGCCGCCGGGTGTCAACGAAGCTGCCACGGACGGTTTGCCGAAAGAACCGGCCGGGGGCTTTGGCTTAAGCGACTTGCTGGCAACAATGTCCCAGCAGGCCAGCCGCTGGCAGGAGCGTATTAACGCCGGGACTAAAATGGGCCTTGACCTGCATATCATCCCGCCTGAAGCTAAAAAGCACCTGATTTCCAGCCAGCGCGAGTTTTTGCTGGCCTGGCGGGCATTAATTGATTATTCCCTGGAAAAGTTAGATACCCAGGAGCAGCGTGAAGCTGCCAGGGAGCAGGGGCCAACCCAGGCCCCGCCTAAAGCAACCAAAATCCAGGTGGAAGAGTTCGAGATTTAGCGGAAAGCCGGGACCGGCCGCTGGCGCTCCATATTCCAGGCCAGGTTGTCATACTTGGTGGTCTGGAGTTCCAGGGCCAGGTGGGCTTCCTCGGATGTAAGTTCGGCTTGTGGTAGCGGCAGCCCGAAATGAGTGGCGAAACCCTGCACAAAAGCTTCTTCGGCCTCAGCAAAGCTAACCGCCCTGCCCCGGGCTTCCTCAATCGAGGTCAGACGCCCGGTCACCTGGGCGATGGTTTTGGCCCGGTCCAACCGGGCCGGTAATTCCAGCACGGCGAAAAGTTTCTCCACGTCCACACTTAACAAAATCGTGCCCTGCTGCAGGAGTACCCCGCGCTGGCGGGCCTGGGCGCTGCCAATAATCTTACGTTCCTGCCAGGTGATTTCGTAGGCGCTGGGGGCATCGAAGCAGGCTGAGGTGAGCGCGTCAGCGTGGCCGCGCCGGTCCTTTTCAGCCATTTCGGCCTCCACGCCCAGCAAGCGCAACCCTTCTACCAGGGCGCCGCTGATTTTGCGATATGACTCCAGTACGCCCCCACTGAATTGGGGGTCCTCCACTGAACCTACCAGGCTATAGGTCAATTCGGCATAGTCGTGCAAAATGGCCCGGCCGCCGGTCGGCCGCCGGATCCATTCCACGCCCAGTTCTTCACAAGCTTTAAAATTAACTTCGCGTTCGGCCCGCTGGGCGTAACCCAGCGAAAGGGCCGGGGGCTCCCAGCCGTAAAACCGCAAGATAGGTGCGGGTTGTTTGCCCGCCTCCAGTCCTGTTGCAAAATTCTGCCAGATAGCGTCATCCAGGGCCATATTATAGGAACCCCGGTTGCGCCCGGAGAGTAACAGCCGCCAATGGTTTGAGAAATTTGCCAGGTCCAATTTAGTTTACCACCAATTTATAGCCAGTCCCCCGGACAGTTTGTATCTGGGCGCTCGACCCGTTAAGTTTATCGCGCAGGTGAGCCACGTGGACATCGACCGTGCGGGTGTCGCCAAAGTATTCATATCCCCAGACCAGGTTGAGAAGCCGGTCACGGTCGAGAACAATTCCGGTATTCTGGGCCAGCACTTTAAGCAGGTCAAATTCTTTGGCCCGTAATTCTACCGCCTGTTCCTCAATTGTTACTTCGTGCCGGGCCAGGTCTATGCGGGTGTTACCCAGTTCAATCAGGTTTTTAACCGCCGAACTTGAATTGGGGAGGGCCACCGCGTCGGTCCGGCGTAAAACGGCCTTTATCCTGGCGACCAGTTCACGGGTATTGAAGGGTTTGGCGACATAGTCATCCGCGCCCAGTTCCAGCCCGACAATTGTATCTATGTCGTCGCCTTTTGCGGTCATCATTATAATGGGAATATTGCTTTCGCGGCGGATCTGGCGGCAAACCTCGTAACCGTCCAGTTCGGGCAGCATCAAATCCAGCAGGACCATTGCCGGGGTGGTTTGATTGAATAGTCGCAAGCCCTCCCGGCCGGTGTGCGCTACCTCGACCGTAAAACCTTCATTTGTCAGATACAATTTTACAAGCTCGACAATGCTGCGGTCATCATCTATAACCAGGATAAGTTTCTCGGCCATTTTAAATCCTTTTGTTTGTACCGGGCTTTCAGGGCGTGGGTTGCCTTCTTGCCAGCCTACCATCCCCAGTATGGTTAATATTATGCCATATTTACCTACTTCTAGCTAATAATTCAACTTGTAACCAAGAGTTGGCACAGCTTGTGCTTTATAATAATTAGTCTGGTTCGCAGGAGCTGACTTTCAGAAAAAGCTAAACAGTAATGTTTTAAAGTCAGACGATACTTGACTAAAGGCGAACACGAAAGGAGATAATTATGCACGACAAGAATTTTGACCAGGAAAAAGGTGGCATGAAGGAGTTTGGCGGTAAAGTGCAACACACTGCCGGGGATATTACCGGTGACGAGGAGTTGCAAGCCAAAGGGAGTGCCAACGAGACTAAAGGCAAAGCCCAGAACATGTTTGGCAAGGCCAAAGATGCCGTTGGTGATGCCGCCGATAAAGTAAAGGATGCCCTGGATCCAAACAGTAAAGATCCATCAATGGACCGGAATTCTCGCTAAGAGCCTTAATTTAAGCCCGGCTGCGTAAATTCTGACCGGACTTAGCACTTAGAAAAGAGTCAGAAAGCGCCTTATTTTTAAGGCGCTTTTTGACTCTTATTTTCGTTATGTCAGTCAGCTAATTATGTGCTACAATATCTTCAATCAAGAGCGAAGTAGCTAAAAGCTGATAAACATAGGACTATTTGGTATAATTCAAAAATGGAAAATCAACAAGAGCGGCAATGCAGTAATTGCGGACGAATCTATACCTGGGAAGATTGGCAGCAAGACAACTGCCCGGTCTGCGAGGATGTAGCCCTTGAACCGATTGATGGCGAAGGCAGCGAAGCTTTCCTGGATGATACCCTTAGTCAGGATATTCCCTGGCCGCGCGGAGAACGGGAAGTAGAAGTTTGTCGTGCTTCCGGTTACCTGGACGGCCAGATGATAAAAGCTCAGCTTGAAGGGGCCGGGATTCCGGTCCTGTTGCACGCCGGGGCGAAGCTCGGTTTTACTGTCGGTGACCTTGGGGCAGTCCCGGTTATGGTTCCAATGAGCCGGCGCGATGAAGCCCTGGATATTCTGGAAGAGCGGTTTTAAGCCGTCTTTTAATTTTTTTAAGTCTTCTGAACCGTGAACGAAATAAATAATAAACATACTATAACTCTTTACACTAAAGAGGGCTGCCACCTTTGTGAAAACGCCAAAGAAGCCCTGCTTGAACTTGAAGATGATTTCGAAATGACGCTAGAGGAGATTGATATTACCACCGATAGCGCTCTTTTCGAGAAATATAAGTGGACTATACCGGTAATGGTCGTGGACAACCAGATTATCCTGGAGTCCCGGATAGATGCTCGCAAAATTTACAGGGCTCTGGCTGAAGGGTATGGACCTAAGTTAAAGGCTTAAGTCCTGTTAGCAGTTGTCTTAGCTACGTTCTAGTACTTTCAAAAATATACTATAGTTTTACAGGTGATCTTGGATGCGTGGTAAAATCGTGCGCTTTTCATACCTGACCCGGCGGCGTCAGGCCGTTGATGTTGAAAATTTTAAGCCGGAATCAAAATCAAAACTTTGGATATCCCGGTTGTTAGATAAGACCGCTGCCCCTTTCTGGTTAGCCCGGATGCGCCGGAATGCTCATCATTACCACCGCGATGGTGTAGCCCTGACAATGCAATTAACCTCGCAAATGGTCTACCGGATTGAAGTGCGCGGTATTGAAAATTTCAGCCGCGTTCCGTCTACCATCATTGCCTGCGGCCATAAACGCGACTCAGATATCCCCATCATCATTCCCCGCCTGTACTTTTTCCAGAAGCCGCAAAGCCGCCGTAAAGACTTGCGGCTGTTGTACGTAGCTGCCCGCGATGATGTGTTGGAACGCGGTTTCCTGATGATTTATTTCCCCTTGCTGGACTTCTTAAGGCCGCTGATTAGCCGCATGAGTATCAGCCACTGGTTTCAGAGCTTGCAGGCTTGCCCGGTCAAGTTGCCGGACGAGCAGACCGTTAACCAGCTTTTGAATGAAACCTTACGGCTTGAAGGTAACTTACCGGCTGAAGAGTCCCTGGATGAGACCTGGCGCAACCGCCTGCTGGGTAACGCTGCGCACCAGCCTGGCCTGACGCTCAAGGATGTTATTTTGCGCGCTCCTCTGAAGGATTTGGCCCAGTATGCCACGCCGCGAATGTTCCGCGAACCGCTGGCAAACCGCATTCGCCAGCGCCACCATGGCACAATGCACGCCCAATTACGCTATCTAATCAGGGTTTTGGAAAAAGGCGGCAGCCTGATGGTCCTTCCGGAAGGCCGGGTTACCCCGGACGGCCGGTTTTGCAAGATGCGGGCGGCAGTGATTCGTTTAATCCAGCAAACCAGGGTTGAAACTCGCTTAATGCCCGTAAACCTGACCTACGATTTCATGGATACCGAGCGGGCGAACGTTACCCTCATAATCGGGCCGGAAGTGGTCAACCTTAAGCATCATACCAAGTCCGCCTTAGCCGATATTATTCGCGAAAAAGTTGCCGGGCTGGTCTGCGTAAGTTTAAGCGGGTTGGTCAGCCGGGCGCTGGTCGAAACGGTGAGCCAGGGAGCCACTCAGATCAAATTGAGCCGGTTCAAAGAAGAAATCTGGGCTGAGGCCCAACGCCTGCGCCGCCTGGGCCTGGCTCTGGACCGGCAGTTGGCTACCCGGCAGGAGTTTGAAGAACGCTTCGAACGGTTCATGGACTACGCCTGGCAGACCGGTGGGTTTTTCCAGGTCGGTCCAATGTTTGCGGCGGATAGTTCCGACGGCCACGACTGGATTCGCCTGAACCGGACCGCCTTGCTCCGCGAGGAATGTACCAGACATACCGATAATCCGGTGCGGTACTGTTATAATGAATTGACCGAATTACTGGAAACCTGGGACGCTTTGCCCAGGCCGGTTGACCCGGAAATAGCCGCCGCACCCCTTGAACTGGTCGCCCATGCTTAACGGCTGGGGTAAGGTTTCAAGGTAGCCCGGTCCGCCGGGTTTGACAGCTAAATTAGGCGGTGCTAAGCTTGCTGCCAGACCGGTATCGATTGACCTGGTTGAGCTAACTACAGCAAGGAGTAGAGTAATCATGCCCGTTGCAACATATGAAGCGCTTTCCGCGCATGACCGGTTGCGCATTTTAAATAAGTACAAAAATATTGCCATGGTCGGACTGTCCAACAATCCGTTCCGGCCCAGCCATTTCGCCGCCATTTACCTGCTGGCGAACGGTTACAATATTATTCCGGTTAACCCGGCCTGTCAGGAAATCCTGGGCCGCAAATGCTACGCTTCTCTGAAAGATATACCCGAACCGGTCGATATTGTAGACGTGTTTCGCAAACCGGGCGACGTACCGCCGCTGGTGGACGATGCCGTGGCTATCGGGGCGAAAGTCCTCTGGCTGCAACTGGGCGTAATCAACGAGGAAGCGGCTAATAAGGCCCTTGCAGCCGGGTTGGAAGTAGTGATGGACCGCTGTGTCAAAATCGAACACGCCCGCTTCTTTGGCGGTTTAAATACAATTGGCCTTAACACCGGGGTTATCAGTAGTCGCCGGATGACTTTATCCTGACAAGATTAGATTTTGAAAGAGTTAAGCCAACCCCAAACAGTCCCGGAACCAACTCCCGAAATTCCAGCTTCAACCGTTAAGCCTGCATTGCCAGCCTCGCGGAACGCTACCCTGTGGGGAATGCTATTAAAACCCGCCCGCCAGGAGCTTTCCTGGCTGGTGCGCGGGTTCAGGGCAGTCCCGTTGGCGTTCCTGACCCTATTTTCAGCTTTGCTCCTGACCCTGGGGTATCAGGCCCCGCTTGATTATTCCTTTATCCTGGGCAAAGGCAATTCCTCAGACTTTCTTTATCTACAGAGCTTTAACCCGCCTGAAGCCAACTCGGAATTTAGCTTTCGCTGGACCACCGACGAAAGCTATTTGCGTTTCCCGGGTATAGGCCGCCTTCCCTCGGCTCAAGTGGAACTGGAAATGCAGCCGGGCGGCCGCCCGGCTAATTTAGCCTTGCCTAAAGTCCAACTCTGGAAAGAGGACCGCCTGTTAGGCGAAGTGGAAGTCCGGCCCGACCAACGCCTTTATACTTTTAGTTACAATGAAGAAGGCAACCGGTTAAAGGGAAATTTGGCCCTGACGCTCAAAGTACTTAATCCTTTCACGGAGAAGGGTCACGACCTGCCCCTGGGGGTAGTTGTATCAAAAGTACGGTTGACCGGCGGCAGTGCCGATGGGCGTCCAGTTGTCCCTTCGCTGGGGCACCTGGCGTTCTTACTGGCCGGACTGATTGCGGTCTACCTGGCCCTGGTCCGCTCCGGTTGGAAACCTCGTCTGGCCGCTTATATTGGGGCTGGGCTGGCCTTCGGTGCGGCTATAACTTTAGCCCTGTTCCGGCTGCAACTGACCCCGGCAGTCGAGGAATTATTTCTAACTATTATACTGGCCTATCCTTTATTGGTGCTTGGTCTGCGTACTACCGGGTGGTGGCTGGCCCGGCGCAAGCTGGATTTCCCGGCCGTCCAAATGCGCTGGCTGGGCTTACTATTTATAACCGTCTTTGTAATAAAAGCTACAGGGATGAATCATCCTGCCTTCGGAGTGGTTGATCACTGGTTCCGGGTGCATCAGATTTTCCGTTTCTGGAATTTCCCGGCCGATTTCTGGCAGCAATATTTCAATGTCAGCACCGGTTCAACCGTCACCGGGCAGGAAGGTGGCTCGGCCGTGCTGGGCCAGTGGGGCTTGCAGGTTAGCCTGCCCTACTCACCGCTTTTTTATCTTTTTGCCGCGCCACTCTCCCTTTTCTGGCCGGATTACCACAATGTTAATCTTCTGGCGGCGGTCAATGACCTGGCAAGCTGGCTGGAATCAACCCAGCTTTTCTTGCTCTACCTGGTTGTCCGGCTGGCTTACCGGACTGCCTCTAGCGGCTGGGCCGGGGTGCTGGCGGGCGCAATCTTCGGGTTTTATCCGCTAAGCTTTCTTCTTTTCAGCGACGGTGGCTATAACTCAATTTTCGCGGCCTGGCTATCGCTGTTATTTATAGCACTGCTGGTGGATTGGCTGCGGCTGAAAGAGGCCGGGGCAAAAGTCTCCGGCTGGCTGGTAGCCTGGCTGATTATAAGCCTGGGGGCGGCTTTGCTGGCCCACACCAGTACTTTACTCATGCTGGGGTCGCTGGTAACCCTTTTTACGGTCATGCTGCTGGTCCGGCGCTCTACCCGGCCCACTGGCCTGGGTGTAGCCCGGTTGGGCCTGGGCGGCCTGGGCCTGGCTTTGTTACTGTATTACGGCTGGTATCTGCCGGGCCTGGTTGGTCAGACCCTTCCGACTATTCTGGGCAAGCTGGGGACGGGTGGTATTGGGCAGGAAACCATCAAGCTGGGCAGCCCACTTTTAACTGGCTTCTGGCCGCAGCTATGGGAACATTTCCGTTTGTGGCCCTTCCTGGGGTTGCTGGGTTTTCTGCTGGTGGAGTTTAAAATTAAAGCAAATGCCGGGCAGCAACCAGGGCAACCTGACGCCATGGGCCAGGGCAGCCCTACTTTAAATCAGGACCATGTTAAACCGACCGGTATAAATTCAGCCATTAATCTGCTCTGGCTGGCCTGGTTGGCGGTTTTCCTGGCCTTCAGCCTGTTGGACTTGCGGATAAACCTCTTGCAAAAGCATATGCTTTTCGTGGCCCCTTTGTTTTGCCTGGGGACCGGCCTGGCCCTGACCCGGCTCTGGCAGTTGTTGGAAAACCGCGCGCGCTGGCTGCGCTGGGGTCTGGTAGCAGTGGTGGGCGCCCTCATAATTTATAATGTTGTAAGTGGCCTACTTATCTGGTACGGCCGCATTTACTTTGGCATCAGCCCTCCGGGTTCCGGCTAAACCCTGCCAGAATGAACTCAGCTGTTAAACTAAATATATAACCGAAAGTTTATTTGTCTGGATTGGATAGCCCCCAAATAAACGGTATAATAGCCTCATCACTTTACAACACATTTTCTATAGAATAGTGCTGACCAAGGTTGCTCGGTTTTTCATTCGTTTGCTACAATGTTGTAACGGAGTTTTGTTTAATTCCAATAACATCCTAATTTCATTGTGGAAAAGAGGGAAATTACTGCTTTCTTTCTACATATCTTTAAAGATTAGCTGGCTCTCTTCCAATATTTTACATTTATTTTGTCGCCTTCCCCGAATATTGTAATTTATTTTTAATGGACTATTCACCTGGGAAAGATTCAATTATGAAAAAGTGTGACGCCGTAGAAATTCTTAAAGCTTGCAGCCCAATCTACAATAAACTTTACCATAGAGTGGCTTATGACCTTAATGAGCTTGATGTTGTCTACCTGGATAAATTAAAAGAGGTGTGGCAAGCCGGGTTTATCGAACAATCCGAAGTCCTTGAGGAAGCAAATTTTAATATTACTAAAGTGGCTTTTTTAATCGGCTATGTGACTAACGAGGCCAGGGTTAATTGTGACTAAAAACCTGTAGTAAAATAGGAGTTTATAAGGAATCAAAAAAGCCGCTAATGCCACTTAGCGGCTTTGTCCATCATATAGATGTAATTTTGTCAGTCAATACCTTACCCGGTCAAACCGGCTTAAAGCTGGGTAACCGGCCCGCTGTTATCTTCAACCTCTTCCAGCGTACTGGACTGAGTCGACCGGGTAGCCTGGGAAGGCTCGCCGGTAGCAGGCCGTTTGAAGATGAAGTAGCTGTTTTCAGTGTCAGCTAACGGGCTAACGCCACTTAATTCCCAGCCTTGCTGGCCCAGTTCGTCCAGGTATTCCCGGACAAAACTGCTGCGGCGTTCACCTCGACCAATTATTGCCTGGTCGCCCTCGGATGAGATTTGTCCCCGGAAGTTTACATAAACCACCTTGTACTCCCAACGGGTGCCCGTATAGGGTTTAGCCGGGGCTTTAGGGGCAGCCTGGGGTTGCGGCCTGGCCTGGGCCGAAGGAGGTGCCGCCTCGCCAACGGGCGGGAACCCGGCCCCATTCTGGGGAGCCTGGTTTGGCTGAGTGGCCTGGTTTACGGTCTGTTCAAGCCGGTTAATACCGGACTGAATTTCACGCAGCACCTGTGAGAACATGTTTTGTAGCGAAGGAGGTTCGTTACGCTCGCTCATAATAGTTTCCTTTCTAACCGACGCGGCTTGTCAGCTAACGAATGTGTTAATTAACACCCACCGGACACCGTCATTTGCCGCCTGACGACCTTTTTCCTCCGGTCAAGGTTATTGTAGCACCCAAAATTTAAAGCTGAAAGAGCATTGTCGTTAGAGTTGCGTTATAATAAGAGCGACAGGATGCGTAAAACGTAAAACAAACGTTGGACGTTTATGGTCAACAAGTTGTACAGGTAGAGTTTACCTTTGCATTGATAAACCGGCTAAATCTCTTTAAACCTTTAACGTTCGACGAAAGAAAATGTTAAACCTTTCAGATATTCAGGCAGCCCACACGCGGATTGCACCTTATGTAAGACGGACGCCTTTACTGGCGGCCAGGCCCCTGAAGTCCGGTCTTTCAGGTGATTGGTCGCTCTTTTTAAAACTGGAGAATTTGCAGATTACCGGCTCCTTCAAAGCCCGGGGCGCCATTAACAAGCTTTTGACCCTGGAAGAGACTACCGGCGAGGTACCGGGCCTGGTAACCGCCTCGGGCGGCAATCACGGGCTGGGGGTGGCGTATGCCGGGTGGATGCGCTCAAAACCAGCCACGATCTTCCTGCCCGAGTCAACTCCACCCATAAAAGCCCAGAAGATTGCTACCTGGGGAGCCGAGGTGATTTACCAGGGGCAGGTCTGGGACGAAGCAAACCTGGCTGCCCTGGAACTGGCCGAGCGCCGCGGCCTGGCCTATTTCCATCCTTTTGCCGACCCGGTGGTAATCGCCGGACAGGGCACTATCGGGCTGGAAATTATGGAAGACGCGCCCGGTCTGGACAGCCTGCTGGTGGCAATTGGCGGCGGCGGGCTGATGGCCGGGGTGGCCCTGGCGGTAAAAGCGATCAACCCGGCGGTACGCCTTATCGGTATTGAGCCGACCGGAGCGCCGACCCTTTACGAGAGCCTGAAAGCCGGTAAGCCGGTGGAACTGGACGCAATCCGGACGGGGGTGGGTACCCTGGCCCCGCGTATGAGTTCGCAGGTAAATTTTGATATAATCCGGCAACACGTTTCCGAGATTGTGCTGGTATCAGACGAAGAAATGGCAGCTGCTCAGCAATGGCTCTGGGTTGAACTGGGAATTGCTTCCGAACTGGCCGGGACTGCCGCTATCGCGGCTTTGTTAACCGGCAAGGTTCGCCCCGGCCCGGGCGAACGGGTAGGGGTTGTAATTTGCGCGGCAAATGCGGATATTCGCTTCTAACTAATTCATTGACAAAGTTAACCTGCGGTGCTATTATCAATTTACGCATTACATAAAGTTAAACTCATTTTGGTAAAAAACTTAAACAATTCTCTTATTTACTTAGAGAGTAAAATATGAATCTACTCTCAAATTTCAACTTAAATTGGAGCTGGCCCCAGGTTTTCGCACTTATTCTATTGGCGTTGGTGGGTGCATTCCTGGCGGAACGAGTTGTTGGTAACGCTCCTAAATATGGCATTCTAGGCTCGCTGGTACTTGGCATCCTGGGAGCCTGGTTTTTCTCTAATTTGCCCCTGGAAATACAGATTGAGCCCCGGTTGGAAGATATGCCGGTAGTCCGGTCCGTCCTGGGGGGACTGGTACTGGTAGCTATATTCGCTTACTTGCGTAAGCAAGGGGCTCCACGTTGAACAGCATCAGCCAGTTTTTAAAACCCTGGTCATTGGTATTTGGCCTGTTGGGCGCGGCGAGTGTGCTTTGCCTGATAAAGTTTGTACTGCGGCTGTTAGCCGCTGACGAGCTTAACCCGGTTGCCCGGGTCATGGTCAGATTGGGTGGGTATTTAACCGGACCCTTCGAAACTTTAACCAGTTTGAAGCCGGTGGGACAACTACCCGGTTCTACCTTTGAGCCTTCTGCCCTGGTGGGTAGCCTGGGTTATCTTGTACTAGCACTGGCAATTGCGCTGGCTTTGGGAAGCTGGCGCGGGTTAGCGGCACGCAACATCCGTCAAAACAATCGCTAGGGCAGCACTTCCAATCTCCACTAAATGGTTGCGTATCACCCATACCCCGTTGGGTCTTTTAATTAGGGTTACTGGAGTGGCTAAGGGAAACGAGGTAACAAATGCATAAGAATGAGTTTATCAAGCAGTTGGCTAAAGAGACGACCCTTCCCCAGAAGGAAGTCAATCAGGTTATCAAGGGCGCTGTAGACTTAATTGCCCGCCGTTTGAAGGATGGCGATAAGGTAGTTATTACCGGGTTTGGAACTTTTGAGGTCCGTCGCAGAAGGGCACGGCGCGGGGTTAACCCCAAAACGAAAGAAAGGATAACTATCCCTGAGACCCAGACTCCTGGCTTTACGGCCAGCAATACTCTTAAACTTTCGGTACTTGGACAGTTGGAAGCGGCTAATTTAATGGACCATGCGGAAAACGATGGTACCGACAATTCTAACGGTGTTTCCGAAGTCAAAGCCGTCCGGCCCCGTGGCCGTAAAAAGGTAACAGCCTAGTCTAGCTCTTTCAGGCAGGTTAAACCTTATACAGCCTTAAGTTTCTTATTCTAAGTTTACCTTTTCTATTTCTCAAAGACTTTGTCAAACGTAGGCTCTTTAAAAGCCCGCCTGGTCGTACAACCAGGGGGCCTTTTAAAGTTTATATTAAGCCGTAATTAATAACTTAACCGGTCCTCAGAATAAAGTTTGGTTTTAATTCATCTTGATAAAAAAGATAGATGTAATTGAAAACCGGGGTAACCTGGTTATTCGAACTAGCTTTTTTGTTTTTTCTTGCTTGACAGCATGTGAGTCTTATGTTAACATAAATTTAAATGGCTACCTGTAGGTGTTTCATAAGAAGCAATGCCGGACTTTCTAGAAACAAACCAGTTAACTGGATGGGTCTCAATTTGGAAAAGGGCAATTCCCAACAACCAGATTATAAGTTGGAAGTGGTAGACCTGGCTGAAACGCCTGCCCTTATTGGCAACCGGGGAAAATCAAGCCAACGCCCGGCTGCCATCGCTTATTCCGGTGAAGACCTGGACACTACCCCGGGCGAAGAAACTCCCCCCTCAGAACCTTTTAATTCCAAAACCGAAACTTTAAGAATAAATGGGCGCCAAACCCGCGCTCCCAGGCTTTCCAAACCGGCCTCCGGGCGGTTAAACCAGGACAAGCCTATTTTTACTTCCAGTGTAGCCGCCGAAATTCTGGCTTTGCATCCCCGGACGCTCAGGATTTACGAGGAACACGGCCTGGTAGTGCCTTACCGGACTTCGACCCAGCGCCGCCGCTATTCTCAGAACGATATTAAAAAGTTTCGCTTTATCCAGTTCCTGACCCAGAACCGCCGGGTGAACCTGGAAGGGGTCAAGATCATCCTGTATATGCTGGATGAACTAAGGCACCTGGGTGTGCCGAACCCGGTCCATCATGTGTTTAACGAGTACTACGATCTAGATTGACATAATATTAACAACTGCCTTTTATTCCCTTCTTTTGTATGCTAAAATAATCTCCAGGCCGGTCCAGGCTTTTTTACTGGTTTTCCTAAATTCAAAATGATAGGTAGCCCCGGCATGTCCGACCAGCACGCTATAATTGCCGCTCCGCTTATCGCTATTTTTGCTGCCGTGGCCCTGGGTGTGATTATGCGGGCGACCAGGGTTTTTAAGGGCGATGAAACCGGGTTAATCACCCGCATTGTAATGGCGGTTTTGCTGCCGATCTTTGTCTTTACCGCTATCAAGGGCTTCGGGCGGCCCGTGCTGACCGTTGAAGTATTGAAAATACCCTGGTGGCCTGGCTGGTTACGGGGCTTACCGGGGGCCTGGCCTACCTGATAGGCCGTTTTCTTTTGCGCCTGGCCGGCCCCGGATGGGTTAATGAGGTGTAAGTGGAATTTATTTTTTCAACGGTCCTTTCGCTGGCTTTTGGTTTCTTCTGGCTCTGGTGGTATTACCGCCAGGATGTCTTTGACAAAGAGCCCAAGCGGTTTGTCATCCTGATTTTCATATTAAGTATGCCCCTATCGGTCCTGGCCGGTCTTTTGGAATATACTCTGGACCAGGGCAGCGGCACTTTTAGTGAAAAATCAGGTTTCTTTGTGGCGGCCCTCTTTTACCTGGGCGTGGTGGCGGTAATCGAAGAACTGGCAAAATTCTTTGTAGTCTTTACGGTAGCCTACCCAAATAAAGCTTTTAACGAGCCGATGGACGGGATAGTTTATGCCGCCGCTGCTGCGGTTGGTTTTGCCAGTTTCGAGAATGTCTTTTATGTTTTGAATAAGGGCCCCCTGGTATTGCTCCTGCGCGGCCCTTTCAGTACCCTCGGCCATGTCCTATTCGCGGCTATGTGGGGCGCGGCCCTGGGACTGTCGTTGACTGAGCCTTCCCGGCGCAAGCGGTTCCGCATGATTGCCACCGGCCTGGTGTTATCCATCCTGGCTCACGGCACCTACAACATTTTGATTTCCCTGAGCCAGCCTTTCTTTGGGACAAGCTGGGAATGGCTTTCACTCAGCGGTATTTTCTTTTTATTCGGATTATATATTGTAGTTTCCATGAAGATTAGCTACGCCCTGAAAGTCTCGATGTTTAACCCGGCCAACCCGGCCCGGGTAGTTTTCCATAATATGCTGGAACGCCGGGTTCTTTCGAGGGTCCATGCCAGGCCGGTGCCACCGGACCGGTCCGCCGTAACGGCTACGCGGCGCTATGCCCCCAATCCTAATGCTTATCGTTTCCGGAGTAAGTCCGATTCTATTTCCAATACGGCGGTCCCAACGCCTGAAACGCGGGACTGCCCGGGATGTGGGGCGGCGAATTTATTGGATGAAATTGATAAAAACTGTTATAACTGTGGGCAGGAAATTGTACAATTGGAACCTCGAAAGGAGTAACTTAAACTGGCCTCGGAAACCTCTGAACTGCACGACCCGGCTTCCTCGGACGACTCTCCTACTCCTCTGAAAATTTTTCTCTCCTGGTTTAGTATCGGCTCACAATCATTTGGCGGCGGCCCCTCAACCCTTCAGCTTATCCAGCAAAAAATGATTGTTAAACACCGCTGGTTGGATGAAGCGGAATTTGTGCGCCTGTGGGCCTTATGCACCCTGGCTCCCGGCATCAACCAGCTTTCCCTGGCAATCTTGATTGGCCGCAAACTGGCCGGGTGGCGCGGAATTATCGCCACCTTATCCGGCCTGCTGGTCCCTTCGGCCCTGATAACAACTTTTCTGACTGTGATTTTTACTTCTATCCAGGAGTGGCCGCCTTTCCAGGCAATTCTGCGGGGCGTTATCCCGGCTACCGCCGGTCTGATGTTTCTGGTAATGATCAATATGAGCCGACCTTTGATTAAAGAAGGTCAGCGTGAAGGCCAAACCCGGTTAATTTTAACCTTTATTTATATCCTGCTGGTAGCCTTCATGATCGGTTTTCTCAAGCTGCCGGTGATAGCCGTCCTGGTCGTAGCTTCCGGCCTGGGCGGGGTGTTATTTACCGGGTCGCTGCCGCCTTCTAAAGAAGTAAAGGCCGCCGCCGCATCGCCGGAGGAGCAAAAGTGAACCCGCTATTATACTTTCTAATCTTTTTAAAAGCTTCGCTCTTTTCGACCGGTGGCCTGGGCAACCTGCCCAGCCTGCACCAGGATTTGCTGGGTAACGGTTGGGCCACCGAAACCGACTTTGGTAAAGCGGTCGCGGTCGGCCAGATTACGCCGGGACCAAACGGCCTGTGGGTAATCGCCCTGGGCTACATAACTTTTGGCTGGTTAGGGGCGCTGCTGGCCCTTATCGCTATCGTGCTGCCGCCTTTCATAGTCTTGCTGGTGGCGGCCGGGTACCAGAAGATTGAGCATTACCCGGCGGTACGGGGGCTGTTGCGGGGCCTTTCGCTGGCGGTGGTCGGGTCGCTGCTGGCGACATCCTGCGCTTTGATAAGCGCCCCGGGCATAGACTGGCGCGGCTGGGTGGTGGCTCTCGTAACGGTATTGGTCGGCTTAACTAACCGGGTCCACGTTATTTTTATCCTGGTTGGGGCCGGGGCGGCCGGTTATATCTTCTTCCAGTAGCCGCCTTTTCAGCTTAGCTTTCTGGCATTTACCTGGTACCTGCAACTAAAAAGCCTCACCGGGATTACATCACCCTGAGGCTTTTTAGATTGCGGCTGACCTTAAATTTTGCCGGGAATTAAAGGTATTCGGGAATTTGCGCCCGCAAGGCCCGCCGCCAGACCGCGCCGTTAGGCAAGCGTGGGAAATCCAACTCCTGGTAGATAAAGATACGTTCTGGGCAATGGCTGGCCGGTAACCGCCGGTCGCAGTAGTGTACCAGGAGCGGTTCGGTCAGGTTGCGCCCGGCGTGGTTGAGTACCACGAAAGCAATCATGCGGTTGCGGCCGTCCGGGGCGGTATAGGGCAGGGCGGCGGCCGACCAGACCCCCGGGTGGCTTTCCAGTATCCGTTCAATATCGCGGGGAGCCAGCAAATCGCCTTTAGGCAGCACAAGAATATCTTCTTTGCGGTCGATAATATGAAAGTTCCCGTCTTCGTCGGCCACCGCCATATCGCCGGTCGGGAACCAGCCTTCGGTTTTTACCAGGTGCGGTTTGTCCGGCTCGGCCGGGTTGAAGTAACCCAGCATCATGTTCGGGCCTTTTGCCATCAGTTCCCCGGCCTGGTCGGGCGGTAAAATGGCTCCGCCCGGCCCTTGCAGGCTGAGTTGGACTATCGGCAGGGGCGGCCCGACCGAATCTTCGCCGGACTGTTCTCCGGCCGCTTCACAGCACAGCAGGGGTGAGGCTTCGGTTACACCGTAGCAGTTAAAAATGGGAGAGCCGGTCTTTCTGAGCCAGGCCGTTTTAACTTCGGCGGTTAATGGCCCGCCATAAGAAAAAGCAGCCCGCAGGCTTTCCAGGTTGGCACCGGCGAAATCGGACGCGTTGACAAGCTGGCTGAAGATAGCGGGCGAGCCGAAAATAAGGGTACACTCGTGCTGTCCGACCAGGTCTAGTGCCTGGGCTGGGTCGAAGCGCTCCATCAAAACGACTGTGCCACCCAGAAAGGTTGTCAGGTTCAGGCCGATATTCAGGTTGAAAAGGTTAAACAGGGGCAGGGGCAGCAAGGCGACCTCGAACGCGTTGGCCCGGGGTAACATGGATGATTTCTCCAGGCGGGCCTCAGATTCCCAGCCGCCCAGGAATTGGACCTGGGCCAGGTCCTGCATTTGCTGGCAGTTCGCCAGCAGGTTAAAGTGGCTCAACAGGACCGGCCGGGAGGGGCCGGTACGACCGGCGGTAAAGGCCAGCAGGGCCGGGTCAACCGCGTCAAGTTCTTCATAGACCGCTTCCGATAGCGGTTCGGCCAGTAGTTCTTCCCAGGCTATCGAACCGGAGGGTTGGGCGCCCCCGGCGGTAATCGCGACTATCCAGTTTATTTCGGGCAGGAGCGGGGTTAATTCCTTGAACCGGTCATAATAGGGCGCGATGGTTATTACCCCGCTAACCCGGCTTTCTTCCAGGAGATAGCGCAGGTCGCGGCTTTTCCAGTAAATATTAAGCGGCACCGGCACCGCTCCAATTCGTTGCAGGGCGAAAAAGGCTACCACGAAATGCGGCAGGTTATGCAGGTAAAGGGCTATCCGGTCGGCGGGCTGGACTTTAAGCCGCTGCAAGCTGGAGGCTACCCGGTCGATTTGCCCGTCAAGGGTCAGGTAACTTATTTCCTGGTCGCGCCAGACCAGGGCCAACCGGGAGGGAGTGCGGTTTTTGCCTTCGCGGACCAACTCACCCAGCAATTCTTGTGGCATTACTCGCTCCGCCTTATCTAAAAATTGATCTCAACAGCGTTCTTTAAATTAACAACCGGTTCGAGTTGGTTGTTATGTTCGTCAATTATTTCCCGGGCCGTCCGGGTCTTGCTATCGAAGGTGCTGTGACAATCCCTGACCAGTGTTACCGCGTAGCCCAGGGCCGCCGCCTGCCGGGTGGTAGCCTGGACGCACCAATCGGTCTGCAACCCGGCAATTACCAGCGAATTCACGCCCCGGGCTGTAAGTTCGGCCTGTAGTGGAGTCTGGTGAAAAGAGTCGGGGGTGGTCTTTTCGATAACAATATCCGCCGGGTGCGGTTGCAGGGCCGGAAGAATCTTCCAGCCGGGCGAGCCTGGTTCATCAACTTCACCTTCGGGGCCATTGTTCTGAATATAAATCACCGGAACTCCGGCTGTATAGGCCCGGTCGATCAAGCTTTTGAGCCTGGTTATAAGACCAACCGCGTCATAAACCGGCCCGGCTTGATCGAACATATTTACCTGGGCATCAATTACCAGTAAAGCGGGTGTATTAATTTCGCTCATTTTATATGCTCCTACTCGGTTTCAGGGGCCCTGGGCGGCTGTTTATACTTTTTGGAGGCCAGCAGCCCCAGGCCAAAGCCAAGCCCAAAGGCCCCGGCTTTTACCAGACCAGGCCTCGGTTCATTTCCGGTCCGCGCCAGGTCGGACAGGACGCGGTGGGCGGTATTGTAACCGGGAGCGCCACTTACGCCGCCGCCGGGATGGGTGCTGGCCCCGGTCAGGTAAAGCCCTTTAACCGGGGTGCGGTAATTAGCCAGCTCCGGCAGCGGCCTAAACATGAACATCTGGCCGATTGACATATCAATGTGCATCAAATTGCCGCCGACCAGCCCGCCTATTTCTTCCAGGTCAACCGGGCTTTTGATGTACTGGCCGAGTACTGCTTCTTTTATGCCAGGCGCGAAGTCTTCGACCACCTGCAAGCACTTGTCAGCCTCGCGCTGCTTGATATCGGTCCAGTCCTCGCCGTTGGACAGGCGAAAGGGATGGGTCTGGGCCCAGATATATAAAACCTGCTTGCCGGGTGGGGCCAGGGTGGGGTCAACCACCACCGGCGTCATGGCGATTACGGCCGGTTTCTCCGGCGGGCGGCCCGCCCGGGCATCAGCATAGGTCTGGCGCAAATACCCCGGGGATGGGCATAAAAGCTGCATGGCCCGGTGCTGTTCGCCTGCCAGGACTTCTCCCATCTCGTTGCGGGTGGGTAACACAGTGTAATTGGGTAGCCGGTCCATAGCGTAGCGGACCGTCATACCGAAACCGTTGGCGACTTTGATATTTTTGACCCGCTTGCGCAGGCCGGGCCGGAGGGTGCCTTCCGGCAGCAGTTTCAGGAGGGTAGTCTGGACGTGGGCGTTGGATATCACCAGTGGGGCGCTATAGCGGTCACCCGTGACGGTTTCCACTCCGCTAACCCGGCCGTTTTCAACCAGAATCCGGCGGACCGCCTGGTTGACTTTAACCGTGCCGCCGTGGTGTTCCAGGCAGCGAGCCAGGGCCTGGGTCAACATGCCGCTGCCGCCTTTTGGACGGCGCACTCCCAGCAAATGATAAAGCGACTGCTGCATTGCCAGCAGTTCGCCGCTGACCGGTTCATCCGGGCCGGGACCGCTCTGGGCCCCTAACCAGGATAGGGCCGCCCGCACTTCTTCCGACTCAAAGGTTTCTTCAATTACTTTGCCGTAAGGGCTGAAAATGGTCCGGAGCATGGCGGCGGTTTCGGCGGGGCCGGTAAGAGACTCCCGGAAAAGACTGCGCCAGCGGCCGTCTTTTAGCTCGTGACGCAAGACCGCCCCGGCCATACCGCCGGGGGTCGGAGGCGCGCAAAAGACCGCCATCATAGTTTCGTTGAAGCGCATCCAGCGGCGCATAAAAGCCCGGTAGGCCGCCGCGTCCCGGGGCGAGAAGCGGGCGATACTCTCGGCGGTCCGGTCAACATCCCGGTAGAACATTATGTAGTTACCGTTGGGGAAAGGGGCGAAACCCCAGGGATCGACATCCAGGTATTCCAGGCCGAACTTCTCAAGTTCCAGGTCGGCTATTACCGGTGTACCGTTAATGACCACGTGGTAACTGCTACAGGTGTCGAGCCGGAAACCTTCTACCAGGTCGGTTTCGGTGACGACCGCGCCGCCCACGATATGGCGCCGTTCCAGGCACAGAACGTTATACCCGGCTTTAGCCAGGTAGGCGGCAGAGGTCAGGCCGTTGTGGCCCGCGCCTATAACTATTATATCGTAGTTCTCGGTTTGCATGGGGGCAGTATAACGGCAAAAATAAGGGCTGGCAACGTTTGAGGAAAATTGCCAGCCCACCGGTTACTGCCTTATACGGCGTAAGATTTTTTCAGCTTGTCAAAGTAGTATTTGCGCAACTTGGAAACTTTAGGGGTAATCACGGCGCTGCAATAAGGCTGGGCCGGGTTGTTTTCGTAGTAATTCTGGTGATAAGCTTCGGCCTTGTAAAAGGTCGGCAGCGGCGTTACTTCGGTCACAATCGGGTCATTCCAGACCTTCTGGGCGGTCAACTCGGCTATAACGTGCTCGGCGGTTTCTTTCTGTTCTGGGGTGTGGTAGTAAATGGCCGAACGGTACTGAGTTCCAACGTCATACCCCTGGCGGTTGAGGGTCGTTGGGTCATGAATGGTGAAGAAAATTTGCAGCAGGTCCGCGTAAGAAATCACCTGCGGGTCAAAAGTTACCTGGACCACTTCGGCATGACCGGTCCGGCCGCCGCATACCTGCTGGTAAGTGGGATCAGGCACCGCGCCCCCGGCATAGCCGGATTCAACCTTCTCGACACCTTCTAACTGGACAAAAACCGCTTCCAGACACCAGAAACAACCTCCGGCCAGGGACGCAATTTCGCGCTGTTCCATTAAATGAACCTCTTTCTAATAAGGGGGTTTTTATAAAGTATCTTGCAATCTTGCTTTAGTATAAGAGCAAATTTATTTCCTGTAATTAATACGCAGACCGCCCCGGACAAGTTGCAAATCCCGGCTGGCTTCCCACGGCTAACAGGGGTTTGTTTCTTCTTGAATGGTAAAACAACTCCTTTAATCATGCAAGATGAAACTAAAGTGTTACCCGTTTTACGCTTTTAGTTCCCTAATGGATGTGGTATAGTTACTGGTAAATCTGTTCGAATTTTATGCTAATTAAGGAGCTTTTTTGAAATGTTAGATGAGTTGGAACCGGCCGCCCTGGAAGCCCGCCGCCTTGCTACTGAAGCTGCTCACGCCGGGGAAATCGCCGAACGCGGGCTAAGCCACTCAGTCGCTCAACCGATTTACCAGACGACCGTCCATTCATTTAAATCACTGGAAGACCTGGACCGGGTTCAGACCAATCCTGAAGAAGGTTGGTTCTACTACCGCAACGCCTCACCTAACCGGACCGCTTTTGAAACCGCCATGGCCCGCCTGGAAGGGGCCGAAGCCGCCGTTTCGGCGGGTAGCGGCATGGGCGCAATCTTTATCGCCCTGAGCGCCGTCCTGAAAAGTGGCGACCATATTATCGCCGATGAGAAGATCTATGGCGGCACTTTCGCCCTTTTAACCCAGCAGCTTCCCAGGTTCGGCATTGAAACCACCCTGGTTGATACCGCTGACGATCTGGCCGTCCGGACCGCTCTGCGCCCTACTACCCGGGTGCTTTTCTTTGAAACCATCACAAATCCTACCATGCAGGTCAGCAACCTACCGGCCCTGGCCGACCTGGCCCGGAAACTTGGCCTTTACTCGTTTGTGGACGCGACTTTCAGTACTCCGGCGGTTTGCCGCCCGCTGCAGTGGGGCGTGGACATTGTTTTACACGCCAGCACCAAGTACATTGGCGGCCATAGCGATGCCCTTGGCGGAATTGTGGCCGGGCGGGCCGATATTGTCCGGGCGGCCAACATGGCCGGGCGGATGATGGGCGTCACTCAGGGGCCGTTTGATGCCTGGTTAAACGTGCGCAGCTTAAAGACTTTGCCCTTGCGTATGGCTGCCCACAGCCGTAACGCCCAGATAGTCGCCGAGTGGCTTGAGAAACACCCGGCTGTAGGCCAGGTGATGTACCCGGGCTTGCCCAGCCATCCCCAGCACGAACTGGCTAAGAAACTGATGCCGGACGGCCTTTACGGCGGTATGCTGGGTTTTGAACTGGCCGCCGGGCCGCAAGCCCTCAGCCCGTTTGTCAAAGCTCTGAAAGAAATTCAACTGGTGCCCAGCCTGGCCGATGTTATCACCACGCTCAGTCACCCGGCTATTACTTCCCACCGCAGTTTAACGCCTGAACAACGGGCCGGAATTGGTGTGAGGGACGAATTATTGCGGCTTTCGGTCGGTATTGAAGACCCGGCCGATATCCTGGAAGACCTGGAACAGGCTTTCCGCCAGCTATAAGCAAAGCAGTCTAGAAACATCTATGAAAGTAACATCTCTCTCCAGCGGTTCCAGCGGCAATTGCTACCTGGTCCAGCACGATGGCACCAACGTCTTGATTGACAGCGGCCTGACGGCGACGGCAACGGAACGCCATTTGCGCTCTTGCGGCGTCGCAATCCAGGAGATCTCGGCTATCTTTCTAACCCACGACCACAGCGACCACCTGCGCAGCGCCGGGACCCTTTCCCGTAAATGGGGCATCCCGGTAATTGCCAACGAAAAGACGCTGAAAGCTTCTCGCTACCGCTGGGATAAAGAAGTGCGGGTGGAGGCTTTGAAACAGGCTCAAAAAAGTGGTGTCCTGACCGAACCGCGCGGCTTCTACAATACCGAGGTTTTGCCTGTAGGCGGCGTGAAAAGCCTGGGCGGGTTAGAAGTCAGCAGCGTGCCGGTTTCCCACGATGCCGCCGATACGGTTTGTTATACTTTCAGGGGTGGTGGGCAGCAGGGCATCATTCTGACCGACCTGGGCTGCGCCACCGAGCCAATCTTCGAGCCTTTGTACCATAGCGACCTGATTGTGCTGGAAGCCAACCACGACCTTCAGAAGCTATTTAAAAGCAACCGCCCGCAGTTTCTGAAGTCACGAATCGCCAGCGACCACGGCCACCTTTCTAACGAACAAAGCGCCAAAATTCTGTGCCGGGTTATCGAGTGGAGCGGACTGAACCATACCGTCTGGCTGGCTCACCTATCGGAAGAAAACAACGACCCTAAAAACGCCGTAAAGTACATGAACATGTGCCTGGAAAATCACGACATCAAGAACTTTATGCTTAAAGTGGCCCTGCGAGATAAACCCAGCCTGACCTGGGACGCCCAGGATTCACTTTTCCAGGCTCAAATGTTGTTCGATTTCTAAGAAACTGTGAAACAATCCCGGCTTTTTTGCGTAGAATGCTTGAAGTAATACCTTTGTCCGCTCCCGTAGTTGCAAATCTTATTGCAAACAGCATAAGGAGGAATTAATGACTCAATCCCAAGAGAATATTACAGACCTGAACGACAATGGTTTGTTGGACTTAGATGTATATTTTGACTTTCTATGTCCTTACTCGTACCAGGCCGCGTTGTGGGTCAAAGAAGTAAGTGAGTTAATGGGTTCGGATGTTATGGCGGTACGCTGGCGTTTTCTCTCGCTAGACCAGCTTAAAAAGGCTTCCACTAATGCTAGCTGGAACATCTGGGACCAGCAAGTTGATGACCCGGAAGCCCGTGGGTTATTGCCATTTGTGGCCGGTGGAACGGCCTATGAACTGGGTGGCGAAGATACTTTGTTGAAATTTTATATGTCACTGGGCCGCATGTACCACGAAGAAGGCCAGCCGGTCTGGGAAAAGAACTTTATAGAACAGGCCTGGAAAGAAGCCGGGCTGTCCACCGACGCCCTGGGTGGTGTGCTGGACGGTTCGAACCGGGCAGGTTACCAGAAACTACAGCAGGACCATACCGAAGCGCTGGAGCGCTACAACGCTTTTGGGGTACCAACCCTGGTCTTTGAAGAACACCGGCCCTTCTTCCTGAAAATTATGCCTCGTCCGGCCGACATTACCGACTCCCTGGAACTTTTCCAGCATGTCCAGCGCCTGGCGATGGGCTTTAAAAATGTTCTGGAATACAAAAAAGTTCTGACCAAAGAGCAGCAAGCCGATCTTAAAGAGAATGGTAAAGACTGGACGGCAGGGTTGTAGTTTCCTTCTAAGTTTGCAGTAAAAATAAAAAGCCCGGCTCCGGCCGGGCTTTTTTCGATTTAAATGCAAATTTTCGGCTGGTGTGTTATCTTGCTGACATTACCCTGAGCTGCTTGTTGGATTTAACAAATTCTTGAAAATTAGAATAGGAAAAGAACTAACTCTTGCTTACTTTAACCACGTATTTACTGGCATGCGCTGTTTTTTTGGGAGCTGGTTTTGCTAAAGGTGTCATTGGTTTTGGTTTGAACTTTATTGCTATCCCGACCATGGTCTTAATTCTAAGCGGCGAAACGGCCGCTCGTGACGGGATTGTAATGGTCACTATCGTCAATTTTCTCAACAACTTTTTACTGGTTGCCGGTTGGAGTGGGCCAACCACCTGGCCGCAAATCCGGCGCATCCGCCCTTTGATTATCGCCGGGATAATCGGGATTCTGGCCGGTTCTACCTTGTTGGTCCTGCTAAATCCTCGCGTGGTCACCCTTATAATCGGCTTATTGACGATTATGTTTGTGCTGACGGCTAAAGCTCGCCAGAACTGGCGGCTGACGCCTGGCCGGGATAAGATTGTGGCCCCGCTGGCGGGATTAACCTCCGGGATGATGGCCGGGGTCAGCGGCATTGCTACCCCTATCCTGGTAGCCTACCTTTACAACCTTAAATTGGCCCGGCGTGATTTCGTCTATACGCTGAGCGTGTTGTTTATAATCTATAGCCTGGTCCAGGTTATATCCTACGGGGTGCTGGGCCTTTACCGGCTTGAAACGGTGTTGATAAGCCTGACGTTTGTAGTACCGGTTATGATTGGCACATGGCTGGGAGGCAGGATTCAGAGCAAAATCAGCCAGGTGCTGTTTAACCGGCTGGTCCTGATCTCGCTCTTAATCCTGGGCCTGGACCTGGTACGGCGAGCGGTCCTGGCCTAAATACTAAAAGGTCCGCCTGAATACCTCATCGGCGAAATTAAAATCCTTGCCGGCTTCGTCGGCGATCATCCTGGCTATTACTAGCGAGGAAGTCGCGGCCGGAGAAGGTGCGTTCTGGACGTGCGCGACATTTGGACCATGCTGAATCAGGAAGTCGTCTACCAGGCGGCCATCCGGGGCGAGCGCCTGGGCCCGGACTCCGCTCGGGCCGGGTAAGAGGTCCTCGCCGGTAACTTCCGGCATATAGCGCTGCAATGACTCGACGAACCCGGCCTTATTATAATCCCGGTACATCTCTTCCAACCCCATTTTCCAGTATTTGCCTGCCATCTTCCAGAAGCCGGGAAATTTGAAGGTTTCCAACAGCTCGGCGGGGTTAACTTTCCAGCGCTGGTAGCCTTCCCGGGCGAAAGCCAGCACTGCATTAGGACCGGCCCAGACCTGACCATCCATCCGGCGGGTAAAATGTACTCCCAGGAACGGGAAGCGCGGGTCCGGCACCGGGTAAATCATAGATTTGACCATCGCCCTTTTCTCAGGCCGCAGGACATAATAATCGCCCCGGAAAGGCACGATCTGGACCGGGCTGGCCTTGCCGCTCATCCGGCTTAATTTGTCCGACTGCAAGCCGCCGCAGGTAACTACGAAACGGGCCTGAATTTCACTTTCCAACCGGGTATTGATATCCACTTTGAGGTTTAAAACGCTGTGCCCGGCCCGGTCTTTCAGGCCCATAACCTGGCAGCCGGTGACGATTTCGCCGCCTTGTTGCTGGATTTCACGAGCATAACTGCGGGCGACCTGGACGTAGTCAATAATGCCAGTATTAGGCGAGTAAATTGCTTTAATCCCGGCGGCATAAGGTTCCAGTTCTTTAAGGCGTTCCGGCCCGACCAGTTCCAACCCCTGTACGCCGTTCGACAGGCCACGCTGGTAAAGCTCGGCCAGCTTGGGCAATTCGCTTTCGTCCAGGGCTACAATCACTTTGCCGCAAAGCTCATATGAAATGCCGTGCTGGTCGCAATATTCAAGCATTTCTTTGTGCCCGGCGACACAGGCTTTAGCCTTAAGGGAGCCGGGTGTGTAATAAATCCCGGTGTGAATGACCCCGCTATTATGCCCAGACTGGTGCAGCGCAATGTCGGCTTCTTTTTCCAGTACGGCCAACTTTATACCGGGTTGGCGCTTCAAGAACTCGCGGGCAGTCGCCAGCCCAACGATTCCGCCGCCTACTATTACCAGGTCGTAACTGTTACGGGCAGGAGTCCGGTTGTATGAAAGAGCTTGCTCCATTTATTGATTAACCTTTGTGTTAGCTTTGAAGTTACGTATACCTATATCTTAACACGTAAGGCTACTCCCGAAAATTCCCATCCGAATAACTTCTTTAACTTAAATATTACCTTCAAAAGTTAGGGTATAGAATATGCTTTTGGCCCTATAATACCGGATTTTCATTGGGAAATAAGTGGGATTAAGCTTGTAGTGGGTTTGTTGGGTTATAAGGTCAAAAAGCAGGGAGGCTATTTGATGAAACGTTTTATAAAGGAGCATGCGTTAACCCTGGTGATGTTTGGCTTTTTCTTTATTGCTCTGGGCGGCCAGATTATCACCGGCTATTCAACCAATAACGAGGAGTTAAAGTCTCACGGCCAACCGGCGGAAAGTTTTGCGGGTTACCTCGTCAGTGGGCACTTTATTGAGGCGGTTTTTGAGAACTGGGAAAGCGAATTCTTGCAAATGGGCTGCTACGTCCTGTTTACCAGTTTCTTGAAGCAAAAAGGCGCGGCTGAGTCAAAACCGCTTGAAGGTGAGGCGGCACAGGACGAAGACCCGAATACAAAAAGGAATGAGCCGGGTGTACCCTGGCCGGTTAAGAAAGGTGGTTTGGCCTTAAAACTGTACGAGTATTCCCTGACCATTGTCCTGTTTTCGCTTTTTATCATTTCTTTTTTGCTGCATGCTTACGGAGGGTCCGTGGAATACTGCCAACAACAGCAGCAGCACGGTGAGCAGTGTACCGGGATGTTAGGTTTTATGGCAACCTCTGAATTCTGGTTTCAATCTTTTCAAAACTGGCAAAGTGAATTTTTATCGGTGGGAGTGCTTGTAGTGCTGACCATTTTCCTGCGGCAGAAGGGTTCGCCCGAATCCAAGCCGGTTGCTACGCCCCACTATAAGACCGGGACCGAGTAGGGCAGGGGTGGTTTACCTTTCCCTCAAACCCGGCTAATCGCGGGTACAAAAAAAAGGCGGCCGGCTAAAACCGGCCGCCTTTTTCTATTTTAAACCGGGGTGACGCTGTTATGCTTGCTCGGCCACTCGCGGCCTTTGCCTTCGTAGACATCGTAACGCTTAATCAGTTCGGTCCGGAGTTGTTCGCCCGGAATAACCGCGTCGACAATCAGCTCGCTGGCGAGGTGATAAATATCAATGTCTTCTTTGTATTCGGAGCGTTTGGCCTGGACGAAAGCTTCGCGTTCCTCTTCCGGTTTTTCCATAATCTGGTTATAGAATACGGCGTTGATGGCTGCTTCCGGTCCCATTACGGCAATCTGGGCCGAAGGCAGGGCAATCGTGCAGTCCGGGCCGAAAGCCGGACCGGCCATGGCGTACAGCCCGGCGCCGTAGCACTTACGTACCACCACGCAAATTTTTGGCACGGTCGCTTCGGAGACGGCCATAATCATTTTAGCGCCGTGGCGGATGATGCCCTGCCGCTCGACTTTAGAGCCAATCATAAAGCCCGGCACGTCGGCCAGGAACAGCAGCGGGATATTAAAAGCGTTGCACAACCAGATAAAACGGGCCGCTTTATCGGCCGAATCTACAAAAAGCACGCCGCCCTTTTCCCGGCTCTGGTTGGCGACAATCCCGACCACCCGGCCGTTTATCCGGGCCAACCCGGTAATAAGCTCTTTGGCGAATAATTTCTTGATGTCGAACCAGCTACCTTCATCAATCAGGCGGTTGATAAGGTCAAACATATTGAAAGCTTTATTCTGGTTTAGCGGGACTATTTCCGAAATAGGTTTTCCTTCCAGCGGGTCGTGCGGGTGGCTTTGCGGCGGCATTTCGGTGTAGTTGGAGGGGAAATAGCTCAGGTAGCGCCGGGCGGCCGCAATGGCTTCTTCCTCGGTTTTAACCAACATATCCCCACAACCGCTTTCGGTGCAGTGCATCCGGGCTCCGCCCATTTCTTCCAGGCTAACTTTCTCACCGATGACCATTTCGGCCATGCGCGGCGAACCCAGGTACATGCTGGCGTTACCTTCAACCATAATGACGATATCGCAGAAAGCCGGAATATAGGCTCCACCGGCCGCGCTCGGGCCAAACAGCATACATATCTGGGGTACGATGCCGCTTAACCGGACCTCGTTATAAAAAATCCGCCCGGCATGGCGTTCTCCCGGGAACATTGCCACCTGGTCGGTTATCCTGGCTCCGGCTGAGTCGATCAGGTAGAGCAGGGGTATGCGGTATTCGAGGGCTTTTTCCTGGATATGCAAGATTTTCTGGACCGTTTTCGCGCCCCAGCTACCTGCTTTAACCGTGCTGTCATTCGCCATAATGGCGACCCGGCGCCCGCCAATCTTGCCGAAGCCGGTGACTACGCCATCGGCGGCCAGTTCGGGCTGGTCCCAGTTTGCCATCAGGCCGTCTTCAACAAAAGATTCAAGGTCTAGCAGCAGGTTCAGGCGGTCGCGCACGAACAGTTTCTTCTGGCTGGGCAGTTTGTCGCGGTATTTTTTAGGCCCGCCCGCCAGGGCTTTAGCGGTCTTTTCGGCCAGCGAGGCATTCATTTCCGCTACCGGGTCAATGCTCTGGGTTTGCAGTTGTTGAGTTGGTTCAGTCACTTTCATTATCCCCTTTGATATTTGAAAAATTCGGTGGTGCTACAGCCGTAGTTAGCCATAAAAGCCGGTAGGTGTCAAAAAAATTAGCGATGCGGAAGCTCTTATATTCTCCTAGTGCAAGCCCGTAAGTTTTTAATTACTAAAACAGGAAGCATATTAGAAAGAAAACCTAATATACTCCCTGTTATATCTACTACCGGTTAAATGGCCCCAGGACAATTAGCCGGTAAAAGGGTTTCTGGTTTCTCCCCGGTTAACGCGCCAGAACGCCGCGCTTACCGGGGGATATTAGCTTTTGGCCTTTTTACTGCCGGTTGCGGGCCGGATTTCGTTGCTATCCAGGTCGCTATCGGCGGCGGAAGTTGCCAGGCTTTCCGGCGCGCTCTCCAGGGTTTCTTCAAGGCCCTCACCGGCCAGGACCGGCTTATGGGAGCCGCCCAGGCGAACTTTGGCGCCTTCCAGCAGGCTATAGACAACCGGAACCACTAGCAAGGTCAGGAAGGTTGAGGTCAACAGGCCGCCGATAACCACCGTGCCGAGTTCAGCGGCGATAATGCTTCCTTCACTCAGTCCGGCTGCCAGCGGAATCAAGGCCAGGATAGTCGCCATGGCGGTCATCAGGATTGGCCGTACCCGGTTGCGCCCGGCTTCCACCAGGGCTTCATCCCGGCCCAGGCCGCGCTCGCGGTTCTGGTTTACCCGGTCAATCAGAACTATCGCGTTAGTTACCACAATCCCGATTAGCATTAGCAGGCCGATCATAGCCGGTAAGCCGATGGCCCGGTTGGTGATAAACAGGGCTCCAAAAGCCCCGATGGAGGCCAGCGGCAGGCTGAACAGGATTGCGAAAGGTTCCAACAGCGAACCAAAGGCGATCACCATTACGATATAGACCAGGGCCACCGCGATACCCAGGGCAATGAACAAACCGCCAAAGGCTTCACTTTGCTGCTGGCTAACCCCGGCGACGGTCCAGGTAGCCCCGGCAGGCCAGTTTGGGTCACTTTGAATGCCGTTTAAGCGGGCCGTTACATCCCTTGTGACACCGCCGGTGTCTTCGGTAGTAATATCGGCGTTAATCGAAGCGGCCGGTTTTTGGCCGATGCGGGTGGCCTGGGTCTGCGCCTGGACCAGTTTTACATCGGCAATCGCGCCCAGCGGAACATTTGCGAGCAGCGGCAAGCTTTTCAGGTTATTTACAAAAGCGTCCAGGTCAGCAGCGTTACCCGGCTGGTAAGGCGGGTAAATCACCACGTCTTCGGCCTGCCCGTTCTGGAACCGGACCGTTGTGGCGGTGGTCGGTTGGAGAGCGGAAGCCAGCAAGAAGCCCAGGGCCTGGGTAGTGACCCGGCCCCCACCGATGTTCGGGTTAGGGGTGATTAAGACCTGGGTGTTCAGGGCCGTGACATCACTGCGCAAGTTAGCGAATTTACCCTGGTCCTGGATTGGTTTAAGTCGGTCCAGGACCATACTGCTGGCCTTTTGGACTGCCTCGCTGTTCTGGGCTTGCACGTTCAGGCTGAAGCTGGCGCTGCTGAAGCCGCCCAGGACCGAAACGTTAACACTGCCCTGGGCTGGGGCCAGGGGTTTTAGTTTCTCCCGCAACTCACGAGCGGTATCCTGAATATTGGCATCCTTACGGATGCGTACCAGCATACCGGCGTCGCTGGAAGCGCCCAGGGCCCGTTGGGCCTGGCCGAAACCGCTTCTTCCGGAGATAGTGGTCTGGCGGAGTTCAACTCGTGGGTCCTGTCCCAGGCTATCTTCCACTTTCTTGGCCGCATCTATAATATTGGCCTGGGTTGAACCGGCCGCCAGGTTGATGCTTACCTGTAATAAGCGGTCGCCGGAGTCGGGCAGGAACGCCAGCGGAACCTTGGTCACCAGGAAGATGCTGGCAAAGAATAGCACCGCTGCCATTCCCAGGACTTTCCAGCGATTGCGCAGGGACCAATTTAAGGCCGGGGTATAGGTGCGCTGGATGAGCGTTGATTCGTTTTCGTTATGGGCCCCTACAACTTTACGATTGATGAAGAAGGTGGCAAAGACCGGGATAATCGTCAGGGCGACCACCAGGGAGGCCAGCAGGGCAAAGGTCACGGTCAGCGCGAAGGGCAGGAAGAACTGTCCGGCGATGCCGCCAATGAAGCCCAGCGGTAAGAACACCGCGACGGTCGTTATCGTGCTGCTTGTAATCGCCCCGGCTACCTCGCGGGTACCCTTGCGGGCGGCTATGTTAACCGGCTCGCCCAGTTGGACCCGCCGGTAAATATTTTCGAGGACCACAATTGAGTCGTCAACTACCCGGCCGACGGCCACCGCCAGGCCACCCAGCGTCATAATGTTCAGGGTAATGCCCTGGGTCCAGAGTAGGATGAAGGCGACCACCATCGAAGTGGGAATAGAGATAGCCGTAACCAGGGTGCTGCGGATATTGCGCAAGAAAAGGAAGATTACCAGGACAGCGAAGAACGCGCCAAGCAAGCCTTCTTTAATCAAGCCGTCAATCGAATTTCGGATTTGACCGGCCGTGTCGTAGATAACCCGCAAGGTGTAACTGCCGCCGGACTGGCTGCTCAACTGGTCTATCCGTTTAATGGTTTCATCCGAAACTTTAACCGTATTGCCGCTCTGGGTCTTGAAGACCTGGAGCAGGACCCCTTCGGTGCCGTTGGTCCGGCTGATACTGGTCGAAGGCGCATCTACCTCGGCCACGTCGGCAATGTCGCTAAGCTTAGCGGCGGGAGTCAGGGCCGAAGCAGCGGCGGAAGCGCCAGTAGCGGCCTGGGTGCCTGAAGCACCTGGCACCGCCCCGGCCGCTACCGGCAAATTCTTGAGGTCTTCTATCGAGGAGAAGGTAAAAGCGGTCCTAACGGGGACAGTTTGCCCGGCTACGTCTACTGTCCCGGCCGGAAAGCTGGTGTTAAAGCCTCTAAGCGCGGTGTTAATGTCGTTGACGCTCAGACCCCGCTGGGTCAGGGCGGCCGGTTTAGGAGTAATCCGCAACTGGCGCAGTTTGTTGCCGATAATTTCAACGTTGGCTACACCATCTATACCGGTCAGGGCCGGTTTTACCTGGTTGAGCGCGATATCGCTGAGTTGCTCCGGGGTCAGGTTTTGCTTATTTTCAAGGCCCACGTATATAACGGGCTGGTTATTAAAGTTGATCTGGCTGGCGGTAGGCTGGACGCGCTGTCCGTTTAGTCCGTTTGGCAGCGTTATGTTGCGCAGGCCCGTATCAATACTTTGCTGAGCTGATTTAAGGTCCGTACCGTATTCAAATTCAGCTACAATCAGTGAAAAACTCTCACGGGAGACGGTCCGTAGAGACTTCAGGCGAGGAATGGACCCGACAACCTGTTCAACCGGCTTGGAGACCTGTTCTTCTACGTCATTGGCGCTGGCGCCCGGGTAGAAAGTGGAAACGGTTAGCAGGGGGAAATCGATATTCGGTAACAGTTCATTCTTAAGCTGCGTAACCGATATGGTCCCGAAAAGCAGGATAACAAGCATTACCAGGACGGTTGCCGCCCGGCGTTTCAGGACCCAATTTGTTAATACGGACACTTATAAGCCTCCTGAGACTCGCAAATTCACAAGACTCTTGTTTTTTACAATTACCTTTATAATTTCTAAAATAAAACAGGGCGTAGTTAAAGGCTATTCAGGTTAAATGATATTACTGCCGCCAGCTGTATATTATCTTTCCAGCCTGTTAATACTTAAATCTAGCACGCTTTGATTACTCTAAGATGACACCCGGGGGAGAAGTTTAGGGTCTTATTCCCCGGCTACTGGTCAGGGCCGGGCAGTCTTATCTCCCAGGCGTTCTTGCATATCTTCCACCGCAACTCGCGCCATCAGCCGCATTGCCTGTTCGATTACCGCCAGTTCTTCGGTGGTTAACCGGTCAAGGATGCGCTGGATATTTTGCTGCCTGCTGCGGGAGAAGGTTTCATAAAGTTCCTGGCCGTGACTGGTCAGGCGGGTTAAAACAGCCCGGCGGTCTTCGGGGTCTTCTTCCCGCTGGATAATGTTTTGTTCTACCAACCGGTCCACGATACCGGTTGCGGTCGAGATATTTTTACCCAGGGCATGGGCAATCTCGCTCATTCGTAATCGGCCCCTGGACTGGAGCAAGAATAGAATTTTGAACTGGGGCATGGTCATGTCACTGCCCAGGAATTCGGGCATTGGGCCGCCCTGCATGGCCTGCATAAAAATTTTCTGGTATTCAACCACATGCTGGTTGATTTTCTGGCGTTTTTCGTCCATTGAGTGTAGAATATCCGACTTTTTATTTCTAAAGTACTTTGGTTCAACCCAACTATCATAGTTGACCAAATAATTGTTGTCAACCCGACTAAATTAAGAATCGGTTAAATTATAGAAGCGAAATGAAACTGACCGGGTAAACCTTTTTGTAAAGCCCCGCATAGCGTGGTAATTAAGAAGAAAAGGCCGGTGGATAATTTGGTGGGAAACTATGTGGACAAAATGTGGGGAAAGACCTATTGACTCTATTCAAAAACTGTGTTACTATTATTACATCAGTAACTTGATAGTCACCTCGAAAATCAAAGTTTCTTTACCGCAAGGCAAAGAGTACTGAGTTTCAAATGATTATTGCTTAACTGGTACGAAAGCCCAAGAAGCCGCAAGGTTTGTTGGGCTTTTACCATTTATAACCTTTCGCCTCCTTCTTCCTGCTCTAAAACCTTTTCCAAATTTATCTCAAAATCATTTCCGCACTAAACTCGGGCAAGCTAATGCCGCAGATTTGGCTGCTTTTATTCATTTTACTCCTGGCCGGGTTGCCAGCTATAGCTGCTGATACTGGCATAGGTCCGGAAGCCAATCTTGCGGTACATAGGGATTCCCTGGGGCGTAGCGGTCAAAACAGCTACCCTGTACCCCTGTTCCCGGGCTTCGCGCAGGGCCTGGACGGTCAGGGCGGTGCCAAAACCGGCTCCCTGGGCTTTCCGCAGGGTTGCTACGTGCTGGGCCGATACCACCCCGGCGGCATAAAAAAGCTGAATAGTTGCCACCGGTTTTCCTTTAACCCGGCCAAGGTAATAGCGCCAGGGTCGGCCGGGGCTTATTCCCAGCGCAAACAGGACTTCACGGCAGTGTTCGGCAACAGGATCGGGTACGTCCTCCAGCCAGACCGCCGCCCACTCCTGGAGGGTCGCCCGGTCGAGGACCGGCTCTACCGTAAAATTGGCCGGGGATTGTTCCGGTTCGTTCATGTTTAACAGGTCCAGGGCCATGCCCGGCTCATCGTTTTCATGGCTAAGGCCATGAGCAGTCAGGGCTTTACCCAGCGCGGCAGGGCGGGTGCCGGGACCGATGTTCCATGACATCGGTAAAGAACGTTGCCGGAAGTGGTTGAGAATCTGCTCGACTTGTCTATTCAGGTTATCCGGCTCAAACCGGGTATCCACGACCCCGTTGAACCATTTCTCGGCAACCCCACTTACGAACCAGGTACAACCCTCTTCGAAGTGAATTTCACCCTGCGGCAGCCCTCCATAAGGCCAGAAGTATTGAAAAAGATTAGCCTCCATGGCCTTTATAATTGCGCCGGGTGATAAATCCTCAAGTACAAAAGGCATTACTACTATCTCCTCAAGTTACAAATCGCTGATTTAATTATAACCAGGGCGGCAAGCCGCGATTGAGTGTACTTCTATAAAAGTACTTGTGCTTTTATAGATATTCAATCGAAAGCCATGTTATACTTTCCCGGCAGTTTGGGGGCAGAAAAAACTAGGAGATAAAAAGCATTATGACTATGGGAATGTACAGGCTAGAACCGTTGAGCAGTTTCGAAAGGTCCGGTCAGGCGGTTAGCTTTCGGTTTGGAAAGGCCTTACTGGCAGTATCGGTTTTGTCTGAGAACTTATTAAGGGTCCGTTATGCTTTTGGCGGTGATTTTCTGCCCCGGCGTTCCTGGGCTGTAACACCTGAAGACCAGGCTTTTAGTGCGGTAGAGTTTCAGGTAACCGAGGAAGCGGCCCAGGTAGTCATAACTACCGGCCAGGTGCGCTTGCAGGTCAGCCGTCAGGACGGTGGTGTGACCTTTCTGGACATGGCGGGTAATACCCTCCTGCAGGATGCCGCTGGTGGACCGGCCTTTGAGCCGAGCGGCGTGGTCTCCAGCCTTAAATTGATGCCACCGGATGAGCATTATTACGGCTTTGGTGAACGGACCAGCTTGCTGGATAAACGTTCCCGGCGCTATACCTGCTGGAATGTTGACCCGGTGGACCGTCACGAGGACCACGGGCCGGGTACGGACACCATGTACCAGTCCATCCCGTTCTTTTTGGCCCTGCGGCCCCGGGTGGGCGGTTTTGGCCTTTTCTTTAATAACACCTACCAGACCGTTTTTGATATGGGCCAGTCTTTCCTGGACCAGTATAGTATTTTAGCCAGCGGTGGCGAGTTAGACTATTATCTTATCTACGGCCCATCACCACGCCAGATTGTCGAAAACTATACCGCCCTGACCGGGCGGATGTCCCTGCCGCCCCGCTGGGCTTTGGGCTACCAGCAGTGCCGGTGGAGCTACTTCCCCGAGGCCCAGGTCCGCGAAATTGCCGCCGGGTTGCGGGCTAACCGGCTCCCGGCCGATGTAATCCATCTTGATATTGATTATATGGACGGTTACCGGGTGTTTACCTGGGATAAAAATCATTTCCCCAATCCTTCTAAATTAATCGCCGACCTGGCCGAAGATGGTTTTCAGGTAGTAACTATACTTGACCCGGGCGTTAAATACGACCCTAACAGCGATTACGAGGTTTATAACCAGGGCGAGGCCAAAGACTATTTTGTACGCAAACCGGATGGCGAAGTTTTCCACGGCTTTGTCTGGCCTGATGATAGTGTGTTCCCGGATTTCGTACGACCCGAAGTACGCGAATGGTGGGGCGGCCTGCATAAAGAGCTGTTGGAAGCCGGTATCAAAGGTATCTGGAACGATATGAACGAACCGGCCATTTCGGATAGGCCGTTCAGCGAGAATGGCTTAAAAATTGATTTCCCGATGGACAGCCTTTTAGGTTCTCCCGAAGAACGGGTTACCAATGCCGAAATTCATAATATGTACGGCTACCTGGAAGATGTCGCGACCTACCAGGGCTTGCGAAAATTGCAGCCGGATACCCGGCCTTTCTTGCTCACCCGCTCTGGCTACGCCGGGATTCAGAAAATGGCGGCTGTCTGGACCGGCGATAACACCGCTGTCTGGGAACACCTGGAAATGGCAATGCCCCAACTGGCTAACCTGGGCCTGTCCGGGATAAGTTTTACCGGGACCGATATTGGCGGGTTTGCCGGGGCCGGTAGCGGCGAACTCTGGGCCCGCTGGATTGAACTTGGCGCATTTTACCCCTTCGCCCGGGGCCATTCCGCCCTGGGTACTTCCCAGAAAGAACCCTGGGTCTTTGGCGAAGAAGTTACCACCATCGTCCGCAAGTACCTGGAACTAAGGTACCGGCTGTTACCGTATATCTACAATCTTTTTGAAGAAAGCACCCGCAGCGGCGTCCCAATTATGCGCCCGCTGCTCTATCACTTCTGGCAGGACCCGGCGACCCTTGAATTGCACGACCAGGTAATGCTGGGCGAGGGCCTGATGCTGGCCCCGGTCTACCGGCCCGGCCAGGAATACCGCCACGTTTATTTCCCGGAAGCTACCTGGTACGATTTCTGGACCGGCGGGCCTGTAACCGAGCGGCATTTGCTGGCTTACGCTCCGCTGGACCACCTGCCCCTGTATGCAAAAGGCGGTTCGATTATCCCATTTGGTCCGGTTATACAGCACACCGGGGAGCGGCCGCTGGACCAACTAACTTTGCAGGTTTACCTGGACGACCAGGGCCAGGCCCAGGGTTATCTGTATGAGGATGATGGGATTTCTTTTGGCTACGAGCGGGGCGAGCATTGCCGGACGATTTACCGGGCCGTTACGGCCGGTGCCGGTAAGGTGAAGCTAACCGCCCACCGTGAAGGTGCCTTCCAGCCGCCTGCCCGCCCGGTTGAAATCAAAATATTTGGGCCGGACGGTCTGAAAGAAGCCAGGCTGGACGAGGATAAAGTCAGCTGGGAGATAATGGTTTAAAGCCAGCGGATAATATATTTGCGAAAAGGCAACCGCATAGTGAGCAGGCGATTTTTGTCCTCGGGGTCGAAACCGCCTGCTTTGCGGAAAGCCGCCACAAAGATAATTACGCCCAGTAAGGCGGTGGTCAGGGTTACCGGCCAGTTTACCGGCAGGAACAATATTACCGGCAAGAGCGGTATTGCAAACGCCAGCGAAGATTTCAACACTTTCCAGAAGAAGGCCACCGGGAACCGTAACCCCAGGCTGCGGCGCAGGGCTATCAGGGCAATTACCCGCGAGCCGACCGCCATAGACCCCATAATGCAGACCGCCGCGATTACGTTCCAACCAAACAGTCCGGCCATGAGCAGCAAGACCCCGCCTATTAGCGGCAGGACCCGGGAAAGGATTACCAGCCGGTACTTTTCATAGACCTGCAAAACCACCATCGGCAAACTGATTAATGCTTCCGAGAAAGTAAAGAGAATCGTCAGGATAGTTACCCAGATAGCCAGGTTCAGGTTTTCCGGGGTCAGGGCGGCTTCTTTACTCTGGCGCAAGAAAAGCAGTTCCACCAGATTTTTGGATAGGAGCATCGCGCCCAGGGCGCTGGGGACCAGGATAAAGGTTTGCAGCTTGCTGATAGAACTATAAGCGGCCTGGAGCTGCCCGCTCTGGCCCTCAGCATGGATGGACGAGAAGAGCGGCGTCTGAACCCCGGCGAACGGGGCCAGCAAGTTTTTCAGGAGTTGTTTGATAAAGCTGTAGCTCAAGCGGATAAGCGCCACTGCCACAAACTGGTTGTAGACAGTAAAGATCAGGATTGCAAAAGAGGCATCATAAAACCAGGCTGATATATTGAAAAAGTACATCAGGGCGGCATAGCGGGTAAAGCGCTGCCAGATGCTCTGGGGTTTTTCCGGGGCCGCCGGGAGCGGGTCGGGGGCCGGTTCGCTGCGGTCGAGCGGTTCCTGCCCGGCCGGTCCCAGCAAGTCGTTAAGGGAATGAATTGGGTCTGGTACATTCGCCTCCTCCCGTTCGCGCTGGGCGGCCTGGACCGCTTCCCGTGAGGCCAGGAAGGCCTGCCAGCCCGCGATACCGACACTTATAATAGTGGTTATCAACAAAGCCAGCATAACCCCGTAGACCTGGAGTTGCCAGGGCCAGATTATCAGGGCCAGGGTCAGCAGGGGATTAAGCACCGTTACTACTATATCTAACAGGTTGGTAACTTTTTGCTTGAAGAAGCTGTAAAGAACCTGGGTGCAAATATCATACAGGGCACCCAGCACCAGCAGGATAGCAACCAGGGCCAGGTAAAGGCGTCCCTCCCGGCCCAGGTTAAACCAGGCTACTAGAGGGTCGGCCAGTATGGTTATCCCGCAAATCAGGACCGCTAGTAAGGCCATTTTGATAAGCGTGATGTTGGTCAGGAAGCGGCGCAAAGCCCCGCGCCCCAGTTGTTTTTCAATCTGACCCACAAAACGGGGTAAGGCGCGTTCGATGCCCAGGTCAATAAACATGCCCATAGTCGCTTGCAGGGCGGTAATGGCTGCCAGGTTTACATAAGCAAGACTGTTGAACTGTTTTACAATTACCAGGGCCACAAAAAGGGAAAGCCCGGCTTTAAGCGGCAGAAAAGCCACGTTCCAGTACATGGCCCAACCGGCCCGCCGCCCTAAACTAGGAATTTCTTTTGGTTTTTGCTTTGATTTTCCCGGTGGGAGGTTTTTCCCGGTAGGTGGCACTTTTATGGACTTCATAAGTGTAAGTGTTGGGGTTGGTTAAAAGGCCGCAAAATAATCTACATTCACGCTTATACTAATAAGATAATGGCCTGTGCAGTCCACGGCCCAAAGTATAGCACGAAACGGGGCTGGCGGCACACCACCGGTAAACCATATTTTCTAAAAACGCAGTAAATTAACTGTTGGTTTCTGTTTATACCGGGACTGAACGGGCGGTGGATAAACCCAGGTTAAAAGGACGGGTACCTGGCTTTAGTTTATGGTTACATACAAAATGGTCAGAAATACCAATTGAATTTTGGGGTAAAACGGATTATACTATAGGTATTACCATAAATATCTTTCTGCCACCAACAACTAGGAGTTGAGGCATTGTTCGTTAGCAAAATGAAATGATGTTTGGTTTGTGTCCAGTATTCGACCTTACTAATGTAAAGAGGCAATTTGATGAGTCTTCTTGATAGTTTATTTAATCGTGGCGCCAAAAATCGGCAAAGTCAGAATACTGGTAGTTCTAGCAGTGTTGCTAAAGAACGGCTGCAATTAGCGCTCGTCTATGACCGGGTAAATGTTTCGCCGGAACTCATGGAAACCATCAAAGAAGAAATAATCGCTGTAATCAGCAAGCATTTTGATATTGATCATACTGCCATGGAAATTTCGCTGGGTGACAAGAATGATCACCTTATTGCAAATATACCAGTACGCCGGACGCGGCAGCTTAACCCGCGCGCTTGATTCTTAAATAGCGAAATCCGTTTTTGGCTTTAAGCTAACAATTTTTTGTTCGAGGTATCACCGATGAAGCTTATTTCCAATTCCCCGTCTTCAAATCGCTGGCCGGAAACTGCTCCCCGCAATTGGGGTCTTCAAATTAATACCAAGACCCTTCAGATAAATACCCACGGTAATAACGATGTTCAAGATATTACCGGTCAGTTACGGACTTTATTGAATAATGTCGGGCTGGTAAATGGCACGGTTACCCTCTTTGTCCAGGGCTCTACTGCCGGTTTAACTACGCTCGAATATGAACCGGGTGTTATTTCCGATTTTGGACTGATGTTTGAGCGGATTGCTTCAACTGAGCTGCCTTACCAGCACGAAGCTCGCTGGCATGATGGTAATGGACATTCTCATGTCCGGGCGGCTTTGCTTGGCCCGTCACTGGTGGTCCCTTTTACCGGAAATGAGCTGACACTCGGCACCTGGCAGCAAATAGTGCTGGTGGATTTTGATAACCAGCCGCGCCGCCGTGAGATTGTCGCCCAGTTTATCGGTAATTAAGCCTGGTTCAATAATCTCTTTTTGTAATAACCTATCCCCTCTTTCAAGTAGTAATTTAGGCCAGCCAAATTGACTATATTATTATTAATATTCTCCTGATATAATAAAACGGTTTCAAAATTTACCCGTTAGAACACCAATCAACCAGCAAGGGTTCTCTGGCTATTTCCAGAGCCATATGGAGGCATTGATGAATAAACCATCGGCAGCCAACCCCGCGTTTAGAACAGCCCAGCGCCAAATTTCAGACCGCTCACCTGGCCCCGATACCGAGCAGGCAGAACAATCTTCACGGTACCTTTCAAAAGAAGCCGTCCAACAAGCCCGGCAAACTCCCCGGGATTTGTCCAGGAATGATGTGTTGCAACTTCAACGCACCCTGGGCAACCAATCGGTCAGACGGATATTAACCCGGGCTTCAACAGTTGAGCAACCGGCTGTTCCCCGGACCACTGCGACAATTTCACATCCGGCCCGGATAATGCGCCAGTCGGTCTGGCGTACCGGGAATTCATCTTCCACTTCTATCCAGCGTACCTTGAAGAAGTTGCCAGGCAAAAGCAGCGGGTGGTTCCGCAAAGGCCGCCGCGACAAGTTAAACAGCCTGGTAGAGGCTTACAACTCGCTTGAGATGGCTACGATTGGCAGCAAAAAAACAGTCGCCGGTTATCAAAACCTTCTAACCAGCTTGAATGAAATCTGGAAAGCAGCCCATGACTGGAAGTTAGCCACCTTAAAGAAAACACCTGAGAAAGCCGGCGAGATACAGGCCTGGATCGATAAACAGGTTTTACCGGAAATATCGTTGAAAGAGAATGGAATCGAAGAGATAAAGCAAGCTGCCGCACTGGAAGACTCCTGGAAGGGTGCCAAATATAACGCCGCCTATGCTGGCCCGGCCTATACAACCTCTCCCAATGCGGGTCTGAATTGGCTGGCCGCCCCCGAGATAGCGGGTGTCTATAAATACCACATTATCAAGAACCAGTTTGATGGCGCTACGCTGAATGCTTATGAGGACTTGATGCAATATAAGCAGAACAAGACCGCTGGGGAAGCTTTACGTATCTATCGCAAGTACCAGATGAATACTTCTAACCAGCTAAATATTACCGGGGAAGGGGCCGGTGGGTTGGAGGGAATTGGCCGGGCCAGGGCGGCTATAGAAGCTTTGGAACAAAATCCCCAGAACCCTCCGGATGACTTCGGGGCGATCGAAACTTCAATACAGAATGTCCTGAACGAGATTATGATTTCGTTCAAAGACACCGAACCGTACAAAAAGATAACGACCCCGCCGAATGTAGTCTCCTGAAAGGGTTGTAAAGTAGTGAAAAGTCCCGTTATCGCAAGTAAAGAGGCGACACCGGGACTTTTCATTTGGGCGCTGGAACTACCCTTAAAGTGGCTTTACTCCAGAGGTTCTTTCGAAGGTAAGCCTGTCCGCCGTGGATAAATTCCCGGTGTCCGTTTTATTTTTTGAGTGACAATCAGGCGGCGAATGTTATCCGGCGCTGGGTCATCGCCCGGCAGTTGAAAGCCCGGCGTTTCCCGGAGTTTGCCGCCCAGTAGCCGGGCGACCGCTTCGCTGGATTTCAATTCTACGGTCAGGTCGCCTTTTTTAGGAGCAATAAACAACCCGCCTGTCCGGCACAGCGGCAGGCAGTATTCGGCCAGGACCGGCCATGCGGCCACGGCGCGGCCGGTAGCAAAATGGTATTTCTCCCGGTGTTCGCTGGATTGGCCCAGTTCTTCGGCCCGGCCATTGACCACCTGCACATCCGAAAAGCCCAGGCTTTTTGAAATCTGTTCCAGCACCCCGGTCTTTTTACCCACCGAGTCTACCAGGGTCAGTTGCAGGTTGGGATAAAGAATCTTCAGGGGCAGTCCCGGAAAACCGCCCCCGGCTCCGATGTCAATCAGGCTGGCATTAGCCATTTCAAAGCTCCGGCCGGGCGGGTCGCCTCGCAGGTCCGAGGAAGCTAACGACAGTGAGTCCAGGAAGTGGCGGGTCTGGACTGCTTCGTATTCCGTGATGGCGGTCAAATTTATGCGTTCATTCCAGGCGGTCAGTTCCTCGTAATAAAGCTGAAATCTATCCAACTGTTCCTGGTCTAATTCAATTCCCAGTAATTCGCGCGTACCTTCTTGCAGTATTTCCAGCATTTTCCTCTCCGGCTTTTTATTAAGTGAGCACCGGCATACTATCACTCACAGCTTCAAAGGGCAACTAACCCGAATAGCGGTTATGTAAGTGCGTATTGTAAAGTTATTTGTTACCTGGCAGGCCAGCCCTTTGGGGAGGCCGCCTGTCTAAATAAATTTACAATTTGCAAACGGTAAAGGAGTTTACCTGTCCCTCATGAATTTATTATAATGAAGTATAATGTTTCGGTAAAGGCAAAAAATATAAAAGGACAGATGACTACGACTAATTTGAAGCTTGCGAATAAAACTAAACCAATTACTTTGAAAGACCGGCGAAAGCGGATTGTCGGTCTTTTTCGCTACCTGGTCATAGATATTGCCACCGAGCGGGTGCAGGGCCGGGTGCTGGGCAAAAAGTACATTGAGCAGCGCTCCGAAGCCCGTAATCGTCGCCGGGCCAGGCGGTTTGTTGAGACTTCCCTGGAACTGGGTGGTGTATTGATAAAGCTAGGCCAGTATCTCAGTACCCGCTTTGACCTGCTGCCAGAAGTCTGGCTTGAAGAATTAAGCCGCCTGCAAGACTCGGTCTTGCCGGTTGATTTTAGTTTGCTGCTACCGGTTATCGAACAGGATTTTGGCGGCACCCTGGACGAACTCTTTTTGGAGTTCAACCCGCAACCGCTGGCATCGGCCTCACTGGGTCAGGTCCATGAGGCCCGATTGTTAGATGGGACGCGTGTGGCGGTCAAGGTGCGGCGGCCTGGTATCGAAGTTATTATTGAGGCCGACCTGGAAGCCCTCAACCGGGTGATTGACTTTCTACAGCGCCGGACGGACCTGGGCAAACTGGCTGACCTGAAAGGGATTGCCCGCGAATTCGAGGTGACGCTCCGGCGCGAACTGGACTACGTTAAAGAAGCCGAAAGCGCCCGCCGATTTAAGAATAACCTCAAAAAGCTAAAGTATGTCTATGTCCCGGTGGTCTACGGTGAGCGTTCCAGCGGGCGGGTGCTGACCACCGAATTTATTGACGGTTACAAAGTGACCAACTACCCGGCCATTGAAGCGGCCGGGTTGGACCGGCATATGGTGGCGCGGGTCCTGGCAAACTGCTATTTGAACCAGGCCCTGATTGACGGGTTCTTTCACGCCGACCCCCATCCAGGCAATATATTTGTGCGCTCCGGCCCGTTGGGGCTCCAGGTGGTTTTTATTGACTTTGGGATGGTCGGGGAAATTACCAGCGAAATGCGCTACCAGGTGCGCCGGTTGATTTTTTCCGTCCTTAACCGGGATGTCGACGCGATAATCAGTTCTTTTAAGAAACTTGGTTTTATCAGGCGCGAAGAAGATGTCGATAAGGTCAGGTTAGGGATTAATTACTTTCTGGATAAGTTTATTGGGCTTAGCCTGGGCCAGCTTAAGGCGCTCGACCGGCGTAAGCTTTTCGAGGAAATCAGTTATATTATCTATAACACACCAATATATGTCCCCAGCGAATTTTCATTCATGAGCCGGGCCTTTGAAACCCTGCTGGGCCTGTGTACCAGCCTCAGTCCCCAGCTAAACTTTACCGCCGAAGCCCGGCCTTTCATGCAGCGCCTTCTCGCCGAGGAACTGGGTGCTACCAATATGCCGGAAGGCGTTACCGCCCTGCTGAATTTCCTGGGCATGCTGCCCGGCGCGGATAACGTCCAGGCATTCTTAAAATCACCGGCCGGTGAACAATTGCGTGAGAATACTTTGCAGGTAATTTCGTTGCCGGTCAAGTTGAACCATACCCTGGAACGGCTGGAGTCGGGCCGGATCCAGGTGCAGATTCAGTCCAGTGAGGTCGCGCAGGCGGCCGAAAAGATTCAAAAATCCAATGAGCGGTTACTGACGGCGGTGCTGGTGAGCAGCTTTCTGATTTCCGGGGTAATCCTGGCGACCGCTTCCGCGCCTATCTGGGCGACAATTTTCTGTTTACTGGTAGCGGTCCTTATAAGTCTGCGCCTGTTCAGGCAATAATTTGTAACAAAAAAAGAGGCCGGACGAACCGGCCTCTTTTTTGCGGGTTTGAATTATATTTTCAGGCGTCCCGGGCCGCGTGGCCGGGCCATAAAGGCGAAAGCACTAAACAGGATGGTGGCCGCTAAAAGGGCCAGTTCCACCAGGCGGATATCCGGGCTGGTCCCCAGGTTTACCACCGGGCCGGGTTTAGAGGTTACCGCAGGAATAGCGGTTGGGTTTGCCGACTGTGTATTGGCTGCTGTTACCTGGACTCCTCCCAGGCCGCCCAGGCTGCCGCTATTGGGTTTACCGGCCGCCGCCGCCAGGGTGCCAATAGGTTCAAGAGTAGCGGTCGGGTCGGCCGTAACCACGGCTACCGGGGATGCCGGTGCGGGTGGTGTGAAGGTACCGGCCAGGTCCAGCGCGAAGGCGAAGATCAAAAAGGCTGCCGCGATAGCCGCCGCGAACTGCGAGAAGCGGTAAACCGGCGAAGGTTTCAGGCGGCGGGCCTGTAGCGGGCTAAGGGTGAAAGAGCGCGGGGCGGGTTTTTCGGGCAGGCGCTGCAATATAGTGACAGTCTGGCGCATACCTTCCAGGTCGGCTGTACAGGCGCTACATTCGGCCAGGTGTTGTTTTAACTGCTGTTGTTCGGAACCTTCCAGGGTACCATCCTGGTAGTCCAGAATTAGCGGCAACCATTGATCCCGGTGGGCCTCGGTTTCATCCCAATCTTTTAGTAATCTTGGCTTGTTCACGATTTGCCAAACCCTGCTCCAATGACAGAGCAGAATCCCCCATAAGAGTCAAAAAGAAATAAATAAATGCATTGCCCTGCTCATAGAATGTTGAAAGTCAGGGATAAAACACACGAAACCTGTCAACTTATAACGGGCCGTTGACAAAAAATAATTAAGCCCGGTAATAGCTAGAGACTTCTATACTATTGACGTAAGTCACCCGGCAAAAGTTCCTTACTTTTGTGCAAATATTCCCTGATTTTCAATCTTCCCCGGCTAATCCGGGATTTAACGGTGCCCAGGGAAGCCCCGGTAATATAAACGATTTCATCGTAACTCATACCCTGCACATCGGACAGTATAACAACTACCCGCTGTTCTTCGGGGAGACTTTGCAGGGCCTGGGCTAATTCGCGGGCCAGTTCGCGCCGGGTAGCGAAGTCAAGGGGGTCGCTTTTAGGGTCTTCGAGTAAACCCAGGTCGGTCCCACCGACTTTTTCGGCTTCTTCGATCATCGCGTCCAGTGAGGTGGTGGGCCGCCGGTTGCGCGAACGCAGCCGGTCATAGCAAATATTACTGGCAATCCGTAATAACCACGACTTGAAAGAACCGCCCCGGTATTGCGAAAGCGCCCGGTATGCCTGAAAAAAGGCATCCTGGGTGGCATCCGCCGCCGCTTCGGCGTCGTTAAGCATCCGGTAGGTTAAATTGTAAACTCGTTGCTCATGATTAGTAACGAGTTGGTTGAAGGCAGCCAGATCGCCGCGTTGCGCGGCCGCCACCACAAAATCTTCCGGTTCTTCTTGCATTTAGACTTAAAAAGCGGATTCTTTCTATGAAGTCAATAATAATGACTGGCCGGAATTAGATTTTCCGGGCAACCGTCATTATTGACAAACCAAAAGGCAGCTTAACATTGCTCCGGGCCAGCAAGCTTGCTTCCAGGCCCATAACTTTTTCGAGGGCCCGGTTAACCAGGGGATGCGGCGGTAACAGGTCGGAATGGACCGGCGTGAAGTCGCCACTATCGCTGATTAATTCAGGCCGGGCGGATACTTTACGGGCTTTAACCAGCCGCACCAGGGCCGCCGGTGGGAAAAGTAAGGTATTGAGGTAAGTTTGACGTACTACCCGCAGCCCCGCCCTTTCCAGGCGGTCCGATACCATTTTAGCATTATAACGCCGTTGGCACCGGATAGCCAGATCATGTTCACTGTACAGGAACTGGTAGGCAGGCAGGTTCAGGATAAAAAGCCCCCCAGGCTTTAATACCCGGCCGATTTCTTCAAAAGCCGGTTGGTCATCAGGCAAGTTATTAATAACATCAAGGGATATTGCCAGGTCAAAATTATTTGAAGCAAAAGGAATAGCGGTAATAGATCCCTGGGCCAGGTGCCCGGTCAGGCCGCGCTGCTGGCTGAATTCGAGTGCTTCCCCGGCCAGGTCGAAACCACAGGCCCGGAAAGACGGAATTTCCCCACCGAAGCCGGTCAACAACTTCTGTAAATTGGCCCCGGTGCCGCACCCGGCATCCAAAGCCAGCGGCCTGGGATGGAGCGTCCAATCAAAGTGGCGTTTGAGCAAGGCTACCAGATTTCGCCGCATACCCCGGTACCACCAATGCCCATCTTCTACCTCAAACATGACCCGGTACTCGTCCCGCATCATTTCGGTATGCCGGTTTTTCCCGGCCTGGCCGGGCGGATCGGTTTGTAAAAACTGGCTTGTTTCCAGCGGCAAAATCTTCTCCTTGTCTATATAAGTCTTATCCAGAAGAAATATAAGTTATATCTAAAGGGGAGTCAATTTAACCGGTGCCTTACCGTATTATATAGCCTCAGAATACCCTAAAATGAACCGGACAAGTAGCCCCCTGGCCCATCAGGGACATGCCAGGCGCAACTGTTGGGAAAATAGCCTGCTACGAAGCTGCCGAATAAATAGCCGGGTACGCCCCGGCCGGAATTACCAAAAAGATAAAAGGGCCAGGCGGTTCCGGTAACACCGGCGCATAATGCCCCGGTTATTAAAAAGACTTTCCCTGTTGGAGGAAAGTCTTCAGGGTTTATAGAGTTTAAGTAACACTAAAGATCATTGGATCCACTAAGGGACGCTGGCGTCACACCGGAAGCCCCTAACAGGTGCTAAAATCCTAGCAATTACTACCTGCTGGTATCATCGTCCCGGCGGTTCCGGTTGTTATTATCGTTATCATTTAGCGCGTCAGCGCCTAAAAGGACAGCCCCAGCCCCAAAGCCAGCCCCGGCCGAGGGTGCCCCACTACCACCGCTATTTGGCGAGGCTGCTATAATAGGTATGAAGGTGCCGCTGTTATTGTTGTTATTGCCACTAACTTCAGCCGCGGTATCGTTTGTTACCGACCTTACCGAGCCGGTAGTCCCACCAAGGGTAGCCGGGTCCAGGTTGTGGGACATCCGAATATGCTCTTCGATTGCCATTTGCAAAGCCTGGGAATCATCTGCTGTATCGGTGTAGCCACAAATGGGACAGGTAGAAAGGTTAGATCTATCATTATCAGCCATGTTAACTCCTTCTTTCTGGTTTCATATCGCCCTTGACCGATTCTCCGGTAAACTAATAATCAGAATCTATGCCACGACTGGTGGGAAATTAGGAGTTAACTCCTATTGTAAAGAATGGGCTAAATGTTATGATAAAGCCAGGTAATCAGGTTTACCATAAATAGCTTCAGATTGGTAAAAATTGGAAGAACTGGATCAGATGAAATTACACAAACCGGGTAATCAGGCAAAGTCTCACCCTTTTAAAGTGCTTGATTTTTCCGGTTGGGCCATTGATTACCTGCCTGACCGGGCCAGCTTGAAAAAGGCTCTGTTTAGCCCGGTACGAACTGCCACCTCACCGGACCAATCCCCACAGGTAAGCCGCAAGCCGCTCAGGCGCGGAGCCGAAGGCCAGGCCCTGGTTGAGTTCGCCCTGACCTTACCTTTCCTGATAATGTTGTTTGTGGTGCTGGTTGAGCTTGGTTTACTTATCCGCAGCCATATGACGGTTACTGCGGCCGTCCGTGAGGGCGTCCGGGCGGTTTCCAGCCGGGGTAATGCCGATCCTTCCGGCGGTAACGATGTTAATGCGCGGGTGGGTGCCGATGGCGACCTTCTATTGACCCAGAACGTCAATAGCGCTTTACAGCAAGAGCGCCAGAACGTTGCCCTGCTGATGACCTTCCGTGGCGATGTAACAGAACTAGCTAGTTCTCGCGTGACCGATACGGTCACCGGCCGTTCTGTTGCGACTACGGTAGGCTATAACGGTATAGGTGGGCAATATGGGGTACTTTATAACCCTGATCTAAGTCTTTTCCCTTTCCAGGAAATTTTCGACTATACCACCATAACCACAACCAATGGGACGGTTGAAAAGTGGTTTGTGCCAAATGTAATGTCAGTAAACAAATGCGCCAGTATGTATGGATCAAGTGAGCCAGCCAAGCCTAAAGGGGCCACCCTGGCCAATAAAACTTACACCGGCCAAGCCTTTTGCGGTGACGCCTCGAATATAAACGGGGTAGCTGCCACGGCCGGTATCACTCGCACGCTTCCCCTGGGTAGTCATTCGGCTTCGGCCGGAAATGCCTCGGCGATATATGATAAACTCCGCTATAGCGGCGGTGCCAAGTGTGTCAAGATAGGTGGTTCTGGTGCCAATCAAAATGATGTGCTTTACCTTCAAGCCAGCACCACCTCCTCCTCGGCTATCCAGTGCTGGCGCTACAATTTCGCGCCCTGGTATCCGTCTTTACGGTATTCCTTAGATTTCACCGGCAATAACGTTACGATTAATCCCAGTTCCGCGGCTTATTACAATAACCAGACGGAAGACCCGGCTAAATTTGGGGACCCCACGATTTTCCGGTCACCTGACTATGCCGGGGTGCAGATCGTGTATAACCATAAGTGGTTATTAACTTTCTTTCCCGGTTCACTTACGCTTTCGGATAAAGCCGTAAAAATTATGGAGCCTGTCGGGGGTGGTTTTACTAAACCCAGTTCTTGAAAAGGTTTAACCTTTTAACCTTGTTGCAGGCGGGATGGCCTGTGAACAAAGGTTGTTCCTTCTATTTTCTAGAGAGGCATGGCTATGCAAGCTGACAAAGGCTCCTCCCAAATACCCGGTCGGGTTATGATATGGCTGCGCCACTCCGGCCAGGTATTTAGCCGCTGGGCGCGTGGTGGGCAGATGCCATCGGATGCCTCAAATAAAACCATTTTGAACAAAAGCCTGGCAGCGGCGGCCCGTCCCCAATCGGCACAAAGTATTTTGGAGTTTTTGTTGGTCAGCGTGCCTTTGCTGGCGCTTATTTTTGGGATTCTTGAAATTGGCCTGGCCTTTTTTGAAAGCACTAACCTGGATTTTGCCGCCCAGGAAGCGGCCCGGTCGGTTTCGGTCTGCGCTAATGGCTGTGATGTTTTGTCTGGTACAACTCTTTACCGCGATTATAATATGCTGCGGGCCTTAAACCGGGTGAGTATCAGGATGGAAAACGTTGAGTATATCCTGGTGCAGCATGTCGGTGAGCAGGTGGACGACCCCGACCCTGATGGGACTGTCGCCGGACCGGCCGGACAACCTAACCTGGGTCGCACCGGGCCGGATATTTACGATAACTACAAATATCAGTGGCAACTTTATGCCTTACCCAAACCGGCAGCTAATTTTCCGACAAACGACCCCCGGGTTAATTCAGTACCGGCCCGGCCCGATAATGATAGCCTGGGTGTTAAATGGGCCGATGCCAAGTGTACTGAGATTCCCTTGCTGACAGTGGGTGCCGCTTGCGCCCTGCCGAAACAGCCCTTTAATGACCAGTATAACGGTTTTCGCTCAAACCCTTGCTTCAGTACCGACGATGCCAGTATTTGCCGCAAAGATATTCCCCTTTCCGATAGATACGGCGTGGCGATTGGGCCGGATTCGGCTATTCCCAGCTGGCCTGGGCGCTATATCTGCGTACCAACCGACCGGTTTTACGTCCAACTTGTGTACCGCCACAACTGGATTACGCCTTTTATGCCAACGCTTAACCTGGACGGAAATACTCCACCCCTGCGCGGTTTTGGGCCGACCAATAGCCTGATTTTAAGCAGCAAAGCCTACCAGAAAGTCGAGCCGCGCCAGTTCGCCGGTACCAGCGGGACAGCCGGTTGTTAAGTTTCACCCAGGTATAACGCCCCGGTATTTACCCGGGACAAATAAAAAGTACCCGGTTTCCCTGCAAAGGGACCGGGTACTTTTTATTTGTCTGCAAGAGGTAGTTAACCTCTCCGGGCGATGCTCTTGCCCTGGAGGAATAGCAACAGGTAATCCTGTCCACCGGCCTTGGAGTCGGTGCCGCTCATGTTGAAGCCGCCGAAAGGCTGGACGCCTACCAGGGCCCCGGTACATTTGCGGTTAAAATAGAGGTTGCCAACATGAAATTCCCGTTCGGCGCGGTCCAGGCGAGCCGGGTCCTGGCTGAACAGGGCGCCGGTCAGGCCGTACTCGGTGCCGTTGGCGATTTCCAGGGCGTGGTCAAAATCGCGGGCGCGAATTACTGCCAGTACCGGCCCAAAGATTTCTTCCTGCGCAATCCGGGCCTGGGCATCCACTTCGCTAAAGACTGTCGGAGGAATGAAATACCCCTGGTCCGGCACCCGGTTCTTATCACCGGCCACCAGTTTTCCTTCGCCTTTACCGATTTCGATGTATTCTTTGATCTTCTTGTAGGCTTTTTCGTCAGAAACCGGTCCAAGATTATAGTTTTTCTCGTCGGTAGGGCCTAATTCAAGCTGGTTTACTTTTTCTACGACCTTTTCCATTACCCTGTCATAGATCTGGTCCACCAGGATGGCCCGGCTACCGGCGCTGCATTTCTGACCCTGGAAGCCAAAGGCGCTGGTTACAATCGCCTGGGCGGCCGCTTCTACATCGGCGGTTTCGTCCACGACAACCGAGTCTTTGCCGCCCATTTCCAGAACGGTCCGTTTCAGCCAGATCTGGCCGGTGGCTACTTTTGAGGCCCGGTCGAAAATTCGCAAACCAACCTCTTTAGAGCCGGTGAAGGAAATAAAGCGGGTCTTGGAGTGGTCTACCAGCAGGTCGCCAATCGCGCCGCCGCTGCCGGGCAGGAAGTTAAAGACCCCGGCGGGCAGGCCAACTTCTTCCATCAGTTCAAAGAAGCGGTAGGCTATAACCGGGGTAACGCTGGAAGGCTTAAGTACAACCGTATTGCCGGTTACGATAGCGGCGGAAGTCATACCAACCGTAATCGCGAGCGGGAAGTTCCAGGGTGGGATAACCACGCCAACCCCCAGCGGTATGTAGACCAGGTGGTTTTTCTCACCTTCTACCTGGACGACCGGCTGCGGTCCGGCCAGCCGGAGCATTTCATGGGCGTAAAACTCCAGGAAGTCTATCGCTTCGGCGGTATCGGCATCGGCTTCGGGCCAGTTCTTGCCTATTTCATAAACCATCCAGGCGCTAAATTCGTGCTTGCGCTGGCGCATGAGGTCGGCCGCTTTAAACAGGTAACCGGCCCGTTCCTCAGCCGGGACATTCTGCCAGGTCTTAAAAGTTTCACTGGCGGTCTGGATGGCCTCTTCAGCCTGCTCAGTGGTCGCGCTATGAAAGCGGGCGATCAGTTGGTCAGGCCGGGCCGGGTTGTAGGAATTGAGGAAATTGCCCGTTTCCAGCCTTTTGCCGCCCACTACCGGGTTTAACTCCTGCCCGAGTTGCGCGCCAACTTTTGCCAGGGCCGCTTCCATGGCGGCTTTGTGTTCAGGCTGGCTAAAATCCGTTAAAGGCTCGTTCTTAAAAGGTTCGCGGCCCGTTTCAGTAGCATTTCGTTCCAAAATACTCATTCTGTCTCTCCTTTAGCTTCCGGACACCTGCCGGAAAGCCTTCTGTCATCTTTAATACTTCAGATTTTAGTTTGGGGCCTTAACGCAAAGGTAAATACGCAATTTCCAACGTTAAAGTAACAAAAGTGTCTTTAAAATCCCACAATTATTTAAGGACTCATTATAGCATTACTAGAAATCCCTGACAAACCACATAATTATTATAGTCATAGCTAATAAATCACCTAATAATAAAAGCTAGAAGCATCCAAAGTGACCCGAAGTTAAACCTGTTCATCTTCGTATCCTCCTGTTAAGAGGCTTGATTAAAGCCAGTTTCAGAAATGCCTAAATTTAAGCCGGTTAGAAATTCCAACAAAGCTATCACCCGATGCAAGTAGAAGGTTTTAACTTTTAACATGCATAATTAATACTACATGAAATGTTGCTACGCTCTTTTATGAAACATTAACCTGTCTGTAACCCTACTGGCTCATTTTGAGCAGGGCAGAACTGTTATAATAAGCTGGAAATGAAAGGAATTAGAAGCTTTGTATTGTTCTAACCCCTTAAAAGGCGGCCGGTTTTTGGGAGCGGTCCTGCTAATAATGGTTGTTGGTTTGTTATTTTTAACGGCGTGTGGTGCATCATCCGCTGACCCAACCACCTTACCAACCCCGGCGGTCCCGGTTGGGTCAAACACAGTTGCACCTGCGGTCACTTCAACTGTGGCGGTCGCTCCGGCGCAACCTGCCACCGCCATACCGCCTACACCGCTGGCGACTCTGCCACAGGATGCCACCCCGGCCCCTGCGGTATCGGTAGGTCGGCCAACCGTTTCTTCAGCCCACCCGCCAACGCAACCGGCCAGTGGGCCAGGCGGCCAGGAATATCTTTATAAGAACATCACAAGTAAACGCTACGGGCAGGGTGAGGAAGCATATTATATTTTTGAGCCGGTGCAGCCTGCTCCAACCAAAGCTCTCCCGGTGATTGCCTTTCTGCACGGCTATCTCGGCGTAGACCCGGACAGAGATGGTTATGCCGCCTGGATAAATCACCTGGTCCGGCGAGGAAACCTGGTTATTTTCCCGGTTTACCAGGCGCAGGACAGCCGGGATGGCACCAGATATACAGACAACGCGCTGGCAGCCTTAAAGGCGGCTTTCCAGCGGTTGCAGGATGGCTCTCACGCCCGGCCTGACCTGGCGAACTTTTTGGCGGTTGGCTATAGCGCCGGTGGCGTAATCGCGACTAACCTGGCAGCCCGGGCCGAAAAGAACGGTTTGCCGGTGCCAAAAGCCCTTTTCGCGGTAACGCCGGGTGGTTGTGCCAATTGCAGCATTCTCGCTATTCGCAACTTTACGCTTGACTCGCAGGCCGAACTGGCCGCTATCCCGGCCACTACTAAAATACTTATTTTAGTTGGCGAACAGGATGTTGTAGTTGGCCGGAGCGCCGGGAACCTTATCTGGCAAAACACGCCCCAGGTTCCGGCAGCGAACAAAAATTACCTGTTGTTCCATACCGATAATTACGGCACCCCGCCCCTGGTGGCCGACCACGGAATGGCTACGCAGCAGCCCCCAAACACTTTGAATTATAATGGTATCTGGAAATTATCCGATGGGTTGGAAAGCTGTACTTTTGAAGCAAAATCCTGTGAAGTGGCGCTGGGCAATACTCCGAAGCAGCGCAGCCTGGGACAGTGGAGTGATGGCACGCCGGTTAAAGAATTGACTGTCCTGGGTTAGAAACCATTTATAGATCCCGAAAGGACAGAAAATGATTAAGGGAATCGACCACGTGGTTATCCTGGTGAAGGACCTGGCCCAGGCCACGGCCGACTATACCAGCCTGGGTTTTACGGTCGTGCCAGGCGGCGAGCATGTCGATGGGGCCAGTCATAACGCCCTGGTGTCCTTTGCCGATGGCAGCTACCTGGAACTGATCGCTTTCAAAAAGGAATCGCCAGGGCATCGCTGGTGGCCGAAAACAACTAACCCGGCTACTGGCGGGGAAGGTTTGATAGATTTCGCGCTACTTCCTACCGAAATTGAAAAGGATATCGCGGCGGCGAGGGAACGCGGTCTGGATTACCAGGGGCCATTCGCCGGTGGACGGCAGCGGCCGGACGGCCAGGCGATAAAGTGGCAGACCGGCCAGCCGGTTACGCCAGATTTACCTTTTCTTTGTGGCGACATTACTCCGCGCAGCTTGCGGGTGCCTTCCGGCCCGGCCTGGCATCACGCCAACGGTGTAACCGGGATTGAGTCCGTACTCGTCCTGGTAGATACCCTGCCCAACAGTTCTCGCCGTTACCAGGCTCTGCTGGGTATTGAACCTGTCCCCCTCACCGAGGGAAACCTTTCCGCCGCTAAACAGGCCGGTTTGACCAGACCCAACTTTTTTAACCTGTTTACTCTTGGACCCAGTAAAATAATACTGGTAGACCTGGATGGGCCCGGTGGGGAACTGCATAACCTATCTATAAATACGGTAGGAGAGGGTCCTTTGAACCTGCGTTTAAAGGCGACTCAACCGGTCACTTTTGATAAGGCTCTTACCCACAATGTAAACCTTTCCACCGCAAGCTAAAAAGGTTTAAAACCTCCGGTAAATTAAAGGGCCGGGGCGGCTAGAGTCCAGGATATTTCCTGGTCCCGACCGCCCCGGCTTTTTGCCGGGTATCGCTAAATTTTCCGGGAAGTTAAAGGCCCTTTACCAGGCCTTTCTCGGCCAGGGCGGCAAATTCCTGTTTAGCCTGGGCCAGCAAGTGCGGTTTTACCAGCAGGTCTAGCGTGGTAAGCGCCATAGCTTTAGCGGCGTTCAGCATAGCTTCCTGGCCCCGTGCGGAACCAGCCGCTTCCCGGAATGCGTCAGTATGCAGGCTTACCCCGGCCGGGGCAATTGCCAGGTAGGGATGTATTGAAGGGATGACCTGGCTGACATTCCCCATGTCGGTACTTCCCGCACCTTCTTTGATACCGGACCGGTCAACTTTAAGCCCCAGTCTTTCCAGCTTCTCGGTGAAAATTTGGGCCATGACGCTGTTAGTCACCACGTTGTCATAGCGGCTCGGTTCTATAATGTTAAATTCCAGCCTGGCCCCGGTCGCCAGGGCGGCCCCTTCGGCGCAGCGCCTGAACTTTTCCAGGACTTCATCGGCGTACCGGCGGTCGGCCGCGCGGATACTGAACTGAGCGCTGGCATATTCCGGAACGATATTGGCCGCGTGGCCGCCGTTAGTGATTACACCCATCACCCGGGCATCATCTCGCAGGTGCTGGCGTAAGGCATTAATGGCATTGTAGGTCTGGATAACCCCGTCCAGGGCGTTAATCCCCTGGTGCGGTGCGGCGGCGGCGTGGCTGGCCTGCCCGTGAAAGATAATATTGACTCTTGTCGAGGCCAGCGAAGTGCCATCCACCAGGTTAGAGGTTGCAGGATGGAAAATCATGGCAGCGTCTACACCTTTGAAAGCTCCCCGCTGGACCATAACTACTTTTCCGCCACCGCCTTCTTCGGCCGGGGTGCCGAAAATTGCCACCCGGCCCGGTAGTTGCCGGGCTATTCCCTGCAAGGCCAGCCCGGCTCCCAGGGCGGCGGTCGCCATGAGGTTGTGACCGCAGGCATGGCCTATACCCGGCAGGGCATCGTATTCAGCCAGGATAGCTACCGTTGGACTGGCTTGCGTCCCGGTATAGGCCACAAATGCCGTATCTAAATCAGCAACCTTGCGCTCGACCTGAAAACCATGTTCTTCCAGTTTAGCGGCCAGCAGGGCGGAAGCCTGGTACTCTTTATAGGCTGTTTCCGGGTTGGAGTGGATCGTGCGGCTGACCTCGGCCAGTTCGGGTTGCAAGCGGTCAAGCAACTCCAGCAGCCGGTTTGCCAGATTTTCGTATTCGGTGGAGCTTAACATAACTAATAACCCCATTCTAAAATTAGATTGCTAATTAACTACCTGCTAGATTATATACTTTTGAACCAGTCTGTAGCTATAGATACTTCTTCAACCATTTTAATTTCGACACCTAGCCGCAATTCTTTTAACTTATCCAGCAATTGCTCTCCATCTAATAAATCAAGAAGAATTATCAAGCAACCCATAAATCTTAAGATAAGTCCTGGCCCAGGCAAGCTACTTGGTTAAGTGGCCGTTGCTCGTGGTAATGCTCTACGGAGGGTATGAAAAAGAAAAACCCGACAAACCTTGCGGCTTCTCGGGATTTTCAATCCGAATTGCTATAGAAGTGAAGCTTGATACATAAAGTTTAGACCTTGCGGAGAAACTTATAACCCAGCGGCTATTCTTGCGAACTTTTGCTGGAACCGTACTTTTGCTAACTTCAACAATCCTGACACCACTATAGTAACAAGAATTTTAGATTGTGTCAATAGCGTTTATCCCCGATCTATCCACATCTTTTTCCACCAGGTTATCCACATGGATTTGCCGTTTAGCTGCCGGTAGTGCCATCAATCATTTCTCGCAAAATGTCGGCGTGGCCGTTATGCCGGGCCGTTTCCTCGATCATGTGTGTCAATATCCAGCGTAAAGTATGCCCCTTTATTTCCTGGCCGGTCTGGTTTTTTGCTTGGTCATCCAGGTTGGCCGCGTTTGCAATCCGACGGGACTCCCGGACTTCCTGCCGGTAAAATTCTAAAACATCAGCAGTGGTTTCGCCCGGTTCAATCCGCCAATCGGCGTCGGGGTCTTCCTGCGTATAAGGGAAATACACCTCGTGACCCGCGAAAGTATCCTGGAACCAGCCGCGCTCGACATAGGCCAGGTGCTTGACCAGGCCCAGCAAAGTCAGGCCGGAAGGCGTCACTTTACGGCGTAAATCTTCATCACTGACCCCGGCAACCTTCTTTAGCAAAGTCGCCCGGTGGAAATCCAACCAGGCGTTGAGCATTTCTTCTTCCGGAGCTGCCAGGGGTGGGTCTATTCGTTCGAAATCGTCCATTAGAGTTAATCTCCTGATTTTAACTAAACTGTGATTTTTATAGTTACAACTATGGATTACTTCGTTGCAGCCTTCTACCCTATGCGTAAAAACATCCTGGTAGACTCTCGCGTTCAAGGAGCCATATTCAAACACCGGGTGGCAAAAGGTGGCCCTGCTCCTGTCAGTTTTACTAACAATTCCGTACCCCTTATCGGTTGACCGGTTCAGTTTTTGGAAATCCGTTGCTGTTCGGCTTCAGAAAGTAGCGGCATATATTCGGAATGGCGGCGAATATAGGCGGCTACAAAAGGGCATTGCGGCCTTACACTTAATTTACGGGCGTGCGCTTCTTCCAGGGCGAACCGGGCCAGCCTACCGGCGATACCCCGGCCCTCCAAGGCGGTAGGCACGCTAGTATGTAACAGGGTAATGGAATTTTCACCTTCACTGTAGGTAAGGATAGCCACTTCGTTACCCACATTAACCTCGTAGCGGTGCTGCTCCGGGTTGTTTATAACTACAACCATATTTTCACTATCGTTAGAAGCAGGCGAGTTAGACATATTTCCCACACTCCTTTGTAGCGGCTTGAATCAGGAAGCCTGGACCTGGTCCCATTCTCCCAGGTTATTGGAGCTTTCTCCGTCGGGCTGCCATTCTTCAGAACCGGCAACGGTTTCTATAAACGTATCATGGACCATATCGGCCGAGTCGTCGGCCAGGGCTTCATGTTCTTCCTGCCCAAAGAAGAACGACATCTGGGTTGGTTTGTGACGGAGTTTTTCGGCCCGGGCCAGGCGCTGCTCATCGGTAACGCCGGTGATTTCGCCATTTTTCCATTCAAACAGGCTGGGAACCTTACGCTGTCCGCGCACCACCGGCGAACTGGCCCGCATCAGGTCTTCCGGGTGGATGCCCTTACGGTTTGCCAGTTGTTGCAGGCTGCTGCACTGCTGCAAAAAGGTGCAATTCTGGCATTTGTACATATTGGAAGCCAGCGGGAACTGCTCTTTCTCGATTGAGCGGCCAATCTTAAAAATCCGCTCGCGCAGCACCCGGCGCTCACCCTCACCCCGTGTGGTCGGTATGAGCGAACCGTCTCGCACATTTTCAACGGCGAACTGGCGCGGCGCGGCCGGGTATAGCAATTCCACCGCCAGGTCGTAGCAACTGAACTGAGTATCAAGTTGCAGGGCGGCGGGCGGCACCATTTTGGTGCCGGATTTGTAATCAATTATCATTAAATAACCGGCCTCTTCCTGCCGTTGGAAAAGTGGGCGGCTTTCCCGCAAGGCTTTGCCCAGGTCTTCGGGCTGGTAACTGCCGGGCTGGTGGCTGTTCTTTAGCTCCAGCCGGTCAATATAGCCCTGCAAGGCGTATCCCCGACCGTTCTGCTCGTTGGTTATATTGACCATGAAATATGCTTCTACCAGGAGATGGGAAAGTGGGATTTCTATATTGCGCAGGTAGAAATCCAGGCAGATTTTATAGCCGAGGTTTAAGAGTCTTTCTTTTTCGTCAGGGGAACGCCATAAAATGGGCGCTTTGGAACGGCCCCTGGCAGTTTTGGCCGGGTTATCAATGTTAAACCAGCGGCCCCGGAAGACGTTCGCAAAATTAGCCGCCGATTGAAACATCTTCAGGTCGGGGTCGCGCCGTTTGAAGAAGTCGTAAAACATTGAATGGATAACTGTCCCAAATTCGAAGGCGGCCAGGCGCGGCTGTAGCTCGGGTTCGGGGTTTTCAAGATAATTGAACCAGAACCGGGTGCCGCAGTCCTGGTATATTTTCATCATCGAGTCGCTCAGGACTAATTGCCCCGCCCGTGTATAGCGCATCTTGTCTCCTGGCCGTCTTTCAGCTATGGGTTTCTGCAGTAATAATAGCTGACTTGATAGTAGCACAGGGGTTCTTTTAACGCAAAAAATAGAGAATAAATTTATAGCCGGGGCAGTTTACAGACAATTGGTAATATTTTAACCGGCTTTTTTGGCCGCCTTGACTTTAAGGAGTTCGGCTCGTTCTTCCGGCTTGAGCAGGGGGCAGGTGGTACAGCGTTGGGCCCCCGGTACTTTGTACCAGAGGCAGCAACTGTTGCGGACCCGCACCGGGTCGGGTAGGGCCGCGTCGTTCAAGAACCGCAATTGGACCGGGTGATACAGCGGATTCTTGCCGGGTGCGATATCTGTATTCTCAGGGCTATCCAGCAAGGCCGGGGCATCCTCCAGGCTGGCGGCCTGGGAACCCACCCTATCCCCTAGCTGCTGGTAAAAACCGAAAATCGCTGCGCCAAGGCTGCCCCAGAGAACTTTTTTTGAAACAGCGGTGACTGACTGAAACTGCTCAAAAAGAGGTGCAAAATGGCCTTCAAATAGCTGTTTAAAGACTACCTGGTGTAATTCGGCCACACTGTTAACCGGGCGGATGGCCCTTTCAGCCTGGCCCGGCACCGCGCAACGCGGCCCGTATATCACCGTTCTGGGGCTATCACCGAAAATGGCCCGGATAGGGTAGCCCGGTCCTTCCAGTTTTTTGAGACCGGCTGTCCGGCTCAAGACCAGGCTGGTATTTGCCAGCGAGGCATCCAGACCCAGCCCACCCAGTGACATTGCGCCTAAGACCGGTGGGAAAATGACATTGCAGTAGTATTTAATCCACAGGGAAGCCTCAACCTTTAAGTTGTTCGTACCAAGTTTGGTGTCCCAGCGCGAAAGCAGGTCCACCAGGAATTCCGGTTCCAGAAGGCGAGTAGCCGGAATGACATCGGTTTCCCCGGCGTACTGGTCCGGGTCAATTTGTGGGACAATCCATTGATTGTATTTACCCAGCTGGCCCCGGTAAGGCGCGAATATTTGTGTAAGGTCGGTTGTTTCTAAAATTTGTAACAACTTGGCTCTCCTGTCCTCGACTTCCCGGTTGTCATTAGAGGGTTGGGTCAGCCGCGCCGGGTTCTTCGATAACCCGGATAGCGTGGGCTGTCTTGCGGCCAATGGTCAGTTCCTGGCCCAGGCTGTTCACCACCTGAATAGTTTCGTCAAAAGGCGATTTCCCTTTGATGTGCAAGGCCGTACCTGGCAACAGGCCCAGGCGGTAAAGGTATTGCAGCAAGCCGGGTTCGTGTTCCCCTTCCTCGCTGACCCGAACGATTTTAACCTGGCGGCCAGGTTGCTCCTGGTCAAGGGGGCGGGTTTCATCGGCTTCTTGAGGGCTGTTCCCGGGGATTAAATTACCGTGTGGGCAAGTACTCGGAAACCCCAGGTACCCGTTGAGGGCTTCTTCTACGGCCGGGGACAGGACATGTTCCAGTTCACAGGCTTCCTCATGGACCTCATCCCAGGGTAGGCCCAGGTCGTCAAATAAAAAGCGTTCCAGCAGGCTGTGCCGCCGGGTAAGTCTCAGGGCGATTTGTTCACCCGCCGGAGATAGCTTTAACTGGTGGTTATGCTGGTCTACCCGCACCAGGCCACTTTTTTGCATGCGCTGGATGGTCGCAAAGACAGTCGCGGGAGCTACTCCCATTCGTGCCGCCAGGTGGACCGCTTTTACCGGCCCTTCCTCATCGGCCGACAGGTTAAATATTGCTTCACAATATTCCTCGATAGTTTCGCTAGGTTTAATCGCCGGTAGACCGGTTTTTTCGTCTAAAACAATATTGTTTAGTGTCACCATTTATATCACTTGCCTTTGGATAATACGCGCTTCTAAAACATAAAAGCTGTCCGGGGCCGGTTCTGGATCCTTAAAAATAGCTATTGACAGCACCCTTGTTATTAGTATATGCTAATAATGACATTTAGTCAACCCTAACTTATGTTAAAACGAGTTAATCGCCTGGTTTGCTGGTATAACAAAAAACTCCACGCTTGGGTGGAGCTGAGACTAAGTAAGCTGCAAGCTGCTATTGTCAGGCGTATTAGGTAATCTACTGGCAATTAACGGTAATTACAATTTTAAAAAAATATCAAGATAGAGCTGACAAGGGAAGAAAAACATGAATAACGAAGGTACATATCCCCAACTTATCGCTTCAAATTCCTACAGTTGGTGCGTCTACAGACAAGCCACGGACCGGATACACTTCGATTTCGGGCAAACCGGCCTTTTGTTGAGCTTCAAAGAGTTCAAAGTGTTGGGATTGCTTCTCGAAGAGGCCTGCCGGTCCGGGATGCGCCGGGGGGATGGTTTATTGGCCGGTATTAGTTCTCAACGGGCGATTTTTGGCTGCGGTCAGGCGCATGTAGCGGTGCTAATCTTTGATCACGCCGTTTTCCGCTTTCAACGAAGAGATATTGAGCCTCTTTTTGAATTGTGGCGCCAGGCCGCCGCCCGGTTTGAACAGGCTACAAATATGGAAATAGTTGATTATAAGGGGCCAAACCTGGCCGCGTTTTCCGTTAACTGAGGCCAGGTGTTCAAACAAAAGTTGACCCTTTAACTACGACTTTTAGCTTACTTAAAAATCAGTCAAAGGGTCTATCCGGCCGGTGAGCCATATCACACAAATATATGAGCAGTAAGGTTAGAGTATTCCTATCAACGCGGCCTGTTAAACAGGGTCTTAAAAATAAAACGTATGAAAGGAATCGCTGTGACAAATACTTTCGAATTTGCAAATAAAACTTACTGTCTTAATTACAATTACAATATGCCGGAAGGCCCTATCCTGCCTATCAATCAATTTGTCGTTGTCGGCAGTAAAAAATCTATAATGCTGGATACCGGCGCACACCTGATGGCCGGTGACACAATCGCGGCCCTTTCTAAAGTAATGAATCCGCAGGACCTGGATTATATCTTCCTGACCCATATGGACATGGACCACGTCGGGGGCTTGCATGAAATTCTAAAATTAGCGCCTAAAGCTCGTGTAGTCGGCAATACCACCGTTATGGGTAAAGGTCTAAGTATGTACAATATTGACCCGACCCGGTTTGCGGCAGTTTTTCCCGGCCAGGAAATTGACCTGGGCGACAAAGTGCTGCGGGTAGAGGAATCTCTGCTGGAAGACGGCCACACCAGCTGGCTATTCGAAACTAAAACTCGGACCTACTTTACCAGTGATGGTTTTGGCTCGATTCAGTTCGGCCAATCCCTGCCCTATGTAGATTTGGTCCCCGAAAGCGCCTATGCCGGTGGGTTCGCCATGTGGCAATCAATGAACTTCCATATGTTGCCCCGCTATGATATGGTAAAATTCCGGGATATGATTAACTACATGCGCCGTATGGGTGTTGAGCAAATTGCTTCGGTCCACGGGCCAGTCATTCGCCAGGATACAATGCAAATATTTGATTTAATGGAAGGCGTACCGGGCGCCGAGGTACCGCCGCACCCGCCGCTACCGGCAATGTTTCATCTTTAATAAAAATCCTAAAATCCAATACTAAAATCTGCAAAACCCCATTCGTTCGAAGTGGGGTTTTGTTATGACAGGGGATGTACTTGAAACCGAGGGTTGATTTTCCTTTCAGAAGAAATAAAAACCAAAAAAGTAATCTTGACAAACAAAAATGATTAGGATATGCTAATAATATAGGTTTGTAGACATTTGGAAGCGACGGTTTGCACTACCACAACCAGCTATTCCTGGCATATTTTACCTGGTTAAATAACCGTCGAAAGAAAGACTAATTTAATATGAATACCTCTATTAAGGTTCTACGCATTACCTGGTGGAAGCCGTTTTTGGGGCTGCTTTTACTGGGTGTCTGGATAACCGGGTCTTCACTTGCCCGGGCCGATTCTTCACAGGATGACATGAAGCGGATCAACAGCAGTGTTGAGAAAGCGCTGGCTGCCGCTCAATCGGGCAATTTAACCCTGGCTCAATCCGAATTCAAGGCTTTTGATGATGCCTGGTTCAACGTTGAAGATGGCGTGCGCGCCAATTCAAAGGAGACCTATCGCGCCATTGAAGACCGCCTTAACGATGTCAAAGATGTTTTTGCCAGGACACCGGTCGATTTCCAGGCCCTTCAAAAAGCCCTGGAAGCCCTGAGCAAAACAAACCTGGCTTATGGCAATGGCACTCCTCTACCCACACTTACCACTCCGGCGGCCGCCGCTCCGTCCCCTATTACTAATACCACTTCTACCCCGACCATCGCTTCCTTGCTGGGCGTCTTGAATAGCGCCCGTGATTTGCAGGCGAAAGGCGATTGGACGGGGGCGGCGGCGGCTATAACGAGTTTCAAGGATGGCTGGCTGACCGTGGAAGGCCAGGTTAAAACTCGCTCGGCGGATGACTATCGCAATACCGAAAATGATATGGGGCTGGCCTTAACTCTGGCTAACGGGCAGTCCCCCGAACTGAAAACTGTACTGGACCGGATGACCGCCCGACTGGAACCCTACCGTCAGGCTAATTCTTACGGTATCTTTGATGCCGCGATTATCCTGCTGCGGGAAGGTCTGGAAGCCTTACTGGTGATTGTCGCCCTGTTAGCTTTCCTTAAGAAGTCCGGTAACGAAACCAAACAGTCCTGGGTCTGGAGTGGGGCCGGGGCTGGCCTGGCAGTCAGTATCGCCCTGGGTATCGGTATCCAGGCGCTCTTTAGCAGCGCCATCAATTCGAGTAACCGGGAATTAATCGAAGGGCTTACCGGGCTGGTCGCTGCCCTGATGTTGATCTATGTAAGCTACTGGATGCACAACAAGGCCAGTACGGTGGCCTGGCAGCGTTACATCAAACGCAAAAGCACCAGTGCCCTGGCAAAGGGTAGCCTGGTGGGCCTGGCGGTCCTATCTTTCCTGGCGATTTTCCGGGAAGGGGCCGAAACGGTTTTATTTTTCCTGGGAATGGGTAGCAATATAAGCCTGACCGACCTATTTTTGGGCCTGGCTATTGGAACCCTCTTGCTGGGTTTCCTGGGTTTCTTGCTGGTAGTAGCGGGCGTGCATATTCCCATGGGGCCGTTCTTCCGGATTGCCAGCATCCTGGTCTTTTACCTCTGCTTTAAATTCGTTGGGACCGGGGTCCACGCTCTACAGGTTGGTGGGTTTTTGCCGGTTACCCCGGCGACTTATCTGCCGGAAAATGGCTTTTTCGGCCTCTTTCCCACCTGGGAAACTACGCTTGCCCAGGTGGTGTTGCTGCTTATCGGGGCGGGTATAGTTTTGTACACCCACTTTAAGCCAGCCGGTGAAGATACCGTTCCCGGGAAACCGGTTGAATCCGGCGTTCCCCCGGCAGTTGCCAAATAACTTTTTCGTATGGGCTTGTAGGCTTAATAGAATAACCATGCATGTGAGGAGACTGGAATTACCATGAAGTTACCACTTAAAACCTTTACCAGGGCGGTCCTGGCAACCAGCTTACTGAGCCTCGCCCTGACCGCTTGCGGTGATAATACTGCCACCAGCTTACCGGCACCCGGCATTTCCACAACGGCCGCCGCTATTTCAACCGGGACCACTGCTATACCCCCTGCTGCCAGTATTACAACCGCTCCTGGTATGGCCGGGACCACTCCTGCCGCCGTTACCTCCACAACGGCCTTACCGACAGGTGCCGGTAACGGCGTCCAGGTTTTGACGGACCTGGGTAAAAATTTGACCGATACTGCCGAGGCGCTCAAGAAAAATGACCTGGCGGCGGCCAGGGCGGCCTATAAGAAGTTTGATACCGGTTGGCTTGATGTCGAAGGAGTCGTCCAGCAGGCTTCCCGCGACCTGTACAAGGAAATCGAAGATGCAATGACCCCGGTAGGGCGCGAATTACTCCGTAATGCCAGCACGACCGCCGCCACGGTGACGCCGCTCGTGCAAACCCTACAAGACAAATTTGCCGGGGCTATCAAATCTTTTGGTTCCTCCAAACCTGCTGCGGCCAGCGCGGAAGCTATCAGCGGGGCGGAAGTAGTGGCGGCGACTACCAGGGTTGATAATTATCTCAAAGGCAGTTTGGATAAACTGGTAACCGAAACGGCCGCTTTTGTAGCAGCCGTAAAATCTCATGACCTGGTAAAAGCCAAAACCGCTTACCAGAAAGCCCGCTATGAGTACGAAAGCATCGAGTTTCTGGCCGAAACCTTCAAGGATTCGGACGTGGCGATTGATGCCAGGCCCGACGCTTACCCGAAGGGCGAGAACGACCCGGCCTGGACCGGCTTTCACCCGCTGGAAAAAGCCATCTGGGTAGATGGCAAGCTGGATGCTGCTACGGACAAACTGGCCGATAAGCTTCTGGCCGATGTAAACGTCCTGCATGGCCAGGTAAAGGCACTTAAAATCGAGCCGGAAGCCGCTATTGCCGGGGCCGCCGAATTACTCGAAGAAATTCAATCCGGTAAAATTACCGGCGAAGAAGAGCGCTACAGCCACACCGACTTCAACGATTTCAAGGGAAATTTTGCCAGCGCCAGGTTCGTTTATGAGGCTTATTCACCCTTCGTCAAACAGCGCAACGCCGCGCTGGACAGCGAAATACGGGCCGCCTTTACCACTGTGGAAACGGCCCTGGTCCCTTATTTCGCGGCTGACGGCACAGCCGTTGATTACACCAAACTAAACACGGCCGACCGCAAAACCCTGGCCCAGAAGGTTGAAGCCCTGGCCGATAGCTTTAGCCGGGTTAGCGGTACGCTGGGGCTCAACAAGTAAAGTTCAAAGTTAGGTGGAGCTCTATCGATGTCTTCTGAAATGACCCGGCGGTCGGCTCTTAAAGCTCTAGGTCTGGCTACCGCTTCGGCGGTAGCCGGTGGGGCGGCAGTGGCGGCAGGGCGGCACCCGGCCGGGCAACTGCCCCAGGTAACAGGGCAAACGCCCGTCGTTGAAGAATTGTTCCCGTTTGAAGGCGTACACCAGGCCGGTATCATTACCGACCCGCCTGAAGCGGTCCTGTTAGTGGCCCTTGAGGTAATCTCAAAAACCCCGGACAGCCTTACCAGGCTAATGCAGACCCTGACTATGCGCAGCCGCGAGTTGATGCGCGGCCAACCTGGCCCGGCAACTGTCGAAGATGAAAACTTCCCACCCCGCAATACCGGTGAAATGGGTTACGACTCCCTGAAGGACGGTCGACTCTCTATTATGATTGGACTGGGAGCCTCGCTCTTCACAAAAGATGGGAAAGACCGCTTTGGCCTGGCTTCCAGGAAACCGATTGCCCTGAAGCCGATGCCGCGCGACCTGGCCGGGGACCGTCTTAACCCGGCTATGCTGGATGGTGATATCCTGCTACAAATCAGCAGCGACCACCCGCTCCAGAACCTGCATGCCTTCCGGGATATTCTACGCAATACCAAAGGGCTGGTAAGTCCGGTCTGGGTCCAGCCCGGTTTCCAGCGTTATTTAAAAGCCCCTTCCGGTGAAGCCAACGCCCGGGGCTTGCTGGGTTTCAAGGATGGCACCTCCAACCTCAACACCAGGGATGACGCTTTAATGACAAGCCTGGTCTGGACCGGCTCGGAAGAACCGGGCTGGGCCCAGGGTGGTACCTATGTGGCGGTGCGAATCATCCGCGAGCAGCTTGAACGCTGGGACCGGCTGAACCTGGCCAGGCAGGAGGCTTCGATTGGCCGCCGCAAGACGACCGGGGCAACCCTCGACAATACAAAAGAAACGACCCTGCCCAATTACGCGGCCGACCCTGATGGAGATATAGTGCCGCTGAACTCGCATATCCGAAAGTCCAACCCGCGCCTGGGCGAGGAAAGCGAGAGGCGCCGCATGTTGCGCCGTGGCTTCTTGTATATGAACGGCATTGATAAAAGCGGCTTGCTGGACGCGGGGTTTTTGTTTCAGGGTTTTTGCCGCAACCTTGAAGAGCAATTCGAGTTCGTTAAACGCAACTACATGGTAAACCGCAATTTCCCAAAGAAAGGTACCGGGGCGCAAGACCTGGATGAGTATATCGCCTGCATCGGCGGCGGTTACTTCTTTGTACCGGCCGGAGTCCAACAGGAAGACCGCTTCCTGGCGGATGCCTTGCTCTCGGGTTAAAAATCAATTAAGATTGATTTGCTGCCGGGCCGGTACTAAGATGCATTTTCAAAGAAGCCTGGTTAAATCCAAATTAGTTGATTTAAGGAAAAAATGGACCCTTTTACATTCGACGATAATAATTTTCTCTTATATGGCAAGCCCTTCCGGGTACTTTCGGGCGCCTTACATTATTTTCGGGTGCTGCCCGAGTTGTGGGACGACCGCATGGCGAAACTCAAAGCCATGGGCCTCAATACACTCGAAACATACGTAGCCTGGAACCTGCACGAGCCAAAACCGGGCGTGTTTAATTTCGAAGGGCAGCTTGATATTGTAAAATTCATCAACCTGGCCGCAAAGCACGGCTTGCAGGTAATTGTCCGGCCCGGCCCCTACATCTGTAGCGAGTGGGACCTGGGTGGTTTACCGGCCTGGTTACTTAAAGATTCTGATATGCAGTTGCGCTGCGCGTACCCGCCCTTTTTAAAGGCAGTAGACCGCTTCTTTGATGCTCTGTTGCCCCGACTGGTGCCGTTGCAAATCAGCCAGGGCGGGCCAATTATCGCTTTACAAATTGAAAACGAATACGGCAGTTACGGCAATGATAAGAACTATCTGACTTACCTTGAAAAGGGCCTGTACAACCGGGATATAGATGTCCTGCTCTTTACCTCGGATGGCCCGACCGATGAAATGTTGCAGTACGGCACGCTGCCGCATGTGCTTAAGACGGTTAATTTTGGTTCCAAAGCTGAAACCGCTTTTGCCAGGCTAAAGGAATACCAACCGAGCGGCCCTTTAATGTGTATGGAGTTTTGGAACGGCTGGTTCGACCACTGGGGTGAAGAACACCATAAGCGAACACCCGAGGTGGCCGTAGCCGAGTTGGAGCAGATTTTAGCTGCCGGGGCTTCCGTTAACTTCTACATGTTCCACGGCGGTTCAAACTTCGGCTTTATGAACGGCGCAAACGCCCGCCCGGCCCGGTCCTACCAGCCTACTGTCAACAGCTATGACTCGGATGCTCCCCTGGACGAAGCGGGCGACCCGACCCCCAAGTACCTGGCATTCCGCGAGGTGCTGGGCCGCTATACCAAACTGGACGACCTGCCGGTCCCGCAGCCAGCTCCTAAAATGGCCCTGGGTGAAGTCCGGCTTACCGAATCGGCCGACCTCTTTGATGCTTTAGATGTCCTCAGCAAGCCGGTCTTTTCGGCGGTGCCGCTTTCAATGGAGCAGCTCGACCAAAATTATGGCTTTATCCTGTACTCCGCCCAGGTGTCCGGTCCTCGTGACGAAGTCCCGTTGACCATTGACGGCCTGGGGGACCGCGCCCAGGTTTTCCTCAACGGGGTGCCGGTGGGCGTCCTGGAACGGGAATTTCCAGACCGCACACTCTCAATTATAATCCCGGCTGAAGGAGCAATGATTGATATCCTGGTGGAAAACATGGGGCGGGTGAATTTTGGCCCGGACCTGTTTGACCGCAAAGGTATAAATGGCGGCGTGAGGCTGGGACAGCAATTCCTGTTCAACTGGCGAATATCGCCTTTACCACTGGATAACCTTGCCAGGCTGCCTTTTACTACCCCGGTTGTCAAAAACGGGCCGCGTTTCTACAGGGGCAGCTTCGAGGTTAGCGAATTAAAAGATACTTTCCTTACTTTACCTGGTTGGGACAAAGGTGTTTGCTGGATTAACGGCTTTAACCTGGGACGTTATTGGAAACGCGGCCCCCAGCGGAGTATTTACGTCCCGGCACCTCTCTTGAAAACCGGTTCAAATGAACTGGTAATCCTTGAACTGCACGAAACAACGCAAGAAAGCGTAGTTTTTACGGATAAAGCTCAACTGGAGTTATAAATCTGCCGGTGCCGGTAGAAAATCAGCCCTGACATAATAAAAACCACCCCTGAAACCTTTTCAAATTTCAAGGGTGTTTTTTATTACCTTCTCGCTTAAAGGGGCTGCCAGACCGGCGGTATAACCGATTCGGCAATCAGCCGGGGCTTGACCGGCCGGGCGGTTATAGTGGAAGGCGCCGCGTACACCTGACCATCTCCACTGGAAGAAAGGCTAAAATCTACCAGGGCCGTGCTGTTGCTATTAAAGCTGGGTTCGTAGACGTTGGACAAACAGCGGGTGCTGTTGCCGTTGGCCGCGATTAAGCAGGTGGACGGGTTCGTCCCGTTGTTGACATAATAATAAACAAACCGGCTGTCCGGGGTCCAGTGGACCCGTTGCGAACCGCAGTTAATCCCAACTTTACCCTGTACCGGCGCGGTAGCCCGGGCAAGCGGCTTTTTCGGGTCAACCTGGCCCTTGCTAAAGTCGTAAATAACCGTCTGGTAATCACCATTCGCCTGCAGTTCCAGGTTAGCCAGTTTATCGCCGGAGGCTGAAAGCGCGGCGGCCAGGCAGGTATTGGTAAAAGGCAATTTGAAAGTGCTTACCAGGCCGCTTTCCACGTTGTAAACCCGGTCCTGCCCGATTAAAAGCCGGGAACCGTCTTCAAACCACTGCGGGGCCAGGTTGTCGGTAGAAGTACTGATATAACTGACCGTCCGCTTTCGGAGGCTAAATATTGCCGGGCGGCCGTAGCGGATCCCATCTTTAATCGTAATCGGGTTGGCGAGGAATGCGATTGAAAGGTTGTCGGGCGACCAGCTAGGCGCAAACCCTTCAGCGACCGCTTCCACCCGCAATGGGCTGGCTATATCTAATAAATAGACATTGCGCATTCCATTATTGGTATTCAAGCCGACTGCCGCCAGCAACTTCCCGTCATTCGACCAGGCCAGCTTTTCATACACAAAATTCCGGCTGACGGTCGGGTCGCTGATAACTTCGTCGTTCCGGCCATCGGCTTTCACCAGGTGTATCTGACCGTCGGACTGGTCGACATAAGCAATCCAACCCGGCGCGATAGCCGGGGACGCCGCCGGGACGGGGGTACTGGTGACCTGTTCGGCGGTTGGTGATGACGGTGCGGGAGTCGCCAGGACCGCCGCAGTGTCTACCGTAATGGCCGGGGTTGTGGTAGCCGCTTCAGTTTCAACCGGCGCAGCAGTGGTTGTTGTCGCTACCGCCTGGGTTGGTTCGGCGGTCGGCTGGACGGTCGCCTGGGCCGTTGTAGTGGTAGTCCGGCTGCTCTGGCCGGGCGTATTGGTTGGGACCGGAATGGCGGTTGCGGTTGCGGCCGGTTTTTGCGAAGTTGCCGCCGGGCTTTTCTGGGTTGCGCCCTGGACCGGGACAGCCGGGCTTGACACAGCCGCCCTGGTATCCGGGGGCGGAGTGTTTTCCGGTTCTGCCAGGCCAGGGTTACTGGTTGCACCTGGTGACTGCGTGGCCGGGGAGGTCGGCGCCGGGGACTGCGTGGCAGGGGTAGTCGTCTGGCTTCCCGCTGTTAAAGAATTCTGGATAGCAGCCTGGGTCTGGCTGGCAACGGCCACCTGGTTCGCGGCCAGGTTATTACCTTTGGGTGAGTTGACTTGCTGCATTACCAGAAAAAGGAAAGCTGCCACCATGCCTATGAGCAATACAGCGGCCATACCGCCCGCCAGACTGTAGGCAAAGCCCACCCGTTTAGGGCGGATCCGGCCCAGGCGGTCGTCCGTAAGCCTGGCCGGTGCAGTTGGTTTAACGGATTTAATTGCCCGGTTAGCGGGCGGGACGGCCCGAATTTCATCTAAAAACGGGTACGCTTGCCGGTTAAAATGGGGGACCGGGATATTCTCCGTATAATTGCGCAGGTTGCCGCTAAGCTGGCTGAAGCTTTCATTAACCGCCCGGCATTCGGCGCAAGCCGAGAGGTACTGTTCAACCGTCGCTTTTTCAACTTCGTCCGCTTCCCCATCCTGATAAAGTGAAATAAGGGGTTCCAGCATCCGTTGATGGCGCGGGTGTTCGGTAGTTAAATCAGGCTGGTACATTTCCCAGTTATTTTGATTATGGCTGTTGTCCGGCATCTTAAAGGTGACCCTCCTTGCTGTCCGGGGTCAGCCTGGCCGGGTTTAACACCCGCCGCAGACTATCTTTAGCCCGGAAAATTTGAGACTTTACGCTAGAGAGTGAGTCACCGGTTATATCGCATATCTCTTTGTATGAAAAACCGTCCATGTGCAGCAGCAGGGCCGTTAGTTTCTCGCGGCCGACTTTGGTCATTGCCTGTTCCAGCTCGTCCCGCAGGGCGGTGCGGACTTCCAGGTTTTCACCCGGTTCTACCTGGGGTGTATCGGCGATGCCGTCCACCTCTTCTTCGACCCCGGCACTTGAATTTACCCGGTGCAAAAAGGGCAAGAACCGGACCACTTTGCGCCGCCGCATCTCACTTAAAACGGCGTTGCGGGCAATCGTGTAGAGCCATGCCGACATATTGTTCTGGGGGGGAGATTGCTGCCAGTTTTTCGCGCCTTCCGGATTGCCATTATCCAGGTCTGCTTCCGCCGCCGACCTGCGGCATAAATTCCGGTAAGCCGATAGAAAGGTATCCTGGGTCAAGTCTTGCGCGAGTTCTGCCTCGCCGACCATGGAATATATAAATCGGTAAATACGGGTTTCGTACTGCGTAATTACCCGTTCGAAATAAGCCGGGTTCCAATCCGACTCGGCATCATATTCAGCGTGGCTGTTAATTTTTGACATAGGTTCAACTGATGTTGAGACCTGGGTCGGTTTGGCCGGTCTACCGGTGGTCCTGGGTGGCGCGGCCTGCGAAGTGGTCATTGGCGCATAGGACGCGGTGAAAAGCGGCTTTATATTTAACATTTCCCTCCGCCAGGCATATAACTGTCACAGGCTTAAAGCAATGTAGGAGTCCGGCTTCACTTCTTTAGAGTTATGTTCTATCAGCGCGGCAGCGCGGACGGTAGTTTACTAATTGAAAGAGCCGGACAAGTGGTATCCGGCTAAAGCTTCAACCGAAATGCCTCAATTGCTAAATGCTTGATGCGGGGGGAAAGTTGCAAAATTTGACACAGGTACAGAAAATCGTAACAATCCTGGCAAGATAATAAGGTTTTAGACCCGAAGAATAACCGGGCCGTCTAATGATAACATAATGGAATTTGCTTTACTTCGGCCATTAGGCCCATTTGGCAACTAGCCGGTTTCTTCCGGCAGGCTGATCAAACCGGCCGCCCGTTTTTTAGCTTCGGCACCGCGCCGGTCGTACCGGGCGGTAGTGTTGACATCGGCATGCCCGGCCAGTTGTTGTACGGTGGAAATATCGGCCCCGGCGTCCAGCAGGTTTGAAATAAAGGTACGCCGGAAATCATGCGGGCTGACCGCTTTAACCCCGGCTTCTTTGGCCCGCTGGGACAACAGGTAGGCCACCGATTGGTCGGTCAGGCGCCTGGCTAAAAGCTTGCCTTTCCAGCTAACCGGGCAGAACAACGGGCCCGGGTCGTCACCCCGCACCTCCAACCATTCCAGCAGCGGTTTATCCACGCCTTTTGCCAGGTAGACTATGCGCTCCTTCGAGCCTTTACCGGCCCGGACGCGCACCGAGTTTTCGGCCAGGTCGTAATCGGCCAGGTCGAGCGCGACAATCTCCGAACGGCGCAAGCCGCTGGCATACAGCAAGGCCAGAAGGGCCAGGTCGCGGCGGCCCAGCGGCCGGGGGTCGTCCCGGCAGACCCGCAAGAGTTCTTTAACTTCCTGGCCCTTGATGGCGCGCCCGGTTGGCAGGCGGCTACCCCGCACATTCTTAAGGTCAACCGCCCGGTGGTATTCTTCCGAAGGCATCTGGCCTAAACGCCAGGCTTCCTGTAACACGCGCCGGACCGCCGATAGAATTTTGTTGGTGGTGGCCGGGCTGTAGCGTTCCTGCAACTGGGAGCGCAGGGCCATCGTATGCTGGTAGCGCAACTGGCCCCATGGCATGGAGAAAAGGTCGTGCTGGCCCTGGGTGAGCATTTGGGCGACGGTGTTCAGGCTGCCTTGCATGGTCATGCGGCCGGAGGACCGCAAAGAGGCCAGGTAAATCGCCGCCGGGTTCTGGTCCAGGGCGGTATTGCCGGGCCGGAGTCCGGTTGGCATGACTTCTATTATATTGTCTGATTTCTGGGTTATTTCTTTTGCCACAATCCGGCCTGGTTAAACATCTTATAACGGGCTTGCATCAAATCCCGGCTTCCGTTCCGAACTTCAACCTTAACGGCTATCATTATACTCTATGGGCCACACTGATTTGTAGAGTTTGCTATGAAGCCATTTAATATGAGCTTATAACACATGCCTTCATTAAAAAGGCATTTTGAAAAAATATGTAGCAAACTTGCTAGAAGGGTAATTCCAGTTAGTTTGATATTGGTATTTCTTATAGGGGTTTGAGCTGATCAGGTTGTTTCTAAAGATAATCCGGCAGGATCTTTAACATTGCTTTTAGTAAACTATTCATATAGTTTAAAAACCTAAACCTGGCCGCTTATTGTTTAATTGCCTGGTACGGTGTTTGCTTGAAATATCCGATAGTCGGGTAAGACCCTCAAAGATTTTTTATTTCTGAAATCTTCTACCCGGTTGGCGCCAGTTACAACCTACTCTATCACCATACAGTTATCAGCCAGAAAGGTACAAGAAATGAAGCTACCTTCCTATATCCAGATTGAACCGGTTGGTCAGTGCAACTTGCGCTGCCAGATGTGCCCGATCCAGTTTCGCCGTGATGGGCCGCCCTATGGCCCGCTGGCCTTTATGCCGTTTGAAAAATTCACTCAACTGGTGGACCAGTTTGTTGGACTCAAGGAGCTACAGTTGCAAGGGCTGGGCGAACCTATGATGCATCCCCAGTTTTTCGATATGGTTGATTACACAGCGTCCAGGGGCATTCGCGTTACCACCAACTCTAACCTGACCCTGCTTAACCAGGCCCGTGCCGAAAGGTGTGTCCGGAGTGGTTTGGAGATTTTACATGTTTCAATTGATGGCTCTACCCCAGAAACCTACGAACGCATCCGGGTCCGGTCCCGGCTTGAAAAAGTAGTGCGCAACCTGGGCCTGTTGCGGGAGGCCAGCCTTAAGACCGGCCTGCCCGGACCGCGCCTGCACCTGGTTATGGTTATAATGCGCCAGAACTTACATGAACTGCCCGACCTGGTCCGTTTCGCGCATAGTTGGAACATGGAAGAAATCTTTGTCCAACATCTCTGCCACGATTTCACCGAGGAAAGTCTACCCGCTCACTACCGGCCGATGCGCGACTTTGTCCAATCTCAAACTTTACTTCTGGAAAATGAGGAGCGCATTTCGGAGTACTTCGGCCAGGCCCGCCTGGTAGCGGCGGAACTGGGTATAACCTTACGGTTGCCCCGGGTCCGGCCAAAACCCTATCTTTCAACCATATCCGGTATGGAGCGCTGTGACTGGCCCTGGCGAGGGGCTTATATCAGCTACGACGGCTACGCCATGCCCTGCTGCATGATTTCGACCCCGGACCGCACTAATTTCGGGAACATGTTTGAAGAAGGGGTTGAAGCGGTTTGGAACGGGCAAACGGCCCAGGCTTTCCGCCAGCAACTGGCCTCCGGCACCCCACCTGAGATTTGCCAGTCGTGTTCGGTTTATGCCGGGGTCTTTTAAGTCTATTGGGTTTAGTCCCAATATATCCCTATATAAAGGAAGCAGCTTTAGCGAAAGTTATTTATGTCAACTAATTTTCATGGTTCGTTCGCTGCGCCTGCTTCCTTTAACAGCTCACCGGAACGGCTGTACGGCTGTTTTAAGGGGGCCGGTTCGCTCTAATAGGCAAAAGTCTGGTATTTCTCTTCGCCATCATTTAATTGCTCAACAATCGGGTTGAAGCGCAGCCAGAATTTAGCCCGGTCGGACAGAGTTTCCCAGGTTGCCCGGGGTACCTGGATGGATACCTCCGGCCGGAACAACCAGCGGCGGCTGTAACCGATTACCACCATTGGCCGGGGTGAATCGGTATGGTTAGGTGTGCCCCGGTGAAGGTGGCGCACATCGCGAATCATAACGTCGCCTTTTTTCAGCAGTACCGGCTCAAGCCTGGCTTCACCGGTTTCCAGGCGCTGTAGCCCTTCCTGTTTCGATAACATATGTGTCCCGAGCGCGACCTCAAACGGGCCGTTTTCCAGGGTCATATCTATCAAGGGAAAATTAACCGCCAACTGGTAGGGCGGTGATTCTTTACCGGTCTCCGGGAAAAGCAACTGGGTATCCCGGTGGACCTCCTGGTAATCCGACCCTTTTAAGGGTGTATCGGTTGCCAGCTGGCACATTACACCGTCTTTACCGATAATTTGCTCGACCACGCCCAGTATTACATCGTTCTCAAATATTTCCGGGTCCGAGAACGGTGGCACAAAGGGCAGGGTAACATAATACCGGTTTGGCCCCCGGTTTATTTTATGCCCTTCCCGTTCGATATGCCGGTTTAGCAGGGGAAAAAAGCTTTCATACCACTGGTCTATTTTGGCGGTTGGAATCAGGTTGGGGATTACACACAAACTCTGGTCAAGAACCTGTTGAGCATAACCGGCTATTTGTTGCGAATCTACCCGTTCTTTTGATTGCATTGATTTTACCTCCCTCTTGGACTAAGCAGTTAATCCCAGGTTAGTGACTAATTGACGCCACTACCAACCATTCTGGAGTTCCTCTTGCTGGATTTTTGTCTCTCCCCACTCATTTATTGACTAGTCCAACTGCCTGAATCGAACCTGGGTGGACTTTTCAGCCCACTCAGGTTATTTAGACTAGTTAATCGTCGTTATTATCTCCATTCCTGTCCCAGTTGTCATCCCAGCTGGAACGAGGGTTAAGCTTGTAGACGCGTACATAGTCAAAGTTAGCCATAAACCCGCTGCCACCCATGGAAACCAGGCCAATCCGGGCGTTTGAACCCAGGTTATGGGTGTACGCGCCGCCTTTCTCCCAGAGCTTGCCATCCAGGCTGGTATATGGGGTGTAGACCTCTTCGGTATTGGTGATCCTTTTTACAATCCTCAGGTAGGTCCACTCACCTGGCGGGCCGACAACGGTATTGCCGTAACGGGGTTCGGCTGGTATTTCTTTAGCAAACTCGGTCTGGCGCGTGTTAAAAATGGAGACATGGACCAGCTTGATAAAGTTGTTATCATCCTTATAAATCACCATTCCCGCCTGGACAAAGTTATGGCAGCAGCCTTCCGGCGGTACATTTAACTTGACCTTTGTTTCAACCATGTATTCACCGGCCGGGGCCATTTCGGTCAGGACGGAAGCGTTGTTGCTGTCCTTGTAAAGGTCGGCTGCCTGGGTATCAAAGCGGAAAGTGCCGCCTTCCAGGCCGTAGGTGCCAGCCGCTGGCGGCCGGACCCAGGTCCAGCGGTCGCTAAGGGTGGCTGAGTTAAACTCATCAGAGAAAGCTTTTTCCAGCCGGGCCGGTTTATCCTGTTTGGCGAAATGCGGCTCATAGCGTGTCTTTTGACCGGGCTGAGCAGCCGGGGCTGGCACCGGGGAGTCCGAAGGACCAAAACCGCCCCGCAGGACCGGCCAACCGTCCCTGGTCCAGTCTATTGGGTCCATCAGGAGCGGGCGTTTGGTGAAATCATTAGTACCGGCGAAATAAGGGTCAAAGCGGTCAACCGCGTGGTAAACCGTCCAATCCTGGCCGTCGAAATCCTGGAAAACGGCGTTATGGCCCGGGCCCACCCACTTGTTGCCGTTCATGGTAATAACCGGCGTTCCACCGGCCCGGCCTGCTAATAGTGATACCCCGGCCCGGTCAACAAACGGCCCGAAGGGACTTGTTGCGCGTCCCACGTAGACATCATAACCGGTGAGGGGGCCGTTACAGCAGTTGGTTGCCGAAACAAAAAGGTACCAGTAACCGCCGTGCTGGTAAAGGTTAGCCCCCTCATATTTATTGTCAATCGCGATTTGCACCTGCGTAGCCGGAAGCGAGGTAAAACCGTCATCGGTCAATTGACGGGCAGAGATGCCGCCAAAATAGCTCCCGTAGAACATGTATTTTTTCCCGCCGTATTCAATAACTTCAGGGTCATAGACCCAGCGTTTCGAACCCGGACAGCAATCGGCCGCGTGAGGTTCTACCACCGGCGAACCATGTTCGGTCCATGGTCCGGTGGGTGTTGGCGCGGTAGCTACACCGATGGCGCTGCCGCCGCCTGGCAGGCTGGTATCGCTGGCGGTGTAATACAAATAATATTTGCCGTTAAAGTATTCAATATCAGGGGCCCATAACCCGGCATTGGGCGCAACCCAGGACGGCCTGGCAGTAAAAACATCTCCTACGTAGGTCCAGTTAACCAGGTCGCTTGAGCGGAGAATAGGCATAAAGTGGAAGTTTAAATCGGGTCCGGTGCGGTCCTCGTCGTTAAGCGGGTCGGTGGTGCAATATATATACCAGTTGTTGTCACCCGTGTTCCGGCTGCGAATAATAGAGGGGTCCGCGCAACTTTCCACCACGCCATCACCTGGCACTTTAGCCAGCAGCGGGTTCGTATAGGTAAGGTTTTTAACCTTATCCGGTTTGTAGTCGGCGCTGGCCAGTCCGGCTGGCGCCAGGAAAAGGGTCAGGGCGAGCATGACGGCACAAAAAATATGCCAGTACCGCTGTCTAAAGCTTATAGAACTGCGCAACATTGCGTATCTCCTTTTACAGCTAATGGGAATAACCGGCCAGGCCGGTGCTTCCCTGGGTCGCCTATGACTGAAACGATTTTTAAGTCTAACTGACTCTTTTTCGTTCCACCTGCTGTTAATAGTTAAACTGCGGTCACCCGCACTCTATCGAAGGCTGCCCCGCCCGGTCCCAGGAAGACTCCAATCCGTGTCTGACCGGCCGGTGCTTTTATCTCACCAAGGAAATGGTCTTCCCAGGCGATTGTCAGGCGGTTGCCTTGCTTGCGGAAGCGAAACTGTTGGAAGATTTGCGGGTCAAACCCGGCTGGTATAACCAGTGGTGGATCCTGGTCAGGTTGTAGAGCCCAACCGGCCGCGTGCTGGCGCAGGACCAGCCCCGGACCGCGCTCCTTTTCGCCCCAGGCGGGATAGAAGCCATAACTTTCACCCTGACCGGGTCCTTTTAGCAAGGCATTTACTGTCAATTCGTAATTCTCCAGGGGAGGGCCTTTAGTAATAATTACCGGCTCGCTCCCGGCGGTGTTTTCCAGGTGGCCCTGACCGGCCCTTAAATTCTCTACCTGCCCCGCTTCAAGCTGCCAGCCCTGCAAAGCGGCGGTGTCCCCGGTAAAGAGGTCTTCCCAGCCCGGTGTTAAGCCAAACCCGGCAAAAGTGGCCGCCGCCGAGTGGCATAACAATCTCAGGTTGTCCGGTGCGGCCGCCAGATGTACCCGGCCCGGCACAGGAATATGGTCTAGCCATAAAACGGCCTGCTGGCCCTGGACCTCCAACCGCAAGAGATGGTAAGCCGCCGGGTTAAAACCGGCCGGTAGGGGTAGAATTTGCTCCTGGGAGCCGGTTTCATTTGTCCAGGCCAGCCGTACCCGGCCTGCTTCCGGCTCTATCATAAAGCTTAATAGGGAAGACTCTGCCCGGTTTAACCCCAGGCCGTAAGCGCCATCGGGTTGGAAATTCTGACAGGTAAGGCTTATTTCGACCAGGAAATAACCCGTTACCAGGAGAAAAGCGGCCTCAGCCGGACCGGTCAGGCCTTGCCGGGCCGCCGTTTGACTGGCAAAAAGCCAATCTCCCTTTAAAGGCGTCCAGCCCTGCCCCGGTTTTCTCACAGTCTCTTCTAGCCGGTTAAACCCTGTAACCGAGGGTAAAGTTGGGGTAAATTGGGGCGTATAGCTGGGACCCAGCACTATCAGGCGTTCGCCTGCCCAATCCAGCGGGTCAATCGCCATTAACCGGGCGCTGCCGTCTTCCGCCCAGCGGTGATAGACGCAGTACATCTGGCGGTTATCCGGCCCGCTCACTGCCGAATTATGGCCGGGCCCGATTACCTTTCCCGGTATGGTCCGCAGCACCGGGAAGACCTTCTGCCCATCGGCAACCTGGACCCATTCGTCCTCCCGCTCAATAGTTTCACTAACCGCATAGCTTGTCCCATAGCTGAGGTTTTGCCAGTTTCCCCCGCTAAACATTTGGTAATAGCGGTTTTTATGTTTAAGTACGAACGGCCCTTCGATAGTATGCCAGCGGACGCCGCCTTTTTCTTTGCGGGCCGGGTCGTAGACCTGCCAGTCGTACCGCGCCCGCGTCACCGGGCGCGGCCGTCCTTCCAGGGTAAAGGGGTCCAATAACCGGTCCATGACCGTACCGGTCCCGATATGGGTATGTTCAAGAAAATCGGTGGCGTAAAAAAGGTAAGTCGCGCCGTCATCATCCTGAAAGACATGGGCATCTATAGCGAAGGTTTCGGTTGTAAGAGTGTGGCCGCTGTCGGTGAAAGGCCCGGCCGGGTCGCTTGCCACCGCGACCCGCACCTGCATCAAAGTTTCGTTACCGACGCTGTAGTAAAGGTAAAAAATACCGTTATAGTAAAAGACTTCCGGAGCCCAGTACATCGTATGACCGCCCGGCAGGGGCTCCATTGCCCCGGCCAGTTGTTCCCAATTCACCAGGTCCGCCGAATGGAGGATGCCAAAGCAGCGGCCATCGGGCTGAATTCCGGTGCAGTAAGCCCAGTATTCCCCGCAGTATTTCAGTACAAAAGGGTCAGGAAAACTGCCGGAATAAACCGGATTTAGATAAGTCTCATTATTCAAGGATAATCCCCCGCTGTTTTGCTTACTACTCTAAAGATTCCGGCGTTTCTGGGAAGTAGGCTTTGAATGTTGTACAGCGGCAGTAGTAACTTCAACCTGATTTAAGGTTTAACTTTTGGGATTGGTTGTGGTTCGGTAGTCGGCCCGATTACCACCGGCTTACCATCTTTCCATTCAATCCGATCCAACCACATCAACCGCCGGTCAGTCTTTAATCCGTTAGAAACTTCCCAGGCATGATAGATAATCCAGGTCTGGTCGCCCACCTGCAAGATTGTCTGGTGGCCCGGACCAATTACCGGTGGGTTTTTAAGGGAAGTCTTAAGGATCGGATTCTCAGGCGCTTTCTGGCAGGGACCTAACGGCGACTTACAGGTAGCATAGCCTACCGCATAAGGCAACCCGGCGTAATCGTTACCTGAGAAGAACAGGTAATAATTGCCCTGGTGCTTGAACATCGTTGGTGCCTCGACCACCCGGCCTTCCCATTGCTGGTCGTTTTCTATCAGGCGGGTTGGTTTGTCACCAACAAAGCTTAAGCCGTCCGGAGCCAGTTCCTGGACATACAGGTAAGTCGACTGGCCGCAGCAATTACCATCGTTTTTAAAGTAAAGGTAGAGCTTGCCACCATCGCTAAAAATATTTGCGTCAATGGTGCCGCCCTCCTCAACCTGGCAGACCAGCGGCTGAGTCATCGAGTCCTTGAATTTACCCTGAGGAGCGTCGCTGGTGGCAACACCCACGCATTGCTTGTTGGATGTCTTATCCCGGCCGGTATAATAAAGGACGTACTTGGGACCAATTTTTATAACTTCCGGAGCCCAGATCAGCCCACTGACCAATTTGCCCCAGGGCGGTAGCGCGGGCATGGCTTCTGGTAAAAGCTCCCAATTGACCAGGTCGGTTGAACTGGCGACCTGGATATTACGCCCGGAAGCATTGGTGGCATAAGCGTAAAAGGTCCCGTTATCAAGTAAAATATGGGGGTCCGGGAAATTAGATTTCAGGACAGGGTTCTGGAAGAAACCGGGTGGTACCTGCCCGGCCGGGGCCGGGGCATCCGCCACGGCCGCAGTAGTCGCCACTCCGGCCCCGGCGGTAGTAGCCTGGGCGGCCGTAGTTGCGGCCCCGGTAGTAGCCGCGCCGGTAGTTGCGGCCCCGGTAGGCGGGGCAGTTGTGGCGGCCTGGTTAGTGGCCGCGATAGTTGTGACCGCGCTAGTAGTCGGCGCGCTGGTTGTGGCAGCGACAGTTGTTACAGCGCTGGTAGTCGCTGCGGCCGTAGTGGCGGTTTGGGTAGTTGCGGCGGCAGTTGTCGTTCCTGAAGAAGCGGTAGGCTGGACGGTTTGATCTCCACAGGCCAGGAGGGCCAGCGAAAGCCAGACCAGGCAAATGAGGGCTGGAATGCGGCCATTTACCGTACTTAGTCGAACAATTTCAACCTTGTTGTTGGTCGTATCCTTAATACCTTTCTGCTCCATATCTACCCCTTTACCCCACTTGAAATCGCACTGGCGACAATAAACCGCTGGGACAGGATGTAAATAACAAGCACCGGTACCGCCGCTATTACCGCTCCTGCCATCATCAGGCCGTATTCGGAGGTATAGGCTCCTTGCAAGCTGCGCAGGCCCACCGGAAGAGTCTGGATAGCCCGGTCCTTCAATATTAGCAACGGCCAGAGAAAATCGTTCCAGCTTGCCAGGAAGGTAATTATTCCCAGGGTTGCCAGGGCTGGTTTGGTAAGAGGCAGGACTATCTTTGAGAAAGTCTGGAAGGTATTGGCCCCGTCGATAAAGGCGGCTTCCTCCAGTTCTTTTGGTATAGTCTGGAAAAATTGCCGCAGAAAGAAAACCCCGAACACACCACCCAACCCGGGCAAAATCGCCCCCGGGAAGGAATTTAAAAGGCCCAGGGCATTAATCGTCAGGAAGTTAGGTACGACAAACATCAGGCCCGGTAAGAATAAGGTTGCCAGCAGCAGGGCAAACAGCTTATCGCGCCCGGCAAATTCCAACCGGGCGTAAGCGTAGGCCGCCAGGGCGTCAATTGCCAGTACCAGCACGGTAGTAATGGCGGCAATCACGAAACTGTTTATGAACCAGGTGAAAATAGGCGTGGTCGGGTTATTAAGAATCGCCTGGTAATTATCAAGCGTGGGGTTGTTGGGCCACCATTGCGGGTCTCTGGTGAACAGTTCATTCTTGGGTTTAATCGAAGTAACAAACATCCAGGCCAGCGGCAGCAAAATAATCATGGCTATTACTACCAGTAGGGTATATAGCAAAATCAATTCTAATGTTTTCCGGCCAATTCCCACTCGCCGGCCGACAGCGGTGGAAGCTGGAGCAGCAGCTTTTACAGCCATAATCTTCCCTCCTTTTAAGCTAATCGCGTTGCCGGAAGACCCGGAAATTAACGTAAGAAATTATGACCATAATAACTGCCACCACGAAAGACATAGCGGACGCGCTACCCTGGTTATTACGTTCAAAACCTTCACGGTAAATCTGGTACATTACCGGTTCAGTTCCCCGGTCGCCGCTACCCTGGACCGGCCCGCCCTGTGTCATAAAGAACGGTTGTCCAAAAAGGTTAAAGGAAGCGATTATCGAAATGGTGATAATAAATACCAGCACTGGTTGGAGCATGGGAATGGTAATCCGGAAAAACATCTGGATTTTAGTTGCGCCGTCCACGGTAGCCGCTTCGTAGAGGTCTTTTGCGATATCTTGCAAAGCCGCCAGCAAAATTATCATATTAAAGCCCATGGTCCACCAGACGGTAGCCACAACGATGGCAACCCAGGCGCTTGGCAAAGTTGCCAGCCAGCGTGGCGGGTCAATCCCAACTACTCGAAGGTAACTATTAATCAAACCGCCCTGGCTCTGGAAAATCCACCACCAGATTAAGGATGTAACGGCCACCGATAAGACCCAGGGGGCGAAATATATTGCCCGGAAGACATTTACAAATTTAACTTTACTGTTTAGCAGGACGGCTAATAGCAGCGGTATTACAATCAGGACAGGTACACTGTAAATTACAAACTGGACCGTATTGCCCATGGAGTTCCAGAAATTACGGAACTGGTTCGTCCCGGGTGTAAACAAGTTTATATAGTTATCAAGCCCTATGAATTTATTGGCTTCCGGCCGCAAATAATTGTACTGGTGCAAACTTACGTAAAGTCCACTGAAGAATGGGTAACCGAAAAATAGGGCGAACAAAGTCAGGTGCGGCAGGATAAACAGGTAAGGTGTAAGGGTAAATACCCGCTTTTTTCTCGTGGCTGGCATGGAAATGGCGGTTGCGCCACCTTCCCGCTGGGGGACAATTCTTGCCATAATAGCTACCTCGCTACAATAACCTGGCGGCAGAATTTTAAACCGCCGGAGTATTAAATAAGACCTTCCTGGGTTTTGCCTTATAGAGGGGCAGGTTTTTACCTGTCGTTACAGCCTGGAAGGCCAGAAAGCAGTTTGCTGTTTTCTGGCCCTCTTTACCTTATAACCTTAAGACTTGGGTTTGTCCCCAAACTTAGCCTTATTGTCGGCCAGGACTTGGTCTGCCCGTTTGGCGGCGTCATCCAGGGCGGCCTTGGGATCCGACTGGCTGCCGGACATTACGGCTGCAACGGCATTTTCCAGGGGTCCAGGTGCCAGGGCATCATTGATACCCGGGACTGACGGCTGGAAGAAGGCGTTTTCTACCGAAGGAGCGATCGAAGCCTGGGGATCCAGCGCTTTAAACTCAGCGCTGTTGCGAACGCTGTTTTTAGCCGGGATCTGACCAGCCTTGGCCCACTCTACCGAGTTATCGCTGGTATACTTGATAAACATAGCAGCGGCGGCATCTTTACAGGCATCGGCGGCGCCTTTGGTTACCGGAAGGGTTAACTGGTGTGACCCGGCCCAGGTAGCCGGTTTAGCTCCGATGGTAGGAATGGCAGTTGCTTTGCCGGGGAACGAGACGGACGTGCCGGTAAGGCTGCTGGTCTGCCAGATGCCGTTCCAGACTATACCGACGGTGCCGGATTTGAAAGCTGCCAATTCGGCATCGGTTTCAAGCTTCGGATCGGAATATTTGCTCTGGGCGTCTTTCATCCACTGCAGGGCTTTTACGCCCGCGTCACTGTTCCAGGTCGCTTTGGTGCCGTCTGCATTGAACGCGGTACCGCCGTTTTGGTACAGCAACTGGAGGAAGATTTGCATAACTGGGAAGCCGCTGGTGATATCAAAGCCTTTCTTCCCGCCAGATGTCATAGCCGCGGCAGCTTTAGTGAACTCGTCGGCAGTCTTGGGCGGTGCGGTTAACCCGGCTGCCTTCAACATGGCTTCGTTATAGAACATTGTCATCGGGTGAATGTCCAGCGGGATACTGTAGTGTTTACCGGCAACATCACCGGCTTTCCAGACGGCTTCAGGGAAGTCGCTGGCGGAAACACCCAATTTAGTCACCATGTCATCCATCGGGCGTAAGATGTTGTTAAAGACCTGGGTAGCCATCTGGTCGGCGTGGACAATAGCTACGTCTGGCAAAGTACCGGAAGCAGCCGCAGTTCCGAGCTGGGTATAATACTCAGCCTGGGTAGTCATGGTCACTTTTATTTTGGGGTTCTTGCTGTTGAAGCCTTCAACCAGTTTACCCATGAACGGACCATCCGGACCGGTAAAGGGGTTCCAGAAAGAAAGCGCGACGTTAGTGCAGTTGGCAGGTAATGTCAAAGCTGCGGCACTAGTTCCACCGGTAGCGGCGGTCGTGGCTGCCCCGGCGGCGGTCGTAGCTGCCCCGGCGGCGGTCGTAGCTGCCCCGGCGGCAGTAGTAGCGCCTGCGGCAGTAGTAGCGCCTGCGGCAGTAGTAGCCCCGGCGGCGGTCGTAGCGCCTGCGGCAGTTGTTGCTGCCCCGGCGGCGGTCGTAGCGCCTGCGGCAGTTGTTGCTGCCCCGGCGGCGGCGGCAGTAGTGGCAGTGCCACCGGCGGCGGTCGTTGCCACTCCGCTGGTAGTACCGCTGGTGGTAGCGTCACCGCAGGCAGCCAGCAAGCTGGCTAAAAGAAGTGTCACCAGAATAAGGCTAAAATATGGCTTTATTCTAGTGGTTACAAAAGCATCCTTGAGCATATTATCTTCCTCCATTGGAACCATATTTGCACAAAATACCCAAAATAAGCTAAGGTCTTGAAAATATCTTTACCATGAAGTAAAGCTATATTAACAAGTTCATGACTACCGGTACACAACTTAGTGTACCAATTGGTTAAATTAACCGGCAGCACTTACTGGTTAAACTGGTAGTATGCCTGGGTTTAATTTAATCTATGATGTTGGTTGAGACGGTTAGTTGTTACGTTCCACTTAGCTAGTGGGAATCATTTTTTCTGGTACCTCTCGTCCAATCACTGGCTGATTGGAAAGATGGTAACTAATGCCAAGTACAAGGTCCTGGGGATAGTTTCCAAAACGGCTGCCAAAGAGATTTAAGCCTCCTATGTGTTTGGCATCCTGTTTTACCCCGATTCTGACAGAAATATAAGGCGATGAGTTTAGGTTCAAGTCCCCGATTGTGACATTGGAAATATTAACTCCATCTACTCTTGACTCCCGGTTGTCAACATGCCAGAACTTTAGCAGCCCATACTGGGTATTGCGCAAGGTCCACCATTCCGGCGTTAAACGACCGGGTTCCCCACCAAAATCCGAGGGACTGGTCCAGGTACCTAGTTCAACCCCGTTTATCCAAACTGTTATATCCGAGGGCCAGTTCAGATTGTAAAGGGGCGCTTCGGAGCAAACCTCCATACTCAGCCGAATTGAAGAAGGTACGTTGTTTTTCGGAATCCGGTTTGGAAAGCGATACTCAACATAGCCTTGATGAAACCAGAGCAACTGAGTATTAAAATGGTCAGGCTCATAGAACGAAGATGGATCATCAAGCATTCCAATAATGCTGGTTTCACTTAATATCCCGCAGGTCGGTTGAACCTGACAATCAACATATGCTCCAATAGGCATGCTAAACTCGGTAACTTGCTCACGGGGCTGTTCATACAGCGGTAAGTCCAGTATCACCTGGTCATACATCCGGCTGCAAATTTTTTGGAGGCCCCGGTTAGCGGGTTCGAATTCGGTCCTCACCAGCCCGGCTTCTTCCAATATTTCTACATGTAATGCCGTAGAAGATAACGGAATCTCCAATGCCCCTGCGATCTCGCTAATACTGGCTATCCGGTTCGATAAATAACGCAAAATACGGATCCGGTTAGATGAATCAAGGGCTTTTAACACCTTTTCTCCCATCACGCTGGGAGTATTATCATCCAAAACCATTATGCGCCTGTTTGGCGTACCGGAAGGCTGCATTAATTTATCCTTTACCCGGAGTAAAGCCTTCAATGGACAGTTGTTTGGTTGTAATCCCTAATGTTGTTTGGTTAGACAGTGGTTGGAACTAGTTAAAACGGTGTGTTGGGACGATAGAAGGGCGATGTTTCTATGTTTTTTAGATTAAACCTGAAACTATAGTACCAAACAACTTTAATTTGTCAATAATAAACCGCCTCAAATTTATATAATTTTCTAAATTTCTTAGATTAAACCCTAAAAGTTAGCGGCAAGAGCGGGTTGGCTGTTATTTGAACTAAGATAATCAATGTAATCTGGAACATAGCTGTGCCGACCGGGTCGCCCAACCGTAAGGATTTAAGCAAAGAAAAAGTTGTCATTATGACGCGTCCTTCCCTGTTACGGAATTGGACCATATTGATTGCCGGGTGTTGCAGCTAACCAGAAACCATACCAGCCAGGAAATCCGACTAACATACCTTATTAGCATCAGCCAAGCCAGGGATTGTTCCAACAGACATACAATTTACCTACTATTTCAATTTTATTTTTTTGCTGGAAAATCCCAACATAAAATTACTAATAATGGAGCTTTTTAAGACCTTTCTAACGACTGGCCGCGCCGGTTTGCTGCGCCAGGCTATCGACGGTGTTACCGGCGAGTAAGCGGAATAAGCGGCCGGGAACCCGCTTACCCAACCAGTAGAGAGCCTCCTGCGTCAATCCATATTTCACTACCGCTGATATGTTTGGAAGAGTCTGACATCAGGAACAGGACCAGTTCCGCCACGTCTTCCGCTGTGCCCGGTTCCAGGGCAGCGACTTTTTCGGGGAACTCTACCGGGATTTTTATTTCATCGGTGTTGCGGTGTTCGGTTTTTGTCTCAATATTGGTGCGAATAGCACCCGGACAAATAGCATTCACCCTTATCTTCCATTCCGCCAGTTCGAGAGCGATCATCTTGGCAAAGGCAACCTGACCGGCTTTTGAGGAAGAATAGGCCGAAGCGCCCGTATTGCTAAAGTTGCGCGTGCCGTTTACGGACGCGGTTATGACCACCGCGCCACCCTGCTTCTTTAAGAAGGGTACGGCGTATTTCACCGTTAGAAAGGTGCCTTTCAGGTTGGTATCGAGAATTTTGTCCCACTCGTCCGGGTCCAAATCTTCCAGGGGAGCCAGAACGCCATTGATCCCGGCGTTGGCAAATACAAAGTCTATTCGGCCAAACTTGTCTCCTGTTTGCTGGATGGCTTTTTGCATCTGCTCCGGATTAGAAACATCCACAACCAGCGGTAATACCGTACCGCCATTTTGTTTAATTTCTTCGCTGCTCTGGTTAAGTTCATCCTGGCTGAAATCAAGGGCCGCCAGTTTCACCCCTTGCTTTGCCAGCAATATGGCCGCCGCTTTACCGATACCTGACCCGGCCCCCGTTACGACGGCTACTCTTCCCTCTAAACTTTTCATCATTATCCTTTTTAAGTGTACTTAGCCTTATATATATAGATAGCGTTCACCTGTTACCCCGGTTGGCCCGTTACTATTAAGCCTAAGCCTCTTTCGCTTCCAGTTTCTCTTTTTTAACCGCGAAGGTAGGCTGGCGACTACTCAGGTCAAAGCAGTCTCCCCGGCTTAGGACATGCAACTTCACGTCATATACACTAAGCACTCCTTCTGCGTTTTTCTCGGAAAGACTTGAAAAAGTAATCCCGGACCCGTCCACAACATAGACCGCCCCTGAACCTAACACTTCAAAAAAGTCCTGGTTTTGGACATATACTGCCGTGTCTTCGTCAATACCCAGGCCCAAATTTTTGGGGTTTTGGGCTACGGCCCCCAGTAACCGGCCCATGCGGCCCCGTTCTGCAAAATGCGAGTCTATTACTGCATCTTTAATGAAACCCAGACCTGGGGCCATATCAAGCGCCCAGAGGCGGTTGGACTCGTCACCTGGCCCGGCCACCAGCATGGTTTCCGGCATTGCGGCTGCCCCGGCTGAGGTTCCTGCAATTGTCGCACCATCAATATATCTTTCCTGCATGCATTGGAATACCGGCGAGTCGCCTATCTGGCTGGTGATGCGTAATTGGTCACCCCCCGTGAAGAAGATGGCGCTGGCCCCCTTTACTTTATTAACATTTTCTTCGAGTTGGGCATCCGACCGGGTGCGAATATCTAGAACATCTATTTTAGAAATTCCCAGTCCGTTAAAAACCTGGGTATAGGTTTCCGCAAGTTCTTCCGGAAATTGAGTAGCCACAGTGACAACCACTAATTTCCCGTTGCCTTTGTGGGCGTGTCGGCTAACTTCTTCCAGAATTTCCATCTGGCCTTCACGGTGTTTTTCCTCTGCTCCGCCAATTATTATCAGCTTGCCTTTGGGCTTAGCGCTCATTTGTTTCTCCTTGCTGCTTGTCTACCGGCATATTTGCTCCTTATAATCAGGTTGAACTTTAATAAGGAGCCTCATTAATGCTCATTTCACCAGGGTGGTTCCCCGGCATAGCGCCCATTTTTTACGAGATGTTTGCCAAGGGCAATTACATGTACAATCTCAAGTGTTTCCTTATTTAAAACCAGTAAATCCGCGTCAGCCTGCTCTGCTATTCTTCCCTTATTAGGCATCTTCAGGACGTTCGACGGGTTAAGGGTAAAGTAGGGAAGAATTTCTTCCAGTGACAGGTCGTGTTTTTGGATACAATCCACGATTTCTTTAAAGTGCTTTTTTGGATTAGCCCCTGGCGTATGTGAGTCCGAAGATACCGTTAGCTTGTCCGGCGCACCACCGTGTTCCTGGTAATAGCGCAGGAATTTACCCAGTCCTTCCTCCGTTGTATCCATATCAACGAAGCAGCCTCGTCTGGTAAGAGCGATAGCATCATGCAAAAGTTCCAGGGTGCGGTTGACGTGGCTGGGATATAGACATTCCGGCATAACTTCATGGTTATCTAGAATTTCATGGAGCATTTTAAGCCTGTCTTTGCCCGACCCGGTGTGAAAGTTGGTAATTCCCGCTTTACCACTGAGGGTACCGCCTATGTAGGCTTCCGAAACTACCCGGACCAGTTCATTTATTATTGGGCCGGTTGAGCGCATATCCGAAATTGCGATCTCTCCAACCCCTATAACCCGGTCAATGATAACTAAATCCTCCAACACCGAGCCGGTGAAAGTGGGCGTAGGGATAGGGAAGCCACCAGAATAAACAAAGGCGGTTACTCCCTGTTCCTCCAATTTGCGAGCCGTAGCCAGTAGCGTCGACAGTGAGCGGGTAACCGTATCGGTTCCCAGGCAGCCGATTACAGTTGTAATGCCGGAACTGACCAGTTCCTCAACTGTGATTTCAGGCTGGCGGCTGCGAAAGCTTTGCTCGCCGCCGCCGCCGGCAATGTGGGAATGGGTGTCGATAAGGCCGGGTACAACAATGCAGTCGGTGGCATTTATCAGCTCATACTCGACCCCGGCCTCACTTAATTTCGCCCGGTCAATCCTGCCAATTTGGTGAATCTGGCTGCCCGACAGCAGGATTGACTTGACCCCTTCATGCCCGGGACTATAAATCTCCCCCTCTTCAATTAAGGTTATCAACTTACCGTCCCCCACTGTACCAATGGCCCGGTGAGGTGGACCAACTTGTCATGGCATAGGTTACATTCGTGGGCGGCGAAAACCCTTCCAAATCCGGTGAAATAGAACAGGCGCCATCATCCCCTAACCGGTCTGAAAGGATTTCCAGCGAATTAAGCGTGTCCTCCACGATGTCCGCCGTTATCACCAGGCGGTCTCCAGGTTTAAGCCGTTTCCAGGCGGCCAGGATAGCTTCATGCTCGCTGGGCATTATATCGCAAGGCCGTGTGCCCTCAACAACTGTCCGGAGTAATTTAGGTACTTCATCCCTTTCCCGGCCCCTGGTGTCCAGGAGGTCATGCAAAATGTATTCATTGGCGAAAGCCAGGGTCGACCGGATGGTTGCTTTAAGGTCTTCGTCCCGCCGGTCGCCCGGCAGGCCCAGTACATGGATAGTTTTGCGCTGGTCAAGGGCATTAATGGCCCCGGCCAGGGCTTTCAAGGCCGCCTCGTTATGGCCGTAGTCCAGGATAACTTCTACCCCGTGAACATCCATCAGGTTAAAGCGTCCGGGGCTCATCTTGACATCAGCCTTAAAGGTAGTCAGGGCTCGGCCTATCATAGCCGGGTTAAGCCCGGCCGCCCAGGCGGCAGCGGTAGCGGCAAGCGCGTTCTGTACCTGGAAATTGATTTTCCCACCGGCCGTAAAGGCCAGCCGGTCCAGTTCAATCAGTTCCACCCGGTCGGAACCCTTAGCCAGGACGATCATTCCTTTATCCAAGAATACCGCCCAGCCATTATCATCGGCTAAATGGGCCTGGATAATATGATTATTGGGATTCAGGCTGAAGTAAATCACCCTGGCATCCGTTGCGGCAGCCATTTCGGCCACCAATGAGTCTTCGGCGTTCAGGACAGCGGCCCCGTCTTTGCTCACCGACTCTATTACTACCTGCTTGACCTGGGCCAGTTGCTCAAGGGTATTGATGCCACCAATACCGAGGTGGTCCGGACTAATATTGGTGACAACGCCGACACTACACCAGTCAAAAGCCAACCCCTCTCTCAGAATGCCGCCCCGGGCGGTTTCCAGCACCGCCACCTCGACCGAAGGATGCAGCAAGACCGCCTGGGCACTCTTTGGACCGGAACAATCACCTTCCAGGATGCGTTCCTTACCAATATAGGTACCCTCGGTCGAAGTCCGGCCAACCATCCAATGGGCTGTTTCGTACATGTGGCTAATCAGTTGGGTTACGGTAGTTTTCCCGTTGGTACCGGTCACCGCGATAATCGGGATGCGGGAAGGCGCGTTATTTGGGTAAAGCATGTCAACAATAGCTTTGCCAACCTCCCGGGGTTGTCCAGCGGCCGGGTGCAGGTGCATTCGCAAGCCGGGGGCGGCATTTACTTCCACAATAGCGCCACCTTGTTCTTGCACCGGGCGGCGAATGTCCTGGCAGAGAATATCAATTCCCGCGATATCAAGGGCTAAAATCTGGGCGGCCAGTTCGGCCAGCCGCGCATTCTGCGGGTGAACCTCGTCCGTAACATCTATTGCTGTTCCGCCGGTGGAGAGGTTGCTATTATGGCGCAACCGGACAATCATACCTGCTTCCGGTACGCTCTCCAGCGTCATATTTTGCTGTCTAAGCACTAAATCCACGGCAGCATCCAGCCTGATACGGCTGAGTGTCCCGCTGTGGCCGGGCCGCCGCCGGGGGTCGGCGTTGACCAGTTCCACCAGTTCGCGCACCGTATGTTGGCCGTCGCCGGTCACCTGGGCCGGGTCGCGCCGGGCTGCCGCGACCATGCGGCCGTTGACAATTAGCAGGCGGAAATCCTGTCCCTGGATGTACTCCTCAACCAGTACATCACCCTGGTAGCTGCTGGCAATTTCAAAAGCCGCCCGCACCTCTGTTTCGGTGACCAGGTTTACACTGACGCCCTTGCCCTGGTTCCCGGCTTCCGGTTTCAGGACCACCGGCTTGCCAATCTCCTGGGCCACTTCCCAGGCTTCATCGGCCGAAGAAACGCTCCGGCCTTCCGGCACCGGCACCCCAACGGTGCGTAACATCCGGTTAGTCAGGGGTTTTTCCTGGCACATTTCAACCGCGATGGAACTTGTGTTGGAAGTTTCAGAAGCCTGAATCCTTTTTTGATATTTGCCATAGCCGAGTTGGACCAGGTTCGCCGTCGGAGTTAACCGCACGATTGGAATCCGCCTGGCCCTGGCCGCTTCTACAATAGATAAGGTGCTGGGACCATAGTTGTACTCGTCGGCCAGGTCTTGCAGCCGCTCAATTTCACCTTTAACATCAAACGGCTCGTTGTTCATGGCGGCCAGAGTCATCCGCAGACCAACCTTATATGCTTCCACAGCCGGAACTTCTTCTTTATAGGCGATTACAACGTTATAGACGCCAGGTTCGCCGGTACCCCTTGCCCGGCCGTAGCCTACCTTGAAGCCCATCAAATTTTGCAACTCCAGGCAAATGTGTTCAGAAATATGGGCAAGGTAGGTTCCCCGGTTTAAACGCTCTATAAATCCACCGGGACGGCCTATACTGCATTCATCCCGTGCCAGGCCGGGCAGCCAGGAAGTTATACGCTCTACAAATCCAGGAAAGCTATTGCTCGGGCGCTCCTCATAAGGGCCAATATCCAGGGTAATCTGCAAGGCTGGTTTGTATGCGAAAAGATTAGGACCCCGTAAAACCCGTATGTTTCGTACTAAAACGCCATGCGTTTCCATAAGATCTCCTTTGATTTACAGTTGCTGGCTAAGCCCTTGGTTGCTGATCTTTACTTGTCATGGTTTTCTTTAACCAGTTTTAGCCTAAATAATTTCAAGAAAAAATAGGTTGTTTCTTATTGCCTTAAATTATCATCACAACAATATTCCAACCTACAATATTCCAAAATATTGCAAGAATTTTGCCATTATCAATTAAAAATCTAACAATAAACTAAAGATAATCTAACGGTATAGCCGTTAAGCCTACTCCAGATTTTGCTTGCTCAGCAAAATGATAAACAGGATGTGGAACATCAAAAATGGCTCAAAGACCTTCCCATAGAATTCAAATGCACTATTTTTTACAAATAATACCAGCCCCGGTTATTTATTAATGTATAGCTAAGATATTTAGACGAACTCCGGCTAAAGATTGCCAAAATGGCATTCAATTTGCTTAGTCTTAGGCAGAGCCATTTAAATTTAAGTTCTGCTTAACACTTATTATGTCAGTCCTAAAGGTTCTTAGTTTTAACTAACCTTTCTATCAAGAGTTAATATGTTGCTTAAATTTAAGTAGCACGGTACTTAGACCAAGAAAAGGAGATATTCATGGCTTTCAACCCTCTTACCGAAAAGGGAACGCCCCTTGAGAAGCAAATTCGTAATTGGAAGCAACTGGTTATGGCCCCCTACCCCAAACAACTGGTAGATGCCTATACCCGTTGCCGAATTATCCTGATGAACGGTATCGAAAATGAGGCCGCCATTTTCTCCCACCAATTCGCCCGCCAGAGCGATAATAAAGAATTGCTGGCTACCCTGGCCCAGATTCGGCGGGCCGAGCACCAGCAGCAAATTACGGTAAACTATCTGAACCCGGCGGACGCCACCATTCTTGAAACGACCATCGCCTATGAGCAAGTCGCGGTAGACCTCACTTCTTACCTGGCCCGGACTGAGCCGGATAAATATGTCAAAGAAACCTTTGATTTTGGCCTGTTGGAGGATTTTGACCACCTTTACCGCTACAGCCAGATGTTGGACCTGATCGAGGGAAAGGACCCCACCGAAATTACTCAGAACAAGACCGATATTTTCCCCGGCCGCCCGACCCAGGACCACCACAACGACCCTATTTTGCGGTTAAGGGAGCATTACCAGAAGAACAAAGCCCATCCCATTTCCAAGGTCAATATCCTGACTTTGACCGCCGCTGAACAGCAAACCTGGATGTTCTACAAAGATCACGGCTGGGAGTATGGCAGTCCCGAACTGCGCCAGCTTTACGCCGAAATTAGCAACGTAGAGGAGGAGCACGTTACCCAGTATGAGTCCCTTATGGACCCTAACGAGACCTTGCTAGAGAAGTGGTTGCTGCACGAGTATACCGAGTGTGCCAATTACTACACCTGCTACAGCACCGAAAGCGACAACCGGCTGAAGTTGCTCTGGGAAACCTTCTTAAATTACGAGTTGGAACACCTTAGAATTGCCGGGGAAATGCTCAAGAAGTATGAAGGTATCGAGCCGGAGCAGATTGTCGGTAAGGAATTACCCACTCCGGGTAAATTTGAGGAAAACAAAGAGTATGTCACCCAGGTGTTAAACAATACGGTCGACCGCCGGTTGACCGTGGGCGGCTTTGCCAATAAAGCTGACTTACCGGCTGATTGGCCGAGCTATCGCTACCAGGACCTGGTCAATGCCTATGGAGTGCCTTCTGAAACGGTGGTGTCACTCAGAATTGCCTCAACCGGAGAAGAGCTTATCCGGGCCAATCCGCAGCTGGTTGGCCGGGCGGCCCAGTTCCGGATTGAAGCGCTGGACGCCAATCCGGCCCCTAACACAGCCGGGGCCGGTCTTGAGGAAACAGAACCTATGGTCAACCGGGCCCTTGGACCCAAGCAAGCCATGGAAAGCAACGAATTCGCCGACATGTTCAAAAAATAACCCTGTAACTTTTCTGACCCATGGTTATTAAAAGCAGGAAGTAAGAAGGTTAAATTCTTACTTCCTGCTTTTTTGAGCAGCTTTGAAACGTCTTAAATTACCCTATACTTACAGGATTTCTTATCCTTTAATTAGCCCCAATATGCAGCGCTGTGGCCTCGCATGTAGCTTTTTGGATAGTAAATATCCCATTGGTGCAGTACAATCTCACCAGGCAGGTTTAGCAGCTAGGCTGGCTGGCATTAATCGTGGCCGTAACAGGGGCCATAAAATTTCAGGGAAACTATAAGGGATAAATTGACTAAAACTAATGAATGGCAAAATGCGGGACCTGGAGAAGAAGTACAAAGTAACGTTAGCACCCTAAAAAAACCTAATATTCCGCTCGGAAACTTTACAATTAACGATTTTCTGCTGCTGGTTTGTATTTTAATCTGGGCTTTGAATTCGCCCTTTGTAAAGATAGCCCTGGAAGAAATCGCGCCGCTGGCCGTTTCTCAACTCCGGGTGACCCTGGCGGCGGTGGTAAGCCTGGCAATTTTGGTTTTCCGCGAGCGCTCTTTTTATATCGCCTGGCGGCATCTTCCACTGGTGTGCCTGGCGGCCCTAATGGGTATTACGACCAACCAGATAACTTTTATCTACGCTTTAAGCAATACTTCGGCTTCCGCCATCTCGCTGCTTTACGCGGCCAGCCCCCTGTTTTCTACCCTGCTGGCGGCCCTTATTTTCGGCGAGAGAGTTAAAAGAAGCTACTTCTTCGGCCTTCCTCTGGCCCTGGTCGGGGTTGTTATGATTATTTTAACCGCCCCAAACGCCTCGCTTGACGGCAACGTTCTGGGAAATCTGCTGGCGGTAGTAATGGCCTTTTCCTGGGCCGCTTACACCGTCTTGTTGCAGCCTTTATTAAAGTATTATTCGCCCCTGCGCCTTAGCGCCTGCTGTTTCGCTATCGGCAGCCTCTTCCTGATACCTTTTAGCTTTTCGCAGGTCTTGACCCTCGGTGACAAACCGGTATCCCTGGTAGCCTGGCTGATTTTAGGTTTCTCGGCCATCCTGGCAATGGTTTTGACCAATGTCATCTGGTATAGCGGAGTTAAAAAGCTGGGAGTATCCCGGACGGTTTATTATACCTATCTCCAGCCTTTCTTTGGCGTTATCGCGGCGGCTATCCTGCTGAGTGAACTGATAGTTCCCTGGCAAATCCTGGGAGGTATGCTGGTAATTGGCAGCCTGTTAATCTACCGGTTGACCAAATAATCGCGGTTTAGCGTTCCGGCAGGGGTACGAATTCCGTTTCACCCGGTATTTGCGCAAACCGGCCTTCTTTCCAGTCGGCTTTGGCCTGTTCGATACGTTCCAGTCGACTGGATACAAAGTTCCACCAGATGTGCCTCTTGCCGATATTCGCCCCGCCGATAATGACTACCTGGGCCGCTGAGTCTGCTTCAATCACGGTTTCGGTTTCCGGCTGGCATACCGCCATGCTGTAGACCGGCACCGGGACATTATTCAACCGGACATTCCCGGAAACTATATAGACCCCTTTTTCGGCTATTTCATGGGGTAGGGCCAGGCGAGCGCCTGGTGAAAGCGTCGCTTCGGCGAAAATTGTGGGTGAAAAAGTAGTGACCGGTGAAGAAAGGCCAAAACCTTCGCCCATCAGCACCCGTAAGGCTACCCCATCACTATGCTGGCCGGGCAGGTCGGCTGCCGGGTAATGATAAAAAGCCGGGTCAATTTCTTCCTGTCCTTCCGGCAGGGCCAGCCAGAGTTGCAGTGAATGAAGATTAAACCCCCTGGCCCGCAATTCCGGCAGTGACCGTTCCGAGTGAGCAATTCCTTTACCGGCCACCATCAAATTTATGGCCCCCGGCTGAATGGACTGGACCATTCCCAGGCTATCCCGGTGCATTATTTCCCCTTCGAAGACATAGGTGACGGTTGCCAGGTTTATATGCGGGTGCGGCGGTATCTCAATTCCGGTGCCGGGTTGCAACTGGACCGGGCCGATGTGGTCAAAAAATATCCAGGGACCGACCATGCGCCTGGAAAAAAAGGGCAGGACCCGCCGTATTTCAATACCGCCGAGGTTCCTGGGACGAGCTGTGATGACCATCTCGGGGCCATCTTCTGCTGAGTTCACTCCGTCAGTGACGGTCTTTCCCGGCTGCAATAAATCGCTCATTGTAACACCACTTTCTTCCTGGGATTTAACCGGCGGCCAAGTTCCGTTCCCAGCCAGACACATATCATGCCGCCCGCCAGGCTGGCTGCTGAATAAAGCAGGCCGGTAGGCCAGTAACCCTGCTGGAATAAAGCTATGGTTTCGTTGGTCAGGCTCGAAAAAGTTGTATATGCTCCTACAAAACCGGTCGCAAAAAACAAACGCCACTCTACCGGCAAAATATATTTTACGGCAATCAGGGTTAGAAACAACCCCAGAATGAAACTGCCGGACAGATTGATTAAAAAAGTTCCCAGGGGAAATTCCCCGGGCCCCACTTTAATTATACCGCCTGCCCCGTAACGCGCTATGGCACCCAGGCTTCCACCCAGGCCGACTATCAGATAGCTTCGCAGCGCTTGTACTCCTTTCCTCGCCTAGAAAATAGTTCCCAACCAGAAGCCGCCCAGGGCTGCCACAAGACCGGCTAGATAACTTCCGACCAGGTAACCGGCTAAAGCCCGGACCGCTTTTCCTTCTTTAAGCAACCTTAGAGTTTCAAACGCATAGGTTGAAAATGTAGTATAGCCGCCGCAAAAACCGGCGGCAAACAACCAGCGGTAGCTTTCCTCGGCCAGGATATTTTGACTTACCAGCCCTAAAAATAGCCCTAGTAAGAAACTGCCGCTCAAGTTAATTATAAAAGTTCCGTAGGGAAAAGCTACCCCAAACTTCGCCGCCGAAAAGTTAGAAAACCCATACCGGGCCTGCGCTCCCAGGCAACCGCCCACCCCTACCAGAAAAATATCCCACATAAAACTACAATGGTCCTTCCCAAAACCGGACTTTGTATCTAAGAAAATGAAAAAGCTTCTACCAGTCCGCTAAAAAGCCAGTAGAAGCTATTAACCTTTCGGGTACCGGTCCAAGGAGCGGCTTTAGCCTGCCCTTTTTGGGCCGTAAGTACCTGTCAGAGTGGTTCGGAAAAACGTTAACAGACTACCCGTTTTCCCCGGCGAGCATTATCGCCGCTAATTTTATTTGTAACTTCTGCAATTTATACCATGCAGGCTTTCCAGTCAACTTGCCCCAGGCATGGGCATTTTCGGTTAGAAAATCCCCTAAACAGCGGTCAGGGCCAAATTTTATTTGTCTGTTCTCAGGGGGGACTTCAATTTAGTTCTAAATGCTTGACAGCCTCATTTTCCTTTGCTAAGATAAAATTTAGGTAGCAGCTTATTCAACTTTCCGGTTAAAACTGTTTAGTTACCTTAGTACGGATTTTCCAGGTTTTTGACCAGTCAACTTATAGTGTTACTTGTTACCAAAATGGTTCACAAAACCAGCAGGACCACACAGGAGGTATAGACCGATGGAGTTCTACAGCGTAAAACATCGTAAAAAAGTAAGCGTCTCGGATAATGACATCAAGAAGAAGATGTTTAATAGTGGCAATGGCGAAAGCAGCCGCACTCGTTATGCCGCCGTAGCGGAAACCACGGTGGAGGGTGATAAAGTTAAACTGACCAAATTTATCAATAAACAGACCTTTGATGGACTCAAGGTGGATGAGGTAAACTAAGCCTGTCAGGAACCAAAAAAGCGGCCTTAATCAAAAGACCGCTTTTTATTTGCTTATTATTTGCTCCAGAAAGCCAGGCTACCGTAAGCTACTTCCTGTGCTTTACCGGCATTTGAACCATCCACCTGGAGTAGATAGATTTTCGGTGGGATATCACTCTGGGTGCTGGCTTGCGATAAGGCGGTTACGTCCTCTTTGCTCAAACCTCCAAAAACCAGCGTTTTACTGTCCGGTGCCCAGATTGAATTTGATTGGGCATACTGGTCAAAAAAGTTTATAAGCTGTATCCAGATGTCGCTCGGGTACCAATCCGCTATCGCGGAACTTTTCTTTGTTCCCAGGTCATAAACTTTCCAGGCCAGCAAATTCCCCGTTTCATTCAGGGTAACGTAGGCAATCTTTGTACCGTCCGGCGACCAGAAGAAGGCCGCGATTTCTTCATCCACCAGCACGCTGGTCTTAGGGGCTGTAGCCGGGGGCGCTTTCGGGTCAATTTCGGCCAGTGAAATACCCTTGTATAATCCCTGGCTCCCCTCTACCATATGGCTAAAAGCTAACTTACTGTCTACCGGTGACCAGTTAAAACTGGCTCCCTTACCCCCGGTGTCCAACTTACCGGCGTCCTTGCCGGTTTTATCTTGCAGGTAAATATCTTCGTTACCGGACTGATTGTTTGAAACGGCAAAAGCCAGGCGGGTGCCGTCGGCTGAAAAAGCCGGGGTCCGGAAGAGGCTGGGAGTAACCTTCAGGGCGGTTGGTTGGGCCTGGCTGTCTTTAGCTGTTAACAGGCTAAGGGCACTGTCGGCCGCCGTAGTACTGCTGTGGATCAGTAGTTGCTGGCTATCCGGCGACCACCCGGTATAAACTGCCGCGCCTTCGGCGACTTTTCGCTGTGAGGCTTTGGCGGCGTTCAAATTCGCTCCGGTATCCAGCAAGCGCAGTTCCAGGGGAGTATTCTGGCCGCTTCCCCTGACCAGGACCGATAGCAAACTGCTGTCTGGCGACCAACTTATAAAGATTGGCGGGCTGGGTATGGCTTCCTGGACTTTAACCGGGTTCTTTCCGTCACCGTTAGTCACAATAACATCCGAGTTTTCCACCTGTCCGCCCTTGATATTAAGGCTGATAGCGGCCAGTTTGCTGCCATCCTTGCTCCAGGTCGGCCATTGTATGATCATTCCATCCTGGTTCTGGGTCGCAACGGTCCCGGCATTACCCATTGCCACAACCGGTTGGCTTCCATCAAACCGGGTTATGTAAAGAGCATTATCCGCCCCAAGCATGGCCAGTTTGCCTGGAAAGCCCTGGGGCGCTTTAATGCCCGGGCGTGGCGTGGCGGTGGCCCGGGGTGTCGGTGAAACGGCCGGTGTGGGCAAAATACCTCCGGTTGGGGCGGCAGTTGTTTGGGCCGGAACGGTATTAACTATGACCGGGGTTGCAGTAACCTGCGCACCGGCTCCGGTTGTGGCGGTTGATGAGACAGTTGTTTGGTCGGGTGTACTGGTGGAAGTTAGAGAAGCGGTCGCAGAGGATAGGGTTAGGGTTCGAGTATTAGGGTCATCACCACAAGCCGATAATAGCAAACTGCTTAACAGGACGATTGTTAGCAGTCCGCCTGGGTACCTTAATTTTATTTGAGGCATGGAACCACCTGCCTTTATATGTTAAGCTGACCAGGCTAAGCACCAAGCCAGAGCGGTTTCAAAAGAATTACTATCTATTTTAGAGGTATAATCCTCAATCGGCAATAGGTAAAGTTAATCAATTCATATTTATTACTAATTTATTTTTCTAATTTCACTAAAAGTTTTCAAGCATCTGGAGTATTAGCAATTAAATGTGATTTTTCGCTAAGAATTTAACACTATGAAACAAAACAGGCGGGCTATCAACCCACCTGTTTTGTTTTATAACGTTTACTTTTATTCCTTGACGACGGGGGCAGCCTGGCGGATTGCTTCGCTTACTCCATCGGCATACTTTTTGAAATTGTTGTTGAACATTTTCGCCAGTTCTTGCGCCTTGGCATCGTAAGCCGCCGGGTCGGACCAGGTATTGCGCGGGTTTAGCACATTGGCAGGCACTCCCGGGCATTCCTGGGGAATTTGCAGGCCGAACACCGGGTCAGTTACGGTCGGGACGTTATCCAGTTCGCCGTTCAGGGCGGCCCGGATAGTGGCGCGGGTGTGCTGGATGCTCATGCGCTTGCCCGTACCATAAGCGCCACCGCTCCAGCCGGTATTTACCAGCCAGCATTTAACCCCATGCTCCCGGATCTTCTGGCCGAGCAGTTCGGCATAGACTGACGGGTGATGCACCATAAACGGCGCGCCAAAGCAGGTGCTGAAGGTCGCCTGCGGCTCGGTTACGCCGCGTTCGGTCCCGGCCAGTTTGGCGGTAAAGCCTGAAAGAAACTGGTACATAGCCTGTTCTTCGGTCAGCCGGGATATCGGCGGCAGTACCCCGAAAGCATCGGCGGTCAGGAAGAAGATATTCTTGGGATGTCCGGTCCGGCCTTTAAGGTCCATATTAGGAATAAATTCCAGCGGGTAAGCCGCCCGGGTGTTTTCGGTCAGGGCTTCGCTATCCAGGTCCAGCTTGCGGGTCTTGGGATCAATCACCACGTTTTCCAGGATGGTGCCAAAGCGGCGGGTAGTATTGTAGATTTCCGGCTCGGCCTTTTCGCTCAATTTAATAACTTTAGCATAGCAGCCGCCCTCGAAGTTGAATACCCCGTCAGCGCCCCAACCGTGCTCATCGTCCCCGATCAGTACCCGTTCCGGGTCGGCGGAAAGTGAAGTTTTGCCGGTCCCTGACAGGCCGAAGAACAGCGCGACATCGCCCTCCGAACCGTAGTTGCAGGAGCAATGCATTGACATCACGCCCTTGAGCGGCAGGAGGTAATTTAGCAGGGTAAAGACGCTCTTTTTGATTTCACCGCCGTACTCGGTCCCGCCAATCATCACCAGCTTTTTAGCAAAATTAAGGAGAATGAAAGTTTCGGTCCGGGTACCATCTCGCTCCGGTACAGCCTTGAAGTTAGCCGCATCAATTACGGTAAATTCGGGCTGGAAATTCTTACGTTCTTCCTCGGTAGGCCGGATAAGCATGTTGCTGGCAAAAATATTCTGCCAGGCATATTCGCTAATGACCCGGATGGAAAGGCGGTATTCAGGATGGGCAGCGATAAAAAGGTCCTGGACATAAGCCTTTTTTGTCTTGAAATATTCGCTTACCCGCTCCTGCAAAGCATCAAATTTTGCCGAGTCAAACGGTTTATTGGCTTTCCAGTCTACGTGGTTTTCGCTGGAAGGTTCCTTGACAATAAACTTGTCCTGGGGTGAACGGCCGGTATATTTGCCAGTCTGTACTACCAGGGGCCCGCCTTGAGCGACTATTCCTTCGTGATTGGCGACTGCCTCTTCAAATAAAACCGGTATGGACAGATTGTGGGCCGCTGTACTCAAATCAATAATATCACCGGAACCAAAATTAGCACCGGATGTTTGTTGATCCAGGGTCTGCATCGGATATCCTCCTTATAGCTTCTATGCTTTATAATCCCTTTATAGCCTCATTGCTTTAACGGATATCAGGATATTGGAAAAACCAAAAATTTCTGAATATGTTATGAGCGTGTAAAGGGGGATTATACCTTATACCCGGCAAGGAGCGAAAGTGCCTCCCTTGTACAAAGTTTCATCATTTTTATTTTACACGAAATATTGTTTCACGCAATAGGTTTAACCGTCTAAAATATAACTTTCGTTAATAGAATCCATAAAATTGCTGTATAACAAAGCCTATAATTTATAAACCGTTATTGGCCGGAACCGTAGGGATTACTGCATCTGTTATTATGCTAGTTATTGAGGACATTCTTTTTTTCTGGTTAACCATTTACTGCAGTTGGGCAGTCTTTAAAATAAAAAAATGAACCAGGGCGTCTTCTGGCTCATTAACCGATTTATCCGGGCCAGCCAGGTTTTTAAGCCTGGCTGGTCCTTTTATTAAATTTCCGGCTGATTAAACGCCGAGGGAAGCTTCGAACTTGACTGCGTCTTCAACCCAGTCGAAACCCAGCTCAACGATCTTGCCCAGCACATCCAGCATATCCTCGAAGCGGGGTACAATCCGGCTCTCGAAGGACTGGCGGGTCTTGTCAGCCGCCTCACCTACCCAGAAGTTCTGGGTCTGGCGGTAGATGTCGCGCATATCGTTGGTC
>JAQBPB010000091.1 GCA_028287745.1 Chloroflexota bacterium
GAGAAGCAGTGACAACAAAGCTGTATAAACGTATTGCGCTTTTGGTCGCAACAATGCTTGTTTCTGTAACGGTCGCAGCTTGCGGTAATACCACTACCGCACCCGCTCCGGCTGCCGCCACCACCGCCCCGGCTGCCGCCACCACCGCAGCGGCGGCGACTACTGCCGCTGCTGGAGCGACTACTGCCGCTGCTGGGGCGACTACTGCCGCCGGGGTGACTACCGCTGCTGCTGCTGGGGCGACTACCGCTGCCGCTGCTGGGGCGACTACCGCCGCTGCTGCTGGGGCAACAACTGCTGCCGCCGCCGGGGCGACGACTGCTGCCGCCACTACCGCTGCTGCTGGGGCAACGACTGCTGCCGCTGCGCCACCGGCTGTTTCAAAAGAAGGCACCCTGACCATCTGGACCCATCCTCAAATCCGCAAGGCGATTGAACCTCTCCTTAAGGACTTTAGTGCCAAAAACGGCATCCAGGTTAATATTCAAGAAGTCCCGTCTGTGGATCAGATTACACCGCAACTTAAGCTGGCCGCCCCGGCCGGACAGGGCCCCGATTTGATCGTTGGACCGAACAACGCGGTGGGGGAACTACTTGCTGGTGGTCTGATTGATCCGATTGACTACAGCGCCAAGACCAGTAAGTTTGACCCGGTGGCTGTCAGGGCTTTTACCTACCAGGGTAAGGTCTACGGCATGCCTTACGCAACTGAAGCATTGGCCCTGGTTTATAACAAGGATCTTGTCCCAAATCCGCCCAAGACCTGGGAAGAGTTGAAGACCGTAGCCAAGCAACTTCAGGATGACAAGAAGGTCGAGCAAGGTTTTACTTTACCCCAGGCTGAGCCTTACTTCTGGTATTCCGTCTTAACCGGCTTTGGAGGTTATGTCTTCGCAAAAAACCCCGACGGATCATATAACTCTAAAGATGTTGGCCTTGACAGTCCGGGAGGGAAGGCGGCGGCTGCCGAAATTGATAGCATGGTAAAGGCTGGCTTACTGAAGAAGGACGTTACGGCCGATGTCATGAAACAAAACTTCTACAAAGGTAAAACCGCTATGTATATAGACGGCCCCTGGGACCTCAAAGACCTCCAGACATCTAAGGTCAACTTTGGTGTAGCTAACTGGCCGACTATGAAGGAAACGCCCCGGCCCTGGGTCGGTTCACAGGGTTTCATGCTTAGTTCCTTTGGTAAGAACAAGCTTCTGGCGAAGACCTTTTTGACCGATTTTATCGCGACCGACGAAACGATGAAGGCCATCTACGACGCCGATAATCGCTTCCCCGCCTGGATCGCGACTCAGGCCAATATTGACCCATTTGTTAAAGCCTGGGGTGAGTCGGCAAAGACCGGTGATCCCCTGCCGGCGATTCCGGAGATGAATGAAACCTGGACTCCTTTTGGGAATGCCATTACCTTCATCTTTCAACAACAAGTTGCTCCCGATAAAGCGTTTACAGACGCAGCAAACGCAATCAGGGCAAAGATTAAGTAGCCAGGGACCGCCCTGGTCACGAAGCCAAAACCAACATCTCCACTCCCTTCCATCCTTATATGGAAGGGAGTGCCTGATTATCTAAACCAGGGTCCTTAATCTGTTTTTCATTTAATAATAATTCTCATTAATATTCTGATAAGGCGGTACCCAATGCAGCAAACGCAGTCAGAGAATAGAGAGATAAACCGCCCCAGCTCCGGTGGTTCAGGAGAGGGTAAGCCAAAGCCACCCCGGCAACCCTTATCCCTCACCGATCTAGGCCTGCGGGTAGCAGGGTTGGCTTTTGTAGATGGCATTGCCATCTGGTTCGCCCTGACCCTCATAAATAATAATAATCCTATCCCGGCTATTCTTATCCTCCTGGTAACTGCGGTCATTAACTACATTTTCCTGTCCAACCGGCTTTACCCGATCCGCTGGTTGACCCCGGGCTTAGTCCTTTTGTTGTTGATGGTGATTTATCCGATTGGTTACAACGTCTATATCTCCCTCACCAACTACAGCCGGGGCAATGCCCTAAGCCGCGAGCAGGTGGTAACTCAGCTTAAAGAACAAACTTACCAGCCAGCCAATGCTATTACTTATTCCTGGACCGCTTATCGCAGTCCTGATGGTCAAAATTACAAGGTAATTCTGGTCAGCGCGGATAAGAGCAAAGCCTTCATAGGTGACGCTTCCGGCCTCAAACCGACCGCTATCCCGGCTACTTTGCCGGATACGCTGGATGGCTACACCAGGTTGACACCCTTCCAGGCCGCCGCTGCCGGTGAAGCTCTTGCCAAATACAACCTTAAAAGCGGTGACCTGGCGATTCAATTTACTTCCTCCACTGAGGCCAAAGAAATCCTGAGTAAATACAGTTACGATGCGGCCTCAGGAAACCTGACCGACCTGGAAACTTCAACCGTCTACAGACCGGTCAGAGGTACTTTTACCGCCCCGGATGGTAAGACACTCACCCCCGGTTTTGTGGATGTGGTCGGGATTGAAAATTACACCAAAGCCTTCACTGACCCAAGCATTACCGGCCCGTTTATTGGGGTCTTTATCTGGACCTTTATTTTCGCGGCTCTAACTGTCTTCCTGACTTTTTGGGTCGGGTTACTGATGGCCCTCGTCCTCAATGATGCTCAGTTGCCTTTGCGTACTATGTGGCGGGTGATACTGTTCATTCCATACACCATTCCGGGTTTTATTACGGCTTTGATCTGGGCGGGCCTGTTCAGTATCGGGGGGCCGGTTGGCATATCTTCCAAAAGTTTATTTGGCGAAGGCTTTAGCTGGTTCGCTGACCCTAACGCGGCCAAAACAATGCTGCTGTTCATCAACCTCTGGTTAGGTTATCCCTACATGATGCTGATCTGCCTGGGAGCTTTGCAATCCATCCCAACCGATATGTATGAGGCGGCCACGATTGATGGCGCATCCCAGTTCCAGAAGTTCTGGGGCCTGACCTTGCCGTTGCTATTAGTATCGGTGGGACCCTTACTGATTGGTTCTTTCGCCTTCAACTTCAACAATTTCACGATCGTCCAACTGGTAACGGCGGGAGGTCCGGCCAACCCGACCACCACCACCCCGGCCGGCCAGACCGATATCCTAATTTCTTACACTTACCGGTTGGCCTTCACCAGTGGAGACCTGGCCTTTGCTGCCGCGATATCGCTGTTCATTTTTGCGATAATCGCGACCATCACGGCTTTTAGCTTCCGATTTACCAAGCAGTTAGAGGAGGTGCTTACCTGATGGCAGATGTAAAAGTAAGATCAGCCCCGGCCGCAGCCAAAACCGGGGGTGCAACGATCAGTGGGGCGCGCCGTCTCAACATGGTCTTGAAGCTTGTGGTTGCTTTTTTCGCCAGCCTGCTGGCGCTGTACCCGGTTGTGTACGTAATATCAGCCTCGATGAACCCCACCAATACGATCAGCGACCTGATACCGGCCAACCCTACCCTTGCCAATTATTCGAAGCTGGCGACCGACCAGAACTACCCGGTCTTGCTGTGGCTGTTCAATTCCATCAAGGTATCGCTGTTGGCGACAGTTATCGGGGTATTCCTGACTACGATTGGGGCCTACGCCTTCAGCCGGTTCCGGTTCAAGGGACGGCGCAACGGGATGCTGTTCATACTCTTGATCCAGCTATTTCCCAACACGCTGGCGTTGGTCAGTATCTATTTGCTTTTATTGCAAATCGGCGATTTGATCCCCTGGCTGGGCTTGAATTCGCACCTGGGTTTAATCCTGGTATATGCGGGAGGTTCTCTGGGCAGCGGCACCTGGCTGATGAAGGGCTTCTTCGACACTATCCCGAAGGATATTGATGAGTCGGGGGTAGTAGACGGGGCAACCGGCAGTCAAATCTTTTTCTTCCTGCTGTTGCCCCTGCTGCGGCCGATTCTGGCAGTAATGGCGATCCTGACATTCATTGGAACATATGCCGACTTCATCCTGGCAAGAGTGCTTTTGACATCCAAGGATAACTATACTATGGCCGTTGGGTTGAGTTCCTTACTGGGTGAAGGCGGCGCAAACCGGGCTTCGCAATGGGGACTGTTTGCGGCGGGGGCCGTTATCGGTGCTGTGCCGGTAGTGGTTGTTTTCCTGTTCATGCAAAAGCAACTGGTTGGCGGGCTAACAAGTGGGGCAGTCAAAGGTTAATCCCTGACTACGTTGCCCTAAAACCGAACGCGCTGGGCAGAGGCGTTAAAAACGCCTCTGTTTTAACTTTGTCTTTGGTCTGACGGAATTGGTTTAGTAAAGTCTTAACAAGATTTGGCCCACGTAAACGCAAGCCAGCGCTGTGCCATTATAGCCATAATCGGGTTTTAAGCTTTCGCCAGAGTAAGGACTACACCAACCAGGCCCTGCTTTATTTTGTAAAAAAGGTAACTGATTATGAACTCTGGTTATAGGAAGGACATTCAAATGGAAAACCTGGCTAGAGACCTGAGTGACAATGACGACCGGGTACGCTTGAGGGCGCTCGAACAATTGACGGGGCTGAGTGATACCGGTGCCATTCAACTGCTTGGCAACGCCTTACACGATAATAGTGACGTGGTGCGTTTGAAGGCCCTTGAATTATTAGGCGCTATCCAGGGACCGGCTATTATTGAACCCCTTAAACAGGCCTTGCACGATAACAATGAACGAATTCGCTTAATTGCAGTTGAATTGCTTGGCAACCTTAAGGATGCCAGGGCCCTGGAACCTCTGAACCATGCATTGTATGATAATAGTGAGAAAGTAAGAATAAAGGCAGCGGCACAACTCAGTAAGCTGGAAATAGATTTAGCGTAAAAAGGGAAGGTGGTTAAGGAATCCAAAAACCAAAAGTAGCTCATAGCCCATTCGATTAAACAGATTTCAGCTCAATTTTACTGGATTTGGTTCTAACGCCTTTCACTCCTCCGGAGGACAAACAGCATGGTACAAGGCAATATTACGGCGGATGAGGTCTATAAAGACCGGAAAATGTTGGAACGGCTGGGCTACGGCATCATGGATGTGGCCTGGGGTAGCAGCGGCGTAGGTTTTGACAATATACGCAACTTTTCTTATGTCATAGCTCAGAACCAGGACCCTAAACTATACCGCCGCATGGTATTTGAAATACTGGGAAGTTATTTCGATAATGCCCTGGCAAAAGAAATGTGGGGCAAGTTTATCGATCACAAGTGGGTGATTTCAGAACGAGCCGGGCGCGAGATTGATTTGGTTACGGCCGCTAAAGACTGGTTCAGGGAACACGGTCATGATTTCCTCAAGGACTGGACTTTTCGACAGGAGGAAGTGCCCGAACGAATTAGAAATATTGGTGAACCTAGAAAAGATTTATCAGGTTTGGTAGCAGGCTATTTGTTCCCGGAATTGCGTGAATTGCTAGATGCCGGGTTTTCGGTCACGGATATTGCCATTGCCGCAGTCAAAAGCAAAACCCGTCTCTTTCGCAAATCAACCAAAAAGTTGCACTCCCGGTTTCTGCGTTGTTTACCGGAAACACCTTCACACCACAAAAGAAATAGCCTGCATTCAGGAGAAGTCAGTACCATTGCGACTGAAAGCGAGTGGCAGGATAATAAACCTTTTCTTTTTGTGAAGAAGCTTCGTCCTTCTGACCGAGATAGATGCTACATTCAACTGGTAGCTGACTTAACCGGCCATCCCATAAATACCAATGAAAAGGCCGAAAAGCAGTGGAGTGAAATCCTGGAACACAAATGGTTTATGAGTGAGCGGAAAGGACGCGATGTCGGGATCAGGGCGGCGGCCGTGGATTACTATCGCCGCCTGAATCTGCTTCAGGCAGCTGAACAGGGTCAGGAAAGTTAAACTTGCTTATTTTAACAACAGGTAAATATGTATTGGAAACAGGTTACGTTTATGCTCACCAATTCAAAAAGGTAATTCAGGATTACCAGTCTGCTTATGAGGAAGGAGAAATAAAAAATGGAATACCCCAGGTCTAGCGGTATATTGCTCCATCCCACTTCTTTACCTGGTAGTTATGGCATTGGCGACTTTGGTGAACCGAGTTATCGCTTTGTTGATTTTCTGGCGGCGGCGGGCCAGCAATTGTGGCAGATTCTTCCTTTAGGGCCAACCAGTTTTGGTGACTCGCCTTACCAGTGTTTCTCAGCTTTTGCCGGGAACCCCCTTTTGATCAGTCCTGACCGGCTAGTAGAGGAAGGTTTGCTACCGGCTGGCGCCCTTGCCAATCCACCTGCTTTCTCACCGCAAAGAGTGGAATTCGGCCAGGTTATCCCGTATAAGCGTGCCCTGTTAGATCAAGCGGGCGAGAATTTCCGGGCCAATGCCACGCCCCTGCAGCGGCGTGAATTTGAGAGCTTTTGTGAATTTAATAAAGGTTGGTTGGAAGATTTTGCCCTGTTTATGGCCTTGAAGGAGCAACACGGAGGCGCACCCTGGGGTAGCTGGGAACTGGAACTGGTCCAACGCCAGCCGGAAACTATCCAGAAAGCCAGGCAGGAGTTACAACCCCTGATAGAAAGCCAGAAGTTTTTGCAATGGGTTTTCTTTAAGCAATGGCTGGCTCTCAAACAGTACGCCAACAGCAAAGGTATTAAAATCATCGGTGATATTCCGATTTTCGTGGCTTATGATAGCGCCGATGTGTGGAGCAACCCCGAACTTTTTTTCCTGGATGACAAAGGCCAGCCCACGATTATAGCCGGGGTTCCGCCGGACTATTTTAGCGAAACCGGCCAGTTATGGGGTAATCCCCTTTACCGCTGGGATGTCCTGGCCCGGAACGGTTACGATTGGTGGATTAGACGTTTAAGGATGACCCTGACCCAGGTAGATATTGTACGGCTCGACCACTTCCGGGGGTTCGAAGATTACTGGGCAGTACCGGCCACTGATACCACAGCGATCAACGGGCGCTGGGTAAAGGGTCCAGGCGCTGCATTTTTCGAAACGGTAAATAAAGTACTGGGAGACCTGCCAATGATTGCTGAGGATTTGGGTTTAATCAGCAAGCGGGTAGCCCGGTTACGCGATAATTTCAATTTGCCGGGGATGAAGATTTTGCAATTTGCCTTTGGGATAGGCGCCGCAAACCCTTACCTGCCGCATAATTACAGCCGCAATGTCGTTGTCTATACGGGCAGTCATGACAATGATACGACTCTGGGCTGGTTTAATTCGGCTTCGGAGGAGGAGAAAAACGAAACTCTTAAATATATTGGCTTCGACAGTGGGGATGTTTGCTGGGACTTAATCCGGCTGGCCTATCGCTCGGTAGCCAATGTGGCTATTGTACCGCTCCCGGACTTTTTAAGGCTGGGTGGTGAGGCAAGGATGAATTTTCCTGGCAAGGCGTCAGGTAACTGGGGATGGCGGTTGAAACAGGAGGCCCTCAGTTCAGAGCTGGCTGCGGCGATATTTGAAATTACGGAGCTTTACGGGCGCACCTACCAGGCAGCCGCGCCGGAGAATGAAGATGAAGACGCCCTGGTTGACCTGGCGGTTAAAAAACCAAAGTAGCCGGTTAACCGGCAAAGGGTGGATTGGGAAAGAGCAGGCTAAAATTAGCGGAGGACTAAATGACAGGAATAAATGAACAGGCAAACCCGGCCGTCAACCCGGCGGTAGACCCGGCCTTTCAGTCCAAAGTAGAGGCCAAAACTCCAGATTGGGTAAAGGATGCCGTCTTTTACCAGATTTTCCCGGAGCGCTTCGCCCAATCTCCGGCGGTTACCAAACCATCCAACCTGGAACCCTGGGACTCGCCACCCACTCCGGAGGGTTTCAAGGGGGGCGACCTGCTGGGTATTGCCGAGAAGATCGACTACCTGGCTGACCTGGGTATCACCGCGATATATCTCAACCCAATTTTTGCTTCGGCGGCCAATCATCGCTACCATACTTTTGATTATTTCCAGGTTGATCCAATCCTGGGTGGTAACACCGCTTTAAGAAAACTGCTTGACGTGGCCCATACCCGTGGTATCCGGGTAGTATTAGATGGCGTATTTAATCACGCCAGCCGGGGCTTTTTCCAGTTCAATCACACCCTGGAAAACGGCCCGGCGTCACCTTATATTGACTGGTTTCACTTCCGTGAGTTCCCGCTTAACCCTTATGGACCGGGCAAAGCGAACTATGACGCCTGGATAGATTTACCGGCCCTGCCAAAATTTAATACCAATACCCAGGCTGTGCGGGAGTACCTGTGGTCGGTCGGGCGGTACTGGTTGGAATTTGGGATTGATGGCTGGCGGCTGGATGTACCCAACGAGATTGATGACGATGATTTCTGGCGAGAATTTCGCCGCCAGGTTAAAGAGGTCAACCCGGAAGCATACATTTGCGGTGAAATCTGGGGCGAAGCCCAGCGCTGGTTGCAGGGCGACCAGTTTGACAGTGTAATGAATTATCTTTTCACGGAGGCCTGCTTCTCTTTCTTTATCCGTGACCTGGATTATGCCACCTTTGAGGGAACCCCCTATTCCAGGGTTGTAGTTAACCAGGATGCCGCCAGTTTTGGCGAGGCTGTCCAAAAACTTTTGAACCTTTACCCCGCCGAAATCACGGCCGCCCAGTTAAACCTGCTGGATAGTCACGATACCGCCCGCTTCGTGAATACCGCACGTGGTGACGAAACAGCCCTGCGGCTGGCAACCCTGTTCCAGATGTGTTTCCCCGGTGCCCCCTGCGTATACTACGGTGACGAAATTGGCCTGGCGGGTGGCCGGGACCCTGATTGCCGGCGGGCCTTTCCGTGGGACCCATCAAAGTGGAATACCTTGCAACTATCCTTCTTCAAGAAGGTCATCGAGATACGCAAGGAACACCCGGCCCTGCGGCGCGGGGCGTTCGAACAACTGCATGCCAGGGATAAGCTTTATGTCTTTGGAAGGTCGGCCCCCAATGAGAAACTGGTAATAGCCCTTAACGCCGGGGAGCAGCCTGCAACCATCCCGGCTCAACCGGCGAACCCGTTCCTACCCGAAGGTTCCTTACTGATTGACCTGATTTACGAAGGCGAAGAAAGCCGGGCTTATAGGGTTGGCCCGGATGGCACAATCGAGGGTCTTGAACTTGCCCCGCGCAGTGGAGTTGTCTTAGAGGTTATCCGGTTGGCAAGCTAAACAGGCCCTTAGCCCGGACAGTTTTACCTGTCAGTATTATTTGCGTAACATTTCTTTTGAAGTAATTTAAAAGAAAATCGGAGGCGCTTTATGCTTCTGGCTGGTGACATAGGAGGCACTAAAACCGACCTGGCCGTGTTTTCTCCAGACCAGGATTTGGCCTCTCCCCTTGCCCAAAAAAGATTTGCCAGTGCCGACTACCCTGACCTGGAATCCATGGTTCAGCAGTTTCTTTCTGAAGTTAAATTGCCGGTAGAAAAGGCCTGCTTTGGAGTAGCCGGCCCGGTTAGCCAGGGTACTGCCAGGCTTACTAACCTGCCCTGGACCCTGGAGGAAGCCAGTCTTAAGCAGGCTCTCAAACTGAAATCTGTCCGGTTGGTCAATGACCTCCTCACGATTGCGGCTGCCATCCCTTATTTGCCCACCGACTGGTATTACACTTTGAATAAAGGTAAGCCTATTACCGGGGCCATAGCCGTAATAGCTCCCGGCACGGGGTTAGGCGAGGCTTTTCTCACCTGGGACGGCTCCCGCTATTACCCGCATCCATCTGAAGGGGGTCATAGCGACTTTGCTCCGGGCGACCGGATTCAGGTTGAATTGGCCCATTATTTGTGGGAACATTTTCCCCACGTCAGCTACGAACGCGTCTGCTCGGGCAAAGGCCTTCCCAACATTTACAGTTTCTTAAAAGAACGAGGTTACGCTCCCGAGTCGGCGGCCCTGGCCGGGAAACTGGCTCAAACCCGCGAACCGGCCCGCTTAATCATAAACAGCGCTCTAGACCCCGTTCAACCTGATAAGCTTTGCCGCCTTACCCTGGACACTTTTGTAGCCATCCTGGGAGCAGAGGCAGGTAATTTTGCCCTCACTGTAATGGCGCAAAATGGTGTGTACCTGGCTGGCGGTATCCCCAAAAGTATTTTACCGGTACTTAAAGAAGGAGGGTTTATGGATGCTTTCCGGCATAAAGGCCGGTTCAGTGACCTACTTTCCGAGGTGCCGGTTCACGTCATTTTACAACGGGCCGAACTGTTAGGAGCGGCAATCTTTGCCCGCGACATCCTGTAAGGTTTAACTGAGTAGCGAGGGATTTGAAATGTTTGAGTTTGGTTCTCGGCAAAAGCGCCAGGCAGGAATATTGCTGGTTATTATCTGGCTGGGATTACTGCTTGCCGCCTGTGGCGCAGAACCAGGCCAAACCCCGGTCCCCACTATTGCTGCCGCTACAACTACCGCTGCATCTTCCACTGCATCTTCCACCACGGCGGTTATTACCACCACTAATCCGTCTACGGCAGCGGCCACTACCGCCAGCACGGCAGCGGCTGCTACTCCTACAGCGGCAGCCCGGGGTGCGACGACCACTATAGCGCCTACTATAACTTCCGGTCCCACTCCAATTGCCCGGGCACCGGCCCAGGGTTGGTGGTCGAACGGGGTATGTTATGAGGTTTTTGTGCGGAGTTTCTTTGATAGCAATGGTGACGGCCTTGGCGATTTTCCCGGTCTTACCTTGAAATTGGATTATATCAAGGGCCTGGGAGTAAACTGTATCTGGCTGATGCCGGTCATGCAATCACCCAGCTACCACGGCTATGACACCACCGACTTCTACAATATCAATAAAGTTTACGGCACAAACGAGGATTTCAAGAAGTTTATGCGGGAAGCCCATGCCCGTGGTATCTATGTATTGATCGATCTGGTAATCAATCACACCTCCGACCAGCATCCCTGGTTCAAAGAGTCTCAGGTTCCGGGAAGCGCCAGGCGTGATTGGTATATCTGGAGCGCAACCGATCCGGGCTATAAGACCCCGTGGGGAGCGACAGCCTGGTGGCCGAAAGGGTCTAACCAGTTTTACTACGGTGTTTTTGATGCCAGCCAACCTGACCTGAACTTGCGTAACCCGGAGGTAACTAAAGAGATTTACAACGTTACTCGCTTCTGGTTGCAGGATATGGAGGTAGATGGCTTCCGGCTGGATGCTGCCAAGCACTTAATCGAAAATCAACAGTACCAGATCAACACTGCCGAAACGAAAGCCTGGCTGCGCGACTGGGTTAAATATTATAAGAGCCTTAAGCCCGCTGCTTTTACGGTCGGGGAAATTAACGGCAATTCTTTTGAGTTACAGGGTTACTGGCCGGACCAACTGGACAGCTATTTTGAATTCGGTCTGGCCGAAGGCATGGTCAAAAGTGTGGAGGAGGGCATCCCCTTTGATTTTATGCAGGCGGTGGATTTCGCAAACACTTCCTGGCCTTACCAGCGCTGGTCTACCTTCCTTACCAACCACGATCAGAACCGGGTAATGAGCCGCTATGCCGGTAATGTTGCCCAGATGAAACTGGCGGCGACCTTGCTCATGACTGCTCCCGGTTTGCCTTTCATCTATTATGGCGAAGAGGTCGGGGCCCAGGGCATCAAGCCGGATGAAGAACTTCGGACCCCCATGCAATGGGATAGCAGCCCTGGCGCCGGGTTTACAACCGGGACCCCCTGGCGCAAACCGAACAATAGCACCGCGACGGCCAATGTTGGGGCAGAGGACAAAGACCCGAATTCTCTTTTAAATCATTACCGTAAATTGATAAAGCTGCGCCGTGAGTCCCCGGCCCTCAGTAGTGGAACCTGGGTGGCGCTGACCGGTGATAAGCGCGGAACAACATCTTACATCCGGCAAGCCCAGGGTGAAACGGTGATGGTGGTAGCCAATTTCGACACTAAACCGGTAGATGGCCCGGTTTTCTCTCTGGAAAAGAGCGATATTAAGGCCGGACAATATACCGGGCAAGAACTTTTGCAGGACGCCAGGATTGGTAATCTGGATATTGGGGTGGGTGGTTCGATAAAAGCATTTACACCTCTCCCAAAACTTGAGGCTCGGACGGCCTATATCATTAAAATTACTACGAAATAGAACATTGTTAAGGGTATGGACCGCAATTAGTTTGCCTGGTACAGTCCAGGTGGGTCAGGTTGGAAGTTTAGCCGGTTAAATGTAGTGAAGTACCGTAGTAACTGTAGTAAAAGAAACGAGGAAATAAATGGCTGACCAAAGCATGAAACAAGCGACTTGTCCTCTATGCGGTTTTACCGATTCGGCAGGGGATAGAGAAGCCCTGGAACTATCTATGCAAGAACACATGCGTCTGATGCATAACCAGGTTATGTCTGCCGATCCCTCCAGTATGGACCTCAAAGATACTGGCAAAAACATCAGTGATGATGTTCCGGTCGGACCTGCCACCGAATTAGTTGCACCTCCAAATACTAATGCCGGTAATTTCGGACAATTTCCCGCTCCCAGGGGGGACATTGATATTCCCGAAAAAGACTAAAGGTAGGAGTACAGTTAAAGGAGTGCAGTTAAAGGTAAATACAAGTAGCCTATAGCGGCGGCTTTGTACTTAACCCCATTTTACACGGCAACAGGCAGTCATAAACATGACATGTAAAATTCCCGTGTGGGTAGATGCTAACTTCGGGGGAAGGAAGCTCTGGTAGCTTTACGAGAGGCCCAGGACTTGCGGGATAAGGGGCTGATACTCGACATTTTACCGGACAAAAGTGGCATGACCCGTAGCGGGTTGTCCAGGCACTGGCTGATCGGAACGCCACCACACCCGAGTATTTATGATTTTTACATAACAGGAGGACACAAATGATACCGAATATGAGCATGGGCTACTTCGAATTTCACGTCTCGCGCCAATCCCGCGACCGCTACCAATTCGACCAGTCTTTGTTCCAACTGAGCGGGAACATTGTCTTCGCCAACTTCCACGCCGCCCGGGTTTTCGCCCAACGCATGAACGAGAAGCGCGACCTCATCAACTACCCCGAGCAGGCCGTCAAAGCAGGCCAGATAAATGCCATGGGCCTCATTGATGAGATCTCCCACCTGTTGGTCCAAAACTATCGCCAGCAGGTCAATCCAAACGTCATGCGCGACGCCCTGCAGGCGCTTGACGGCCAGTTTGGACAGGACGCTCTGGATACCCTGCTCCGCCGCTTTGTAGACGAGTTCCCCCCGCTGTCCGTCTACCGGCGCGAGCAACAACCCGATGTATGGTTTCAAGGAGAGACGAACGGCGTTCCCAATCGTGAGCTGGCCCTCGAAGAGATGATGATGCTCTGGCTCGCCAATATGAACCCCGCCTTCTCACCTTTTATAGAGCTGTTTGACGATCAGGCCGTTGAGAAACAGACGGTCTATCCGCAGATTTTCCCTACCCTTCACACCTTCTTCGCCGGTCAGCCCGGCTTCGGCCCGGGCAGTGAAAACCTGCTTGATGCTTTGCGCGCTCCAGCGCTGGCCGCGCCCCACTCCCTGACTGCCCAACTGGAGTTTATTCGCCAGCGCTGGGGCGTTGTACTCAGCAAGTTCCTTTACCGCCTGCTTGGTAGCCTTGACCTGATCCAGGAAGAAGAGAAGATCGTCTTCGCAGGCGGTGGCCCCGGCTCGGCCCAGGTGCTTGAGTTCAGCGGGTTGGAGGTGGACCCGGAGCGCTACACCGCGGACCGGGACTGGATGCCAAATTTAGTGCTCATGGCTAAGAACGCTTATGTCTGGCTGGACCAACTTTCGCGCCAGTACGGCCGGGATATCACCCATCTCGATGAGGTTCCGGATGAAGAGTTGGACCGGCTGTCCCGCTTCGGCTTTACCGGCCTCTGGTTGATCGGGCTATGGGAAAGGAGCCATGCTTCCAAACGTATCAAACAACTCACCGGCAACCCCGATGCTGTCGCGTCAGCCTATTCCCTGCTCGACTATCAGATTGCGTCTGACCTTGGTGGGGAGGCGGCGGTAGATAACCTGCGCAAGCGGGCCTGGGAGCGCGGTATCCGCCTGGCCAGCGATATGGTTCCCAATCACATGGGTATCGATTCGACCTGGGTGATGAACCATCCCGATTGGTTCATTTCGCTGCCTTACAGCCCCTTTCCTTCCTACAGCTTCAACGGGCCGAACCTATCCTGGAATGACGGGGTCGGCATCTACCTGGAAGACCATTATTTTGACCGTACCGATGCGGCAGTGGTCTTCAAGCGGGTTGACCACCAGAGCGGGGATACGCGCTATATCTACCACGGTAACGATGGTACAAGCATGCCCTGGAATGACACCGCTCAACTCAACTACTTGATGCCCGAGGTGCGCGAGGCCGTCATACAGACCATCCTCCACGTGGCCCGCCAGTTCCCGGTGATTCGCTTCGACGCGGCGATGACGCTTGCCAAGCGCCACATCCAACGGCTCTGGTTCCCCGAGCCGGGTACGGGTGGCGCAATCGCCTCGCGTGCGGATTTCGGCGTGACCAAACAGCACCTGGATGAACTCATGCCGCAGGAGTTCTGGCGCGAGGTGGTAGACCGGGCTGCCGTGGAGGCGCCTGACACTCTGCTGCTGGCGGAGGCATTCTGGATGCTCGAAGGCTATTTCGTACGCACGCTCGGCATGCACCGGGTCTACAACAGCGCCTTCATGCATATGATCCGTGACGAGGACAACGCAAAGTACCGCATCTTGATCAAGAACACCCTTGAGTTCGACCCGGAAATCCTCAAGCGCTATGTGAACTTTATGAACAATCCTGACGAGCGTACGGCGGTGGAACAGTTCGGCAAGGGCGACAAGTATTTTGGAGTGTGTACGTTAATGCTCACCTTGCCGGGACTGCCCATGTTCGGGCATGGGCAGATCGAAGGCTTCGCCGAGAAATATGGGATGGAATACCGCCGCGCCTACTGGGACGAGCGCCCGGACCCATGGCTTGTCGAGCGCCACGAGCGCGAGATTCTACCGCTGCTGCACCGCCGCTATCTCTTTGCGGGGGTCGAAAACTACCTGCTCTACGATTTCATGAGTACGGACGGCAGCGTCAACGAGGATGTGTTCGCCTACTCCAACAGGGCGGGCAGCGAACGGGCGCTCGTGATAGTTCATAATAAATACGCGGTGGCCCGCGGCTGGATCCGGACGTCCACGCCTTTTACGGTCAAGACCGGCAAGGGTGACGAGCGGGTGATGCTACAGAGTTCGCTGGGCGAAGGGCTCACCATCGGTAGAGGGGATAATAGTTACACTATCTTCCGCGACCAGGCAAGCGGTTTAGAGTATATAAGGCCAAATTACGAGCTGCTAGAACGCGGCCTCTACCTGGAGCTAAACGCCTACCAGACGCATGTTTTCCTCGACTTCCGCGAGGTACAGGATAACGAATGGCGCCACTATGGGCACCTGGTGGACTACCTGAGCGGGCAAGGCGTCCCCAGTATCAGTGAGGCGCTACGCGAAACTTTCCTGCAGCCGATCCATGCTCCTTATCGCGAACTCGTTAACGCGGACCTGGTCCGGCGCATTATTGTGCAGCGAACCACAGCCAGCGGGGAAAAGCCGCCGGTGGCGGAAACCCTGGAGGCGCTACCTGGCGAGCCAGTAAAGTCGAGCGAGGAAGGACGCCTGGAGGTCGGAGTAGGCCCGGTCCTCAATGGTGGAAAGCAAAGCGAGCCAGCCCCCGGCGAGGCTGCGGCTCAAAGCGAGCCAGCCCCGGACAAGGAGGAGGTCTGGAAGGCCCTGCTGGTAGAGATTGAGCAGAAGGCCCTCCGCCTGGCAGTTGAGATCAAAGCATATACCCAGGGAACCGGCGACGAGGCGGCCCTTGCCCGGGAGGTCCGTACAAAGCTCGAAACCATTCTTCAGCCCGACACGTTTCCGGTACTCTCTACAATCGCGGATACACCGGATTACGCGGACGCGGTGAGCTACATTCGCTCGAGTTTGAGCGACGACGAGTGGACCTGGGGGGTGCTCCTGACCTGGCTGTTCACCCATCCATTAGGCAAGCTGGTGACCGAAACCGACTTTGACGAGCAGAGTCGCAGCTGGGTGGACGAGTGGCTGTTACGTAAGATAATTTCCGGGACGCTGCGGGACCTGGGTGCCGGCGAAACTGAGGCTTCACGCGGGGTCCTGCTGGTAAATGCGCTGATCAGCCAGCAGCGCTGCTTGAGGGCGCAGGCGGCGGAGTCGAAGGCGGCCTACCGGGTAGTAGAAACATGGCTCAAGGATGACGACGTGCGCGGTTTTATACAGGTGAACCGTTACCAGGATGTACTCTGGTACAACAAGGAGGCATTCGACCAGTTGCTGGCGCTTATGCTGCTGGCGGCAGTAGTGGACACGACGAGCCAGCCGGAGCGGGAGCCAGCGGAGGTCGTTGCGGAGATTCGCGGCCACTACGCTATCATCCGGGCTCTGCGGCAAGCCCAGACGAACTCGGACTACCGGGTCGAGAAACTGTTGGCTGCGGCCCGAGGGAACTTATAGGGGGATAAATAGTTGATACACTTTCAGCAGAACTTCCCTGGAAATTCTAATCGAAGGAATGCCCTTTCCAACCCAGCGAAATCAAGCTGACCGGGCACGATTTCTTTACCCGGGAATTTCCGGAGAAGCTGATGCTCAATCGGAATTCAGGGTACTACCACAGCCGCTATTGGTCGTAGCGGCTTTTCTTATTTCAGTTTCAATTGCTCAATCGAAATCTGGGGTTATGCCACTAGCAGAAGGCCTAATTGGCAGGTGGTAGTAACAATGTTTCAATTGCTCAATCGCAATTTAGGGTTCTGCCACGCTGGCTGGAGCCGCTCCCAGGCGAACGCCAGGAGGTTTCAATTGCTCAA
>JAQBPB010000084.1 GCA_028287745.1 Chloroflexota bacterium
CGCCAATGGAATTTGAGGCTATCTATGCAGCCTAAGAAGTTAGCTTTGAAATTGGTCCTCTAAAATGGATGCAGTCCATAGATTGCGAAGGTTGCATGAAAAGGCCTCCTGCTTATTATCAGAATCAGAAAAGTGGCTTAAAGTGGGTAAAAATTGCGCGTTATGAGAAGTATAGCAGGGTTTGAGATTCGTATAACGGTATTTATCAGAAGTTTAGCATGAGCTAAACCAAAGTGGAAACAAACATAGCAATTAGAACAGCAGATTAAAGGCGTACAAGGAATCGCATAAAATTGTGGCTCATTAAACAGTTAATAAAAAGGATTTAAATGCGAGAAGTAAAAGCCGAACTCGTAATTAATCGTTCAGTTGAGGATGTATTTAACTTCTTAGCTGTTAATTTTCTTGATGCCTTACCAAGGCTTGATCCAATGGTATTAGAAATAGAGCAAATTCCAGCTGGAAAGGTTGGTAAAGGCACAAAGTTCCGTGTTAACAGTGCTAATTATGGAGTAGGTCCAGATATTTCTGAGAATTTATCACTAAAAAATTTAGACTTGAGTCAAATCGAACCAGACCTAAGTAAAGGAACCGACGATGGGATTCTGGAAGTTACAGAATTTGAAACCAATGTTTTATTTGAGATTAAAGGATTAGGAGCGGGTTATAAGGGTATTGAAAAATATTCTTTTAAGAATGTTAGTGGTTTCACCAAAGTGATATATCAAGCAGGGTTTGAGTTGGATAAAAACAACCTAAAAATTTTAAAGTATATACCTAACTGGTATATAGATTTTTGGGCAAAAAAGGGGGTTAAGAGCAAGCTTTCAAAACTAAAATCACTTATAGAAACCGAATAAATGATTCCACCAAAAAGAAGTTATGGATGCTAAACCAGCATAATCTGTTTAACTTTGAGAGTTACATGCAGAGTTAGTTGGTTAGTTAAAAACGTAACAGCTAAACGACTAAAATTGTCCAAAAATTGCACTGACCCGCTTTGGGTGTTTCGGTAGAAAAGTTGATACAAGAGGAGGATTTTGAGGGAAAAAGCGGGCCGGTGCTGCTAAACACCGGCCCGGTGGTGCGCGCTGTTACAACCTGATTTAACGGCAACTTCCTGTCTTGCTTTTATCATCTTTTTAGCTTAAATTGATTGCTTAAGGGGCCGGGGCTTATTTCCATCTTCTACTTTTGTGAAAGCACTGTTTAACACCTGGCAAAGTTCTCTTTGAAAGGTTAAACCTGCATGTCCTATCATACTTATCTTACCCGCAATATTATTAGTAGTATCAATAAGCTTGCCTTAAGACTCAGGCCTTTCTGTATAGTATTAGCCAATAAGTTAGTACCGGTACTGCTGGTAGCCGTAATAATTGCTCTTGAAAACGCCCTGCCTGCGGTTGCGCAGGCTCAGACCCCTAAGCCTACTGCCGTGCTGAACAATAATAAAGACCTATCACAGATCAAGCATTCGACGCTGGAAAAGCACATTGGCAAAATCGTTCAAGTATTGAGTGCGCCTGATCCAAAACTAAGCGCCAGCCCTTCCAGCGGGCCGGTTGGCTCATTTATTAACCTGAAGGGCAGTGACTTCCCACCTTACACCAGTCTGAATATTGCCATTGGCCGGGTAAACAGCGAGGCTGGCGGTAATTATGGTTCAACCGTAACTACCAGCGCTGGAACATTTGAAGTGAGGATAATTCTGGAGGCACCTTCCAGCCAGCAACCCATCCCTGCCGGTGAAATTATCCTGCTGGCGCATAACCTTGATTATTCCATTAAAGCCCTTACTACCTTCCAGGTTACAGCCTCCTCCACACCGTCTGCCGGTTTCGAGCAGGTTCAGGGGGCAATGCCGGGGGCGGTACCACCTGCCGGTCTGGGCTACAAGGCCAGCCTTAAATGGTCTGATGAGGTGCTACCTCTGCCTTCTATTCTGGTATTGGGCGTCCTCATAATCCTGGCAACAACAAGTATGCTTATTCTATTTAAGAGCACCCGGCCCAAAGCAAGAGATAAAGATGCGAAATAATGTTGGGGATAACTATGTGGGTAAAGTTGTGGGTAAGTCGTGGATAAAACTCATTGACTGAATGTCCATATATTGGTACCATAGTCATGTCAGAGTTGTTGAAGTTAGCCGAAGTACAGTTAGACTGATCAGTACATAGTCCGCAAGGACCTGGCCTGATCGGGCTCCGCCGCAAGGCTGGACGAAAATTAGTGGCAGTCCGCAAGGACTTAAACCGGTTGGGTTCCGCCGCAAGGCTGGGCAGACTGTAGCAAGCACCATTTCTATCGCAATTTTGGTTTGAAATCCCGAGATGCCGCAAGGTTTGTCGGGATTTTTTATTTTTATACCCACTTACGGCAACGGCAGTCAAGCAGAATCAGGTTCGCGATATTACCGGGCGTGGGCCGGGGAAGGCGGGCGGGACCTGTCGGCCCTGGAAAGTATCTATTCCTTCCCGGGAGTTAACGGCTGGGCCCTGGTGGGATGGAACGGTGTAACCGGGGCCGGCGGCCCTGGCCGGATAATTTACGCTCTTAACCGCAATAAGGGTAAAGTATAATAAGCTGCCCTTAATCTAAAATACCTCTCGTATATGTTAGACTGGTTTTATACCAATTGGCCTGGCCGGTAATACCCGGCCTTTTAAGTTCCGGCTCATTTATGGTATTGTAATCAGTAAATATTAACTCTCTTTATTTCGGCAAAATAGCCGCAGGATGGTTCCTGCAAAATACCCTGACAGGTAATAAGATGGCAGTAATTTCTTCCCAATTGTCAGAACCGGATACCCTGACCGCTCTCCTGGCCGGGGCTTCTAATGCTATCCCGGATTCACCGGCCAAATCCAGGCCGGGACTGGCTCGTTTTCGGGCACGCCAAACCCCAGCCCGGCTCTCGCGCCTGCCTTCCGGCCTGGAACCCGACACAGCGGCCGAGCTGGCTTCAGCCATAGCGGCGGCCTTGCACGAAACCGCCCTCCCGGTCACCGCTGCCACCTTTCGCCCTGAAAATATCCGGTTAAAACCGGACCGGACCGGCTGGCAGGTCTTTTTAGACTCGCCCCCGGAAACAGATGATAACCCGGCCCTGGCCGGAAAAACCAGCCTGGCGGCTTTTGCCGGGATATTATACCGGGTGGTGATGGGACAGGATTTTGCGCCGGACCGCAGCCGCCAGAAAGAGCAGTTAGCCAGACTTCAACAGGAAAATTCGCACCTGGCAGCGGTCCTGGAAGATGCCCTGACCGGACGCTTTAATTCGCCGGGCGCGCTGGCGGGAGCCTTTGGCTGGAGTCTTTACCGGCAGAGCCACCTTAACTTCCCGCCGGTGGTTGTTAGCGCAAAAGGGACCCTGCTAAAGCGCTTTGAACGGGCCAAACCGGCCCCGGCCGCCCGGCAATTACCGGATGAAACACCGGCCAATGCCCGGACCTGGGGTGGCCCGCTGGCCCTGGGCAGCCTGGTAGTGGCCCTGCTGTTATTGGCCGGGACGATTGCCGTTTCGGTAACCAGCCTGGAACGTAACTACAGCCAGGAAAGCCTGGCCCCTACACCCACCCTCGCCCCACCGGTAGCCCCTTCGCCTACTCCGGTGGTGGCCCAGCAAATCAGCCGCCAGCCGGACGGTTCCACTCTGACCCGCTATAACCCGGCTTTTGACCGGGGCACCGCCCAATATATTGACCCGGCCAGCCTGGCCGCCGGAAATGTCGCCGTTTCAGGTGACTTCCGCAGCTTGCAGGTCCAAAACGCCCGCTGGTCCGCCAACGGCAAACAGGTTAGCCTGGCCTTAAAAGATGGCGGGTATGAAACCTGGGATGTCACCGCCAAACAACGGCTGTCCCGTAAGGAACTGCCTAATCCCGAACAATACCTGGCCGTAAGCTGGTCGCCGGACGGCCAGAATTTCGCGGCGATGGGCCTGGATGGACAGTTGAAACTGGGCAAAGCCGGCCGGGTGCTGCGGACGGTGGCCGTCAATAACAGGAATACCGGGACGGCCCGCCCGGCTGAATTCTCGACCTATCCCTGGCCTTTTAGCTGGTCGCCGGACAGCGCCAATTTGCTGGTTGCGGCGGCTAACAATAACTTGCAGGTCTGGAACTTCCAGAACCTTCCCACCCAGATTGTACCGCCGCAAAACAGCCAGGTACCGGTTATGAACATGCGCGGCAACGCCCTGGAAGGTTCGATTGTCTGGTCGGGCGACAGCCGTTACCTGGCGCGCCTGGTTCCCGGGACTCTAAGCCAGCAAATAGAGATATATAACCCGCGCAACCTGGCCCGGCTTTTTATAATGGAAGTCAGGGATACCCCGGCCGGACTTAGCAGCTCTCAAAACGGGCAAAGCACCGGCCTGAACACGGTTGGCAGCCCTGGCCTGGCCTGGTCGCCGGACGGGCGCTATATGGCTATAATCCGGACCTTTAACCTGGAAGCAACCGGTACGGCTAAAAATTTCATCAGCACCCAGGAAGGAGCCCTGGTCACGCTGCTGGAACTGCCCGATCTAAACACCGCGCGCAGTACCGGGACGGGCCGCCAGGCTACCGAAGGCCCTCCCGGCACGCAAGGCCCTACCAGGCGAGGCGGCAATAACAGCCCGCCACTCAGGCCGGTCCAGGTGGAGACTTTAACGCTGGCCGGGTTGAACGACCTGAATACCGGCGGTGACAGAAACCTGGCCTGGTCCGGCAACAACCGCTTGCTGGTGATGGGTAATAATTCCCTGGCCGGAAATACCGGACAGCCCCTTTCTTACCGGGCAATGACGCTGGATTTACAGGCCGGGAGCGGCCGCTGGCACTGGCAAACCGGCGAAGCCTTCGACCTGCCCTTCCAGGAGCCGGCCAATTTTGTGGGCTGGCTGCCCGATAACCGCCAGGTTTTGTTCAATACGACCGGCAACCTGCTCGGTACCGCTACGCTGCCGGAGCAAGCCGGGCAAGCGGTAAACTCCGAAATCCTGTACCAGGCCAACGGCAGCGACTACTTCAATTACCTGCCATCGCCGGACGGCCGTACTTTTCTACAGACCCGGATTACCAACGGCCGCCCCGCATTAGCCATCAAAGAAAACGCCACCGGCCAGACCCTGGCCGAACTGGCCGTACCTTCCGGGCAATTCAGCTTTCCCGGCAAGGCGGTCTGGGCGGCGGACGGGCGGGCGCTGGTTATGCCGTTTAATGTCCAGAAAAATGTTACGGGCGGTACGCCGGAAATTGAGAGTATTATCCGGACCTGGCGTTTTGAGCCGGACAAACCCCCGGCCTTGCTGGGTGATTTAATAATTCCCAGTTCAGATAATAATATTTTAGACTACATGAACAACCTGGCCTGGGACGGCAAAGACGAATCGCTGGCGGTGCTTTTTGAGTTTGAAACTAATAAAGTCGGGCGCTGGCAATTAAGCCAGCCGCTTCCATCCCTGGCTGAACAGCGCCAGGTAATTGAGAAAAATACCGCCCGGACCGCTTCACAGGCCAGTGACTGGCCCTATTTCCAGGTCACCGGCCAGATTGCAGGCAACACCGACAGCCGGGTGGGCGGGGACGGTATTTGGACCTGGCTGCCCGACCATAAACGGCTGGTTTATTGCACTTCCGGTAATTGCTATATCCAGGAAATCCTGGCCCCGGAGGTTAAGTCTGACACCAAGCAGGACCCGGGTATTCGCTTCGATCCACCGCCGCTCACCGGCACAGGTAGCCAGGCAAACCGGGGAATAACTAACCTGGCCGCCTCGCCCGACGGCCTGATGGTAGCAGTCGCCCTGCCGAACGGGCTGTTGAACCTGTATGACGCCGCCACCGGCAAGCTCTTTAACTCTTTCACGGCCCACCAGGGCCAGCTTAGCAGCCTGGCCTTCTCAGCGGATGGGCGCTACCTGTCCACCAGCGGAATAGACCGGGCGGTCAAGGTCTGGGACACTACCACCTGGCGGCCCCAGGCCGTGCTGCGCCTGACCACGCCCACGGCCAATTCCGGGACCATTCAGTGGCTGCCGGACAATAAAACCCTGGTAGTTGGCAGCTATTATTCAACCGGCATGCTGCTCTGGCGGGCCTTAGGTTGATAAAACCGGCCTGAGTTAAAGCGCTCTTTCGGCTTTCAACAGGCGCGCTAACCGGGTGACTTCCGCGCCAAGTTCGGCCACCTGGAGAGCCAATTTTTCATCGGTAAGCTGGCCCGCCTGGTCAAAAACCCGTTTGGTGGGTGAAACGTGGGTGCTGCCGGGGGCAACCAGCAGCCGCAAGGCCCGGGCATTGTAGATTAGCGAGGTCAGGCAGGTCGGCCCGCCGGTCGTACCGCTGGCAACCGCCAACAGCCCGCCGACTTTACCGGTCAGGTACAGGTTGGGGCGGCGCGGCAAGAATTCCAGAAAGTCCAGGGCGTTCTTAAATGAAGCGCTGGGCGTACCGTGATAGGTCGGGGCGCAAAAGATAAACCCATCCGCCTCTTTGAATTTATCAAGATACTGCCGGATATATTCAGGGTCCGGGAAATCCTCCAGCCGCCTGGTATCAAAATAGAGCGGTAATTTTAGTTCTCGCAGGTCGATTAACTCTGTAACCGCCCCACTTTGCCCGGCGGCGTCCAGGGCCATATTAAGAACGGTCAGGGTGTGGGATGGCTGGCGCATGCTGCCGCCCAGCCCCAGGATTTTTACCTCAATGTTAGCAAGATTCATGTTTGCCTTTTTAGAACTTTCGCCTGGCACAGTTTCTATAAATTCAAACTGCCCGCCGGTAGGTATTTTCCCGGCTCAAAAACGAAACTTGTCAGTTTTATAATTACCAATCGAGCGCCAGGCTCCGCCGGGACTGTTAAGCGGCAAATCCGGAAAGTGGCGGGCCAGGGCTTTTAGCAAGCCGCAATTCCCGGCCAACATGATAGCATATCGCCGTCCGGGACGGCGAAATAGGGTTCCAGCCTGGCATTAGCTACCTGCAAAACCCGGTCCCGCAATAGCGCCCGGCGCGGCCCGGTTGCGGCCCGGTGGTGCGAGAAAGACCGCGCCGTGGCCCTGGCTCTCAAATATTTCCCGGTTGGAAAGACTGCCACCGGCCAATTTTCCAAGAAAGGCGGTTAACTGTTCAGCCGGAATCTCGCCACTTTGCTTATTTCACCGCGCTCCTTACTATAATCCTTCCGGCCAACCCCGGACAAATAAGAAGGCTGCAATAAAATACCCTGCCGGTAATCAGACCGGCAGGGTATTTCTTAAAATCCCGGAAAATTCAGGCTTTACGGTCAGGCTTAACGGGCGACTCCGGCCGGTTCCGGCTTAAGATTAAAGGCTTTCGCCAGCAGCTCGTAGGAGCGGTGGCGGGCCACCGGGTCAGGAACCATAGTCAAAACCATAAGTTCGTCTACCTGTCCATCCTTAATCAGGCGGTCCAGTTTGTACATTACCCGCTCGACACTGCCGATGATTCCGCGAGAACGGGTCTGCTGCCGGATAGCTTCCTCGTGCGGAGAGTAGCGGTAGTTGCGGGCTTCTTCAAGTGTGGGCGGCGGCATGTGCAAGCCCTGGGCAAACCTGACCCAGTTCAAGATTTGAGGCGCGGCCAGGTCTTCGGCTTCCTCGTCGGTTTCGGCGCAAATCACCGAAGCGGCCAGGATGCTGCGCGGTGCGGCCAGAAATTCCGAAGGTTGAAATTGCTGGCGGTAAAAACGCAGGACCGGAATGGCCGGTTCCGGTGAGATATGGTGAGCAAAGGCGAAACCTAAACCGCTCTGAGCGGCAAAGCGGCCACCGGCATCGCTTGAGCCAAGCATCCAGATTTGCGGGATTGTCGAGACGACCGGGGTAGGGGTAATTCGTTTGAAATTATGGCCGGGCGGAAATGAGTCTGAGAAGAATGCCAGCAGTTCGGCCAATTGCTGCGGGAAATCGTCGACCGATAGAGCCTCACGCGACCGCCGCAAGGCATAGGCGGTCAGGCCGTCCGTGCCGGGTGCGCGTCCCAGGCCCAGGTCAATGCGCTCCGGGTAGATAGCTTCTAAAGTACGGAAATTTTCAACTACTTTAAGCGAGCTGTGGTTAGGCAGCATTACCCCGCCCGATCCAATACGCAGGGTAGAAGTCGCCCCGGCCACGTGGCCGATCAATATTTCGGGGGCGCTGCTGGCAAGGTTGGCTGAATTGTGATGCTCGGACATCCAGAAACGGGTGTAGCCTAACTTTTCAACGTGCCGGGCCAGTTCAACGGCGTTTTTAATGGCGTTTCCGGCTGAAACACCCTGCCACATCATACCCAGTTCCAGGACCGATAATTTTAGTCCCTCGCTGGCCTCCGGCTCTTTTTGAATTTCGTTTAAATCTGTCATTTACTTTCCTTCCGGTTTATCAGTAAAAATTCTTTTTATTGGTTATGGTGCTAATGAATCTTATATTAATATTAGCGCGGTAAAACTAAGAAATATTGCCCAGCATTTGCTGTAAAAGCCGCCGCATCAACAGCCTTTCCTCCGGCAAAAGACCGTTTAAGAGTGATTTTTGCTGGGCCTGCCAGATTTGCATTACCGGCTCCTTTAAAGCCCGGCCCTGGTCGGTCAGGTACACCCGTACCACCCGGGCATCGTTCTTGTCGGGAATCCGGGTAATAAAGCCGTACTCTTCCAGTTTTTTAACCATATTGGTCACGGTTGGCGGCTCGCAGCCCATTTTCTCGCTCAACTGGACCTGGGTAAGCCCTTCTTCTTGCCAGAGCTGGCACAGCGCCAGGTCCTGGCCGACATGCAGTTTTAAGGCGCGTAAAGCCCCTTCGAAATTCCGGCGCGACTGGGCGCAAATCTTACCGAGTAACTCCCGTATCTCACGGTCTGAATCAATCACAGGCGTTGTCATAAATCTCTTCCCTGACTCGCAATTATTTTAGTTAGCAAGCTAATTATATTGGTTCTGAGCAATTCGTGCAACCTACCAGGCATAATCCGGATTATTCATCATAATGGTAGGGGAAATGGAGAAACAAATGAATTGGAAATTTTAGAGGATTCTGTCCCACTCATCCTGGACAGTCTTTAATAACCAGTAAGGTACACCAATAACTTACATTCTAATAGAACTAGCGTTCTGTAGAATAACCGGTTGCATACAAAGCCCGCAATGTACTGCGTTTTGCCAAAATAAAACTTTGAGTTATTGGGGGTAAGTTTCAGGTTAGTCAGGTAACAAACAGCTGGCCGGGGCTTTTAATAGTTTAAAAGGGTTGGGCAGGGAAAGATCGGGGTGGACAGGGCAACTTTTAAGAGACCGGGTGAAGTAGGGCCAGGCAACAGTGCCTGGTGGTGGGGCTGGAAGGGCAAACTTAAAAATATTCGCAGGTGGGTTTCCAGGCGTTTATTTCTTGCAGAGCTTTTGCCACGATGCCTGGCAGTGAGTTTTGCAGGCCGCTTGCTTCAACCGTACCGGCCTGCTGTACCACGAAGTGAAAGTCACCATCGAAAAGCTGGTAGGTTACTTCAGAAGAAACAGTAATTAAAGCCTGGCTGGCGTCAAAATTAAGTAGTAACCGGCGCTCCATATTTGGACTACCGGGCAATTGCCACCACAAATTTTTAGTCGAATTTTCCTGGTAAGCCAGGTGGGCGCTTTCGAGGACATAGGAGACCAAGAATGATTCTAATTCCTGGGCGGTCAAGCCGGTCTGGTCCTGGGTGTTATCAAAAATAGTTGTTTTCATCATACTTACCTTCAAGACATTTACAATATTTACCTTTACATTAATTATCTAAGTATTGCATATTATGTGCCGTATGCATTTGATTCGGGTCACTATTTGAGGGTATTCAAAATCACAGTGTATAAAAAAACCTGCCCCAGTTGGCGCAAGAATCCAACCGGGGCAGGCTCCAAATTTAATAGTTGAGTTAAGCCAGGGCTTTCTCAATAGCGTTGATTACTTCGTCCGAGCCTGGTTCGACCCGGGGCTTGAACCGGGCAATTATCTCACCCTGCCTGTTCACCAGAAACTTTTCAAAGTTCCAGCTGACATCTTCTTTTGGCTCAAAAGCGCCGGTAAGCCGGGCATAAAGCGGGTGTTGTTGCGCGCCTTTGGTCTGGACCTTTTCGAACATATCGAAGGTAACGCCAAACCGCTTCACCGCAAAATCACAAATTTCGGCGTTAGTGCCGGGTTCTTGCCCGCCAAAATCGTTAGAGGGGAAACCGAGGACCCGCAAGCCCCGCTCCCGGTACAGGGCATTGACTTCTTCCAGGCCAGCGTACTGGGGCGTCAGGCCGCATTCGGAGGCGACATTAACGATTAAAAGCACGTTTCCGGCGTAGTCTGCCAGCTTTTTTTCTTGACCCTGGATGGTCTTGACTTCTATATCAGATATGTTATTGCTCATTATAACTCCTTACAGTAATAAACCTGTTTTATAACTTGAAATCTTTACGGCCTTTATTTTACAACCGAACAGCTTTAGCAGGTAATCTTACCGCTTGACCTTGCCCCGGAAAAGTGAAGAAAAGGAAAAGCCCAGATGCCCTACTTCACTCAAGGGGTAATATGGACAAGGACGCCGCCAGAAGTGCTACCAAGCATCGACAGGAATATACGCCAGACTTTAAGCGGGAAGCGGTCAATCTGGTAGAAACAAGTGGTAAAAGCGTGCCACAGGTTGCCAGAGATTTGAGCATTAGTGACTGCATACTGTATCCAGAGATCTTTGAAAAACAAACCTTATCGTGACCTTTGTGACTCTCCACTAAACTGGGGCAAGGTCCGGTTACTATTATCTTTTTCTGTCTACTTTATTCCTTTTATTGTACGGCCCTTTTCGTTTATTAATTTGATATAATAAATATAACTTCCCTTTAAAATTAAATATCTGACCAAATATCTGACCAGGAGACCTACAATGCGCCCTCGCCTTTCATCGCTCCTTGCCCCGGTTTTGTTTCTGGTTGTTTCGCTTTCTTTAGTAGCTTGTGCTGACC
>JAQBPB010000105.1 GCA_028287745.1 Chloroflexota bacterium
TTGTTCGCTCATTTCCTATCCTTAACTGTTGCCAGAATGATAATTAAGCCATTCTTCATTAATGAAATTCAAGCAGTTCCCTCTCTTATTTTATCACCTCATATTCCCTATGTAAGTTTCGATTATAGATAACTTTATTCCGGACGGCCCATGCTGCTTTTAAGCCTGAATTGCGTTGTTCAAAGAGTACACCACGTGCCCGGATGGGTCAATCTATAAGCTCCACTGCCTACAAAAAGCCAAAAAACCCGGGTGATGTTTAAAGATTTGCCAATTTTACTTTAACCTCAAAATATATTTGTCCATTTTACTTTAAGCACCGTATATAAATATATAAGAATTTTTAAAAGGTAAAGTTTTCCAAAATGGGGTCCCTAATGTAACAGAACAAGTTTGGGCGTTCAGTATTCCCGGCCATGTTTTTGACAAGTTAAGCGAGCACGCGATAAATAGCCGGAGAACCCCAAAAGTATTCAACTACGTAGAACCTCCAATACATGCTAAAGGGCTGGTAATAGACCTTTTATTAGAGCCTGCCCGGTTTTAGAAAGTTCCAGAAAAAAAACAAAAACAATAAGAAAGAAAAGCCCCAACCCAACTCCGCGCAACCGGAACCCTGCTACTCCGAAAACCGAACAGGTAACCCTACCTGATGAAAGGAGATCCAATGTTTAAGCATATCGGCCGGCCATATGTCGCCCTTCGTCTTCTGATAATTGTTATCCTTCTTGGTACTATTTCTTTGTCACTCCCTCAGACGGCCTTTGCCGCCCTTAGTATCTCTCGAGCCGAACTCAAAGGCACCCAACTGCGCCTGGATGGGAAAGGGGCCAAGGTGAATGCGAATATTACGGTGGATGGAACCGTGATAGGCAAAACCGACAGCAAAGGTGGGTTTAGCCTGCAGCGAAGCCCCTTCAGCTCCCCGACCTGCACGATTTCAGTCAGTGATGGGCTCACCACAACCCGGGTTACTCTCAGTGGCTGTACGCCCACTAATACACCTGCGCCTACCGCTACGCCTGTCCCTCCTCCGCCGCCGCCACCGCCACCACCGCCGCCCTCCAATGGACCGTCCGCGCCTGTCCAACTGGCCCCTGCCGATGGCGCATCTGTCACGATGCCCTTTACAATCTCCTGGTCCGCGGCCAGTGACCCGAGTGGCATTATCGCCTACAACTGGCAGCTCAGCACATCGGCAAGCTTTGCCGTGGTGCCCCAGCAAAATTCGACGAGCGGCCAGACCCAGGACATTGTCAGCGGGGTGGCACCGGGCACTTACTACTGGCGGGTCCAGGCGGTGAACGGCAGCGTGACCCAGGGAGCATGGTCCGCCACCCGGAGCGTGGTTATCACGGGTACCAATGCTGATAGCCCGGGGACCGCGGTACTGAACCCGCCGAAGGGTGCTACCGCTTTCCACCCGATGGAGTCTATTCATTTTACCTGGAGCGCCGTCCCGGGGGCAGTGAGTTATAATTTTGACGCTTCGACTGACCCGAACTTCCCGGTGGCTACCCGGGTCCATTTCGACAACATCCCCAATCCAAGCTATTCAATCGTCCTTGGCGACAGCATGCCGGAGGGCCTCTATTACGTCCAGATTACGGCGTTAAATGCTAACCGGATTAGCGGCATCCCCTCTAATAAGGTCACCTTCACACTCTCGTTTAACGCCCCGCTGCCGCCGGCGCCCACCCCGCTCCAGCCCGCCAACGGTGCAACGGTGACACTGCCGGTGACGTTGACCTGGACCGATGTCCCTAACCCACAGGAATCGGGTTACGTCCTGGTAGTTTCCCGCGACGCCGGGTTTTCTTCAATCGAATACGGCAATAACCAGATTACCGGGCCGCAATGGTCAATCACATCTCTTAGCGCCGGGACCAAGTACTGGCGTGTCCTGTCAACCCAGGGCGACTCCGCGCCAGGGGTTCCCGCCAATACCGCCTGGTCGGCTACCCGCTCCTTCGTCGTTCCCTCAACAACCGGGATGGGCTCGCTTTCCCTGAGCGCCAGTTCTCCCTTTAGCGGCGATAACGACCTTCTTACAATACAGCTCACCGGCCCGGCCCCGGCGAACGGAGCGGTTGTAAGTCTGACCAGCAGTCACCCGGCATTAGCGCCCATGCCAGCCACCTACACCGTGGCATCCGGTTTTGCCTTCGACCAGTTCTGGTTCAAGACAGGCCAGGTCACTACGGACACGCTGGTCACGCTAACGGCGACCCTGAACGGGACTTCAGCGTCGTTGAGTTTCACTCTGCAACCACCATCCCTGAAGTGGCTCACTGTAGGAAGCCCGTTGACGGGCGGCGTGTTGAACCAGGGGATTGTGATGCTGAACGGGCAGGCACCCCCCAGCGGTCTTACCGTCAGCCTGACCAGCGGCAACCCTGCCCTGGCCGGATTGCCCGCTACGGTTAACATCGCTCCTGGGAGCCCTTCAGTCCTGTTCACCTTCCCGACCGGCGAGGTAACGGCCAACACAACCATACCGCTTAGCGCAACCATGAACGGTCTGACAGTCCAGACCCAACTTACCCTGACGCCTCAGCAGCCACCCGCCTCCCTGGAGCTTAGCCCAACCACCACCGGTTCGAACGGTTCATCGTTTGGGACGGTTAGATTGAGCGCAGCCGCCCCGGGCGACACCCAGCTCTTTTTAACCAGCAGCCACCCCTCGCTAGTGCAGATGTCGCAAACTGCCCAGGTCCCGCAAGGCACAACCGCCGGGGGCTTTAACATATTCGTGGGAACGGTCACCACCACGACCACCGTCACCATCACCGTCACCGGCGCAGGTGTGAGCAGGTCCGCTACTCTCACCATCCAACCCTAGTTACAAGACAAAAAAGGCCTGACGGAAACTTAGCCAGTTTCCGTCAGGCCTTTTTTTGCTGTCGCAGCTGAGTTAGAAAATCAAGCGGTTTAGCGTGCTTTACCTTACAAGGAATTTCGGCCCCTAGCTCCTTGAACAACAGGACGCCCTGCGTTTGTGCTATTTGAGCAAGGCCATAATTGTACTTTACCGGAAACCGATGTTTGCAAGTCCCTTAATTAAGTTAAGAAGATCAAAACCTGCTATTGGTCATGCCTGACTGCCCCGTACTCTTCTCTTAATCAGGTGGGATTTGGGAAAATAATAATTGGTTTGGCATCCAGAGCGCCTTCTTCCATAGCCTGTAAGAGCATTTCTACATTTTCCAGCGGTTGAGGCTGGCCGGTCGTGCTTCCCGGTTTTAGCCTCCCGGAGGCAATAAGTTCTAGCGTAGCCGCAAAATCTACCGGGTGATCGTAAATCAAAGAACTCCGCACCTCCAAATCGTTGCGTACAAAACGCAAAGGATTGAAGGTAACATTCTCGGCGCTTAGCCCCAGTAGGATGATACGGCTGCCGGAAGGGGCCGCATCCAGACAAAGTTGGGTGGTAACCGCAATACCTGCACATTCAAATATATATTGCACATCAAACTGCTCAAAAAATGTATGGGCTTCCCCGGCGTCCCGGGTTGCAATGGCCTGGGTTACCCCGGCTGAGAGCGCGGCCTGCCGCCGTTTTGGATTTGGCTCGATTACCACTACCCGGTAACCCTGTGCAATGGCCGTGATAGCCAGCAATAACCCAACTCCCCCGCAACCAACAACGGCCAGGGTTGAACCAGGTTTAATTTGAGCCTGTCTGAGGGCATGGATAACTACGGCGGTGGGCTCGATTGTAGCGGCATCCGCAAGGCTGAACGTTTCAGGGATCGTCCAGGCAAAATCGGTGGGCACGGCAATGTATTCGGCCAGACCTCCCCAACGGGTAATTGCCACCGACTGTTTGTGCTGGCAGATACGACCCAGACCGCGAAGGCACCGATTACAAACGCCGCAAGAGATATTCGGCTCAATCGCTACTCGATCATTTAAACGTTCCACCGCCACATCCGGTCCGGTAGCGACAACCCGTCCGGTAATCTCGTGGCCGAGGACCATTGGTTCCTTCAACGCCCGTTCACCGGTATAGAAATGCAGGTCAGAACCACACAGTGCCACCGCCTCAACTTTAACCAGCACTTCTCCTGCGGCAAGGTCCGGTAGATTTACTCTTTCAAGGCGAAGATCGCGTGGACCATAGAGGACCGCCGCTTGCATGGTAGCAGGGAAATAGTCCGGGTTCAATATTTGTTTCCTCTCCTGTGTCGTGGCTAACATTCCCAAACAACCGTAATTACTGTGACAATATCCCGCTACCCTTTAGCAGTTTCACGCCGCACTACCGGGGCCACTTCAGTTGCTAACATCTCTATTGTCTGGGCTACTTTGGAAAAGGGCAAGCCTCCCACGTCAATTTGAGCCTGAAAACGGCTGTGTCCAAATAATTCATGCTGGTAGAGAATTTTTTCAATGATCTGCTGGGGACTTCCCACGAAATAAGCCCCTTGCAGGCCCGCCGCACGCTCGTATTCGCTGCGAGAAAGGCGCATATTCCGCCCCCGCTTGCGGCCCAGTTCTTCAAAATAGTGCATATGATAAGGGTAAAATTCTTCAATAGCCTCCTGTGAGGTTTTCTCGATATGCACATAGCTGGTTACACCGGTTTTGAGGCTGGCAAGCGCGTGGTTGGCTTTTACGCCCGTACTCCGGTACAGGTCCATTAATGGCTTGAATTGCGCCGGAGCGCCTCCAATGATGCCTACCATCATGGGTAATCCCAACCTTCCTGCCCGGACTGCACTCTCCGGCGTGCCACCAACGCCAATCCAGATTGGCAGTTGCTTTTGGGCCGGGCGTGGAGCAACCTCAGCCTTATCAAGGGCCGGCCGGAAATGCCCCTGCCAGGTGACCGTCTCGGAATTATTTAGCTTTAGCAGCAAATCGAGATTTTCAGTAAATAATTGGTCGTAATCGGCCAGATTAAAGCCAAAGAGCGGGAAGGACTCTATAAAGGCGCCCCGACCGGCAATCATCTCAGCGCGTCCCCCGGATAATAAGTCCAGGGTAGCGAAATTCTCAAACTCACGTACCGGGTCGGCAGTACTTAAAATGGTAACAGCGCTTGCCAGGCGAATGCGTTTCGTGGCCTGGGCAATTGCGGCCAGCACCACCGGGACCGCCGAAACGACAAAATCAAGGCTGTGATGCTCGCCAACACTGAAAACATCCAATCCGGCTTCATCGGCGACCCTGGCGGCGGCGACGATTTCCTGTAAGCGCTGTTGAGCGCTTATCTTCTGCCCGGTACGCGCATCACTCAACCACTCACCCAGGGTCATGACGCCTATTTCGATACCGTGAGCCTGCTCTTGAGCATCAGGTTCCATTTGAAGTTCCTCCCTTTCGCTTTTAGCCCGCTAAATCCCAATTGGTTCCCGGACCAGGATCACTGTACTCTTCACTCGTGATTTTTGATTTTCCTTGGTCGAAAAAGCATTCTTTTCAGCTTCTAGACTGCATCTTCGATAATACGGCCGTGAAAGAGTAGAATGCTATATCTGGAACGCTTTCGTCAAATCAGACCACTAACTACCTGGGTTTTGGAGCAGCCTGTCTTGCTCAAATTCTACCGGCGGCTGGTAAGCTCACACCGAAGGCGGTCGGCGCTAAAACTGCTGAAGTTTATGCCCATTGCTGGCAAAAACCGGTTTGACTCCCCTTAACAGTATTCCGGCCAAACCGGCATAGGTTCGCAAGCCCGGTATATGTAACTATACCCACCCCACTCTGCAATTAGTTATGTAAACCTAACAGCCTGAGCTAAAGGTTACATCCAGGCCGGGGCCTAATTTCTGACGCAGGGCCAGGCTGATAATATTGCGGGTAGGGGTATCCAGCTGGCGTTCTTCCCAGATTGATCTCAGAATGATTTCAACCTGACTATTATTTTCCTGAGTATTATTGCCTTGAGTACTGTTGTTTGGATGGAACTTTAGCTTTGAGTCTTTCAGTAAATTCTGCCCTGCGGAGGATAGATGGAACCGACCGGCCAGGTTCTCGCACATATCGGCCCAGAATTGGCCCGGTTCCGCGACCTCGACAGCGCTGGGTGGCGCTTCAGGGCTGTCCAGGGGGGCAGCAGGGGTCTCGGAATAGTCCAGGGTAGGTTCATCCGGCAGGACAACCCTGACTCGGGGTGTTACAGGCTGTTTAGCCTGGGCCTGGACGGCCTGAGGGTACGACTTGCGCCAGGTAGGGCTTTTGCGCTGGTGTCCCGGCTGGGCGGTAAACTTGCGCGGGCTAAAGGGTGAGGCGGTCTGGACGCGCCCGGCCGGTTTAGTACTATAAGGAGACGTATGAATAACCGGGTCAGTATCCCGGGTAAGCGACCAGTGCAGCAAGGCCAGCGGGTTTTTACAACCATTTTTACTTTCCCAGGCTTGCGTAACCTGCGTGTAGCGGGCTTTTACCTGGTCCAGCGTATACTTGCCGGTAGTGGCGAACTTAAGGGCTTCCCAGCAGTCAAGGGTTTCCCGGTGGTCTTCCAGGCGATAGAAACCTTCAAAGCGCGCTTCTACGGATAAGAAGTCATAGATAGCTTTCTCTTCTAGCGTGAGGTTAGCAACCAGGCTTTCCAATTTGCCGGGCCTGGCTGGTAAATCGAGGCTAGAAACAGCCTCAACCGGGCCTGCCGCCGCTTCTTTATGGCTGTAATATTTATGAGCTCGCTTATTATTTTTTTCATCCATTTCATTATTTGATTCATTTATACATACTAAGGGGAAAGACCCGGAAAGACCTGTTTCAGCGGCGGAAGTCTTTCCCAACCGGTTAAGAGTTTCCCGGAAAGGGTTGAACTCTGGCAGGGAAAGGCTCGTTTCGGCCTTCAACAGATACAGGGTGGTGTGCTTCTGGAAGAAGTGGGCATTCCAGAACCGGGCGGCCAGTCCGGTTAAGTTCGTCCGGCCTTTTTGCAGACCTTCCAGGTCCGCCGCGCTCAAAGGGCTTTCGGCCAGGCGGCAAAGCTGGATTATCCCGGCGGTTTCCAGTTCGTCCAGGCAGCTTTTGAATTTGCTGGCCCGCATGGTTAGTTCGCTGGCGCAGCGGGAAAAAGAGAGCGCCATCCAGCCCGCCCCGCCGATGCGCGTAGTCATGAACAGGGAGAAGCGCGACCAGGCTATAATTAGAGCCAGGGCCGACCGGCAATTCTCAGGGTCCGTCACCCTGGTTCCGGTGGCGGCAGCTTGCTCAAGCAGCCTGCCCGCTTCCTCAAAGTAGCAGGAAGCGCGATAATTAAAGCCGGTTTTAGCCAGGGCCGCCCGGTCCAGGCTCGCCTTTGGGTTCATTTCGGCCCTGGAAGGCAGCGCTTTGAGGTTGGAATGATTATGAACGCCAGCTGCGCCCGCAGCAGACCGGGTTGTACCGGAGGCGCCTGGCCGGGCGGTGGGATTGGATTGTTTTAGATATTCCTGGAAATCGTCTACCGAAAAGACCGGGTTATTCCTGGCCGGACCGGCGGCCGGAGCCTTAACTTTAACCGGCGGCCGCCACCATTCCCCGGTGGTCTGGTAAATATAAGAAAGCCACTCCCACAACAGGGCGGGCGGCGGCAGGGTCAGGTTTTCGGGAATAGCGCGGCCCTGGTGGGCGTAAGCGGCTTGCTCTGGATTGGGTTGCATCGTTTCGGCATACTCGAACATAATATTCCTCTTTCAGTTATCTGGGAGTATTATAATTCAAGGCTTTTTTCATAATTTGCAATCATAGGTGCTTTAACATGATTAATATTATTAGATATGAATAACGCCTGTTTTAGCCTCAATTTATGAAGGATTTAGGCAGCGATAACCCCCCGTTTGGGCAGCGATTACCCCCCGGTCGGGTTAGCATTACCCCCCATGTAGTCATATTGAGCTAGAAATAGCCCGAAAACCGGCATAAAAATATTCATTTTCGGTCGAGATAACCCTTTTAAGCCTGTTATAGAGCTTTTTTATATTCCGACACCTTAAATTCAGCCCTTAATTATGTATTTTCGGTGCCGATTACCCCCCGGTAAGAGTGGCGTTATTCATAAAAATAGGACTTGTCAGGCGGAAATATGTATTTAGGGTACCGATTACCCCCCCTGACTGGAATAATATTCTTAGCGGCCGGTTTTTACCTTTCGCTTCACCCGGGTCTGCCTCAGTTCTAACCGGTTTGCCGCGCAACGCGCCGGTAAAATATGAATCTTTGGGCATGATTACCCCCCGAATTGATTCATATTTTCAGACCAGGAATATTTTTCCACGATAAAAAAGGCAGGTTTTTGGCCTGCCGCAGGGTAGTTGGTTCAAAATATTAGTTGGAAAGCTGGATTTCAGCCTCAAAAGCCGGTGAAATGAGCGGGAAACCAGGAAAGTTGTGGGGCAGCCGTTTAGCGGGAAGGCGCCTGTTCCAGCCATTCTAAAATCCGCTGCTGCAAATCCAGGGCGGGCCGCAAATGGTTTTTCTCGATTTTGCTTAGATAACTCTGCACAATACCAAGCTGCTCGGCCGCCTCGGTCTGGGAAAGCTTTAGTTTTTTGCGGTGCTGTTTAATCCGGCGGCCCAGGTTTTCATCGGCGGGCGGCGGCTGGACGGCCTCAGGCTCGGCATTTACAGTAATTACCGGCTGCGAGTCGTGCCTGACCGGGGTCTTTGCCTCCTTAAGCTCCAGGTAGTCATCGCCGTCGCGGTCTTTATCCTTTTTATGCCGTTCCAGCCCTTTATAAGTATCGCGGATGACCTGGGGCGGCTCCAGGAGCAAGGTCGCCTGGACCCAGACCTGGGCCCACCCGCGCTGCTGCACCACGCTCTCATCCCAGCGGTCGTACTGCCAGGAAGAAATAACGCCATCCTGCTGCAAGGTGTCGAGGGCTTTTTCAAGGCGGTCGCGGGTGGCGGAAGGGCGGCGCTCGTTAAGCTCTTCGCCGACCGCTTCCAGAAGGGTGCTTACCCGGTAGGGCCGGGAATATTCGCCCTGTTTGGCCTGGATGCGCCACTGCCAGCTCAGGTAGCGGGCCAGGCGCTTTTCCACGCGCTGGCGGTAGGGGTCGTACTGGACCGCCCGGGCCGAGAGTAGGGCGGTCTGGCGGCCCGGCCCGAACAGAAAGTGAGCAAATAAATGGCCCGGCTGGAAGATAAAGCGTTCCACGTCCAGGTAACCGTCCAGGCGCATCTGGCCCATACGGTCGGTAATAATGAAAGCGCGGCTTTGAAAGGTCTGGCGGGTGGCTTTGCTGCGACCCTTGCGCCGGGGGTCCTGCTCGTAGATTTCGATTTCACCGAGGTTCAACCAGACGTTCTGGATATGCGATAGCACCTGGAGCATGCGGGCTCTTTGTTCCGGCTCGTACCCGCCCCGGCGGCCTTTTTCTTTTTGCTTTTGTTCCAGGCCGCGCATGGAGAGAAACTGGTCCACGTGGGCAATCGCGTAATCTTTGGCCGTCTTAGCCTGCTGGAGCCAGATATGGCTGAGCAAGTCGAGGGCGTCGGCGTCCAGGTCGGTTAAATCTTTTTGTTGTTCCCACATCATCTGGGCCCAGGCATCAACCTGTTCGGTCGGCATGAGTGGGGCGTTTTCGATAATGGGCGGGATTAACTGGGCGTGGCCGGTCGCGCCGCCTTTTTTAAGGATAGCGGTGGGCCAGGGCGAGTCGTCGGTGCGCTGGAAATTATTCTGGGCCAGGGCATCCCGCAAGGCCTGGTAGATGGCATGGCTTAAAACCGTCAGGTTACTTTCGTCATCATAGGTTTCCGGCAGGACCACCAGGTTAGAGATTTTGGCGCCCAGTTCTTCCAGGTCTTTGGTGCGGGTCTGGGTATCCTTGCTTTTGAGCAGTTTGGCCCATTCCATAGCCAGGGCGGCCAGTTCTTCCGAATTCCACTCCCGCCCGGTAGACTCTTCGGGCAGGAACAGGTTCGGCGGCAGCACCCGGGGCGGTGGCGCAGGCAGGGCGGCCCCGGCGGCTGGCGCTGGCATTTCCGGCTGTTCCGGTGCCTGGTCAGCCTCGCCGGACGGTCTGGCCGCGCTGTTTTCAGCGAACAGGGCCGGTTGGTTGCTATTTTTCTGATACCGTTTTGGAATGGGTTTCGTTGGATTTGCCATTGGCAGTACACTTTTCTTCCGCTTATTTTCTTGCCCGTTTGATAGATTTTATCATAGATTGTCTAATCGAGTCTTGCAGAGAAAACAGGGCGGGGAATCATTTTATATAATGCCATATCTTGTAGCGGTACGGGCCGGGCCATTCTACTCTGGTGTGCAACCACTAAAATAAATGGTACAATAAATAAAATTTGGATAAGTCCGGCTCTATACGGTGTTTTAGAAAGGTTATTGATGTGATTAAGATCGTTTTTGGTTTACAAAAGGGTGGGGTTGGTAAGACGACCACCACTATTTCGACCGGGGCGAGTTTAACACGGCAAGGCAAGCGCGTGCTCCTGGTAGATGGCGATCCCCAGGCCAACCTGACCACTTCCTGCCTGGTAGATGCCGGTTCCACTACCTACAGCACTTACGACCTTTTCAAAAACAACCGGCTCAAGGTCGAAGATACTATAGTTTCTACCGAATGGGGTTTTGATCTGATTCCTTCCAGTATTGTGCTGGCCTCGGCCGAAGTTGAACTGGTGAGCGCCTTTCAGCGCGAGCAGGTGCTGGCCGAAAAGTTCCAGGACCTGGAAAAACTCGGTTACGACTACGTCCTGATTGACAGCCCGCCCTCGTTGGGCCTATTGACTATCAATGCCCTGGCGGCCAGCGACTGGGTAGTTATGCCGGTACAGTGCCAGTTGCTTTCGATCATGGGCTTACAGGCTTTTATTGATGTGGTTGAATTGGTCCAGAAGATAAACCGCCCGCTAAGAATCTCCGGCGTATTACTGACGATGTATGACGGCCGGACCGCCATTTCCCGGGAAGTCGAACAAAACGTTCGCGAGATTCTGGGCGACCTGGTATTCAACTCGCGGATTGGCACTTCGACCGCCCTTTCGAGTATTCCGAAGCGCGGCCCTATCCAGTTCTGGGAACCCAGGCACCCGGCCAGCCAGCAGTATGATGCTTTTACAGAGGAGCTTGTTACCCGTGTCCACTCCTAAAAATGACGATAACAGCCCGAAACCCCGGGCTTCCCAGGTGAAGAAGGGGCCCACCGCGCCGCCCCGGCCTGACTTTTTTGCCAACCTGAAGGCCCGGAGCAGCAGCGTCCAGAAAATCGCCGCCGGGCAGCCGGCCGGGGCCGCGCCGGAAACCCCGGCCGATGCGGTTGCCGATAAAATCGAGTTGATCAGCCTTAGCGCCATTGAGCCGAACCCCGACCAGCCCAGGCAGACCGCCACGCCCGAGGAAGACGCCGAACTGGCCGCCGATATTAAAGAGCGCGGCCTCCTTCAGCCGATCATTGTGCGCCCGGTCAAAGGCGAGAGCGGCCGCTATGAGCTGGTCGCCGGGGAACGCCGCTGCCGGGCGGCTCGCCGGGCCGGTTTGGCCCAGGTGCCGGTAATAGTCCGCAATTATGACGACCGGGAAGCCCGGACCGTCGCCGCTATCGAAAACCTCCAGCGCAAAGACCTTGACCCCCTGGACGAGGCCCGCTACTTCAAGTTCCTGGCCGACGAGTATAACCTTTCCAACCGGCAGATTGCCGAAGGTTTACATAAGAGCGCCAGCTATGTTGACCAGCGCCTGCGCCTGCTGCAAAACGACCGCGTAAAAAATACGCATGTGTTAGATAATTCACAAACGAAGGTCGCTGAGGCCAGCCCACGGCAACCGGCACCTGAAGAGAAACCCTGGAAGTTCCGGCCCCGCGAGTGGGAGAAGCTCAGGTTTACCCTGAACAGCGCCAGGGGCGGTATCCGGCAGGTTTCTAAAGAGCAAAAGAAGGAACTGAAAATGACCATCCGCGACCTCCGGGCCGACCTGGAAGCCCTGGAGAAGGAACTGGACGCCTGATTCCGGCTGTAACACGTGAAACGGTCGCGCCCCAATGTTTTCACAGGCTGGTTTACCGGTAGCTATTCAAAACCTTACCGCTACAGTTAAACCAGCTCTACAGTTAAACCAGCTCTACAGTTACTCGCCAGCGTCCCGCGAAGACTCCGCTCCTGATTTGTAGCCCGATTATACTCGCCCATAAAAGCTATTCAAGTTATAATAAAACCCTGTTTGCTTCGTTAGTGGATGTTGCAGCAAATAATTAGTTGTCCGAACTGGTAAATACCCAGCTACCGCTGGCATACTTTTACCTGCTTTTACCTTACCAGGATATCTTTACTGCTATAATAAGGAAAAGGTCAGCCAGCCGCCGGCCCGGGAAACCATTTTTAAGGTCTGCTCGCTATGCCAGGCCAATGGACAGGCGGAATAAGGCCGGTTGCCATTTTTCAATAAAACTATTAAAGAACTTTTTACACCTGCTGCTAAATAAGAAACGGCTACTCGCCAAAAAAAGGAAACTTACTGATGACCGAAAACTTACCCTTACCGGCCCTCTTGCTGGGCGCGCAACCGAGCTGGGAGATGCCAGAGTTGCCCAGCCTGCATAAATTACCGGCCCATGCGACCTTCTGGCCCTTTCCCGGCCCGGACGCGGCCCTGGCCCGCCACCCGGAAGCCTCACCCCTGGTGCGCTGCTTGAATGGCGGCTGGGATTTCCAACTTTTCGAACGGCCCGGTGACGTGACCCCGGCCGCCCTGGCCGCCGGTTCCTGGCGACGCCTGGCTGTGCCGGGTAACTGGACTATGCAATTGAGGACCGAACCTGCCCCGGGCCGGGCCTTTACCAAACCTCACTACACCAATAACGACATGCCTTTTCCCGAACTGTTCCCGCATGTACCGGAATTTACCGCTACCGGGGTCTACCGCACAACCTTTAGCGTTCCGGCGGAATGGTCCGGACAGCGCATCGTGCTGCACTTCGCGGGTTGCGAAAGCGCCCTGTATGTTTACCTTAACGGCGAGTTCATCGGCATGAATAAAGACAGCCGGACGCCTGCCGAGTACGATATTACCAACCGGGTAGAGGCCGGTAAAGACTATGAGCTAATGGGTGTGAACCCGCGTTTCTCGGACGCCAGTTTCCTGGAGGACCAGGACCACTGGTGGCAGGCCGGGATTCACCGTGACGTTTACTTATACACCACCCCGCGCATCTTTTTAGAAGACCTCGCGGTTCAAAGCGACCTCGCGGCGGATTTTAGTTCGGCCACGCTGCGGATAAAGGCGGTAGTGCGCAGCCTTGATACCGACCCCATGACCGGAGAAGTTACCGCCCAGCTCTATAACGCGGCTGGACAGCCGGTCTTTAAAGGACCGCTGGAAATCGGCCTGCCGGAAGACCTCACCGGGAAAGTCGTACCGTATCGCTACGCTACCCCGGCTGATACCGCGCCGCTCACTCTCAGCGCCACGGTTGCGCAGCCCCGGTTGTGGAGTGCCGAAACACCCTACCTGTACACCCTGGTAGTGACGCTTGAAACCGCTCATGGCACTGAAAGCACCGCTATCCGGATTGGTTTCCGCAAGGTAACCACAGGCAACCGCGAATTGCTGGTCAACGGCCAGCCCGTGATGATTCACGGTATGAACCGCCACGACCACAGCGACACAGCGGGCAAAGCCGTTACCAGGGAATTGATGGAGCTGGACGCGCGCACCATGAAAGCCCATAACGTCAACGCGGTCCGCACCTCCCACTATCCCAACGACCCCTACTGGCTGGAGTTGTGCGACGAGTACGGTTTTTACGTAATTGATGAGGCCAATATAGAAAATCACGCCTGGTTCGGCCTCTCGGAAGATAAGCGGGTCAGCGCGGCGTACCTGGAAAGGGTGCGCAACATGGTCGAGCGCGATAAAAACCATGTGTGTGTTATCGCCTGGTCGCTGGGTAACGAGAGCGGTCACGGGATAAACCACGACGCGGCGGGCGCCTGGGTAAGGCATTACGACCCCTCCCGCGTTTTGCATTACGAAGGCGGCGTCCGGCAGCTGTACGGCGGGGCGCGGGACTCCAACTGGGGCAGCGGCCACGCCGTAACGGACATAATTTGCCCGATGTATCCCCAGATCGCCGAAATAGTCAGGTGGGTGACCACCTCCAACGACCCGCGCCCGCTTATCATGTGCGAATACGCTCACGCGATGGGCAACAGCACCGGCTCGCTGTCCGACTATTACGCCGCTTTCGAAACTTATCACGGCTTGCAGGGCGGCTTCATCTGGGAGTGGCTGGATCACGGCATCCGCATGGAAACGCCGGAAGGGGCGCCTTACTGGGTCTACGGCGGCGACTTTGGCGATGAACCGAACGACTCTAATTTCGTAGCCGATGGGATGGTCTGGCCGGACCGCACGCCTCACCCCGGCTTAAATGAATTCAAGTACCTGGCGCGTCCGGTCCGGGTTACGGCCCTGGACGCCGCGCAGGGGCTGGTTCAAATCGAGAACCGCCGCTATTTCGCCGATTTAAGCGATTTGCGGGGTGAGTGGGTACTAAAAGTGGCGGGTAAAGTGGTTCAGTCGGGTGAACTCTCCGGCCTGAATGTGCCGCCAATGGGCAAAGTGACCCGCACCATCCCCGTGCAGTGGCCGGGAGCGGCTGAAGCCTTCCTGGAGTTCCGCTTCACGACCCTGGCCGCGACCCCCTGGGCCCCAGCGGGCATCCTGTTGGCCTGGGACCAGTTAGCCGGGCCCGCCCCGGTTGCCGCGCACCCGGCCGGTAGTTCCGCCGGGACAGGCCAGGTTGAAGTCACCGAAGAAGCCGGGCAGCTTTCGCTCAGCCTGGCCGGGCAACAGGTGACTTTCGATAGCGCCCTGGGAGAATTGGTGAGCCTGGGCAGCCCTAACCTGCTGGTAGGTGGCCCGGTCCTGAACCTGTGGCGCGCCCCGACCGACAATGACACCCTTCAACTGCGGATGAAGTCATATAACCGGGCGGTAATCTTATGGAAGGCGCTTGGTCTGGAGCAGCTCCACCGCCGCCTGGTGAGTTTCCAGGTAAATAAGAGCGAAGAGGGCCGCCCGGTGGTGGAAATCCGGCACGTCTTCAGCGGGCGGGAGCAGTGGAACGATGTGCAGTATGCTCACACTTACACCATGCTGGCGGATGGGTCGGTAAGTATCAGCAACCGGGTGAAGCTCGCGGCAGATTTTGGCGACTTGCCACGGGTCGGTCTGAACTTGCGCCTTAATCCGGAATTGGAAAACCTGACCTGGTACGGGCGCGGGCCACTGGACAGCTACAGCGACCGCAAGGCCGGTACCATGGTTGACGTTTACAGCAGTACGGTCACGGAGCAGTACGTCCCATTCATCATGCCCCAGGAGAACGGCCACAAGACGGACGTGCGCCGGTTGCGCCTGACCGGGGCCGCCGGGCAGGGGCTTGAAGTCACCGCCGATGGGCTATTCGAGTTCAACGCCCTGCACTTTACCGACGCCGACCTGACCGCCGCCCGGCACACGCCTGACCTGAAGCCGCGTCCCGAAGTGGTCTTGAACCTCGACCACGGCATGCGCGGTCTTGGAACCGGCCTGGTCGTGGACACCCTGCCCGAATACCAGTTGAACAGCCTGGAGTATAGTTTCACCTTTAACCTCAAACCGGTCTAAAGGGTCTGCCAGGCAAAATTAACTTTTCGAATTCGCTTATGCTATTCAAAGGTTCAACAGGTGAGGGGAAGCAACTGACAAGCTGCTTCCCCTCACTATTTTTATAATGAAACCCTTTTGGTGTTTTTCGTCCTTAACCCCTTTCAAGCCTAACCCGGAGCTAAACCCCATTTCCCATAAGGCTAGTCCATTTCCAAACCAAACCGGACAATTACGGCCAGTACTACAAATACCTAAGAGTTAACTTTCTTTTACAAAGCTATTGCTTAGTATTGCTTAAGACAAGTTCTGACACACGTTTGCTTAATTATAAGAGGCTTCCATGTTGCAGTGAAAACTGCTCCCCTCCGGATTTACTGTTTTCCCCAGATTAGCTATGCCCAGCAGAATAGTGAAAATTCACTACTCCGGGTTTCCAGGGTATCGTTTCTTCAAATTTACTTTATTTCAAAAACAGGGATTTCCCCCGGTGTATTAAAAGCCGGTCTGCCTTAGGATAAAGGCAGCGATATTCGTTCGCATAAACGCGAAAAGGAAAACTTTTTAGACAAAATGGGGAAATAATATGGTTGCTTCGTTAATGTTGCAGAAAGGAAAACTATGACAGGCGACAATATGGATGCACTGGGTAATATCGTTCAAAGGTTACTAAAAGGCAGCCGGTACGAAATAACAACCGAAGAAAATTCTAACAACTTTACGGTTAAATTTATTGTCCCGCAGGCCGGTGATGACGACCTCTCGGATGAAGATTTGGACAGTATTCTGGGTGGTGCAACCCGGGGCCAGCTTGAAATAAACCCGGTCCTGGGTAAGTTCAATACTTTTAATCCCTCATAACTGCCCGCCTTGCTAAAGATAAAGGGCTGGTAGGCACTTTACATAACAAGATAAAATTCTATTACCCTTGAACCTGACCGGAAGCATACGCCGGTCAGGTTTTATAATTCCTTAGCCGCCAGGGCTTGCTTAACCGGTTAATCAACGACGCTGCCAGAGGGTAGACCCTTCCGGCAAGACAAGGAATCTTCAGGGTCGCTAAGGCGGTATCATCTAATTAGATGGATTTGAGGACAGGGCTGTGGAATACGAGCAGTAACAGGTAAACGCTGGTGACTTGATTGAATAACATAAATTGAGGATATCAAACCGTCTTAAAATTTTGCAAACTATTTTAGCAAATTGGCATTTTTCCTATTGACTAGATTCAAAAATGGAGTTACAATCTAATCACTGGTATAGACAACTTATCCACTGCTACATCCGAAAACGCGATATAAAAATAAGGTTACGGTAACATTTTCTTAGGAAACATACTAATAGTAATAAAGGGAATGGCACGTTAAAAAGCGGTCCTATTTACCGGTACTATCAGTTGTAAGAAATTATCCGGCAGAAATTACCGGCGGGTTTTGAGGTTCTGGTGTACCTGTACCTGTACTGCGGGCAGGGTAAAGACATATTCGTTGCCCGGCCGGAAATTACGCAACAGTTGAGCCAGCTTACCGGCTTCACCGAAGATATGGAGGCCGGGCCAAAAACCCGGCGACCCTGGTTATGGACTGGCAAATGGTTCCGCCCAACGGGCACTTTGCGGCTATCTTGCGGGTGACAATCGGCTAGTTGTTGTTCCAGGTCCACCGCCTGTGCCTGGCTAACGAAGAGCCCAGGGCTAGCGAAACATCGTTGCTCCAATTCTTTGGCTGGGAAAACTTGATGCAGGAAGACCTGGTCCGTACCTCACTTTACCAGTTGCTTGAAAAGAAATACGGTCAACCACCCCTGGAAGACGGCCAGGAACTGGAAGCCAGTCAGGCTGAATGCTGCGTAAGGCAAGTTTTGGCACTGTAAACGTCCACCAGGAAAGGTAACCACCTTGCCATGTCATTCCGAGCGTAGCCGGGGAATCCTGGTACCCCCGGGTGCCGGTGGCCTATATCACCCAAACTGCATTTGGTTCAAGATAGGGTGGCCTTCGGCCTGGAAAGAGCCATTACGGTAGCCCCCTGGGTACCTTCGCCTCGGCTCAGGTTGACACGGCCTGAGAGATGCAGATTCAGTTAATCAGAAGTGTGCCAAATCCTGGTTAACGGAGTACTGAAGCAGGCCTGCTAAACATCACTAAAGGTAAGCCGGTACTGCTCATTTGCCGGAGTACCTGTACCAACTGGAAAAGGGAACTCGAATACGCGAAATCCATCTGCCGGGGCGACAGTTACCGGTTCTACCCCAGGCTGAATAAAACAATAAATCGTTAGGACTTCATTTATTCATTTACCGGAATAACGGGAGCTATACCACAATGTTAAGCGGATGAACACCCGGTTTATTAGGTGTACTTGCTGCTTAACCAGGCCGCCAAACGGCCCTGGCGGTTGATTATTGCCCTTGAAATTTTACCTGTAACCCGCTGCGTTTTATTTCGATAAGCGCAAGGTTTCTCCATCCAGGGTTGGTACCCTACCGGGGTGCGGAAAAAGGCCGCCTCCCGGACAAACTTCTACCCAGCGTGGGTTTCTCTCTCGACATGCTATTTTCAAAACCTTTAAGTCAGAGTATTTAACAATATTATTTAAGGAGAAGAAGATGTCCGAAGAATCAAGGAAACGACTGAGTCGGCGTAAATTTGTCACATTGACGAGTGGTGCCCTGGCGGCAAGCGGTCTTTTAGCCGCCTGTGGGGACAGCACTGCTACCAGTGTCCCCGCCGCTACCACAGCGGCCCCTGCTGCTACAACCGCTGCTCCTGCCGCGACTACGGCGACGACTGCCGCGCCTGCTGCCACAACTGCCGCGCCCGCTGCAACTACGGCCGCTTCGACCGGCAGCACCATTGACTTCATCACTTCAAAGAGCGGTTTCAAAGGCAGCCTGGATTACTGGGCGCTTGGCTATGCCGCCGGTGGAGGTAACTCTGCCAGTAAGGCCGCAGACGCAGCCGTGGCCGCTTTCATGAAGGCTAACCCCGATATTAAAGTAACCATTACCGGGTACACTTCGGACAATGCCGGTTTTGCCAAAATCGTCAACGCGGTCCAATCCGGTAGCGGTGTGGATGTCTTTCGTATTCCAAACGACGCCTTACCGGTAATGATTCGGGATGGCGCAATTGCCCCTATTGACGAATTCCTTACCACCGAGGACAAGTCAGATATCCTGCCAAATCTTTTCGACCTGGTAAAGGTTAACGGGAAGCTCTACGCCTGGCCCCTGTGGGTTCCGCCTGTTGCAATGTACATGAACCTGGATGTTTTTAAAGAAAAAGGCGTGGAACTGCCGCCCCGGAATTGGACCTACGAGCAGTTTGTCGAAGTTGCCAAGAAACTGACCTTCACGCGGGGTAACGACAAAGTCTACGGCTACAGCGCCTTTATTGATCCCGGTTCGGTCGATACCTTCCCCTGGCTCCTTTCCGATGGCGGCTTGCCGGTCACTACCGATAACACCACATACACCTGGAACTCACCTGAAGGTATCAGCGGGCTGAAGAAACTGGTGGACCTGGCCCAGGTCCACAAGGTGACGCCGCCGGACTTTGGCACCCAAAAGAACGATGACATCCTGACCGCTTTCAAGAACAAGTTGCAAGCCATGTGGAGCCGGCCAAGTGGCGACTCCGGAACCCTGACCCAGGCCGGGGTCAACCTGGATATCTGGCCGATGCCAATTGGCAAGAGCGGCAAGCCGGTTTCTGCGGGTGGTATTGGCTTGATCGCCGTTACACCCCACAATGACCCGGCCAAGTTAAAAGTTTCCATGGAACTGGCCCGCTACCTGACCAGCCCCCAGGTGGAAAAAGATGTACCGGGTTACTACCTGGCCCCGGCAGCGCGCAAGTCGGTAACGGTAGTATCGCCTTACAACAAGTTTTCGCCCTTTGCCTCGTATGCCTGGATTACTCCCAGCTTGCCGGTCTGGCCGCAAATCCGCAGCTTGATCCATCCTAATATTCAGAACGCGGTCTTTGGCAGGATGAGCCCAGAGCAAGCCCTTTCGCAACCGGCTAACGAGATTAACAGCCTTTTAGCCAAGAAGTAAGCTGTTACGGGTCAGGCGTATCTGACGGGAATTTAAGAGAAGCGCCAGAAGGTTCGAAATAGTGATTTTAGACCCTTCTGGCTGTTACTACCCCGGTTGCCTGGGATTTCTTCCGGCAGCCGGGGTAACCCAAAAGAGCGGCGGGTTTCACCCTCAAAAGCGTCCCGCCGCAAGCGGGTGCCGGAATAATCCAACTAAATGCATGTATAAATATTGCTGCCTTTGAGTTAGCAGGGTAATACTTGAGAAAAGATAAGAAAGGGAACTTTTGATGCAGAAGAAAGGCTTTGCCCTGGTAGGGGCAGGTATCTTTGGCGAGCGGCATGCCCAGGCCTATAGCCGCCATCCCGGGGTTGATTTTGTAGCCGTTTGCGATTTGAACGCTGAAAGGGCCGCCGAAATAGCCCAGAAATATGGCGCTCGCAGCCATACGGCCGACTTTCGAGAATTATTAAACAACCCCGAAATTGAAGCGGTTTCTATCGCTACCCCCGACCACCTGCATAAAGATGTCGCTATTGCCTTTGCGGAAGCCGGGAAACACTTGCTGGTGGAAAAACCTCTGGCGACTAACGTCCAGGATGCCGAGGCCATTAACAACGCGGCTAAAAAAGCCGGTATTAAACTGATGGTAGACTTTCACAACCGGTTTAACCCGCCCATGGTTAGCGCCCGCGACGCTATCCGGCGCGGGGACCTGGGCACTCCTGCCTATGTTTATACGCGCCTGAGTAATACGACCATGGTAGCTACCGATATGCTCAAGTGGGCCAGCAAATCTTCAGCCCTCTGGTTCCTGGCAAGTCATATGGTGGATATAGTCCGCTGGATGCTGGACGATGAAGTAAAGCGAGTTTACGCGGTTAGCCGGAGTGGCATACTCAATAAACTGGGAGTAGACGCGCCCGACTTTCATGTTGCAACCGTAGAATTTCAAAAAGGGGCCGTTGCCGTCTTTGAACACGCCTGGATTCTCCCGCGCACCCATGCTACCGTCAAGGACTTGAAAATGGAAATCCTCGGCAGCAAAGGTTCCTTGAATATTGACGGTTCTCATAACCGGACGCTTGAGATTTACTCGGCGGAAAAGGCGGCTTTTCCCGACCTGATGGCTCCGCCCACCGGCGACCATTTGACCGGGTTTGTGCTGGATAGTATCGCTTATTTTATTGACTCGATTACGCTGGATGCCCCGATAAGAGCGACCGGTGAGGATGGAATTGCTACAACCAGGATAATTTGTGCAATTCTTGAGTCGGTCGAAAAAGGTCTGCCGGTCGAGTTGTAGCGGCTAATGGCGGCTGCTGCAAGACTTTCGGGCAGCCGCCCGTATCTGGTGCGGCAGCTACCTTACTCATCATACGTCCTGCAGTAACTACCATCTACCAAGCTACCAAGCTACCAAGCTACCAAGCTACCAAGCTTCCAACCCAACCGGCCCCGGCCAGGTTACGCCGTGGTATGGGCGGCAGGCATTGGTATTGCGCCAAGCTGTTGCATCATTCCCAGGTTGTCTTCATTGTGCCAGTGTTCTACCAGCTTGCCGTTAGTAACGCGAAGAATATCAATCCCGGGCACATTTATCCGTTTGCCGCTAGCTGGCATGCCCATGTATTCGCCGGTATTGGTGCCGGTAGCGGTCATGCGTGTTACGACCTTATCGCCCTCGGCTATCATATCCTCAATCTGAATGTGGATGTCCGGGAAGGCTTCCTGGTACATTGTGAGTAATTTTCGTACACCCTCCACGCCCGGCGGAAAACCGGGTGGCAGCGCATGGTCCACGCCATCGGCAGCGATAAGGTCCATCATCTGATTAAGATTTCTTTTGTTCCATTCCTCATAAAACCGGCGAACCAGCGCCTTGTTCTCTTCAGTTGACATAACAATTACCTTTCTTACGTGGTTTTTACCGCACAGCCCATTCGGCTGTCCGGAAAGCTGTTTTCGCCAGGTAGTGGTGGCTCTTCCCGGTTACCGCATACCGGCCAGGCAAGCTTTGACTAATCCGGCCAGTTCCAGCGGCTTGTCCATAGGAGTCTCGTGATTGCAGTCAACCAGGGCCAGCCGGGCGCCGGGATACGGTTCTATCATGGTTTACCGGAATAAACCGGGAGTAATGAAGAGGTCGTGCAGGCCACCAATGACCAATAATTAACTTCCCTTCCACGAGCCACTATAAAACCGGATACGTTAAAACTTAACCTGCAAATTAGATTTTACCCGCATTATCACTTTTAAATAAAAACTAAAACATTTGATTATTAAATTGACATGCTTTTGGATAAATTTCTGTGTTACTATAGGTATAGCAGTCCGAAGGAAGCCTCTCAATAGGTTTGTTGGTACGTTGTTGGTGCTTTGTTAGTTACTGGCAATTATTTTTAGTATATAAATATTAAGACAGGTTGCACGGCCTGGTTGATTAAGGACCACCCCTGCTATTTGAGTAGAAATTTTATTCGCCTTATTTATTAATTTACCTGCCTGACATTTTTCTACGCAGCTTGATCTAAAAAGGAGGTTGTATGAGCCTTTTTACATTCAGCGAGAAGGTTAAAAGCTATCTTAAAGCCGCCGGTTGTAGCCAGAAGGTGCTGGCTAATACGCTTGGCTTGCAGCATACTGTTCTTAGCCACAAATTAAACGGTACCGGCCGTACCATCCTGACCCACCCCGAAATAAAGGAAATTGTAAAAGCCCTGGCCAAGTTGGAAGCTATTTCCACCCGGCTAGAAGCCTGTGAACTACTCAGGGAGATAGAATGCCCGCCTTTTTCTCACCAGGATTGGGGAAATAGCCCTTTACGCGAACTGGAAGCAGCGGACTTTTACGCACTTTACCCGACAGGTACCCCGGCTAAATCTTCCAGCGTACTGCATACGGCAATGATAGCTCCTTTTGAAAGTAACTCATCTCTGCAACACTCTGAAAATGACACTGTTACATTTCTGTTTGCCGATTTTGAAAGAGGCCCCGCACCGGGAGCGTTGCCCGCAGCGGTGAAGAAAGCCCTGGCCGGTCATGGCGCTGTATTGCGGCAGGCTATCGAAGGAAACGGCGGACAAATTTTTAAGCAGCTTGAAATTAGCTATTATGCCGCTTTCCCAACCGCTACCGCGGCTTTGGCGGCAGCCCTGGCGGCCCAGCGGACTTTTGAAAGAAACGGCTGGCGCTGGGAAACGGGGAAGGTCCCGTGGCGAATAGCGATACACACCGGAAACGCCGGGTATTCTGATGATGCGTACTTTGGACTGCCTCTAAGCCGGACCGCCTGCTTGCTCTCCGCCGGGCACAGCGGGCAAATTCTTTTAACTTTAGCCAGCGCCGAGCTGGTCCGCGACCAACTGCCGGAGGAAATAAGTTTGTGGGATTTAGGAGAATACCGGCTAAAAGACCTGGACAGGCCGGGACGGATCTTTCAGGTAGTCGGGCCGGGCCTGCTGGCTGAGTTTTTGCCCCTGGCTGCGCCGGAAATCCATCCGGCTCCTTTGTCCTTTTAACCGGCTGAAATTTAAAGGAAGCCGCCGCCCTTTATGAACTGCTGGGTCCGGCGGGCGGCTCTTATCAGCCCGGCCGCACCGGTACGTACGCCCCGGCTTAAAATACAAATTGACACTTTAGACTTCAATTTATTGGCCGCCTGCCGCCTGCCGTTGATAAAGGCACTTTCTAATAGGTTAATCTCTATAAGCGGCGACTCCCAACTGGCGGGCCTGGCCCGCAAAAATACAAATGTGTTGTATTAGGTTGGGCGTACAAGACCGGGTGTGGCTTCCGCCGCCCCCGCCTTACATGAGTTTGCTAATGGCCCGGGCCTCGCGCTGGCCCGAAAGTAAGGCTCCGTGGACCGTAGCCGGGTAATCGGCGGCGGTCGCTTCCCCCGCGAAGAATAGGCGCTCTCCGACCGGCGCGGCCAGGGCCTTATAATCGTTAAAGCTGGCTCCCGGCGGCACATGCGAGTAAGAGCCATAGCTAAAAGGATCGGCAAACCACCGGGTAACAACCGCCTCAAGCGGGGCCGGGGTTGCCGGGCCGAATATTACCTTTAAGTCGCTCATAGCCTGGCTAACGACTTCCGCTTTGGTCAACTGTTCCAGCGAGCGCGCATAGGACCCGGCGGCCAGGCCTACCAGCACCGGTTGGCCGTTGTAGACTTCCATGTTCCAGAATTCAAAATCCTTGCCGCCTTTTTCTTTCAAAAGACCCAGCCGGTGGGTTCTGGCAGCCCAGAAGCGCTTTGGAAATTTGAGCGCAATCTTGTTCATAACTCCCATATCCAACCGCTGGATGGCTTGCAGTTTGGGGCCGGGTAAGGCCGGGGTAAATTTCACGCCCCCTTTTTTCAGGACGCCCAGCGGCAAAGTAACTACCACCCGGCTGCCGCTAAAGACACCCTGGTTGGTTGTTACCCTGACACCCTTTGAATCGTACTCGATACCCGTTACAACCTGGTTTAACCTGATATCCAACCCCTTAGCCAGCCCATCGGTAATCTGGCGGTAGCCGCCGGGAAAAATTACATCATCCCCTCTGAACCCTTTATCTTCATCCCAGGCCAGCAAAGAAAGCTCGGCGAGGTCGGCGGCAAAATCGTTCTCGATATCCGAAAAGAGGGTCCATCTTAAAGCGCGCTGCAAAATCGGACTCAGGTTGGGGTCGGCCGGGAGCTTTGCCAGCGCCGCCGCCAGTGAAACCTGGCTGTCAGCCGCTTCTTTTAACTGCTCCAGTTGTTTGCGAATCTTATTAAAATTAGTTGCGGTCTGGCTGGCCTGTTCCTCGCTTAGTTCGGTGCCGTCCGGGCCGAAAATCTCCAGGGCATCAAAGTTGGTTGGCATGGTCTTGATGCCGGAAGCTTGCGCCAGGTCCGTGAGCGGGTTGCCATCCACCCCGTGAATCCAGGCTGCTCCCAGGTCAAGCGGCACACCCAGGGAATTATCGGTCCATATTCTACCCCCGGTCCGCCCGCGCCCTTCCAGGATTATTACCTCAAAGTCGCGGTCCTGGAGATACCGGGCGGCGGCCAGACCGGCAATGCCTGCCCCGATTACGATAATTTCTCCATGGTTATTTGGTTCCCCTTTTGGGGTTACGGCCGGTACAGCCGGTTTTGCCGGGGTTGGCCCTGCGGCTGTCGGGGTAGCCGGGGTAGGGATAGGGGCAGTTGGCGTGCCGGTAGCGTTAGAATTGCTCGAAGGTACGGGAGCCGGGCTGGTAGTGACCTCCCCGCAGGCGGCCATAAGAGAAGTAACGGTAGCGCTACTCCCCCAAAAGCCGGTTAACTTGAGGAATTTACGGCGGTTTAATGGCGCTGGCCGGGACATGGCTGTTGGCTCCTTGACTTAGCTGGCATTGTTTCATTATCGCAAAATCGCAAAGCCCGCCTTTATTGCCTTCAAGCACAATCAGGTTTCATTACTATCGGGACTCTCGCAGACTTTTGACCTGAACCCTTCCAGTGTATTCTATTAGAATAGTCGATTGCAACAAGCATAACATAAAAAGGTAGCGTTGTGGGAAAAGTTTAGAT
>JAQBPB010000107.1 GCA_028287745.1 Chloroflexota bacterium
TAAAGGGCTGGAGGATTATATCTTTCAGCAACTGGACGGCAAAGAATACAGCGAGGAATTTGAGAAAGAAGTGTACGACGAGTTTGACCGGGCCTGTGAGTTGTTGAAATACGGGCTATACAATCCCCAACCGGTGGTAGCTTTATAGGCCGTAATACTACCGGTATTAAGGAAAGCAAACTCCCGGTGGGTGGGCGAAAAGCCCGCTTCAAACAGAGCGGGCCTTTCAGTTAAAGTGAAAACTTTTAGCAGGCCACGAGTTGTAAAACTTTGGACGCCTCGATAATGCGCCCTATCGCGTAGTCAACTTCTTCAAGAGTAGTTGTACGGCCCAGGCTGATGCGCAGGCTGGATAAAGCCCGGTCATTGCCAAAGCCCAGCGCGCAAATAACATGGGAAGGGTTCGGGTTGGCTGTATTACAGGCGCTCCCGGCTGATATCGCAATATCACCCAGCAAGCCGGTAAAGTCGCTGCTCCGAGTCCCCTTGATACTGATGTTCAGGTTGTGCGGCAGGCGCTCGGACGGGTGACCGTTTAACTCAACCCCTTCGATAGCCTGGCTCAGCTCGCGCAGGATTTTAGCGCAATAACCGCGCAGCCGCTGGGCCTCTTCGGCCAGTTCGGCCTGGCACAGTTCCGCCGCCGCCCCGAACCCGACAATTGCCGGGACATTCAGTGTGCCGGAACGAATACCCTGTTCGTGTCCGCCGCCAAAGATTACCGGGGCCACGCTCACTCGCGGATTGTCTTTGCGGACATACAGCGCCCCAATGCCTTTCGGGCCGTACAACTTGTGGGCGGAAATCGAAAGCAGGTCAATATTTAATGCCTCCACGTCCAGCGGCAGGTGGCCGGTATATTGCGCGCCGTCAGTGTGAAATATTATGCCGTGTTCGCGGGCAATCCGGCCGATTTCGCGCAGGGGAGCTAGCGTCCCGATTTCATTATTAGCCGCCATGATCGAAATCAGGATAGTTTGCGGGGTAATCGCCGCTCTTAACTGGTCCAGGTTAATCTGGCCGTAGCGGTCTACCGGCAGGTAGGTCACCCGCTTGCCCAGTTGCTCCAGCCGTTTAGCCGAATCGAGGACCGCTTTATGTTCGGTAACACAGGTAATAATATGGTCGCCTTTGTAGGCATAGCGTTCGGCTACGCCCAGCAGAGCAATATTATCCGACTCGGTCGCGCCGCTGGTAAAAATTATTTCATCGCTCTTGGCATTGATCAATGAGGCAATCTGTTGACGCGCCCGGCTGACCCCCGCCAGGGCCTGGTTACCAAAAGAATGGGTTGTACTGGCCGCGTTACCAAAGTTCTCGCAAAAATAGGGAAGCATTTCCGCCAGCACTCGTTTATCAACCGGGGTAGTGGCGTTGTAATCTAAATAAACTGGTAATTTGATAGTCATTTTATTTCCCTCTATTTTTCCAGGTAACCTGCAATAATGGCCGGTTTACCGTTAATCGGTTGACAGTTACAGCTAAACTTATGCGGGAAGGCCGATGAGGAGGGTTTATTTGGAAACAAAAACCCCCTTACCTTCGCCAGGATAAGGGGGTAGAATAATTCTATAAATGGCTTGAAACTAAAAATAAGCCAAAATTTCTATCTTCCCTCATCTTGTCAAAGCTTGTTCAAGCTTTGCCGGAATTGGCACCATGCGCATATGTGTTTTTAACTGCGCTGGTTGCCGGGCTTCACAGGGCCTTTTACCCTCCACCTCTCTTGATAAGAGTACTAACATATTCAGTTGTTAAACTGGTCCAAATTCGTACTTCACTAAGATAAGCCAGTAAAGCAGTTTTGTCAAGGGCCTTTTTGAAAGGCTTTATGCCTCCAACCGGATAGTTCGCCCTTCGCGGCTGCTAATAATAGCCTTTTCGATCAATTCTATATTTTTTGCGGCGTCAGCAGCCAGGACCGGCACCGGCTCCTGACCGGTCAGGCTGGCCTGCAACTGCCGGTAGTAGCCGGGATAATCACCCGGTAAAGTTTCGATGCGTGCCTTTGAAATTTCCAGCTCGCCGACTCTGGTGGTCATCTCGCCGTACCATTCCGGAGTTTCCCGGCCCCAGTCGGCATTATGCGGGCCGGGCCGCTCACCCCTTATCAGGGCCGCTTCCTGGGGATCCATGCCGTATTTAACAAAACTGCCCTGGCTGCCGTGGGCCTGGAAATGCGGGCCCGGCTGCTTCACCAGGCAACTGGAATGCAATACCACCTGGAGAGCGTCATAGTCCAGCACCAGGTGGAAATAATCGGTGGCCTGGGCGCCAGGCCGCTGCTGCCTTAAGTCGGCCGTAATAGCCCTGGGGCTGCCAAAGAGTTGCAAAGCCTGGTCAATCAGGTGCGCGCCCAGGTCATACAAAATCCCCGAACCGGGTAAATCCTGCTCGCGCCAGCGGTTTTTTACTTCCGGCCGGAACCGGTCATAGCGGCTTTCAAAGTAGGTAATATCCCCTAAAAGGTTGCTTGCCAGCAGGGCTTTAACCGTCCGGAAATCGCCGTCCCAGCGGCGGCTTTGATAAACGCTCAAGACCCGCCGGTTTTCTTCCGCCAGGCGAATAAGTTCATGGGCCTCCGGGCTGTGAATTACAAAGGGTTTGTCTATGACCACGTGCTTACCGGCCTGTAGCGCCGCTTTTGCCAGCGGATAATGAGTCAGGTTGGGGCTGGCAAGGACCACTAAATCAATATCAGGGTCGTTAAAGACTGCCTCCGGCTGCCCGACCACTTCCACTGAAGGTAAATCCGCCAGGACTTTCTGCGGCGCCGAAGATACCACTTTGGTCAGTTTTAACCCTTCCGTGCTAACCAGGAAAGGAGCGTGAAAAGTCTTACCGGCAAACCCATAGCCGATCAAGGCAACCTGCTTTACATCCTCTGACATAAACTTACCTATCCCTTTAAATTGAATTATTCTGCTTCTGGCGGGCCGGTATTCGATTGATTGTACTCGAATCAGGAACCAAGTACAACCCTGGAACTATTTAATAAAACCTTGACTTTGTGAAATTTTTATGTTATTAACTTACACATAAGTAAGTTACTTTGGAGGTGTTTCAAAAATGATAAAAGCTGATTTACGGACTACCGATACCAAAGAACGAATAATTTTTGAAGCCCGCCAGCTTTATACGGCAGGAGGTTACAATCACCTCAATTTAGATGTGATTGCTAAAACTCTTAAAATTACCCGACCGGCCCTATATTTCCATTTTCCGGGCGGTAAAGAGCAGCTTTTGCGTGAAGTTATTAAGCTGTTCGGTACCGAAATCGGTGAGCAAATTCAGGGCGCAATCAAAAATTGCCCGGATGTGGTTAGCCAGCTGAAAAACATCATAGCCAGTGTAGCTAACCGGCCCATGATTGACTCGAGGGAAGTCTGCCTGGCCGAAATTGATGATCTGAGTGTGGAAACTCGTCAGGAGTTATACGCAGTCTATCAGAACGTTACCCGGATAATTACAGAGATATTCGAAAAAGGTATAGAGCGTGGTGAGCTGCGCCCGGTTAATCCCAGTATTGCTGTCTTTAGCTTTATGGGGCTTTACCAGCAGGTTGAACAGTTCATTAGAATGCGGCATTACTTACCCCAGGAATTAACCAGTACCTATCCTGAAGATATTAAGGGATTTGCCGATAACCTGTTCGATTTGTGGTTTAGGGGAATTAAAGAGACTGGCTCAGCCTGACTCAAAATTTTGGTTTTATTTCTAATAATATTGATTTGTTCGAAAGGATTCTACTTAAGTGATGACCACCGGCCGAAAATATGCCATCGCCCTGACTGCCGGGTTAGGGTTAATTATGGGCATATTGGATAATACCATCGTTAACATCGCACTCGTTCCGATATCCAAAGATTTAAATGTGGACCTGGCAACCGTCCAATGGCTCATAACCGGTTATTTTCTCTCGCAAGCGGCTGTCATACCGGTAGCCGGTTACCTGGGCAACCGGTATGGAGCACGGCGTATCTTTATGTTATGCGTGGCTTTCTTTACCCTTGGTTCCCTGTTGTGCGGTATTGCCCCGGACGCCACCCTGCTTATAATCTTCCGGATTATCCAGGGTATTGGCGCCGGGGCGCTTTTCCCGCTGGGGCAAACGCTGGCCCTTAATCCTTTTGAGCCGCACGAACGGGCCAAAGCCATGTCGGTTATTATTCTGCCGGTCTTGCTCGGACCCATCCTTGGGCCAATCCTGGGCGGCTGGCTGAATGACGCCTTTAGCTGGCATTACTTATTCCTGATCAATGTCCCGATTGGTATCTTAACGATTTATCTGACCTGGCGCATTATGCCCGCCGACAAACCGGCCGAGATCAAAGAAGGTGATAAGGGCTTTGACTACACCGGTCTGACCCTTTCTACCCTGGGTATCCTGGGTATCGTCTATGGCTTTACGCTGGTCAACGAAATTGACCCTGCTACCAGGACTGCCCTCAACCCGATGGGTATTGCCTACGGTTGGAGCTACTGGTTGGTCTGGACCCTGGCCGGGGTTGGAGCGCTACTTATAGCGGTCTTCTGCGTATACGAATTGCGCCTGGTCGAGCCTATAATGGATTTGCGGCTTTTCAAAGATTACAACTTCACTATCTCAAGCATTGTAACCTGCGTGTTAAGCGGCACAGTCTTTGGAGCGCTTTTGCTCCTGCCGGTCTTCTTACAGCAGGTCCGCCTGCCCCACATGTCGGCCCTGGATACCGGGTTGGCCCTGGTGCCGCAAGGAATAGGTGTTATGATCGGGGCCGCCGGTGGCGGGTTCCTTTTCAATAGAATAGGCGCACGCATACTTACCGGTGGTGGTACTATCATGGTAATCATTTCGCTATGGCAGTTTGGCAACCTGACCCCTACCACCGATGGTTGGGATATGGTTCCCTGGAACTTCCTGTTGGGTATGGGCCTGGGCTTTACCTTCATTCCTTCCCAGACCCTGGCCTTCCTGACCCTGAGCGGCCCGGCCCTGGCAAAAGCCAGTTCGCTGTTCAATGTCACTCGCCAGATTGCCAGTACGGTTGCCACAGCCGTAATCGTCACGCTGCTGGTCCAACAGACTACCCATCACGCCAATCAACTCCAGGCGGAGGCCATGCGCAACTTGCCGCCCGGCACTCCGCCGCCCAACCCGGCTGACCCACAGTTTGCCGGGGCGATGGAGCAACTTGCCGCCCAGGCTGGTACCAGGGGCACTAACGATGTCTTTATCTACCTGGCCTTCGGGACGGTCCTGGTGGTGCTGCTATCGTTCCTGCTGCCCAGCCGCAAAAGTATCGCCGAACAAGAAGCCGCTCACAAAGCGCTTGGCGGTAGCGATGTAATGCCGGTCCACATGGGCTAAGCCTGCCGGGTGTAGCCTCAGTTAATAGTCTTAAAAGCCGGTAACCGGGAACCTCAATTTCCCCGGTTACCGGCTTTTTGCTTTGCGGAATACGGTATTTTGTCCAAATTGGTATACTATTGTAATAGCAGAGTGGCTTAAAATTAGTAGCGCAGGAGGTCAAGATGGATATGCAGCAAGCTTTACGGGACCTGGGCGTGACCGGTACGGAATTATCCCAGGCCCAAAAACAGCAGTTGGACCATGATGGCTTTTTGCCGTTGCCCGGCGTACTTGCTCCCGCTCAGATTGAGGCTATCACCCGGCGGTTACATGACCTGGCCGTTGAAGAAGGAGATAGCGCCGGAAAAGAAGTACTCCAGGAGTTGGGAACGGTCCGGTTGTCCGACCTGGTTAACAAGGACCCAATGTTTGAGGTCTGTTTTACCCACCCAAAAGTGCTTGCTGCTATGAGCCATGTTTTGCGTGAGAACTTTAAGTTGTCGTCCCTGAACGCCCGGGCTGCGCTGCCTGGTCAGGGCCACCAGCCGCTGCATGTAGATTGGCCCAGGGCTATCGAGCCGGGAAACTATTACGTCTGCAACTCCATCTGGCTGCTGGACGATTTTACACCCGGAAATGGCCCAACCCGGCTGGTGCCCGGCTCCCACCGGACCGGCAAGTACCCCCGTGAAGAATTACCCGACCCGGCCGCGCCGCATCCCCAGGAAGTAAAGCTGCTCGGTACGGCTGGCACAGTCGTGATCTTTAATTCACACCTGTGGCATGGTGGCACCCGGAACGACACCGCAAAGCCCCGGCGGGTCTTGCATTCTTACTTTTGCCGCCGCGACCAGACCCAACAACTTAACCAGCGCCAGTATATTCGTCCGGAGACTTACCGGCGACTAAGCGAGTCCGCCCGTTTTATTTTAGATGTTCAGGGAAGTAGTCAGTAGTCAGTAGTCAGTGGGGAGTAAGGAGTAGACGGAGAGTAGAAAGTAAGAAGCCGGAAGGCAGTAGCCGTGGCTTGTGGACCTCAGTTAAAGCACGTGCGAACTTTCTAACTTCTATTTGCTTATCTTCCATCTACCTTCCTTCTTTCCATCTACCTTCCTCTAAACTCCTATTCCCCCTGATTACTTCCCACTGACCCAAATGAAAAAGCGCCGGTATCATAAGATACCAGCGCTTTTCGTTTTCATTATCCTTTTATAATAAAAGGATTATTGGGAGCTTGTCCTTCAGGACTAGCGGCCACGGCCTCCGCCGTAACCACCGCGGTCGTTGTAACCGCCGCCGCCACCGCCGCGATTGCCGCCGCCGTAGCCGCCGCCGCCACCACCACGATTGCCGCCGCCGCCGCCGCCGCCGTAACCACCACGGCTGCCACCACCGTAGCCGCCGCCGCCTTCGCGGCGTTCCTGGGGCTTGGCTTCGTTGACCACCAGGGTCCGGCCATCCAGTTCAGCGTTATTCAGGGTAGTAATAGCCCGCTGAGCATCTTCTTCATTAACCATTTCAACAAAGCCAAAGCCCTTGGCGCGGCCGGTGTCACGATCGGTAACGATGCGCACGGACTCAACCTGACCAACCTGTGCAAAAAAGTCTTCTAAAGCCTGCTCAGTAGTGTAATAGGACAAACTACCAACATACAATCTCTTACCCATATCGAAAATAGGTTCCTTTCTCTTAGCGAACGCTAAATACAAACAAACAGCACACCTAACCGGTTTCTGGATAGAAATCCGGCCTTAACGTTTCCTGGCTTTATTGCAAAGATTGATCAAGGTGTACATTAACTTTGAAGTTCAACTGGAACCTGTAAACAGTGGAAAGTTAGTTTGCGTTCATTCGTGTGGCCGACTCTAGTAGTCGAAACGGTGCTTTTGGCGTTGTCCCTGAGGGGCTACAAACAAATTCTGGCGAGAAACATTCACACAGGTTCTTTTTTAACTTGCCCTAGTATTATACCCCTTCTATTCAATTTATGCAACCTTTATTTTCTCTAATAGGCTAAAGATGAAATCCGGTAAACGTTTTTACCATTTGTTAATCTTTTTCTAACCATATTCTTACCAAGAAAATTTATGCTGCAATCGACTGCTCCAGGCTTTTAGGTCGGGAGCCACCTTGCTGCTATTCACACTGAAAGGGGGCCGGAAACAGTGTTTGAACCCATTTCACCACACGGTAAAGATATTGCAGATTTATTCATATTCATCCTGGCGCTGGGAGGTATTGTCTTTGCGCTAGTTGTAGGACTATTAACCTATGCCATGGTCACTGGCCGGCGTAGGGCTACTCAGGAAGGTCTCCCCCGGCAAGTGGCTGGCAATACCAAATTGGAGATCGCCTGGACTGCTGCACCCGCTGTTTTACTGATCGCTTTATTCATCCCCACTATCATGGTGATGAACTCGTCCGACCCGGCCAAAGTTAACAAAGATAAGCCGGATGTAGTTATTATTGGGCACCAGTGGTGGTGGGAATATCAGTACCCCAATGGCGGCGTGGTTACCGCAAATGAGCTGCATTTGCCGATAATTACCGACCCAAAAAGTAACGGATACCTGATTCACCTTAAATCAGCCGATGTTCAACATGACTTCTGGGTACCCCAGTTAGGCCGTAAGATTGACGTTTATCCGGACAAGGAAAACTTCCTTTACCTGAAACCGCAACAGGCTGGAACCTTCATTGGGGCCTGTGCCGAGTATTGTGGCGGCCAGCACGCCTGGATGCGGATTATCGCCATCGTGCAGCCCCAGGCTGAGTTTGACAGCTGGTTAGCAGCCCAGAGAACTCCGCACACCACTTCGGCTCCGACCACCTCGGTAGGCGCAGGACAGGGCGACCCGAAACGGGGCGAACAGATCTTCTTGAACAATACTTGTATTAACTGCCATGCTATCAACGGTACAACCGCTCAGAGCCCTATTGGACCGAACCTGACACACCTGGGCAGCCGTGCCACCCTGGGAACCGGCATTATCGAAAATAACCCGGCCAACCTGGCCCGGTGGATTCTCAATCCTGGCGCGATTAAGCCCGGCCTGCGTATGCCCGGTTACCAGTTGTCACAGGAAGACTTGCGTGACCTGGTAGCTTACCTGGAGGAGCAAAAATGAGTGATGTACCTTTAATACCCGAAATTAAGAAGCCCTTCTACCGTTTAGGTGAAAAAGAAGGGCTCATGAGCTGGGTAGCCACCGTTGACCATAAACTCTTAGGGTTGATGTACATGGCGACAGCTTTCCTGTTCTTTGCGGTGGGCGGTATCGAAGCTATGCTGATGCGTATCCAGCTTGGTTCCGCACGCAATACCTTTCTAAGCCCGGAAATGTACAACCAGATTTTCACCATGCACGGCACGACAATGGTCTTCCTGGTGGTCATTCCGTTGATGCTTGGTTCCGGCATTTACCTGGTGCCGTTGATGATCGGGGCGCGCGATATGGCATTCCCCCGCTTGAATGCCCTTGGTTTCTGGCTGTTGCTCTTTGGTGGACTTTTGCTCTACTACAGCTTTGTAGCCGGTGGAGCGCCTAACGGTGGTTGGTTCGCTTACGCACCCTACTCCGAACGAGCCTTTAATACTACTTACGGTATTGACTATTGGGCTCTGGGACTGTTCGTCCAGGGTATCGGAACCACCCTGGCCGGTATCAACTTTGTCGTAACCATCCTGACAATGCGCGCACCCGGTATGAAACTGACCCAGGTGCCGATGTTTGTCTGGACGACTTTTATCAACGGCTTTCTTATCATTGGCGCTTTGCCGCCTTTGAACGCAGCCCTGGTTATGCTTCTGGTTGACCGGCGGTTGGATGGCAACTTCTTCGTGCCACAATCCGGCGGTTCGTCAATCCTGTGGCAGCACTATTTCTGGGCTTTTGGTCACCCGGAAGTTTACATTATGGTGTTACCGGCCTTCGGTATGATTTCCGAAATTCTGCCGGTCTTCTCGCGCAAGCCGTTGTTCGGCTTTAATGCGATTGCTATTTCGACTATCGCCATTGCCTTCTTGAGCTATGCGGTGTATGCGCACCACATGTTCTCGGTCGGTCTTGGCCCAGGTTTTGAGGCATTCTTTGCCGCAGCAACCGCCCTTATCGCGGTCCCGACCGGTATCAAAATCTTTAACTGGATCTTTACGGTCTGGGGCGGTAAGCTGCAATTTACCACCGCAATGCTGTACTGTATCTCCTTTATCTTCATGTTTACCATCGGCGGTATCAGCGGTGTAACCTTTGCGGTTGTACCTACCGACTGGCAGACCACCGATACCTACTATGTGGTTGCCCACATGCACTACGTACTGTTCGGCGGCACCTTCTTCGCGGTTCTGGGTGGTATCTTTTACTGGTTCCCGAAAGCAACCGGCCGTATGCTGCCGGAGGGCCTGGGCAAGATTCAATTCTGGCTCACCTTTATCGGGTTTAACATGACCTTCTTTATCCAGCACTTCCTGGGTCTGATGGGTATGCCCCGGCGGGTCTACACCTACCCGGAATTAACCAACTGGAGCCTGTTTAACCTGATTTCGACCATCGGGGCTGCTATCCTGGGTCTGTCCATCCTGATGTTAATTATTATGATGTGGCGGGCGATCAAGCATGGTGAGCGGGCCGGGGACGACCCCTGGGATGGGTTTACCCTGGAATGGGCGACCACCTCGCCGCCGCCAATCCAGAACTTCGATATCATTCCGCCAATTCGCAGCCGCCGCCCGCTCTGGGACTGGAAACATCCTGAAGACCCGGATTGGAAACGCGACCACGATGGCAAGCAGTTGTCTACAAAAAGGAGTGACGAAATATGAGTGTAACGGCTCATTCAGAAACCAAGGTCCATCACGAGCCGGGAGCGCCTATGCGGAAGGCCGAGCTAGGAATACTGGCCTTCCTCACCACCGAAGCAATCTTCTTTGGATTGCTGATTCTCTCGTACATCTACTTTTTAGTGACAGACAACAGGGCGCCAAATGCCAGCGTGCTTGAACCCAGTTTCGTAAGGACACTTATATTCTCGCTTTGCCTTTTCGCGAGTAGCGGTACCGTCGTTTTCGCCGAAAGAGCCTTAAAGCGCGATAACCGCCGGGGTCTGGTTATCTGGTTAATCGTAACGGTCCTGTTGGGAGCAACCTTCCTGGGCGGTCAGATCTGGGAATATTCCGACCTGTTCGCTGAGAGTATTATCCCCAGCCGCAATACGTTTGCCACGTCATTCTTCACGATGACCGGTTTCCACGGTTTGCACGTCTTTGGTGGGCTGGTAATGCTGTCAATCCTGGCCTTCCTGGCTATGCGGGGCGACTTCAGAGGCCCTCACTCGTCGGCCGTGACCTGTGTTTCCTGGTATTGGCACTTTGTAGATATGGTCTGGGTGGGCATTTTCACCCTGGTCTACATCCTGCCCGTTCTCAATATACTCTAAGTAAATGAGCCGGAAGTAAAGGCTATGGCAGGTTTTGTAGCTTGCATTTCCGGCACCGCGTTTAAGCTAGACTGCTCATTTTTGGAAGGAATTCCATGCTCGAAGTAACACAAAAACCGGAAAACTCGCGCGGCATCAGGTCGTGGAAGTTACCACTTAAGTGGTATCAGCGCCTGACCCTGGCGACTGCCGTTGCCATCTGGCTCTTGATTGTACTGGGTGGTATAGTCCGGGTAACCGAATCCGGGACCGGTTGCGGAAACTCCTGGCCGATGTGCCACGGCAGGCTACTGCCTAACCTTGAATATCACGAGTTAATCGAGTGGAACCACCGCCTGGTCGCGACCCTGGTCGGAATTTTAATGATTGTAATGGGCGTTTCGACCTTAATCTGGTATCGCAAACCACGCCGGTTATTGTTCCTCGCCCTGGCTTCGGGAGTATTCTATCTGACCCAGGCAATCCTGGGCGGTATTACCGTCCTGTTGAACCTGGACCACACCTGGGTAGCGGCTCACATGGGCAACTCCATGCTGCTGATGGCTTCGGTAACGCTGCTGGCCCTGTTTGCCCGGATTGGCCCTATTGAGAAAAACGGTTTCAGCAAGACTATTCGCTGGCTGGCCCTGGGTACTTTAATCTGGACTTACCTGGCTCTCTTTACCGGCTCGGCTGTTATCGGGACCGAATCGGAACTTTCCTGCGCAGCCTGGCCGCAATGCCAGACTAATCAGTTTTTGCCTAATACGCCCCAGGAATGGGTAAACTTCGGCCACCGGCTAGCGGTGGGCCTTTCGGACATTATGCTGTTGGCGCTGGCGATAGTAATCTGGCGCAGCGGCCGCCGCGATAAAAGAGTTATGCGGGCGATGCATTTTCTGGGCCTGCTGTACATTTCACAGGTCTTCCTGGGCGCGTTCACCGTCTGGTTAGGCGCTCCGGCCTACTTGAAAGGCGCTCACCTGGCCCTGGCGGCTCTTACCTGGGCGGCACTGGTTATTTTAAGTATCCTGTTGTGGGTTTCGCCGGTCGAGGCAAAAGCCAATGACGATACCAGCGGTGGCAACGGTGAAAAGAAACTTAAGAGGGGTAAACAATCCAAATTGGCAATAGTGCCGGAACCAGTGCGGGACTATGTAAGCCTGATGCGTTTGAAAGTTATCCCACTTTTGCTGGTGCCGACCGTAGCTTCTATGCTTATCGCGGCGGTACAGTACCCGGTACCGCAGGGCCAAACCCTGCTGGGCCTGGTCCTCTGGACCGTTGCCGGTGGTGTGCTGGCAACCGGGGGCGCGCACACTATCAACCAGTTCCTGGAGCGCGACCTTGACGCCCTGATGCGCCGGACCAAACGCCGCCCCCTGGTAACCGGGAAGATTGCCCCGGAACGGGCCCTGGCCTTTGGCGTAAGCCTGACAGTTGTGGGCGTGGTTCTGCTGTGGATAATGGTAAACCCGGTCGCTTCGATGCTCAGCCTGGCCGGAAACCTGTTTTATGTAGTAGTCTATACAATGTGGTTAAAGCGCACGACCGTACAAAACATTGTAATCGGGGGCGCGGCCGGTTCGGTGCCGCCGTTGGTCGGTTGGGCCGCTATAACCGGCGATATTGGCCTTCCGGCAGTCCTGTTTTTCGCGATTATCTTCTTCTGGACCCCGGCGCACTTCTGGGCGCTGGCCCTGGTCCGGCGAGAAGACTATGAGGCGGCCGGAGTGCCTATGTTACCCGCCGTTAAAGGCGATGTTGTCACCCAGCGCAATATTTTGTACTATGCCGTTTTGCTGGTGATTGCTTCGGTCCTGCCGTTTATGATTCAAGCGTTAAGCTGGCTTTACCTGGTTACGGCCCTGCTACTCGGCTGGGTGCTGATCAGCAAGTCTTTCCAGTTGCTGCGTAAAGGACATCATTCCGGCATGCAGGCCCGCGCAATGAAGCTTTTCAAATTTTCCAATACCTACCTGGCGTTACTATATCTGGTTATGGTAGTCGACCGGCTTATAGCACTGGGGTAAAGCATGTTGATAAGTAACATTAGTAGTGGCTCCGGCCTTGTTCTACATTGGACTTTCGACCCTACCGTTGTCTTCGGTTGTGGGGCGCTCCTGGCTATTTACGCCGGGGCGGTTGGGTTCAAACTCAACCTTAAAGGGGTCCTGTGGGGGTTGGGGGTCTTAACGATTTTTATCTCCCTGACCTCGCCGATGCATGACCTGGGCGAAAGGTATCTATTTAGCGCTCACATGTTGCAGCACCTGTTATTGCTGTTAGTAGCAGCACCTTTACTGGTGATGGGGCTGCCTGTGGGTTTATTAAAGCGGGCCTTGAAAATTAAGTGGGTCGCCCAGGTGGAAAAGGTGTTATCGCAACCCCTGTTTGCCTGGTTCTTCTCCATTGGAACCCTGTGGGTCTGGCATATTCCGGATTTGTACAATGCCGCCCTGACAAACCATGATATACATATTGTCGAGCATTTAACCTTTTTGATCTCGGCGGTTATTTTCTGGTGGACCGGGTTAAAGCCGATTTACAGGCTTCAAATGAACACCATACCGGCAATGTTATACTTTTTCTTTGCCGCTTTAGGGAGCAGTATTCTGGGTCTGTTTCTATCGTTTGCACCAACGTCCCTGTTTCCGACCTATGAGAACCCTATTGATACCGATAACATGTTGCCGTTGCTCCGGGGCGAGTGGAACTTAACCGCCGCCGCCGACCAGCAAATTGGTGGAGTTATGATGTGGGCGACCGGTGGGTTCGGATATATAACCGGGATAATTGTGGTAATGGTGCGCTGGTATAAGCGCGACCAGTTAAAGACTTACCGTGAAAACATGGCCCTGGAACTTGCCAGCGAAACAAAAGATGCTGAAAACGAAAAGTCCCGGCTGGCCGGGGCTTCTTCCAAAGCTTAGTTGTATAAAAACAGTTGCTCGCAAAGGCACCGAATGTAGCAATGAATTATTCATTTTTAAGCTGGGTAACAGAGTTATAATAAGGGAGAAGTTGATGTCAGAACCTACCGAGAAACGGCCGAATTCGCAGGATTTGGCCGGAGAGGCAATACCGCCAGCCACATCCGGCGGTAGAGCCGTGAGCGCATCGCCCGCCGGCCCGCACCCAGTTCAAACAGGGTCGGCGTCCGGCCAACCGGATACCCGCTCAAAAGAAGACTGGATTGAAGTACACGAGGAACTACCCAGGCCGACCTACTGGCCTATTGTAATGGCCGTGGCGATGACTCTTATTGCTTTCGGTATAGTGAACTCTGTTTTAATTATCGCAATAGGTATAATCTTATTAATTGTAGCTTTGGTCGGATGGATTGGAGACGTGAGAGATGAAGCAAGACTACGAAAACACTAATCCTAAACCGCTGGCCCCAGGTCATCATCCAGGGCCACTTCCTACGGATGTGCGGGAACCGGGCGTTTGGGACGATACGCCAGAGGCAATAAACCGGCGAAAATTTTTAACCCAGTTATCAATTGCCCTGGGTGGTTTAACCGGGGTAGCGCTGGTGGTGCCGGTAGCCGCTTTTATTGTGGCACCGCTCTTCAAGGAGACGCCCATAGTCTGGCGGGCAGTAGGTGACTTGAATAAGTTCAAAGTTGGTGAAACGGTCCAGGTATCTTTCGATGATTCCTCACCGGTTCCCTGGGCCGGTATTACGGCCAAAACGGCGGCCTGGCTGCGGCGCACCGGCGACAGCTCTTTTATCTGTTTTGCCGTAAACTGTTCACACCTGGGCTGTCCGGTAACCTGGTTGCCAGGGGCCCGGCTATTTATGTGCCCTTGCCACGGTGGAGTCTATTACGAGGATGGTAAAGTTGCTGCGGGTCCGCCGCCCCATAGCCTTTTTACCTACGATACTCGCGTTAACAACGGACAGGTAGAAGTCAGGGCTACCGGCGTTCCTATTCCAACATAATAAGCGAAGGGAAAGAAGCGCATTCTATGGCAATAATTAAAGGGATTCTCGGCTGGTTGGAGGACCGTACCGGTCTCGGGGCTGCCGTTAAACCAGTGCTAGACCATAAAGTACCTTATACAAATTGGAAGACCGGCTGGTGGTACGTCCTGGGCAGCGCCGTACTGGTTGCTTTTATGATCCAGGTAATCAGCGGTATTGCCCTTTCCACTTCGTATGTTTCATCCGCCGGGGAAGCCTATAACTCGCTCAAGTTTATTACCGATGAAATGATCTTTGGTAACTTCTTGCGCGGTATGCACTTCTGGGGTGGTTCAGCGATGGTTTTACTGGTTGGGGCGCATGCCCTCCACGTATTCATCGTTGGTGCCTTTAAGTTCCCCCGCGAAGTAAACTGGTTAAGTGGGGTGGTTCTTTTCTTTACAACACTGGCAATGGGTTTTACCGGCCAGTTGTTGCGCTGGGACCAGACCGCTTACTGGTCAGTCATTGTAGGGGCCGACCAGGCTGCCCGCACACCTTTCATCGGTGAGTCGCTGGCGAAATTCGTAATGGCCGGTAACACTGTCGGTGGCGCAACCCTGAGCCGGTTCTTTGCTTACCACGTCTTCTTTATACCGGGTATTATCTTCCTGTTTATCGGGTTGCACCTGTTCCTGGTAATTCGCAATGGTATCTCCGAGCCGCCTGAGCGCGGTGAAGCGGTAGACCCGAAGACCTACCGGCAGCGCTATCACGACTTGCTGGAAAAAACCGGCGTTCCATTCTGGCCGGATGCGGTCTGGCGTGACGCGGTAGCCGCTATAATCGTGGTATTGGGCGTAGTTGGATTGTCTATCTTTGTGGGACCACCTCACCTGGAAGCCCCACCTGACCCGACCGAGTTGCGAGTTTACCCTCGCCCGGACTGGTACCTGTTGTGGTACTTCTCGGTACTGGCGCTGATTCCCCCGGCAGCAGAACCATATGTAATTCTGGGCGGGCCTGGTCTGGCCATAGTCCTGATGATCATTCTGCCGCTGATAGCGAATAAGGGTGAACGCAGCCCGCTGCGACGGCCCTGGGCAATGGGCTTCGTCCTGTTGCTGGTCATCATGATTTCAACGCTCTGGATTACCGGTCTGGTATCACCCTGGTCACCTGACCTGACCACTAAACCGATTGACCCGGCGGTATTGAAATTGTCAGACGCCCAGACCCAACTCGGTGCCAAGCTCTTTTACGAAAAAGGTTGCCAGTACTGTCATGCTATAGACGTATATGGTCCAAGTGATGCCTCTCAACCCGGTAGCCCCAGAGTTGTCGGTGGAGCGCGCGGACCGGACCTGAGTACGACCGGTAGCAGATTAACCAAAGAGCAGATTGTCGTGCGTATCCTTAACGGTGGTAACTCAATGCCGCAATTTGGCACTCTGTTGACACCACCCGAACTGGATGCAATCGTGGCCTTCCTCCAAACCCGGAAGTTACCTACCGGGGAACATCAACAGGGTAAAGCTAACGAGGTTGAAGTAAGTACTAACCAAAAGAAGTAAAAAGTAGTAAACTAGGGCAAAGACTTTCAGATTTAAGGAGTCTTTGCCCTAGTTATTTTCGTTTAGAAAGCAGGCTTTAAGCTATTGACAACGGTTTTTAATCAGGACCGCGAAGGTAAAATTACCCAGAATCCGGCCAGCCATGGCGGGTATGCTATAGAGACCAAAGGTCTCAGCAAATCTTTTGATAAAGTAAAAGCCGTTACCAGCCTGGATTTAAAGGTAGAAGAGGGTTCCCTGTATGCCCTGCTGGGTCCTAACGGGGCCGGTAAGACCACCACAATCAATCTGCTAACCACCCTCATTGCCCCAGATAGCGGCCTGGCTACTGTAGCCGGTTATAATGTTGCCACCCAACCAAACCAGGTCCGGCGCAATATCGGCGTAACCTTTCAAGAAGTTGCCCTGGACCGCAACCTGACGGGCCGTTCCCTTCTGGATATTCACGGCCGGTTGTACCGGCTGCCCCAGGCTGAGATTAAAAAACGCACCCAGCAATTGATCAAACTGGTGGAACTGGAAGATGTGCTGGACCGGCAAGTCAAGACCTTTTCGGGCGGTATGAAGCGGCGTTTGGAACTGGCCCGGGGCCTTTTGACCGAACCACGCATATTGTTCCTGGATGAACCTACGGTCGGGCTTGACCCGCATAACCGGGAACGTATCTGGGCCTACCTCCAAGAGTTGCGCAGTAAGCAAAATATAACTATCATGTTAACCACCCATTACCTGGATGAAGCCGAAAGGCTGGCCGACAAAGTTGGCATTATTGATGAAGGTAAGCTTGTGGTGGAAGGCTCGCCGGGCGGCCTGATTGCCTCCCTGGGAACCGATGTGGTTAAACTTACCGGCACCGGCGATATTGCCCGTTTCAAAGAAATCCTGCGAGAGCAGGAATGGATAGCGGCCTTCCGGGTGGCCCGGGCAGGGTCGGAAGAAGAAACACCGGCCGGGGAAGAAACATCCGGTCTCTTCGATATCCTGGTCAACCTGGCCTCCGAAGCCGGGCGCTCCGTCAAACCGCTGGTTGACCTGGCCGAGCGCAGCGGGTTCAATGTTGAGGATGTTTCACTTCAGCGTCCTACCTTAAATGAGGTATTTTTCAAATATACCGGCAGGAGACTTAGAGATTAATGGCAACAGTAGTAAAAAAACGGGCCGTAACAACGGTAAAAGAGTCCGGTGAGTGGAGCGGATTGCTGGTAGGTATATATACCCTCTGGCTCAAGCACATGCGCAAATTCCGCAGCAGCCCGGTGGAAATATTATTTACCCTGGCAACCCCGGTCCTGTGGATGTTGCTCTTTGGGGTTTGTATGACCGGTATGGTCACGGAATTTCAGGGCGGCCTCGGGTACCAGGCCTTTATTACACCGGGTGTGATGCTTTTGACCGGCCTGACCGCCGCGATTCTGGGCGGTACCACTTTGCTGCTCGAACGGGTAAACGGCACCTTGAAAGAATATCTGGTAGCACCTATACCTCGCCTGGCGGTCCTCCTCGGGTCAATGACCAGCGGCCTGACCAAGGCAATTCTGCAAGCCATCGCCGTACTGGTAGCGGGCTGCGTATTGGATAGCACCCTGGTTTTCCGGGTACTGCCCTTTTTGGCCGCTATCGGGGTAGTAGCCCTGTTCTGCCTGGGTTTTGTCGGTTTGGCTTCCGCCTTCGCCAGCCAGGCCAAAAGCATGGAAAGCTATCACTCGCTGATTATGGTCATGAACCTGCCGGTGTTATTCATTTCCAATGCCTTATATCCCCTGGAAATAATGCCCAGTACCCTTAGAGGCCTGGCTTTGCTCAATCCGACAACTTATGCGGTTGACGCCTGCCGGATTTTGCTTTTTGGTACAAAACCGGAAATCGGTCTTTTGATTGACCTGGTCGTCCTGGTGTTATTTATGTTCGGTGGTCTTTATTACGGCTACCGCTCTTTTAACAAAGTTATGCAGAAAATCGGCGCGTAGAAGGGCAGGAATAAAACCAATGGAAGATTTAAGGGATAAACCTGAAAGTTACTGGAAAGAGAAACTCGCTCCCCAGGAGTACGAAATCCTCCGGCGCAAAGGCACCGAACGGGCTTTTAGCGGCACTCTTTACCACAACGAAGCCGATGGAGTCTATGAGTGCGGGGCATGCGGCCAGGCTCTCTTCTCATCGGATGCCAAGTACGACTCCGGTTGCGGCTGGCCCAGCTTTGACGATCCGATACACCGCGAGAACGTGGAATTAGTAGAAGATAATTCTTATGGAATGCGCCGGATTGAAGTAAACTGCAAAACCTGCGGTTCACATATGGGCCATGTCTTTCCGGACGGTCCCCGGGAAACCACTGGCATTCGCTACTGCATAAACTCACTTTCGCTCAAGTTCCGGCCAAAACCGGCCCAGTAAAACTTATTTAATAAGCAAGATTAAAAAGAGGGTTAGCCAGGAATTTTCCAGCTAACCCTCTTTTTTATGCTCCCTTGCAAAGAGTCTTTAACCTGCCACAGGTCTTTGACGGACTTTGTACCCTTCACACTGCTAAAGCTTCACCTGGCTGAAAACTATTTAGTAGAAACATCCTGATCGGGCAGGGAAATAGTAAAGGTCGTACCCAGGCCAACCTGGCTCTCAACCTGGATAGTACCCTGGTGCAGTTCAACGCTCTTTTTAACGATGGTTAAGCCCAGCCCGGTGCCGGGGATAGTGCCGGTATTGGTTGCCCGGTAGAAATTATCAAAAATCTTTAACTGGTCCCCTGCCGGAATACTGATACCCTTATCTTTAACTTGAATCAGCACATTTTGTTCCTGGTAAGTAACGACCAGTTCTATCTTTCCGCCCTCCGGTGAATACTTAATAGCATTATTCAAGAGATTTATAAATATAAACTGTAGCAATCTTTCATCGGCATAAGTCGGACGGACGGAACCATTAACCCTGAAGCTTATACTGTATTTTTCAGGCAGGTCCACCTGGAAATCCTGTAATATGGCCTGACAAATGGTAGTCAGGTCTAGCTCACGGGGGAAGAAGTCTAACCCGTCCTCTTCCGCTTTTTCAACAATCAAAATGTCGTCCAACAACCTGGCTAAATACTTCCCTGAATTCTGGATGCGTTTAACCAGTTCCAGCTTTTTCTCCTCGCTAAATCTATGGCTGTATATTTCCAGCAACTCAGCGTTACTTATAATCCCGGTCAGGGGAGTACGAAATTCGTGTGAGGTAGTGGTTATAAATCTCGATTTAAGTTCACTTAACTCCCGTTCCCGTTCTACCGTCTGGCGCAATTCTTCTTCCAGCCGCCGGTGGGTAGTTATATCCTGGAAAACGCTCATTCCGGCAAAGGTGCGGCCATCAATGTCCTTGACCGGTAATACTTGCACTTCAAAAACCTCATCGATACCCTGTGGAATAAAATCGAAATGGGAGACTTCCCCGCCCAGGGCTTTACGGTAATAAGGTTCGAACACGGCGCTTAGTTCCAGGGGTAATGATTCCTGCAAGGTTTTACCCTCGTATTTCTCCGGTGATGTACCCAGTTTCTTAAGAATATTGCCATTGTAAATAATAAATCTTAAATTGGTATCGAAAAGAGTTACCAGGCCGCCGGGGAAATTCTGGGCCAGGGCCCGGTAGTAATTCTCGCTCTCAAGTAAGGCGGCGTTCTGCTGGTTTATTACTTTGAAACTGGAGCGTTGAACTAGAATCAGGTAACATAAAGTCAGGCAGGTCAGAAACACAAATAAAATGTGAATCAGATAGATGCCAGGATTTGAGGTAAAGGCGTAGCCGGTATATGTCCCGAAGTTAAGCAAACCCATCAGGTGATGGAACGTGATAATAACGGTAGCAAGAAGAATAATTTTCCAATCATAATAAGTGGCTAATAAAGCCAGCATCGCAAAGATATGGAAGTTCATTTCCACCAGACCATGGGAAAGATGGATTAACGACGAGGAGCAAGCTATAAAGGATAGAGTTATAGCAAATCGGCTGCTGAAAGAGCCGGGCCTGTAATAATAACCAATAAAAGCGGCTACAAAGATTAGGCTACACAGCAAAATGGAGTCATATTGCCTTGTTATAAAAGTCCAACCGTAGATCACTAGCAAATGAATACTCAGAATGTAAAGCAGGAGCCTGTCTTTTCTGTCGTCAGCCGATTCTAAATTCGGTATTTTTTTGGATTTAATCATACTTCCTGTTCTGTAACGAACCCCAATATTCAAACAAAGGTATAACTGAAGGGCTTTGCAATCAAAAGAAGTAAAATTCCTCAAAAGTTATTAACCCAAGCAAACATGCATTAGCGCTTTTTAATACTAACAAAAACTAAGCCCATTTGAATTTCGAATTAATATCAATTCTGTGAAAATATAACTCTTTTATATTTTAAGGGTAGAGCAACATGTTTGGAAATAAGGACATAAATTTTAAAAGTATAATTTTTCTATGAAGTAGGTCAATTTATTATAGATATCATTTATATGAGAACGTATTTAATAGACTTATTGTAAAATAGATGGTATAAATAGAATTATACTGTCATAAATGTTACTCAAAATATTAATTTACATTCTAAAGGTAAACAGGTCAATTAATGGGTAAAACAATTCTTCTCGTTGAGGACCAACCAGAAATACGTGATGTAATGCAGATGCTATTACGCCTGTTAGGTTACGATGTTACGGTTGCCGCACACGGGGTCCAGGGGCTGCAATACATTAGCCAGCATTCGTTCGATCTGGTTATAACCGATATTTTGATGCCGGTGATGGATGGGAACGAGTTTATAAAAGAATTATCAAAAATTGCTAATCCGCCACCGGTAATTGCGCTGGCAGGGAGCACCAGCGAAATTGAACCGAATACCATCGTAAAAGAAGTGGCCTGTAAACCACTAACTATTCAGCAAATCAAACAAATGCTTGCCCGCGTTTTACCTCGCTGATCAGCCATTCGTCCCGGAACAATTTGCTTTTACCCATTTTCAGATATACCAGGCTAAAATTGGATTATACCAACGGACAGATTTTAGTTGAAACAGATATGACCTCAACTATTCCAACTTTCTACAATGTGTCCGGTAGCAAAAATGGATTGAGAATACCAGGCATTAAGCATGCCAATTTGCCTGAAAGAAGATTCCTTAAAATCCAGGGTCTTTTCGATGTATAATAAAGCCTGGAAAGTTGAAAGTTAAAAATTATAGGAATGAGTCTTTAGAAATGGCCGATAAACCACGCGGCTTGCTACGCGGCCCAAAATTTAATGGGAAACACACTACCCTGATTGCGCCAGCCTTCCAGGTAATAGAATTGCTGCGCGATGACAGCCGGGTAACTAAAATTGTAATCGGAGTTATAAAGCCGCGTAAGGGCAGCGGAGTAAGCCTCAAGGCCGTAACAATCGAAGCCGGGTTGCGGCTGATGGTTTCCGGCCCTTCCAGTGTCCAGCAATTCTATGCCTACACCTCTGAGCCGGAAGCGGTTAAAATAGAACTGGAAAAGTTATTCGCTGTTTAGTTTAGCCACCCTGGCTGATTACCGGGCGCTTTCGGGATGGTAACTACGTTAAAAAAAATAGCCTGCTCCATTCAGCGCGCCTTCCCTGCCAGGAAAGGTCACCATCTGCAAAAAGAAACAGGCAATTCATGACCGGGTGTGCAGCTGTCAACCACCGCGCCGCAAGCGGTTTGCCAGGGTTTCGAAGAAATATTGTTTGGGTTGGAGCCGGGCGAAATACGCCACGTGGGGGGCGTTAGTTATGTTAAGCATATCTTTGTCTTGAATAGAGAAGTCCGGCTGGCCGTCGATGGTAACCGAAGCGCCTTTACGAGTACCTACATACAATGTGACGGTCGAACTTTCAGGCACGATTAAATGACCTAGCAAGCTGAGGTGCGGGGCAATAGCGCTGATTGCCATCGCGCGCATAGTCGGGGCAATCACCGGGCCGCCGGTCGCCAGCGAATAAGCAGTCGAGCCGGTAGCGGTGCTGACAATTACCCCATCCCCGATATAAGTCGTCAGGGCTGAGCCGTCAATATCCAGCTTTACATCAATTACGCCCGATAAGAATGAGCGGCCTACCACAATATCGTTGAGTCCAAGATACTCACCCAGGACGACCCCGTGGCGGACCAGTTGGGCCTTGAGCATAGCGCGTTCTTCTAACCAATGCTCGCCCCGTACAAAGGCCGGAACTTTCTCCAGGGCGGTAGAAGGGTCAAGCTCGGCCAGGAAGCCGAAACGCCCAAAATCGACCCCGGTAATCGGTACGCCATGCAGGGCTGCGGTCTTGGCGGCATGTAGAATCGTCCCATCCCCACCAAAGACAAAAACCAGGTCCAGTTCGGCCACGACTTTGGCAAATTCGCCGTTATCCGGTACAATCCCGCGCCAGACCTTAACGCCTTCTTTTTCAAGTTCCTTGATAAAGGCGTCCGCCAGGCTGTCTGCTTCAGGAGGTGGGACCGGTCGCAGCACTACGCCGACATTTTTTAACACGCGCTACTTTGCTCCTTTTAGTTCATTTCGATTATCCGGTGTAGAAGCCATAACCTCTTCAATCAAAACCTGTGGGTCCGGGAAAACCGTTTCGCCTGCTTGCACGCCGGTTGCCAGGTAAGCCAGAAACTCGCGATTACCTTCGGTACCCAGGATTGGTGAATTTATCAGCCCGCGTATTTCAAAATGGTGCTGTCTGCACCATTCTATCAAATCTAAAAGCACTGCGCGATGTACAGCGGGGTCTTTTATAATGCCGCCTTTGCCGACCTGTTCACGGCCCGCTTCAAACTGAGGCTTTATCAGGCAGACAATTGGCGCACCGGGTACGCTCAAACGCTGCGCGGGCGGTAAAACCAGTTTAAGCGAGATAAAACTGACATCAATAACCACCATTTCGGCCAGCGGCGGTGGCGCGGCATCGCCAGGAGCCGGTAAATTATCCAGATAGCGAATATTGGTCTTGTCCATTACCACTACCCGCGAATCGTTGCGAATTTTCCAGTCCAACTGGTTCTGGCCGACATCTACCGCAAAGACCAGCTTAGCACCTCTTTGCAGGGTGCAATCGGTAAATCCGCCCGTGCTGGCCCCGATATCCAGGACCAGTTTATCTTTGGGGTCCAGTCCAAAGTGGTCAAGCGCTTTTTCCAGTTTCAGGCCGCCCCGGCCGACATACTTCAAAGTAGCCCCGGCCTTAAGGTTTAGCGAAGCGGCCGCTACCTGGTCAAGATTTTCGCCCGGCTTATCAACCCGGCGCGTACCGGCCAGGACCTGACCGGCCATCACCAGGGCTTTAGCTTTCTCTCTGGAATCGACCAGACCCAGGTCTACTAACCACTGGTCTACCCTGCGTTTTTCCTTCACCGCTTTAGGTTTCTGATTTTTGATTTGCTTTATTCCTGTAATTTTCCCAACCGGTAGAGCTACCGGCTGCCTTTGTGCAGCACATATTGTTTTAAGGGTTTATTATAATCGGACTTGCAGCCATTCACAACAGCCGGAGAACAGGCCCGGCTTAAAATCCCGGCTAAAAGCCCAAAAGTCCAAAGCCCTGAAATGAGGAAAAGACGGCAAACTAAAAAGGGATCTCTTTCCTGCTATAACTGCTGGAAAGAAATCCCCTTGCTGGCTGACCGGGAATTACCCGACCACTTCTATATTGTCGAGTCCGCCATAGCGGTCGTACCAGGGCTTGCCACCCTTCTGGACAACTTCGTTAAGAGCCTGGACGTTCTTGACACCCCGGTCCAGCAGCCACTCTTCCAGCGCATCCCCGCCGCCTTTAGCGAAAATCGGGATGCCCTCTTTCCAGGTAGCCCGACCACACAGCACCCCGCTAAAGGGAGTGCCGGATTCGGCGGCCAGTTCCAGGTTCTCCCGGAAGATGTCGTCGTCTACCCCGGCCGAAAGATAAATGAAAGGCTTGTGGGTAGCTGCGGCGGCAACCTTGAAGTGTTCGATAGCGGCCTGGCGGTCATAAGCGGATTCGCCACCCTTGAAAGCCCGGCTGCCTTCCAGGTAGGCAATGTTGATCGGGATTTCCACTTTCAACACGTCCACGCCGTAGCGGTCCTGGGAGAATTCTTGCATATAGCGAGTGACATATTCGGGCTTCTTGCGGGCAAACTCCAGGCCGGTTTCGTCCATACCGTCCTGGTAGGCCAGCGGCTCCAGGAAGAACGGTACGTCTAAAGCCTGGCATTCGGCTCCGACTCTTTCGAGGAAGGCGTGTTTGACCAGGTTGATTTCCTCGGTGTCAAAGGGATTGTAGTAAATCAGGACTTTAATCGCGTCCGCGCCCGCTTCTAACAGGCGGCGCACACTCCACTCCGGCAGCAAATCCGGCAGGCGGCCTTTCAGCGAGGCATCGTAGCCGGTCTTTTCATAAGCCAAAAGCACGCCGGTGCCGGGGGCTCTTTCTTCAAGAGCGGGTAGGCCGTATTCCGGGTCCATCAGGATAGCGCTGGAATAGCGGGTCAGAACTTTAGTGACCCGCTTCTTGAAATCGGTCAGGTCGGCATCGGTAATGCTTTGACCGCGCAGTTTTTCGATACTCTTTTTGAGAGAGCCGCGCTGATCCATAGCGGTGGCGGCAATAATACCATTATCATCGGCACAAGCCTGAATATGGTTAAACTTTCCCCTGGTTATTTTAACTTTGGGCATAACACTCCTCTTTAATGTACCTGGCAAACTACAATCTTACTTTATATCACGCTTTGCTCTGAAAAGATACCCTAATTTAGGCCGGTTGGCAAGTTAAAGCATGTTTTAGACCCAGGGGCAACTGCCAGGCAAATGAGGTATAATTAGGCTGGAAGATATGCCCGGTCTAAGGTTGTAAGACTACTTATATAATAACACCTGCCGGTAAAAATCAGGTTAAAATTTTAAATTACTAGAATGGATTTTAGGGACTTTTTAAGAAAAAGCCCGGTGAATAAATTATGAGCCAGCAAACGGTTTTCCAACAAATTGGCGGGTTTCCTACTTTTCAACGCCTGGTGGACGAATTTTACAATCGGGTTGAAAACGACCCCGAACTGCGCCGGATTTTCCCGCCTGAACTGGAAGCAGGCAAGCAGGGCCAGTTACTTTTCCTGGTCCAGTATTTTGGCGGCCCCGGAACTTACAGTCAGGAGCGCGGTCATCCCAGGCTGCGCATGCGCCACGCCCCCTTTGTAATTGGGCCGCGCGAACGCGACCTCTGGCTGAAATATATGCTTGAAGCAATTGAAGTAGTAGGGATTGCCGAACCGGCCCGGACCGAGATGCGCGACTACTTCAAGCGGTCGGCGACTTTTATGATTAATAAGCCCGACGCCAGCCATCCTTCCCTTAAAGTAATCGATTAGCTTTATTTACTGACAGGTGCCTGACCGGAGGCGGCTAATGAGGACCGGTAAAATAAAACCGGGCGATATTCTAAGGATACCGCCCGGTTTTTTGAACTTTGAGTTAAGCACGCGCCGGTTTAGCGGCCCTGGACCGCGTTAGCCCGGCGGATAATCGCATCTACCGTCACAGCCAGGACCAGCACCAGACCTTCCACAATACTCTTAACTTCCTGGCCCTGGTTCAGCAAGTCCAGGCCGTTTTCCAGGCTACCGATAACCATCGCGCCCAGCACTACCGCCCAGACCGAACCCCGGCCGCCGAAAAGAGAAACCCCGCCGATAACCGCCGCCGCGATTGAGTTTAACAGCAGCGTAGGATTGATCTGCGAAGCCGCCCCGTTACCGCGGGAAGCCTGTAACACCCCGGCCACTGCCGCCAGGGTTGAAGCAAGCGCGAAGATAGACACGCGCAATCCCACCACATTTATACCGGCCCGCCGGGAGGCTTCAGCGTTGCCGCCGACCGCATAAATATGGCGCCCATAGGCGGTCTGCGTCAGGATTAGCCAGAACAGGGTAACCATCACAATCCAGATAGTAGTTGACTGCGGAATACCCAGGTAAGACTGGAAGCCCGCGACAATTCCCATGACTATAACGGCTACCACCACAATTCGAACAGCTATCTGGCGGATGCCAGGTACTTTCAGACCGGCCCGCTGCCGCCTGGCCCGGCTGTAGAAGAGGGATAGGGCGTATAAGACGATACCCAATACCGGCAAGCCAATCCCCATTACCGGGTCTTTATAATAAGTCGAGGTAATGTTCAGGATACCTTCATCCCGGATACTGAGGGTCGTTTGGGGTTGAAGGACCAGCAGCAGCAAGCCGGAATATGCAATAGAACCGGCCAGGGTTACGATAAAGGAAGGGATGCGCAGCACGGCAATAAAGAAGCCATTGATCAGGCCAATTGCCGTCCCCGCGAGCAGCGCAACCGCAATCGCCAGGACCGCCGGCCAGCCCTGCCGGACCAATAGGACGGCCATGATGGCCCCACAGGCCTGTGAAACCGCCGCCAGGGACAAATCAATTTCACCCAGTAACAGGATAAAAACCGCCGCAATAGCGATAGTACCGACCGTTACTATTTGAATGGAAAGGTTGGAGAGGTTCCGGGGCTGCAAAAAGATGCCCTCGGTCAAGATCTGGAAGACAAACGCGATAATAAATAAAGTAACCAGGACCGGGATAAATCCCAGGTCACCCCGGAAAAAATCACGAAAGGTCCGGCGACCGGGTTCGGCTACTGCCACCCCGCTTCCCGCCGTCGCGGTGGGTTGGGCTTCTTCGGCGGTAGGAGGTTTAGAAGCGCTTTGCGATTCTTCATTTGTTACTTTGCTCATTTTTATTCCTCCTACACCGTACCGTTAGGAGCGGCTTGAGCCGCCGGTACATCACCGAATTCAGCACCGGTAATAGCGCCAATAATTCGTTCAGGGGTGGTGTTGCGAATGTCATATACACCGGCCCGCCGCCCTAAACGCATGACAGTCACCCGGTCCACTACTTCAAAAACATCGCGCAGGTTATGTGAAATAACCACCACCGCTAAGCCCTGTTCCCGCAAGCGTATGATCAGGTTTAGCACCTGACGCGTCTGGACCACGCCCAGGGCGGCGGTTGGTTCGTCCAATAAAACTACTTTAGGGTTGCGCAAAATTGTCTTGGCGACCGCGATGCACTGGCGCTGCCCGCCGGAGAGACCGGCAACCGGTACACGCACCGAAGGGATTCTAACATTGAGTATTTTGAGGACTTCCAGGGTCCGGCGTTCCATTTCGGCGTCTTTGAGGGTGCCAAAAAGCCCCGGTATGAGCCACTGTTTGGCTTCACGTCCCAGGTACATATTGGCGACAACATCTAAATTATCACACAGGGCGAGGTCTTGATAAACTGTTTCGATACCCAGGCGAGTGGCTTCCTGGGGGCTGGTAAGGTTTACTTTTTGGCCTTCGATAAAAATCTCGCCGGTATCCGGAACGTAAGCCCCGGCCATGATTTTTATAAGAGTTGATTTACCGGCGCCGTTGTCACCAACCAGGCCCATGACTTCGCCAGCATTTACATCAAAATCAACATCGGTTAGAGCTTGGACAGCGCCAAAGGATTTGCTGATACCTTTTAGTTCCAGGCGCGGTCGAGTTCTCGGCATGGCTGCGCTTTCAGTCATAGACCGTCTCCTCCTTGAGTTTATTAGCGATACGACTGGAAGGCAGGAACCGGTTGCCCGGCCCCTGCAATATATTATGTCAAGTTAACTATTAGAGTTCAAACGGTTAAGTCAGGAACTAACCGCAGATAGTCTTAGCAATGTCAACGGTTACGCCAGCCAGGCCCTTGCAAAGGTCAGCCTTCGGAACGAAGTTGTCTTTGATAACGGTGGTCAGGATATTATTCTTATCTATGGCAACCGGGACGGCCAGGGCTGAAGGAATATCTTTACCAGTCGCATTCTTGGTCGCACCGTTGATGATACCCGAGGGCAGGGTACCATTATAGAAAGCGGCAACCAGCTTGGCAGTCAGGTCAACTTCGACCGGGATGGCCTTGTAGACCGACATAGCCTGGTCGCCGGTGATGATATTCTGAACACCGGCGACGGTCGCGTCCTGACCGGTGACAAGCACCTTGCCGTTCAGCTTCTGGGCTTTAAGGGCCGCGATAACCGAGTTCGCCATACCGTCATTAGCGACATAAGCAATCTGGATGTCGTTTTTGGTCTGGGTCAGGGCCGCTTCCATCTGGCTCTGGGCGGTCGCGTTGTTCCAATCCGGGGTAAATTGGTCGTAAACTTTTACCAGTTCGCCACTGTCAAAGAGAGGTTTCAGTTTGTTCATGGCACCCTGGTAGAACAGGAGGGCGTTGTTGTCGGTCCTGGAACCGTTTATCATGGAAACTTTATCACCTTTTTTGTGATTATCCACGATGTACTGGCCCTGGAGTTCGCCAACCTTGACGTTGTCGAAAGAGACGTAGAAGGACAGGTCATTGTCCTGGATCAAGCGGTCATAAGCGATAACCGGTACTTTGCTGGCTTTGGCTTTCTGCACTATTGCCGAAGCTTTGTCAGCGTCTTTAGCGCCAACTACCAGGATACAAGCGCCTTTGGTAAGCGCCGCGTCAGCCTGGTTTTGCTGGGTATCGGCGTTGTTATTAGCGTTCGCATACTGGATGGTTACACCGGGAATAGCAGCCTTGATGGCAGTTTCAAGTAGCGGGTGGTCAAATTGTTCCCAGCGAGCGGAAGAGTCAGTTTCAGGTAACAGGATACCCACGTTTTTGCAGCCCTTGGCGGCGTCAAAGCCGGCTGGCAGCGAAGCGCTTACAGCCCCGGCAGGAGCAGCCGCAGCAGTGGTTGAAGTAGCTGCCGCCGCAGTCGTGGCGGTCGTGGCCGCTGCGGCAGTCGTGGCGGTCGTGGCCGCTGCGGCAGTTGTGGCAGTCGTGGCCGCAGCTGCGGTCGTGGCCGTCGTGGCCGCAGTTGTAGCCGCTGCCGTGGTTGCGGCGGGTGCAGCGGCGGTCGTAGCAACAGCCGCAGCGGTTGTTGCAACAGGCGCGGTGGTAGCCGTGTTGTCACCGCAGGCGGACAGCAAAATGCTTAAAACAAGCATGGAAACGGCTAAAACTCTCTTGTTTTTGTGAAGCATCCAGGCTTCTCCTCTCTTGTGTACCCTTCATAGGGCCAACTTTGTAAATACAAACAAAAGTATGCCCGCGAAAGAAAATACCCGGTTAACTTTGAGGATTAACAGCATCGAAAAGCGTGAACGGCATTTTACTAAAAGCAAAATCCTGACGGAGCAGGAAGTTTAAGCCGGTAAGCCCATTATTTAGTTTGTGCCTTCTTGCTAAAGACGACAGAAATGTATAACTGGTCTAAGCTGGTCGAACTTTCGCTGGCGATTTAAGGTTCAATAGCTAAAAGCGCGAGGAGTATTATTGAGAGATAGGGCAACTACAATGTTAATGCCCTGCTTGTTTCAATTATAAAATAAATTGATTAATGGAAGCAACCCTTTTCATATAAGAAGAATTTATCATTTTACTACTTTACATCAAATTAGCTTATATATAATAATTACATGCCTATTACAGTTAATTACACCACTTTACAAATTTCATAAAAATAAGGGTGAATTGGAAGAAGTGTTGGTTTATTTATTTTTGGCCATAAGTAGATATTTCTAATGTATTTATACTCTTTATAATAAAAAAAGCAACCAGGCATGCAGCCTGGTTGCTTTTTTTGGTTTAATTTACCTGGTCGGAGTAGGCGAAATAGAAGTATTTGCCACAGCGGTACTAACCGTTGCAGAAGCAGTCGTAGCAGTTAAACCTGGCGTAACAGTGGCATCGGCAGCCGGAGTAGCGCCTGGAGTAGTTGAATTACTACCGGGAGTAACCGAAGAATTTACACCGGAAGAATTGGCGGTTATAACGGCACAGGCGATACGGGCACCACTATTACCGGTAGGATCGGTTTTACCGTCATCTGGTTTATCGGTAACTATCAGGGACGCGCCATACTGGCCGAGTACCTGGTCGGGGCCGCCGGTCAGAGTCAGTAAATTAGTTGTAACTGAATAAGTACCTGTCCGGGAAACGGGTACAGTTACATTCGGCAAATCCCCCGCGTGAGGGCCATCCGGCGACAGCAGGCCATGTTTTTTATTTTCAGGGTTAAAGTGAGCCCCAGCCGAGGCGAAGTCCGGCCCTTCACACCTGCCTATGGCATGAAAGTGCAGCCCCAGGCTGCCCGCTGGCAACCCATTATAGTTTAATTCAACTTTTACACCGTCATTATTCTGGGTTAAAAGAACCCGGCCTAAATTTGCCCCGGCAGCGTCCTTCAGATCACCCTTAGCGGTAGCAGCGGAATTGGTATAGCCGCTGGTCAAAGGATTCGATGCGCTACCAAGAGGAGTAGAAGTTGGAGTCGGGACAGGGGTAGCGGTCGGGGCAGGGGTAGCGGTCGGGACAGGCGTACTGGTAGGTTCCGGAGTAGCCGTGCCGGCCGGAGTAACCGTTGCTGCTGCGCCGCCGGTTACGGATGCTGAACTATTACCGGATACCGTACCGGTAGTATTACCCGGCGCAGTTGTCGTTACAGCAGACGTAGTTGCAGGAGCGGTAGTTGGAATAGCAGTAGCAGCATCATTACCACACGCCGCCAGCAATAAAGCCGAAAGGGCCAGCCCTCCTACCATCTTGAGGGTCTTCCCTATTTCAAAAGTCATTTATCTAAATATCTCCTTTTAAATCAAGCCGAATTCTTTAATCAATTTAACAGGGTGTAACTGCTTGCAAATTATATACCATAGGCCGCCCTTATGAACCCTAAAATATCATTAAAGTACTTTTCCGCTGGCCGGGACAATATAAACCCCGGCCGGAAAGGTAAAAACCCAGGCAAAATTTTCCAAACCTCATAACTTTAAGTTATAATCAAATCCTATATTAAGTCAGGAATGGGAAGATGCTCAACCTCAATCATTTATATCTTTTTTTCCGGGTGGCCGAGCAGCAGCATTTTACACGGGCGGCGGAGGAACTTTTTATCAGCCAACCGGCAGTCTCAAAACAGGTCCGCGAGTTGGAGCGGTCGCTTGGCCTGGCGCTTTTCGAGTCTAACGCCCGGCGCAAGGTCCAACTTACCCCGGCCGGGCAAACCATTTATGACTACGCGGCACGCATCTTTGGCCTGGTGGACGATATCGAGCGGGCCGTAGATGACATTAAAGGGCTGCGCAAGGGCCGCCTGGCGGTCGGAGCTTCCACCACCATCGGTATATATATTCTGCCGCCGCTCCTGGGCCGCTACAAGGCAAGCTATCCGCATATAGACCTATTCCTGGATATCGCCAACAATGAGCAAATACAGCATAAAGTAATTACCCGGCAGCTTGAATTAGGGCTGGTGGAAGGTTTTGTCTCCGGAGAGGAACTTTCGGCCCTGGAATGGCAGGCCGATGAACTGGTCCTGATATGCGCCGCCAACCATCCCCTGTGCCGGAAAGCGGCGGAAGGCCAATTGACCAGCAAGGAAGTATTAGCTTATCCACTGATACTGCGTGAAGAAGGCTCCGGCACCCGCGATGTGCTGGAAAAAGCCCTGACCGACAACCACCTGGATTGGACCCTGGGAATGGAACTGGGCAGCACCGAAGCCATAAAGCAGGTAGTGGCGGCCGGGCTGGGAATTTCTTTTGTATCGTACAATACTATCGAACTGGAATTAACTACCGGCAGGCTGGCGCGCCTGCCAATCAGCGACCTGCAGTTGCGCCGGACGCTCTGGCTGGTCTTCCGGCCTGACCGCCATTTTTCACCGGCAGGCCAGGCCTTCTTAAAAGAATTGCAAGTTTCCCTGCTGGGCGCAACTATTACAGGTTAACTGCATTATTCCTACAGGGGCTTGTTATCAGGGAAACTGTTGTATAATTGTTAAATGAATTTAATGAACCAAGAGCGTAAGGGCTAAGGGACTTATGGCAGAAATAAAAATACCGTTTAATAAACCTGGCATGACCGGTCGCGAGCAGACCTATATGGCCGATGCTTTACAACGCGGCCACCTGTCGGGCGATGGTTATTACACAAAACTGTGTAACAGGCGGCTGGAAACCGAGCTGGGCGTCAGTAAAGTTATGCTGACGACCTCTTGCACCCATGCCCTGGAAATGTCGGCCCTGCTACTGGACATCCAGCCCGGCGATGAAGTTATTGTACCTTCCTTTACTTTTGTCTCGTCGATCAATGCCTTTGTGCTGCGGGGAGCCAAACCAATCTTTGCCGACATCCGGCCCGATACGCTGAACCTGGACGAAAACCAGTTGGAAAGCCTGATTACCGAAAAGACGCGGGCGATTGTGCCGGTACATTACGCCGGGGTCGGCTGCGACATGGATACAATCGGCCAGATAGCCGCCAGACATAACCTGGCGGTAGTCGAAGACGATGCCCAGGGCCTGTTTGCCCGCTACAAAGGAAAACCGCTCGGTTCGTTCGGCCAGATGGCAACCGTCAGTTTTCACGAAACTAAGAACTTCATTTGCGGCGAAGGCGGAGCGCTGCTGATTAACGACCCGGCCTTTTTCGAAAGGGCTGAAATCATCCGCGAAAAAGGGACCAACCGGGGGCGTTTCTTCCGGGGACAGGTGGACAAGTATACCTGGGTAGACGTGGGATCAAGCTATTTACCGGCTGAAGTGCTGGCGGCGTTCCTGTACGCCCAGTTGGAAGCCCGCGAGGAAATTACCGCCAAAAGAAAACGGGTCTTTGAGTTTTACCAGGAAAACCTGGCCGGGTGGGCCGCGGCTAACGGGGTGCGGCTGCCGGTTGTGCCGGAAGATTGCGAACAACCCTACCACATGTTCTACCTGCTTTTCCCGAGCCTGGAAGAACGCCAGAGTTTTATAGGCCATATGCGGTCTAAAGGCATCCAGACTTCTTTCCACTACCTGCCGCTGCATCTTTCCGACATGGGCCGGAGGTGGGGATACCGGGAGGGCGATTGCCCGGTTACGGAGAAGCTGAGCGACTGCCTGGTGCGGCTGCCCTTCTTCAATGAACTGACCCAGGACCAACTGGAAGAAGTAGCCGAAACGGTACAGGCTTTCTCGGTTGGGTTAGCTCCCCGGGTCTAACCTTAAGCCGCCGGTTATAAGTATTACAGGACCGGCGGCTTAAGGCAGTATGCTATAATTCACTCTATCTTCCCTTGAATATAGGCGGGTTATTTTAGCCTGGCGTGGAGGTAGTAGTGAGCCTGGTAAATGACATTACCAATAATCTGCCTTTCCAGCTATCCAGTTTTATTGTCCATAAAAAGAAATTTGATAATCCACATCATTCTTCCGGAAACAACCAGCAAGCCGAAATATTCCATCATAAAGCCCTGAAGATATGGCAAGAACTGGCCGTGACAATTACGGCCTGAATTTCAAGCGGATACCGATATTACCGATTAACATCAAGGTTAGAGCTCTCTGCCAGGTTAAAGACCTGCAGGAGGTTAAACAGGGTCTAAACGCCCAGCTATACTTTAGCCTCGGCCAGTTCTTGCTCGACCACTTTTTCTTCCGGTAGAGCCTGTCGAAGCAGCGCCAGGTTGCCCTTTAGCTCCACCCAATTAAGCCGGGCGACCACAGCAAACCCGGCCAGTCCGGCCAGCACGGCCAGAACAAGCCGGACCAGGGCCGGGAGCGAAACCATTCCTGTCAGGACATGGACCAGGATAATCGGGGGCAGCGTGCTACAGGTCAAGAAAAACGGCAGCCGGGCCGCTTTTAAAGTAGCGGCACTGGTAGCTCCGCTGTAGCGCCAGGCCAATACACACCAGGTAAGAGAGGTCAGGCCGGTTGATAGCAGCATGGCCCAGGCAATACCGGTAATGCCAAAGCCAGCGCCAATCAATAAAACAATAACCGAAAAGACCAGGCTAAAGGTATTGATAAAGGCGTAAACCCGGCTATGGCCCAGGGCCAGGGACAGCCCGGCACTGGGATGAGATATTACCCAGAGGATTTGCAACAAAAATAAAGGCAGGATGACATCAGCCGCCGCCGCCCACTTGGGTCCAAGGGCCACCGCTACCAGTTCCTCCCGTACAAAAGCCGCTCCCAGGAACAAAGGCAGGGTTATTGAGGCCAGTAAGGAAGTCGCGGTCAGGAACATGCGCTGCAAGTAGCTCTTATCCGTCTGCAGCCGCGAGAAAGTGGCATAGCCCACCGTATCAAAGCTGGCGTTGATAATCCTGGCGGGTATTTCAGTAGTCTTCCAGGCCAGGTTATAGACCCCGAGCGCACTCGTTCCCAGGCGCATACCGCCAATCACAAAATCTACATTAAAGCGGGCAAACTGGGCCAGTTCGCCGCCGCTGGCGGGCAGTCCGAAATTCAGGACCTCTTTCCAGGTCTGCCAGGAACCAAACCCCCGGCCGGGCTTCCAGCGGACAATCAACCAGGCCACCAGGCAATTTAGAATGACCCGGGTCATGGCATAAATTACCAGGCTGTAAACTCCCGCACCCAGGAAAGCCGCGGCAATCCCCAGGACCGCGCCTACCATAACGGCGATACTCTCCGGCAGAATCCGGCGGCGAAATTCCAGTTCGCGCACCAGGATAGCATGAGGAACCACGCCCAGCGCGTCAATCAAAACGGCCGGGGCCAGGATTAGCATGAGCTGGACCAGGCGCGGCTCGTTATAGAGCATGGAAATCGGCCAGCCGGAAAAGGCGCACAACAGCATCCCGGTAAATCCCATAACAATCGCCAGGCCAAAAGTGGCCCGGGCTACTTCTTGCCGGTCACCGGGCATTCTGACGAGCGCCCTGAGCAAAGGAAGCTCGATTATTATAGTAAGCGCAGAAAAAACCAGGTTGGCTTCGGTATAAAGACCGAAGTCGCCTGGTTCTAGTATGCGGGCCATTGGCAGATAAAGCAGAGCGCTTACCGCATAGCTGATTATATAAGAGGCGGTGGCCCACCCACCCGCGCTAAAAGGAGTGGGCCGCCGTTTAGTGCGGTTTAACAAGTTTTAGCTTACACCCAATTTAGCCAGTAGAGTGGCCGGAGCCTGCCAGTTTTGATCGTCCAGTAAAGCCAACTTTAGCTGGGCAATAGCTTCCGGTTTGCGATTGGTGTTCATAAGAGCAATAGCGTATTCGTAACGGGCCTCGGCATAGACTTTGGCCTTTTCGATTTCGTTAGGAGCTAATTTAATAACCTCCTGGTAGTTAGCCAGCTTATTATAACAGCGGACCGGCCAGAGTTGATACCATAAAAAGCGGTTGTAGGGTCCGTTATCACTGGCCTTAAGCATCGGCTTGAGGCGCTGTTCCCAGACGGTGACGGCCGATTTGCAATCGCCGGTGGTTGCTTGCAAATAACCAAGGTTGCGCCAGGCATCAATATCGCTAGGCTTGGTTTCGCTGTATTTCTTCGCGGCGGCAAGCGCCTTGTTCAGGTTAGTAGTCGCGTTGGCATCATCACCCAGGATTGCCATTACGGTCGGTTCCTGGGCGGCAGTATAAACCGGGAAATAGCGCCGGTCATAACCCTTCCAGAGGAAGTCCTGCAAAGTGGAACCCACGACAGTTTTAGCCTTGCGGTCCATCGAGTCATTAAAAATTATGGTATCGGTGGCAATATCATAACCCCGGGCAACCCGGTAGTGTCCAATATCATCATTTTCTTTGAGCCATTGCTGGGTAATAACCGGGACACCGGCCGAAAGTAACTGGCGAACTTTATCCATGGTGCCGTTTTCGCGCATAACGGTTTTAAAGCCCTTGCTTTGAATAAAAGCAACCAGTTCTTCCGGTTCAACATGCTTGTCCCCGGAATTGGGCCGCAGGGCCTGGGCACACTGGGCTTCGGTCAAGGTAACACCATAGTAACTGAGAGCCATCAGGGCCGAGTCGGGGGCGCAATTGTTAAGGGTCTGCGCCAGCCAGGTCATTGGTTCAAGGACAACGCCCTTTTTAAGCGGGGCCAGGCCAGCCGCGGCTTTAGCAGTAGCTGGAGCGGTGGTCGCAGCGGCGGTGGTTACAGGCGCGGCGGTGGTCGCAGCCCTGGTGGTAGCCTGGGCGGCAGTCGTTGGTGGGACATTTGTTGAAGCGGCGGTAGTAGCCGGGGCAGCAGTTGCGACGGCAGCAGTTGCGACGGCGGCGGTGGTCGCCTCAACAGTAGTAGCTACCGGGGCAGCCGCAGTGGTAGCGGTGTCGGCAGTAGCGGCGGCGCTGGTGGTGACCTGCTGGTTAGTGTTGCCGGTAGCGGCGGTTATGACCTCCAGGTTAGGCGGGACCGGGCTGCTTTCCGGTGCTCCGCAGGCGGCCAGCAGACCGGCCAGGATTAAAAGAACCATAAATGAATACAGGTGAAACAGTTTACTTCTTGACAAACCAAATCCTCCAAAGACCGCAGGCTACCCACCCGGCAACTTGCAAGGCCATACAAACCAGGAATTTATTACAAATACTTTTTAAGCCAAAGGTTAAAAACACCTTGATGTCTTGCACTATTTAACACTAAAAGAATGGTATTGTAAAGTCTTACTTAACTTCACACAAAGTATCAATATAATAAAAGTGAGCCCTGTTGGTACAAGACTCACTTATACGGGTATTAAATTTAAGGTCAGTTCCCCAGGGTTTTATTTGAAACCGGTAGCAACCAGGGAAGGAGATTTTTTATAAGTTTAACCGGGCAAAGCCGCCAGGGCGGTCTCCACCAGGCCGACTGAAACCGCTTCGCCCAGGCCTGGCAGCCATTCCTGGCCCAGCACGGAAACAGTTACGGCCAGGGCCGCGCCGCCGTTTAAGGTTATTTCGTATTCTATTACCGGTCCAAGATAGGACAGCAAAGTAATACGCCCTTCCAGAGGTTGCTCGCCTGGATGGCCTAAAATGACGCCTTCCGGCCGGATAACCAGGTCGGCGTCCTGGTCCTGCTGCAACTGCCCGCCCAGGTTAAAAACCCGCCAGGACTGGCCCAGGACTTCTACAACAACCATATTTTCCTGTACTTCGCGGACTTTTCCAGGCAGGAAACTGGCTTTGCCAATAAAAGCGGCCACAAAGCGGCTGGCCGGGCGCTGGTAGATTTCCCTGGGAGCGGCGGCCTGTTCAATCCGGCCCTTGTTCATTACCACGACCAGGTCCGAAATCGTCATAGCTTCGGCCTGGTCGTGCGTGACATAGACTCCAGTCACACCCAGTTCTTGCTGAATCCGGCGGAGTTCCACACGCATTTGCTCCCGCAATTTCGCATCCAGGTTAGAAAGCGGTTCGTCAAAGAGCAAAACTTTTGGCTCAATTACAATAGCCCTGGCCAGGGCCACCCGCTGCTGCTGCCCGCCGGACAACTGGTTAGGCTGACGGTTAGCGTATTGAGTCAATTCGGTTAGCTTCATTGCCTGGGCAACCCGGGCTTTCAAGTCCTCCCGGTTTGTTTTTTGGACCTTCAGGCCGTAAGCGATATTCTCAAAGACACTCATATGAGGGAAAAGAGCGTAACTTTGAAAGACCATTGCCATTTCGCGGCGGTTGGCCGGTTGGTTGGTAATATCTTTATCTTCCAGCCAGACCTTGCCGCTGCTGGCCTGTTCGAACCCGGCAATTATCCGCAAAGTTGTCGTCTTGCCGCAACCGCTCGGCCCCAGCAAAGTAACCATCTGGTTGGGTGGAATATCCAGGCTAACGCCATCCACGGCGGCTACCTGGCCCCCGCCGCCGTGTGTCTCGAAAATCTTGGTAAGGGACTGCAGCCGGAGAGAACCGCCCCGGCCCGCGCCTTTGCCACCCAAAAAGTTATTCGTTTTTTTTGTGCTACTTTCAACCGCCATTAAATTTCCCCTTAGCTCCTACAGAGTATCTACCGGACGTACCGGCCCGCGTACCAGCCAGGTCAGGATGCCCATCGCGGCCAGCACTACCAGGATTAAAAGCGTTACATAAGCCGTAGCGGCCCCAAAGCGGCCATTTTCCAACAGGTTGTAAGTCTGAGCGGTTACCAGGCGGGTATTTGGCCCGACCAGGAAAATAATCGCGCTCAGGCTGGTCATGCTGCGGGTGAAACTATAAATAAGACCGGCCAGGACAGCCGGGCGGACCAGTGGGATAGTCACTCGCCGGAAAGTATAGGCGGTAGAAGCGCCCAGGCTGGTGCTGGCTTCTTCTATAGATGGATCTATCTGTTGCAGCGCCGCCACGGTGCCGCGCAAACCGCTGGGCAACCCGCGTATGACAAAGACCAAAATAATTATCATAGAGGTGCCGGTCAGGGCCAGCGGCGCATTGTTAAAGGCCAGGATATAACCGATACCGATAATCGTACCCGGCACCGCCGCGCCCAGCATTGAAACAAAATCCAGGGCCGACCTCCCGGCAAAACCCCGCCGCACTACCAGCCAGGCGGTAATCGTGCTGAGAAGGGCCACTACCGGGGTCGCCAGGATCGCCAACCAGACGGTATTAATCATCCCATCTCTATAGTTAGGCGAGTCAAAAAGATACCCGAAGTTATCCAGGGTTGGGGTGTAATTTATCCCAAATAGTTTAGTGAAGGCGCTGGCGATGATAGTGCCGTAAATTAACAGCACCAGGCCGCCCACCATGAAACAGGCTCCCACCAGCGACCAGCGCAGCAGGGGAGCGGTGATGACTAACCGGCCACCCTGGGGTTTGCCCGTAACTGAAATGTAGGAACGGCGGTTGACCCAGTACCGCTGCAAAATGAAAGCGGTCAGGCTTGGCACCAGCAATACCACCGAATAAACCGCGCCACCCCGGAAATCAGCTGTACCAACAATAGCCAGGTAAGTCTGGGTCGCCAGTACATTAATATCGCCCCCGATAAGCAGGGGGTTTGCCAGGTCAGCCAGGGTTTCAACAAAAATAAGCAGCAGGCTTGCGCCGAGGCCGGGAATTAGTAGCGGCAGCGTGATCGTCCGAAAGACCCGCCATTTGCTGGCTCCCAGGTTAAGCGAAGCTTCTTCCAGGGCCGGGTTGAGAGACTGCAACAGCCCAATTAGAAGCAAATAAGCCACCGGGTAAAAAGTTATAGTCTGGACCAGGATAAGTCCCGGCCAGCCATAAATATTGACGTCCAGTCCCAAAATTTTGTTGGTAATCAACCCGCTCCGGCCAAAAAGCAGCACCGCCGCCATTGCCACGGCAAAGGGAGGCGAAATAACCGGCAGCAGGGCCGTAAAATGCAGCAATTTCTTGCCGGGAATTTTGCAGCGGGTCATGGTGTAGGCAAATAAAAAGCCCAGGGCCGTACTGAGTACCGATACAACCCCGCCCATAATCAAGGTATCCCAGATTACTTTTTGTTGAAGCGGGCTGGTAGTTACGCGCTGATATTCCGAGAGGTCAACATTGCCTTGCTCATCAAAGATGCTGTTAAGCAGCACTTTGAGCAGCGGAAAGATTATAAAAAGCGCTAAAAACAGAGAAATTAACAATAAAGCGGCCAGGGCCAGCGGGTCGCGCAGGATAGTAGTCCAACTGCGGCCGAAGCGCTGGCGGTAGGCTGTGGTAGGCACCCCCGGAGGGGAGGCCAGGCTCTCCTCCGGGGGTGGGGGTTTAAGTAATTGGGCCATTGTTTCTTATTACCTATTTCGGAGCCGGAGCGATTTCTTCGGTAAATTTCTTGAGGCGAGCCTCGCGATTTTTGCCGCTACTGACAAAATCATAGGCAATGGTCTTAACCTTATCCAGCGGGATAGAATTGCTATCTACTTTCGCCTCCGGGTTAGTAGGAAGCTGGAAAGATTGGGTAGCCGCGCCGATTTCCTGAGCTTCTTTGCTAAGGGCCCAATCATAGAACATTTTGGCTTCGACCGGCTGCTTGGCACCCTTGATAATCGCCAGCCCGCCAATTTCATAGCCTGTACCTTCCAGCGGGAAGCTAAGTTCCAACGGATAGCCTTGTTTGACGTACTTTATGGTGTCGTGTGAGAAGATGATGCCTACCAGGGCTTCACCCCGTCCGGCAATCTCACCGGGCGCAGCGCCTACTTTGGTGTATTGAAAGACCTGGCTGTGGAATTTCTTCATGTACTCCCAACCGGCAGCCTCACCACGTAACTGCAGAATAGTGCTGAGCATGGTATAGCTGGTGCCGCTGCTGGCTGGGTGGGCGACAACTACCTGGCCCTTAAACTCCGGCTTGAGCAGGTCATCCCAGGAAGTAGGAGCTTTCAAGCCTTTCTTGGCAAGCAATTCCTTGTTTGAGGCAAAACCCAATGTCCCTACATAAATACCGGTCCAATTGGCGTCCGGATCTTTGTACTGGGTTGGGATTTTTTCGGCAGCCGGAGATTTATAGGTTTCCAACAGACCCTGGTTCTTGGCGTCAATGAACTGGTCCGCCGGACCGCCCCACCAGACACTAAAGCTGGGGTTACCTTTTTCGGCCTTGATACGGGCCAGGGCCTCACCGGCCGAGAGGCGAATATAATTGGTCTTTATCCCGGTTTTCTTCTGGAAGGCTTCGGCGGTTGCCTTGACCCAATCCTCCTGCGGAGTACCCAGAATGGTTAGAGTACCGGTTGCAGTACCACTGTTGGCTGCGGCAGCCGCGGTGGTGGAAGCCGCTGCGGCCGTAGTTGCGGCTGCGGTTGTTGCGCTTGTGGCGGCGGCCGTGGTTGCGGCTGCGGCTGCGGCTGCGGTTGTTGCGGCGGCCGTGGTTGCGCTTGTGGCTGCCGTAGTTACGGCCGGGGCTGTAGTAGCGGTATTATCACCACAGGCTCCCAGAGCTAACCCCAGAACAAGGGCTAACACACCTAACATGCCAAAACGGTTTGAAAGCCAGCGAGTCATCTCCGTTGATCCTCCCGTGTAATTTTTACTTATTTTCGGAAACAAATTTAGCTATAGAAACTGCAAGTTGTATAACAATTTTACTATACCAAAGTATTACTGATTTAACAAGTTTTTAACAATTGCTGGATTACCAGTTATCCGGGAGGTTTTTATAATATTAGCGTAAAAGGTATTTCTCTTAGTTCAATTAGTCTTACTATGGATAAACTTTTAAACAATTAGAATATTAAATCCGGTAGGTAAGTTGTTAAGTTGTTGTTAACAAGTTGTTAAATCTGGGGTATAATATCTTTTTACAAGAAGGACAATACCTATGGATATAATAAACTTAACAACGCTTCACAACGAACTGAATATGGCCTTACGGCTCCTGATAGCATACTTGCTTTCGGGTTTAATCGGGTTTGAGCGCGAGAAAGCGCAGCGTCCGGCCGGATTGCGGACGCATATCCTGGTAGGGGTAGGCTCAACCGCCTTCATGTTAATTTCAGTTTACGGCTTTGAGGGATTAGGGACCGTACGTGACCCGGCCCGGTTGGCCGCCCAGGTTGTTGCCGGGATTGGGTTCATCGGGGCCGGCGCGATCTGGCGCAGCGACTCGAACGTCGGCGGCCTGACCACGGCGGCCAGCATCTGGATTACCTCCGCGGTCGGCATGATGGTTGGGGTAGGCATGTTTGTGATGGCGACCGTGGTCACGCTGATGGCCTGGTTTACCCTGCGCTGGTTAAAACCGGCCAACCACCGGCGTATCACTCCTAAAAAACCCTGGTATGGTGAACCTTCGCTTATCCAGGACGACGAGCCGGAAGAGTTCAAATAAATCTTAGGTCCCTGGGCGGCTCTGCTGGCGATACACCAGTTTGCCGTCCTGAATCTGGTAGACCGCAAAATCACTCAGGGTAGTATCACCATTCTGGTCGAAACTCCATTTTCCGGTTACACCATCAAAATTCCGGGTGCTTGCGACTGTGTCCAAAATCGCCTTGCGGTCTTTGGTATTGGCCTTCTGGATAGCGGTCAGGGCCACTAACATCGCCTCATAGGCGTAAATGGTGTAGTTTGAAGGAGCGCCGTATTTCTCCTGGTAGCGTTTCAAGAAATCCTGGCCTTTGGCCGGTAACTGGTCTACCGGTACTCCACTGATAGAGCTATAAGCCCCTTCCCCGGCGACACCCGCCTCTTTAACAAAGGCCGGGTTATTCAGACCGTCACCGCCCATAAAGGGCGCGGTAATTCCGACCGCCCGGATATCGGCCAGGAGTTTTCCCGGCTGCTGCTGGGCGATACCGCCAAAGAAAATAAAATCAGGACCAGCCTGGCGAATCTGGCGGGCCAACTCCCGGTAATCACTTTCTCGGCCGTTGATCGAAGCCCGCCCCACAATTGTCAGGCCGCGCCGGGTTACGTCATTTCCAAAAGCATCGGCCAGCCCTTTTCCATAGGATTGCGAATCGTCAATAATAAAAAAGCGCTTGCCTCTAGCGGCATCAACCGCGAAACTAACCCCGGACGGGCCTTGCAGGTCGTCCCGCAAGACCACCCGGAAATAATTGCGGGTCTTGTTGGGATAATAAATTTCCGGTTCATTTGCCACGGTAACGCCCGAAACGGCTTTGGTCAGGCCGGGATAGGTGTTGGCCGGGCTAATCATAACCATATTGACCGCGTTGAGAATGGGAATTGATATTTTGGAAGCACCGCTATTATAGGTCCCTAAATAGACCATCGCATCGGGGTCATTGACCGCCCTGGTCGCGTTGGCCTTTTCCAATTCGGGGTCCCACTGGCCCAGTGTAGCCGAAGCATCATCTAACTTCTCATACTTGATCGTAAAGTTGCCGACCTTGCCGGTGGACCGGGTAAAATCGTCCAGGGCCATTTGCATGGCGTTTTCCAGGGTAATTGTCTGGTCCTTGCTGCTACCGGTGCGTGGCAAACTGGAATAAATTGTAATATTGCCGCTGGCCTGCGCGCCGGGAGCAGCCACTACGGCCGGTTGTACCGGGAGAGGAGCTATAACCGCCGGGGCCGAACCAGGCGCCCCGGCAACACTTCCGGCCAGTAGCAAACAGTTTGCCAGGATAGCCATTGCCAATCCGGCCGCTATTTTACCCAGGTTTTTTTGTTGAAGGCCCACGGTAAATTTTCCCCTTGTCACAGTTTTAACCCTTTGCTCAACAATTAGTTCGAATTTAGAATTCACGCCGCCAGCTCAGTATCCCGACTTCGGCCAGGAGCAAGGAGAGCGGGAAAACTACCCAGGCCAGTATCAGGGATAGATTCAAGCTGTCGGTTCCTTCTTTGCTGCGCCGGGTGTAATCGGCCACACTCAACCGCTTTAACTCGTTGAGCGAAGCGGTCATCTGCTGGTAGGCCCTTGCACCGTCACCGTTGCGCACAGTCAGGCCGCCGTTAACATTACCGCCAGCAACCTGAGTCCGAAAGCTGGTATCGGCGGTCAGCCAGTTGCGATAGTTGTGGATGAAATTGTTTAAGGCGGTCACCTGCGCCGGAGAGGTGGACTCCCGGCAGACATCCCCCAGAACCCCCACCGGGGCATAGCTCGCCCGCTCGGAAACAGAACCCGGACAATCGATAATCGAGGCCGGGGTGTAGACCGTAGCGCCGCTGGAATCTTTGGTAGCCAGCAGAAGTTCAAGCTGCCTTTTGAAATCCTCTTCGTAAACCGCATCACCCACGAACCGGGCCGGGGTCTGGCCCTGGGCCGCCTGGGTTTGCCCGCCGATTACCCATTGGACCTGGTCGGCGGCGGCGTCGGTAGCGTGCAACTGGGCATCATTTAACAGGGAAGTCTGGTTGTAGCTATTGACCACTTGCTCCAGGTTGCGGCTGCTGTTTGCAAAAGTTATCCAGAGGAAAGCCGAATAAAGCGCGACTATAACCAGCGCCAGATTCAGCAGGGGAATCAGGACCCGCTTGACCCTAAAGGTCAGCCACAGGTTAACCCCCAGCAAGCAGACCACAAACAGGATAGTTGCCGCCGCCGCCAGGAAAACCTGCATATCGGCCGAACCGGTGGCCGCCTGGGCCGCTTCCTCGAGCTGGTTAATATGGACACTACGTAAAAAGTAAAGACTTGAAATAACCGGCTGGTAGTAATCGTTCTGCCCGTTTAGAAAAGTGGTCGTGGCCGCATCCAATTGATTGGTATCGACCAGTCCCCGGGTGTAAGCCAGCGCATCGTGTAAGCGGGCGTTACGCACGCTCAGGTAATTAAGGGCAGTCTGGGCATCCGGCTGGAAAGTCTTAGGGTAATCGACCAGGGCGCTGTAACCGCTTTGGAGGGCAAAATCAAAGGCGGCGCGTTGAGTTTCAATCTGCTTCAGGATGGCTTGTTTGGTCTGAGCCAGGTTAGAAGTGCCGCTAACGACACCGGAAGCGCCGATAGTCGGGGCTTTCTGGGCCAGAATGTAATCCGCCGTATTGGAAACTTCTCCCGAAAGAAGTTGAAAGGCTTCGTTGGTGGCGTTGATGCCGGGCACTGCCACCGAGGCGATTTGCTGGAACTTCTGAATCCGCGTGCCGGTAATAGTAACCGCCGCCAGAAAGGCCAGTACCGCAAACCCGACCAGGATCCAACCACCTAAAGTCAGTTGGCCGCGTAAAGTATCCAGGCGTAATTGCAAGCGGCTATTACTACCCCGGCGGGCCGGGCCGATTGCCGAATTGGGCGGCCGGTTAGGGGCCGGGGCCGGGGGCCGGTTTTGAACCGGTCGGGGAGTCATGTTCGGGCGAAGTGAAGGGCCGCGATTTACAACGGACAAAGGAGAGCCTCCCTGAAACTATTTACCGATTGATTGCCGGATAACCAGGCCATACTATCAGCTGGCTACGTGGTAATTACGTTTGGTAAGGGCCAACAGTTTCGGTATACGAGCGCCTATTTTAAAAAGTTACTAAACTTGTTAACGCGTTTCTAACACATACTATGCTACAATTAGTTACTCAGTCAAAATTCCCGCTTCTTTACTAAAGATGCGGTTCACCTTCCCCACATAAAACCAGCTTAAATCCAACAGCCCGGCCTTTTTTGTTTGCCATTCCAGGATGGGTATTTTAGAAAGGTTTATTTAGCATGTCAGACCTATTTAAAGATAACGCGCCCGGTCAGGCCGATTATAAATTTGTCGCGGGTTCCTCAACGGCCGGGGTAGAAGGAGCCGCTACCAACCATTTCAACACTCCCGAAGAAGCGGCCGATTTCCTGGACGCCTACAGCCAGGCGGTCGTCCGGGTCGCCGAAACGGTCAGCCCGGCGGTCGTCAATATTACAGTTAAAAAGGCCCTGACCGGCCGCCAGGTCCGGGCGAACGGCTGGCGCGGCTACGGCCCCAACCCTTATGAGGTCAGGGGCAGCGGGAGCGGCTTTTTCATCGCTTCCGACGGTTACATCCTGACCAACCACCACGTTATTGCCGGGGCTTCCCGAATAAAAGTTACGACAATGGATGGGGCGGATTACGAAGCGCACCTGGTCGGGCAGGACCCCGAAACTGACCTGGCCGTCCTCCGGTCCGGGGCCAGCGGGATGCCCCAGGTCACGCTGGGCAATAGTGATGCCCTGCGGGTCGGGCAGCTTGTTATCGCGATTGGCAATCCCAACGGGCTGCAAAATACCGTAACCGCCGGGGTAGTCAGCGCCACCGGCCGGACTTTGAACAATCAAAGCGGTCGCTTGATTGAAAATATCATCCAGACCGATGCCGCCCTGAATCCCGGCAATAGCGGCGGGCCGCTGGTAGACAGTCACGGCCGGGTTATCGGGGTGAATACGGCCATCGTTGCAATGTCGCAGGGCATTTGCTTCGCGATACCCAGCAATACCGCTCGTTGGGTTGCCGGGATGTTAATGAAAGATGGCAAAGTAACGCGCGGCTTCATCGGGATAAGCTGCCAGCAACAGCCAATCCCAGCCCCGGTAATTCGCAGCCTGAACCTCCAGCACAAGACCGGGGTAGGAATCCTTGAAGTTAGCGGAAACGGCCCGGCGGCCCGCGCCGGGCTTAAGCCGGGAGACCTGATTCTCTCGCTTAATAATCAACCGGTCGCCAGTATTTTTCAATTGCAGCGCCAGCTCTCCGGCGAGGTAATCGGCAAAGATATTCCGCTAACCGCCTTGCGCGGTCACAGCCGCCTGGACCTGTATATCAAGCCGACTTTACCCCCGGTGTAGTAGCCGCTAAACGGCAATAATTCCAAGCAGGTAAAAAAATAAGAGGTGTCCCTTGCGGGCACCTCTTATTTTAGCCTGAATGCGAAGGTAAAACTTATCTAAGGGTGGAAGGTAAAATCTTGAGCTGGGCACGGTACTTGGCGACCGTCCGGCGGGCTACCCGGATGCCCCGGCCTTCCAGGCGTTCGACAATATCCTGGTCGGTTAAAGGTTTGGTCCGGTTGCGCCCTTCTGTCTCGATAATCTCCTTGATAACATCTTTGATGCTCAGGGAAGCGGTAAAGAAGTCGCTGTACGAGATTACTTTGCGGTTAGGCAGCATTACGTACTTTCCGGCGGTGGCCCGGCTGACCGTGCTTTCGTGGATGCCGATGTAGCTTGCCAGCATTGAGCGGGTGAGCGGCTTAAGACCACGCACGCCGTCGCGCAGAAATTCTTCCTGGGTTTCGACCAGGCACTTGGTAATCTTGAGCATGGTTTCGCGCCGCTGGTTGATGTTGGACATAAAAAACTTGGCGCGTGCCACGTACTGGCGGACATGTTCACGGTCAGACTCGCTGGCATCGGTTACCGGGCCGGTCATCTCACTACTGAGTTTCTGGTACATCGGGTTAACCTTGAGGTAGAAGCGTTTTGATTCGACCACTTCAACCTCATATTGGCCTTCACGCTCGGAAATAATTACATCCGGCACCACGTACCCGGCTTTGGCTCCGCCGCTGCGCATCTGGACCCCGTTAATTTCACCGGCGTGGCCTTCGGCGGGAAAAGGGTTCAGGTATTTCTTTATGAATTCACGGGCAGCATGCACGTCATCGACCGAAATACCCATTTGCTGGGCAATAAAGCCGTATTTATGCTCCCCCAGGGCGGTAAAGTAATCTTCGATCAAGCGCTGGACATGCGGCTGCTCGATGCCCTGCTCTTTAAGGAAGCGGACCTGGATTAAAAGACATTCCTGGAAATCACGGGCGCCTACGCCTGGCGGGGCCACGTTCTGCAACTCCTTGAGGATATTTAACACGTATGCTTCGTCGGTCTGGAAGGTATCGGCCACTGCTTCCAGGCTGGTCGAAAGATAACCGCGCTCATCCAGGCTACCCACCAGGAACTCGGCAATCGGCATCTGGTCTTCGTCAATGACGGTAGAAAGGTCCACTAAAATGCGTTCGGACAGCGACATTTCGGCGGCGACAATCGTAATGGGGTCAAATTCTTCGTCACCACCCCGGCCGCCACCGGACCAATTTTCGTCAGGAATAAAATAATCTTCGTTCGAGTCGGTGTATTCATCGGAAGTAGATTTGCGTTCCCCGTTAAGCCGGCTTGCCATACCGCCCGGGTTATCGGCCAGACAGCGCTGGCAAACCCGACCGTTATAAGAACTGCCGCAGGTGGGGCAAACCACCCGTTCATCCAGGTCTAAAGCCGGGTTCGATTCAATTTCCCGGCGAATCTCCTCTTGTAGTTCCTGGCTACTAAGAGCCAATATCTGGTTTAACGCGATTAAACTGGGCGAGACCCTGACCTGTTGCTCCTGAGATAATCCCATACTAAGGTCCAATTTAATCGCCTCCTCTTAAATTTTTCGTTTCCATAGTCTAAGTGCTTGCTTTCCGTTTTAAGTTTTCCGATTTTCTTTCGAACTTATCCAGCCAATTAGTGAGAATGCCGGGCATTGGCAAAATTGCCTGGCAAACGCACATGCTATAATGCCTTCAGGTAAAAAAACACTGAAACCATATATACTATTGTAAACGGTTCTTCAAAAAGAATATGTTTAGTTTGCATAAATTTATAAGCAAGAACTATGCCAGCCCGCTTTGCTGCACAATCCGTGCCACTATTCTTACTTTGGCTAAACTTTTGGCTATACCAAAGTAAATAGGTTTTTTTTTATGGCCAAATGCCGCTCAGCTATTAAAGTCGGGCTTTAGCAATAAATATGATATCTTATATTCTATGAAAAGTCTGGTCGCATACTTAAACAAAAAATCTTCCGCCGAGTTACGGGTTATCGCCGAATCATGGCAGGCTAACCTGACCGACCGGCTATATACCGGCAACACCTTCCAATTGGCTCAGGAAATGCAAAGCGAGTTTTTGCAGCGCCGGTTGGTTGACTACCTGGAACCTGAACTGGCCCAGTGGCTGGAATTCTTTATAAGCCGGACGGAATTTACGATCTCCCTGGAAGAACTTGACCGGCTGAAACCGGCCAGCCCCGAACGGGATGCCGATTTAAAGAAACTCAAACAGATCGGCCTGCTGTTTGAAGAAAAAACGATTGTCGCCGAAGAGGGCAGCCCTTCCAGCCAGCCGGAAACGCCGCCGGTCAAACCGGTTAAAGCCGGGTGGAGTGAAATTTACGGCTGGCGAAACCGTGATAAAATCGCCGGTTCTTTGAAAACGGTCCTTAGTACTCTTTCCGTACCGCGAGAGGTGGCCCGCCCCCTTGCCCGCCTGCTGGCCGAAAAAAGAGCCTCAATCGAACCGCCGCCCGATCAACCGGTCCTTAAACCGACCCAGTTACCTTTACACCATTTGCTGACCGGACTGGAAACCGAAAAAATTGAACAGGGCGCGGAAAGCTGGGGCATGACCGGCCTGCTCGGTAGCGCCGGTCCCGCCCAACTGGTCGCCGAGCTTACCAGGGCCATTACGGACCAGGCACACCAGGCCAAGATTTTGGAGGAGCTGGGCGACGGGAGCCTGGAACTCTTTAAGCTGCTCAAGATACAGAGTGGTAAGACGACCCTGGAGGCTCTGTTGGCCGACTATGTCAGTATGAAACGGCTGGGCCGGAGCTTAAGGCCACTGCTGGAACGCCTGCTGGTCTGGGAAGCCTTTGAAGACGGGAAAAGCCTGGTCTTTATACCGGCTGAGATTATTTCGCCCAGGTCGGAACCGCCGGTAGCTCTCCCGGAAGCCCTGCAAACAACCAACCCGCCCGGCAAAACGACCCTTTTCCCGCCCTACGCCCTGGCCTGGGATATCCTGACCTTTTTGAACTATATCGTTACCAACGACCTGAAACTGACCAACCAGGCCCTTATTCCCAAGCGCGACCTTAAAAGGTTAAACGCGCAGCTCTGGCCGCTAAACGTCGAAGAAGTGCCGGGACTGGAATACCGCCATGTTGATTTTGTGGCCCGTCTTTGCTTTAATCTCAAGCTTTATGTAACGGAAACCCAGACCTGGAGCCTGGAACCGGGCCCGGAATTTGAGGAATGGCTTAAACTTGATTTTTATGACCAGATGCGCCGCCTGGTCGAGTTGTGGCTGTCTGAGCCAGGCCGGACCGGCCCGGTCGAATTCCCGTACTATTACGCCACTAATAAGTTAATCAGCCGGGCCAACAAAACCCTGCTTGGCTGGTTGAAAGATTGTGAGCCCGGCACCTGGTATTCGCTGGACTCGCTGGTGCAAAAAATCCAGCGAGAAGACCCCTACTTTATAACTCCCCGGCGCGACCTCTTGAATATGGTGGGCCTTCAGCGGCTGACCGAGTTGAGCAAGCAATGGCCCCGGATTGAAGGCGAGATAATCCAGGCGACCTTTCAAACGGCCCTGGAATGGCTGGGTATCGTCCAGGTTGGCCGGAACGAGAGCGACCGGGTAGTCGCGTTTTGCCTGACCAGCTTTGGCGCTGAAATCTGTGGCCGGCATAAAGCTCACTCCACAGAAATACCGCAAGCCGCACAACCCCTGCTGGTGCAGCCAAATTTCGAAGTTATGTTGTTCGCACCCAAGGTGGAGACGGTCTGGACCCTGGAAAAATTCACCGATCTTAAAAAGCTGGACCA
>JAQBPB010000117.1 GCA_028287745.1 Chloroflexota bacterium
AATGTCCAGGAAATACCCTTCTTCGGCAAATGATTTTATTACCAGGCGATTGACCGCCGCGATACCTCCGTCAGCTTCAAATGCCCCGGTTATTACCAGCAGGCATCTTTTTTTCTTTTTTGACATATTCTCTCTACTCCTGAGTTTCCCGTTGTGCGAGGTTGTTCGTTTACTTATGTGGACAGCTCACGTATTGTACGCAGCTTTCGTTCTTAACACTCTGAATCATAATCCGATATTAGGCATACTCGCTATAAATCTTTTCCGATATTAGGCATACTCGCTATAAATCTTTTCCGATAACAGGCATATCCGGCAGGTTAAATTAGTTTATGGCTCTATATGATGCTCGTCCAACCAGTGCAGCAGGACAAACAGGCTCCAAAGCCTGCTCCATTTAAGTTGTCCTGTTAGAAACTGGTCCCAATATTTCGCCAGGCTGGAGTTTTCCAGCACCGGGTAAGCCGATTTGGTTAAAAATTTTTCTTCCATCTGGGGCTGCAAAGCGCTGGTCAGCCACTTATTAAAGGGCAGTTCAAAGCCTTTCTTCGGCCGGTAGACGCATTCGGCCGGAATGGCGTCCCCGACCGCGCCGGTCAGCAGCGGCTTGGGAATAGCCTTATCTACTTTGAGCGCGCCGCTCAGTTTAAAGACATTCTCGACCAATTTATGGTCGAGCAACGGCACTCTGACTTCCAGGGCGTGAGCCATACTCATCTGGTCGGTATCGCGCAGGAGGGTACTGAGCATATAAGTCTGGAGTTCCAGGGCCGATACCCGGTTGATGCTATCCAGAGGCCGGGTTTCTTTAGAAAGCCGCTCGAAATCGGGCGGTTCCCAGCCGTTTGAGGCGGCCAGGAAATCAGGCCGCAGCAGTTCGGAAACCTGGCCGTTCGAGAAAAGCTGGCGTGACACAAAATAAGGCGCGTAGGAGCTTTGCAATAGATCGGCCGTTTTGCGCATACCTTCTACCAGCGACAGGGCCTGGCGCTCATTGCGCGCCCGCTTGAGGGCTTTGTATAAACTGCCACTGGACCCGGCCGTTGCAAACAGCCGCGATAGGCCGGACCGCATAAAGCCCGGTAACATCTCGCCGGACTTTGCCAGTTTTTCCAGCAGCAAAGCTTTGCGGAACCCGTTGTAGCCCCCGAATAATTCGTCACCGCCAACCCCAGATAGAGCGACGGTCAGCCCGGCCTCCCGGACCAGTTTCGAGACAAAATAAGTATTGATGCCGTCTACGCTGGGCTGGTCGAAAGCCCCCAGGGCTCGGCCTATTTCCCGCTGGACCAGTTCGCCGGTCAGGAGAAGTTCACTATGGTCGGAGCCGATATGGCGGGCGGCGGCCTGGGCGAACCGCCGCTCATCGTACTCGGCTTCCTCGAAGATAATACTGAAAGTCCGGATGGGCCGGGCGCTGGATTGCTGAGCCAGGGCCGCGATAGCGCTGCTGTCTATCCCGCCGGATAAGAAAACCCCCAGCGGCACATCGGCGATTAGTTGTGATTTAACCGCCTCTAACAGCCAGTGCTGCACTTCTTCGTAGATTTGCGTCTTTGAAGCTCCGGCCTCCGGTGGCGCGGATTGCGCCAGGTTCCAGTATTGCTCGGTGTCCAAGCGGCCGTTCTCCCACAGCAGGGTGTGGCCGGGCGGCAGAGATTCCACGCCCTGGACCAGGGTCAGCGGTTCCTGGACCGAGCCGTAAGCCAGGTACGAACGCAGCCCGGCCGGATTTAGCTTGCGCGGCACCTCACCGCTGGCTAATAAGGCCCGCACCTCGGAAGCAAATAGCAGTGTATCCCGGTCCTGCCAGTAGTAGAGCGGCTTGACGCCCAGGTGGTCCCGCGCCAGGAACAGGCGCGTGGGGTCGGCTTCCTGCCAGACCGCAAAAGCAAAGATACCCCGGAAGTGCCGCACGCAGTCCCGGCCCCAGCGGTCGAAAGCTTTTAGAATTACCTCGCTATCAGTGCCGGTCCGGAACCGGTAGCCCCATTTTTCCTGTAATTCGGCCCGTAACTCCTGGAAATTATAGATTTCGCCGTTAAAAGAGAGCCAGTTGCCCGTATCAGGGTCGAGCATGGGCTGTTTCCCGGCTTCCGACAAATCTATAATTGCCAACCGGCGGTGGCCGAATACTACCACCGGTTCGGCGGCTCGCAGAATATTTACACTGCCGTCATCCGGGCCCCGGTGCTGCACTGCCCCGGTCATGGCGGAAACACTCTCCAGATAATGAGCCGGGTTTCCCGAAACTGAAATTACACCTGTAATGCCACACATATTACTTCCTTTAAACCTTTTAACTCTTAAACTCTGTACTGTATTCCGCCTGCTTTGGAACCGGGCTAATTTTGAATATAAATTGCATCGGCCCACATTGGCTGCCCGTCAGCAGTACAACTGGGCGCGGAAATTCCGTATAGCTTGAAAGGCGCTAGCGAAGTAATCTGGTTATGTAAAGTCCCGAACTGTACATCTCCCTGGTAATATGGCACATACACCACTTCGGTAATTAAGACCCGGGTCCGTTGCAGGACCGCGCGGCCCCCGGCCAGGACTTCCGGCTCATAACCCTGGACATCCAGTTTAAGTAAAGATATTTCGTCCTCCCGGCTGAGGGCGTTATCCAGGGTTTGCAAAGGCACCGAAACGGTCTGCGGTTTATCTTCCGCGATGCCGTGGACCGGCCGCAGTTCATCCCGGATAGGTAGAATCGAGGAGAGCTTATGTAATCTTTCCACGAACATATCAACCTGGCCCGGTTTCGAGCCAAGCGCCGAATTTATACACTCTATCTGCGGGTAATCCCTGGTGTTGGTCACCAACTCCCGGAAGATATGCGGCACCGGCTCGAAGGCGATAATTTTAGGCGCCTTTGTCAGAAGGGCCACGCCGGTACTCCACTCGCCCACGTTCGCCCCGACATCTACCACGCATTTCAGGTTGTTTCTAATTTCAGCCGGAAGCATATTCAGGTTCGTGATATCCACCGCCTTACGGTAACTCCGTTTGAGGCAATTGCTGCCCGGCAGGCCCATACTGGCAAAGCGCTTCTTATATTCCAACAGGCGGACTAATCCTTCGGGGGCAAGTGATTTCAGGTAACTCATTAAAACTTTCTCCAATATGGTTATAACCAGGGCCGGTAAAGGCTCAAGTGGGCCGTTCAGGATTTATTAACACTCCCGGCCTTGCGGGAGAATCTTGCCAGGTTAAAGACGCGCCGGAGACTGGACAGCCCGGTTGGACCCAGGGCCAGGCGCAACCCCGGCAGGCACCAGGCTAAAGATAGGGCCAGCAAAACCGCGAAAGTCAGGGGATTTCCGGCCAGCGCCCCGCCGCAGATTATCACCAGGAAAAGCGGCAGCACCGCGATACACACCGCGAAAATTGCCTGGTAGATTGTCCTTAGCGGCAAGCTCAAAATCCGGGCGCAAAGGGCCGGATAGACCGCGAACCCGCAAATAATATCGCCTAAAAGAGTGGCGCAAGCTACGCCCAGCACCCCAAAACCCGGCGCAAGAATTACCGCCAGGATAATAGTCAGCAGGGCGTTGGCGGTGGTCCAGAAGGCCGGGGCTTTCTGGTTGTTCGTCGCCAGGAGCGGCCAGCCCAGGGTTGACCAGGCGGAGGCCAGGACCATCTGAAAGATAAAGATGCCCAGCAGCAGCGGGTCGAAATTAAGGGTCTTTCCGGTCCAGAACGGGTATATAACCGGCAGCGAAACCCACAAAAACAGCCCGGCCAGAAGGCTGGCTAACAGCACAAACTTGACGCTCAGGAGGACTGCTTCCTGCAAATCCTTCCGGCGCTGTCTGGCCCATAAAACGCTCAGTTCTGGGGCTAAAGGAGCCTGTACAAAACTGCTGATGTAGCCGATAATCCCGGCGGCGGTCCGGTGGGTGGCATAGGTTACGACCGCCAGCGGATTGATTACCGCCGTGATAATAATCAGGACCGCTTGCTGGTTCAGGGTAGTTGCCAGGGCCAGTATCCAGAATTGCAAGGAGCCTTTCAGGTAGGTGCGGCCCTGCCAGGCCAGGCCGAGATTAATCTTTATTTCCCGGCTGACCGGGATGTGCCTGCGAGAATCCAAAATGATAAAAAAGGTCCGGAACACCGCCGCCGCCAGCAGCCCGGCCGCGTAGGCCTCGGCCGGAACCTTTAGCACGAGCATAGCGATATAAAAGACCAGTTCGACAAAGCGCAGCAGGTTGCCGACCATCATCCCGCGCGCGAATAACCCGGTAGCCCGGTAGGTCGTGACATAGACACCGGCCGGTATCGCCAGCAAGACCGAACCGGCCAGGGCCAGGATAGCCCAGGCGTTATTATGGCCGGGCAGCATATTTTCCAGGGCCTGTCCGGTTGCCAGCGGCAGGCCGAACAGCAGGGCGGCCAGTAGAATTACCACGCCTGCGCTAAGAAAACTAAAAAAAGATACCCCTTCCGACAGCTTTTTCGTAAAGCCTTTCAGGTCGTCTTTGGCGTAGTCTATCGTCAGCAAATTACCTAAATAACTCTGCCCGCCCAGGTCCAACAGGCCCAGGTACGAAATCATGGCCGTCAGGGCAATCCATTGGCCGTAACCGTTAGAACCCCAGCTATGTAAAAATAGCGGGACCAGCAAAATGGCCTGGGAAGCGCCGATTAATTGCCCCAGGCCGGAAGAACCAATGCCCAGCAACAAGCGCCGGAAAATAGTCGTCTGGGTGGCCGGGCCGGGGCCGGGGCCGGGTTGAGAGCCGGGAACCGGGGGCAGAGCGGTTGGGGAAGTTTTAGTCATGGGGCCTGGTAACCATAAATTCGGGCCGGTTTACCGCCTGGCTCTCCCTGCTAAAAAGGCTTAAACCGGATTTTAGCTTTGTTATTAAAAAGAAAAAGATGAAATACTTCGGCACGGTAAAAATACCAAAATAAATAATCAGGTTAAGGGTAGAGGACCAGACGGTCGGGGCCTGGGTCCACAGAAAGATAGCCAGGGCCACCCAGGCGACATTTTGACGCCTGGCCCAGGCCAGCCCACCGGATACGCCAAAGACCAGGGCGCACAGGGCATACATCAAGGGGATACCCAGCCAGCCAAACCGGCGGTAACCTTCCCCGACGGTGGGAAGATAGGAAAAAGTGCTGCCGTCATCCGAGCCGGTCCCATAGCGAAAGGCCAGCGTGTTACTGTCGCCGATTTCGGGCCGGTCCGGGTAGAGAAATTTCGGGATATAGCTGAATAACACCGCTTCGGCTTTGTCAAAACCGTCATAAGGCAGGTAATCGGGGTGCAGCAGCATAACCTTATCAACCGAAAGGGCGGTTACGGCAATCAAAAATTCTTCGGAGGCGTTCCGCTCGCCGGTTGAAACCGAACTGTTAAAGTCCTGGCTGGCCGTCAGAAAGGCTTCGACCTGCCCGGCAAACCCCTGGTCATACAGGGAGGTATAATCGGCATTACTCCGGTAGAGGACAATGATACCCGCTAAAGGAATAAAGGCCAGGAAAGCGATAAACAGCCCCAGCATTATCTTGCGCCGGGGCGCGCCCGCATAGGCCACCCCCAACCCGATGATTAGCAGGGCGGTTAAGATAGGCCCCCTGGAACCCTGCAGGCTATAAAAGATAAAGAAGCCGCAATACGAAAGCACCAGGATAACCAGCCAGGGCCGCCGGCGCTTTACCGCCAGGACGCCTAAAAAGAAAAAGACTATAAACTGAATCTGCGAGAATGCGGTCAGGACGGACAGCAGCCCTAACGAAGTATCATTGGCGGAGCCGCCCACTCTTTTCAAAGCGCCCGTAACCGTACCCAGCGCCAGCAAGAAAGCCGTACCGGCCATCAAAAACAGGGTGAAACTTTGCCAGCTCTGGTAGTCGTCGCCCTTAACAGCCGCCGGTTTGAGCCGGGCGGCGCTCCAGGACCGGGCCAGTCGAAAGAACACCGGAAAAACCAGGGCATAGGCAACAAGCCCGATAACCGCGCCCCACTGGGCCAGAAGCATTCCTTCAAAGTAATACTGCTCGGTGCCGAGGATGTAATGCTGGCCCAGCGGCCCCAGGCCGTAACCCAGCGCGTGGTAGCCGAATAAATATATCGAGGGGCCTAGCAGCAGGTCCGGCATCAGAATTCTATCTAAAATGAAGAAAAGCGGCCCCAGGCCCAGCACTGCCAGAGCCCCACCCGCCAGCGGCAAACCGGCAAAAAAGCTCATGATCAGGCCGGTTACGACCCCGCAACCCGCCAGGACCAGACAGGCTAATAATAAAGGGCTCGGTTTAGGTGACTCGTCAGTAATCTGGTACAAATTTCTTACCCTTTACCGGAAGATTGAGCGAAATACAGAACGCAAGGCCGGGAGTAGCAAAGGCAGCCAGGGTTGTTTTTTAGCCCTGGCCTGTTTCACCAGGGCAAAATCCGGCATAGGATAGCTCCGGCGCATAAGCTCGTAGTACCAGGCATACTGCCGGTTAACCTGGGCCTGCGAGTAATTTCGCAGGGGCGCGCCCTGGCCTGGGTTAGCCTGAACTTTGCCCAGCAGTTCTTCCACGCGCTGCTCCAGGCGGTGGTTCTCCTGTACTTCCCGCAACCCCGCCGCCGCGATAGCTTCCCTGGCTGCGGGATAGTCCAGGTAGTAGGCTATTTTGTCCATCATTTCCTGCTCGTCGCTGTAGGCGACATAGTGCCGGTCCTCTTCAAAAAGCAGTTCCTGACCGTTTGCAATGCGCCTGGTAAGCAAAAGCGCCCCACAGGACATCGCCTCAAAGGTCCGGAAGTTCAAATCATCGGCCAGCGGCATGTTCAGCACGATTTTAGCCTGGCTGTAGACACCGGGTATCTCGGATTGCAGGTAATATTTCTGCGGGTTAAGGCTGTACTTCTGGCCGATTGCCTTTAAAATCCGGCGGCGGGCTTTATCTGAATTTAGCTGCCCGACAAAGGCCACCTCATACGGGCGCTCTTGCGGGTCCGGCGCCGGTTTGAAAAGTTCCAGGTCGCAGGCGTAGGGCAGCCAGTGGACAAAACCGGCCGGGTGCCCGGTAAAATACTTGACGTAATTGCAATGATAGAGAAAGACATGGTCGAAAAACCGGGCGTAATTCAGCCGGATAGCCAGGTCGGTATGGGTATCGCAAAGAATCGCGGCGGTTGGAAAGGGCGCTTTTTCCAGGCCTCGTGGCAGCAGGCCGCCCGGCTCAATATAAAGCAGCAAGTCCGGCTCGAACCCGGCTAACCGGACGAAAGCTTCCAGCGGAGTTTCCAGGGCGTAACCCGGTTCCACCGCAAAGCCCCTGGTAAGATTTTCTTCCGGGTGGGCCAGGACAAACCGGAACACCTTATGGCCCATGCGCTCCATCACGCGGACGTAATGCAAGCTCTGGGTCAGGTCCTGCCCGGCCAGGGAAGTAAAAAGAATATTCATTATATTTCAGCTTGCCTTGTCACCTGTTAAATCCCAGTAACCGGGGTTGTACCAGTCCGGAATATTTTTACTCCGGCCAAAAACTTTACCAATAACTCTTAGCAGCCGGTCGGTAGCGTCGCGCCAGACAGCCAGGCCCTCTTTTACCCGGTCCCAGCGGCGGTGCTTCAGGCAGATTAGCATTTGCCGGAGCATGAAATACTGCTGGCGGCGGTGCAGCTTTTTCTCGAGTCCAGCCACTTTTTCGGGGAAAAGACCCCGGCAGCGCTGCAAATTCGTTTTATGAATGCCCAATAGCCAGAGGGCCACCCGCCAGTGGACGAAAGCATAAAAGCGGGTCGGGTCGCGCGGCATTAAGTCTATAAGCGGCTCCGGCAGGTAGGCCACATCATAATTTTCGGCAATTCTCAGCCACATATCTACATCGCTAAAGTTCCCAAAGCACGGGTCGAACCAGCCCAGCTTTTCGTAGACCGCGCGCCGGGCCATCACGGTTCCGTAAACGCAGGAGTCCCATCTTGAAACCAGGCGGTAGGCCAGTTCCGGCCCTTTTATCAAAGGCCCATACGGTTCGCGGTTGATAACGGTCTGGCCCTGGCTGTTTACCGAGCGGTAGGCATTGAACACAAAACCGGCCGTGGGCTGGTCGTCCAGGGCGGCTTTCCATTTTTCGAGCAAATCTTTGCGGTAAACGTCGCCATCGTGCAGGTTCGCCAGGTATTCGCCCTGCGCATACTGCAAGGAGACATTCAGGTTGCCGGGCATGCCCAGGTTGGTTTCGTTACGGTAATAGCGGACCCGCCTGTCCCGCCGGGCATACTCAAGGCAGATTTTCTCGGTATCGTCGGTCGAGCAATCGTCACTGATAATCAGTTCAAAGTCGCTAAAGGTCTGGGCTAACAGGCTGTCAAGGGTAGCGGGCAGCAAGGTGGCCCGGTTGTAAGTGACCAGGCAAACACTGACCGGGGGCCGGGTATTAGTCATGGGGCAATCTCACTATGTATAAACTCTGGGAGCCAAATAGGCCGGGCCACCGGCGGCAGGCCAGCCGGTTCAACTTGCCGACCAGCCCCGGCGGTAACAGCTTGCGGAAGCGCCAGAGCGGAAAAGCCCCTTCGACCTCGGACGTGACTATTTCAAAACCCTGCGAACGCAGCAGCGCCGCCCCGGTGGCCGGGGTGTAAAAGCGGACGTGGGTGCGGTCCATTGTGCCGCTGTCTTCGTATTCAAATTTGCCCAGCAAAAACTTGAAGCGCTGGCGGTAGGCCAGCACATTGGGCAGCGCCACCGCCACCTGACCGTCCCGGTGCAGCACGCGCCTGGTATCCTGTAAAAGTTTCGTGGGGTCCACCAGGTGTTCCAGGACGTGCGAAAGCACCACCAGGTGATATTTTTCTTCGATTGCGGGCGGCAAGCCATTTTCCAGGTTGGCTAGATAAACCTTATTGCAATGTTCAATGGCCGCTTGCTGCTCCGACACGCTTATGGTAATCCCGGTCACCAGCCAGCCTTTTTCTTTTAACAGCCGGGCATTGTCACCGGCCCCGCAGCCGCAATCCAGGGCCAGCCCACCCGGCTCCCTGACCAGGTTTAGCAGTGGCCGGTTGCCGGAATTTTTGTAAAAGTTTGTGGTAGTAGAAATGTTACTCATTAATTATTTTTGACACCCGGTCTTGATTGCTGTTTTGTATTGTTCCGCTTTGCCGGGATGGCCCGCTTCGCCGTACCAGGCAGCCAGCCTTTCCAGCACGCCACACTCTTTAGGCTCGATTTGTTCCAGGTAAGAAATGGCCCGGTCCAGGCTGCCTTGCTGGTGCTGCAAAAGGGCCATATAGAGCAAGGCGCTGAAATGGCCGGGGCTTAATTTCAGGGCAGCCTCAAAGCGGCGTTCGGCCTCGGCATAGAACCCAAACCTGGCGGCGGCGTTCCCGGCATAAATATAGGGCCAGGCCCCTTCCGGCAGGGCGCGTATCGCCCGGTCGTACCACTGCATGGCTTTTTCGTAATTTCCCAGCTCTACTTCAGCGTTGCCAGCGCCGGTATACGGTTCCGACGAAGCGGTAGGGTCCAGGCTGACCGCTTTTTCGGCATTTTCGGCGACAGCGGCCCAATCCTTTTGAACCGTTAAAATTCTGATTATCCGCAGGTACAGGTCATAAAGCTCCGGGGAAGCGGCGGTCAGTCCGGCCGCTTTCCGGAAGGCCCCGACCGCCTGGGTCCAATCTTGCCTGAGCCGGGCGGCTTCCCCGGCTGCCAGCCAGTGCCCGGCCTGGCTTTCCGGCGTATCCCGGGCCAACTTTTCCCAGAGCCCGATAGCTTCCCCGGCCTGCTTTTGCTCAACCAGCAGCTGGGTTAGACCGTCCATATACTCGGGCAATAGTTCGATTTCCAGGGCTACTTTGTTTAGCGCCAGGGCCAGTTGCGGGTTGCCGGAGTTTTTAGCCTGGAGCGCCTGGGCGTAAAAGTACCGGGCCGCTTTTAGCTCCCGGAATATTTGCAAGGCCTGGTCCTTGCGGCCCTGGCTGTACAGGACCCGGGCCTGGGAAAACCTGGCCGAATCTCTTCCCTCAACCTCTAAAGCGGCGGCTTTACCCAGGTTCAGGTTAGCGGCCTCGCAGCGGTCTTGTTGGGCTTGCCGCCACCCGGTCGCAAAATAATCAAAGTAATTTCGCGGCCCGGCTAACTCTGCCGTCCCCGGACTGCCTGCGTCCGGTTGGCGGCAGTCCGGCAGGGTCGTGACGGGCCGGTTTTCAAGCAGCGCCGCCGGGCGGTGGGCCAGGTTTGTGATAAGCAGGCTGGCGCAATTAAAGGCAAAGATTGCCATTACTCCCGCCACCAGTATTATTATGTAAACCCGCTTCACTTTGCTAAAATCTTTAACCAACCTGGACTACCTTACTGGCGCCAACCGCGACCACTCGCCTGAATACCAGGCGAAAAGTACTTTCGCCGGGCCTGCTAAACCTCTAAATAGGTCAGAATCTTTTCGAGCCGGTGCCGGTAGGTATGTTCGGCCAGGGCTCGTTTTGCCCCGGCTTCGCGAATAGACTTCATCTCTTCGGGGAATTTCTGGGCCTGGTGGATATAGTCCAGCAGCTCTTCATAAGAGTTATAGACCAGCAGTTCCTTGCCCGGCTCGAAACATTCCCCGATTACCGGCCGGTGTTCCATAATTTGCAGCCCGCCCGCCCCGGCAACTTCAAAGGCCCGGCAGTTGAGCGAGTTACCTTCGGCAATCGCGGTAGAATTCAGGCAGGCCAGAGCCTGGCCGAACACCCGGCTTTTTTCTTCTTTTACCAGGTATTTGTTGGTATAAATAGCCTTGATTTCCGGGTAAACCCACCGGGGCAGGGCTGGCCCATATAAGCCGACCGCCACTTTATCTTCAATTAAGCGCCGGACCAGAAACTGCCGGTAGCCGTAAAAAACCCCGGCGACTACCACATCCGAATTGGCGTTGCCCGCCAGCGGTTTATGCCAGGCCGGGTTCATGGCTTCGTGCAGCAGGTGAGCGTTCAGGCCCACCCGCCTGAACTTGGTTACCGCGTCCTGGTCTTTCAGAAAAATAGCATCCCAGTGCTTATTCAAGAGGCCCATGCGCGTCATCATGGCGGGAGCGTCACCCCACCAGGCCACGCAGTAGAGCACGCCCAGCTTTTTCAACTCGAAAAGAGTCGCCTCGCTGATGCTCTGGGTCAGGGTAAGCAGCACGTCCGGCTTCTCCTGGCGGGCCGTTTCAAGCAGCCACTTCTCTTCCGGCGAAATATAATCGTTCGGGTTAACCTTCTCCCGGAACAGCCGGTAGTACCGGCGCAAGGGCGAAGAATATCTTTGCGGGCTCATGGGCGGGCGAGTGATAACCCGGTGGCCCATCTGCTCCAGGGTAAACGCGACATTCTCGGCGAAATTATCCGCGTAGATGCTGCCCGGTATGATGATTTTAAGCGGTCGTGAAGGCATATTTATTTTACAAGAATGATTTTCATATCCGAGGTATATACTTTTGAGGCATCCCGCGGGCTGGCTAATTCGACATAGTTATAGGCGATAATGCCTGACTTTATTACCTTCCATAGAGTGGTGCGCAGCTTGCCTTTAAGCGAGTGGGGTATCGGCCCCATTTCTTCAAAGATGGCCTCTTGAAAGCCGTTCAGCCGGGCTAACTGGCGCCACGAGGCCGGGGTAAAGCCGGTTTCGTGCGAGAAATCGTGGTAGCGGGTCGCGCCCGCGAAGGGCGATAACCCGTTAGGCGTTACCGCCAGCAACCGGCCGCCCGGTTTGAGGGCTTTATGGACCAGCTTCAAAAGCGCCAGGATTTCTTCTTTTTTAAGGTGCTCAAAGATGTTAAAAGCCGATACCTGGTCGTAAACCGCTTCCTTGCCGGAAAGGTAAGTAAAGAGGTCGGCGTATTCCAGGTTTTCCAGGCCCATCTGGCGACCGGCAGCCAGGCTTTCCTGGTTCAAATCAACCCCATAAGCGTTTTCGAAGCCGTTCGAGCGCAAGAAGTACAAAAAGTCGCCGTTACCGCAGGCTAAATCCACGCAAACGCTGGCCTTATCTTCGGGCAGCCAGGCTTTCCAGCGCCCATTGAATTGGCGGGCGGACAGCTCGTAGTCGGCTTTAGAAGGATTGGCCGGAGCCCCAACCGCAATGTGATAACTTTTATAAAATTCCTGACGATAATCGCCCATCGCTATTTCCTTATCTTCATCTTCCGGCGCGGACTGCCTGTAAGGCCTGTAAAATTCCCTGTTCGCAGGTCTTATAATTCCAGCGGGTGATATGTTCTTGCGCGGCCCGGCCCATCCTGGCCCTTTTTTCGGGGTCCTTTATGAGTCCTTCCAGCAGCCCGGCCAGGCTGGCAATGTCGCCCACCGGGTAGACGTGGCCGGTAACATCCGGTTCCACCAGGTCCTGACCCGCGCCGACCATATCGGTTACAATTACCGGCATTCCAAATAACATCGCCTCGTTTACCACCAGGCCCCAGGTATCAAAGCGAGAAGGCAGCACAAAAATATCGCCGCTGGCATACAGGGCCGGTAGTTCCATCTGGTTCTTGAAGCCGGTTATCTTTACCCGGTCCAGGCCGTGCCGGGCGATAAAAGCTTCCATTTCGGGCCGCAGTCCGCCTTCGCCAATGAACAAAAGCCCGGCTTCCAGTCCCTGGCCGGTTAAGCTTTTGTAAGCCTCCAGCAGGTCCATTGGGCGCTTGCGCTCGATAAGCTTGGCCGAAAATATAATCAAAGGGCGGTCCGGCGCGAAACCAAGTTGCTGCTTTAGCGCACCGCGCTCCGCATCCAGGCTGGCCGCCAGGCCGGTGAAAAAATCGTTATCAACACTGTAGGGCGTATCAAACATTTTCTCCGGCTTTACCCCGAAGCTGGTATAAAAGGCCCGGTTGGCTTTGCCGATAGTCAAAAAAGCGGCGGTACCTTTGATTAGCCAGCTTAAAATTAGCTTCTTGAATAGTTTGACCTGCCACCGGCGCGGCTTGAACAACTCCGACTCGGTCTTTAAAAGGACCGGCGTGCGGCTGAGCCAGGCCCCGATATAGGCAAAGAGCGACTCGCTGCTCGAATAGTCATTTATCAGGACGGCATCGTAACGGTCCTTTTTTAACTCTTTTATTATGTGGGCGGGGCGGGTAAATTTTTTGAGTTTGCCCACTCTTTCGGCGCTGTAGCTGAGAAATTCCGACCTGTAACCGGCCAGGAGCGGGCGGTCCCAGCGAACCGGCACGCCAAAGCCGGGGTCAACTTCACCTGCCAGGCTGCTGTCATTGCCGTAGTAAACCGTCAGGTCCAGCGCCGGGTTCCGGGCCAGCAATTGAAATAAAGGAGCCTGGTACTGGACCGGGTGCGAGGCTACTACCGCCAGCCGGTAGATTTCCGGCTTTGTCACCACCGGGTTCTTTTTTGCTTTATCTTTAGTTGTCGTGCCGCCAGCGCTAAAATTCAAAGAAAACTCTCCCAAAACATAAGACCTGCCTGCCTCTTAAAGAATGCCCGGCTTCAGGCCGGGTGAGGCGATTTAAATCAGGCAATCGAAATAAAATCCCGGTTTTCTAACCCCGGCTCCGGTGGTAAGTTAAAATAGTCCGGTAGCCCAGGCGGATTTCGTCCTGGTCCTGCAACCGCACCGGCTGGTCCTTTAGCTTCTGGCCGTTGTGCCAGGTCCCGTTCAGGCTGCGCAGGTCGCGCAAGAAGGTACCGTCCGGGGTGTCGATAATTTCAATATGCTCCCGGCTCACTTTTTCGTCATCCACCTGGAGCATTTCGTAGTTAACCAGGTACATGGTTTGCTGGTTTGGTACCGAATAAGCCTGCGAGGTTAGCGGGTCGGAAATAGGCTGGGAACTTAACGGGCTGAATATCGGCACCCGGCCTACCCTGGTCCGGGCAGTTGTAATATCAAAGCGGATGCCCGTACTGGGACCGGCGATTACCTCAAGCATGCCCATAACCTTATGGTTCTGGGTGGTGATGGGCGCTTCAACCGCCGGTGGGATGCTGGCGTCCTCAGCTTGAAAATCTACAATCAGGGCGGAAAAGTCAGACTTTTTCAGGGCCAGGGCCGTTTCGCCCGGCTCGCGGCTTGAAAGTTCAGGCGGCGCAACCTCATTCCGGACGGGCGCGGCCGGTCTGATGGTCCTGGCCGCTGTGGAAACTTTAACCGCCTTCTTTGCAACCGGCTCCGGGGAACGCTTGCCCTTGCTTTTGCCTTTGACCGGCCTGGTAGTGGCATTGTCAGGATAATAGTAGTAAGAAGTGTTCTCGGACGGTACTCTGTTCAGGACGGTTCCCAGCATCCGGATACCCGACTGTTGAAGCTGGTTATAAGCTTTTTTCAGGGCGCCCGACCGGGTTTTCCGGTAACTGACTGTTATTAATGCGGCGTCGCAGGAACGCGCCAGCAAAGTCGGGTCTACCACCGGCAGGACCGGCGAACTATCAAAAAGGACGACATCACACAGGGTTTTGAGTTCTTCAACCAGTTCGACCATCCTTTTTGAGCCGATTAACTCGGCCGGGTTCGGCGGCAACGCCCCGCTTGCCAGGATTTGCAGGTTAGCAACTTCGGTCTGTACCAGGTAATCCGTCACAAACGAATTTTGTTCAAGTAGCGCGGTAGTTACCCCGCGCACATTGGACAGCCCGAAATAATGGTGCAGCGAAGGGCGGCGAAGGTCGGTATCTACCGCAATCACTCTTTTACCGGACTGGGCAATCGCGACCGCCAGGTTAGCGACGGTCAGGCTCTTGCCTTCACCGGAGTCGCTGCTGGTGACCATAATCGTGCGGATGGGGCTATCAACCTCCGAAAATTCTATATTGGCCCGCAGGACCCGGTAAGCTTCGGTGGTGGGCGAGTTCGAATTGGTACAGGTTATCAGCCGGTCCGGCAAATCGCTGCCCTTAATGCGCGCAATCAGCCCCAGGGTAGTAGCGCCGGTAAGATGCTCGATTTGCTCGGTTGATTTAACCGAGTCGTCCAGGTACTCGATAAGCAAGACCAGGCCAACAGCCAGGAGCAAAGCGATTATCCCGGCCAGGATAGTAGAAGTCAGGATAGTCGGCCGGATTCTATTGGCGGTCGAAGCTTCCTCGACCACGCTCAAACTGCTGGTAGCCTGGGCCTCGGCCAGCCGCACATCCTCGAAACTCTTTAACAGGGTCGCGTAGCTGTTGCGATACTGGGTCAGGGAAGTTTGCAGGCGGGTTTCTTCGGCGGCCTGGTCCGACCTGGCGGCAGTCTTAAGCGATTCAAGGCTGGCCTGGGTCGTGGTAATATCCTTCTGAAGCCGGTCCAGTTCTTCCTGGATACTTTGTTTGGTCGCCAGGTAGCGGCCCGACTGCAACTCCTGGTTCTGGAGGTTAAACTCGCGGGCGAGCGTATTGGCAATCAGGGCGGCCTGCTGCGGGTTGGTATCCTCCACCAGCAGCACCATCAGCAAAGTATCGCGAATAATATTTACATTGATTCTCCGGGCTAACTGTTCTTCGGTGACATTCAGCTTAAGGGTTTCAATGACTTTGGTTAGAAGGGGCCGCTTTTTAAGGAGTTCCCTATAAGTCTTGCCTAAACGCTCGCTCAAAAGCATCGAATTATAGTCCGGTGCATTGGTGGCATTGGGCGCCTGGTTAATCAGCAGGGTGGCCGAAACCTGGTAGACCGGCGTGGTAAGGCTGTTAATTACAAAGACGGTTCCGGCGGCTAACCCGGGCAGCAAAATCACTAACCACAACCAGCGCCGTAATAGCAGAGCATATCTTCTAAGTTCCAAAGTTAAATTTCCTCAGGTTTTAAGTTCAGCCAGCCCAATAAAGTCGCAAAATTATTGGTTACCAGATTGTTGATTTGTCCCGCCATTTCCCCAATTTCAATATTTTCATCAAGCAAAGCGTCCCGGATATCGAAGACCCGGCCGGAAAGTTCGGATAACATGCGCAGCTTGCGGGTCTGGCGGGGGTATTGCTGGGCCAGCCGCACCAACTGGGCCTGCTCCATCACCAGGACCAGGTCCGCCCGCTGGAAAAGGTCTGGCGTCACCGGCTGCGAACGGTGCCCGGCCAGGTTGAGGCCGTAAGCCAGCTTTATTTCGTTTACCACGAAACCGGGCGGCGCCTGGCCCGGCTTTACATTTAGACCGGCCGAAACAACCGTTACGCGCTCCCGCAGGCGGGCCTGCTCCAGCGATAGATTGATAAAAGCCCCGGCAATCGGCGACCGGCAAATGTTACCGGCGCAGACCACCAATATTGTTTTTTGAGCCGTTCCCGGTCCTGACATACTCATTTGCAACTGACCTTTACAGGTTGATTAGAGCGCCCCGGCGGCAGCCCGCCCCTTTTCAGGTTTCGTCCGGCGGGCATGCTACCGCCCTTTCGAGGTTTCCTGAAAAATTTTTTGAAAGCTCTACCAGAAATTTTATGCTGTTGTAAGGGCCGGACTTAATTCCTGTTTAACCCTTAAACTGCCCGCTCCAGGTCTTCCAGCCCGACATTGATTGAGGTCAAACGCCCCAATAGCCGGACCAGCACCTTGACCCGCTGCCGGGAGGATAGCGACCCTTCAAAGACCGCTTCCAGGCCCGCCAGCGGGCCGGAAATAATTTTAAGCGGCTCATTTTTATTGAACTGGCCCATGTCACCCGGCCCGTTTAGTTTTTGCAGCCGGTTTTGGGCTTCCCGCGTCTTTATTTCTTCAATCACACTGACCGGCAGCGCGGTCGGGTGGTCGCCGTCATTCAGCACATAGGAAACCCCGGGTGCCCAGCGGATAAATGCCCAATAATTTGATTCAAGCTCCAGTTGGAAAAAGACATAACCGGGAAACAGCGGCGCGGTTTTCAAACTCTTCCGGCCTGGATTACGAGTGTAAACCAGGGGCAAATATGACTCAATTGAATACTGCTTAAAGGCATTTTTAACTAATTCTTCGGCTTTGGGCTTTGTCTTTAGAATATACCATTCAGGTCCGACTACTTGTTCCCCAGGTTTAACTTTAACTTCCTTCTTACCAGGCAGTCTCGTATTCCGCTCGGTCATTTGTAAATCCAATTTCTAGCAGATTAAAGGCGCTAACCGGGGCCGGTTAGCAGCCCTTTAATCCCAAAACTACTCTTACAGTCTTTAGAATAATCTTAATATCCAGCCAAAAACTTTGATGTTTGATATAAAACAGGTCATATTGCAGTTTAACCAGCGAGTCCTCCATATTCGAGGTATAGCGGTATTCCACCTGGGCCCAGCCGGTCAGGCCGGGTTTGACCGAGTGCCGCAGCCGGTAGAAGGGCATCAGATTGCAAAGCTTTTTGACAAAGACTGGCCGCTCAGGGCGCGGCCCTATCAGGCTCATATCGCCCTTCAAAATGTTCCAGAACTGGGGGATTTCATCCAGGCGGACCTTGCGCATAAAGCCGCCCACCCTGGTAACCCGGCTGTCCCTGACCGAGGCCCAGACCGCCGCCCCATTCTTTTCAGCGTCCACTTCCATTGAACGAAATTTGATTATTCTAAAGACTTTGCCGCCTTTACCCACTCTTTCCTGGCTGTAGAAAAGCGGGCCGGGTGAGAAAATTCTATTTAAGGTCCAGACCACCGGAATAACAAAAAGCAGCAGGCAGCAGCCAATAAACCCGACTCCCAGGTCGAAAAGGCGCTTCATGCCCAGGTAAAGCCGGTAAGTGGAACGGTTCGTAAGCGGCAGCACTACATTAAGGGCGTGGCTGGTATTTTCCAGCGGCAATCTATTGGTTACCCGCTCGTAGACCGTCGTCATAGGGGTAATTTGAATCCCATTCTCCTGGCACCTTAACATTGCATCGAACAAATCGGGATGGATTCTATCCAGGTAGGTAATCGCGACAATCAGTTCGTTGGGTCTATAAGCTTCGATTAACGCTTCAAGCCTGGAATGGTCGCCAAGCACCGGCACACCGTTATAGCTAAGCCCGCGTTTCGAAGGGTCATCGTCAATGAAGCCGACTAACTGGAAAGGCTGGCTGCCGCTGGCAAGCCTGGACTGATTTTCACTACAGGCCACCGCCCGGGCCAACCGCTGGCCGGACTGGCCCGCCCCGATAACCAGGGCCCGGGGCAGCACGTCAATATGGACCAGGAATTTGATGTAGCTTATCCGGCCCAGGACCAGCGCGCTCAGGACCGTCACGGTGAAAGTTATTATCTCAACGCGGGAATCCGGCAGGGGCGGCGTAATGTTTGGCGTAAAGAAAAATACAATTAGAGTTACCACAGCCGCGCTGCAAGTAACCCTGACCGAGGATTTGACCCTGGCTGCCTGGCTTAAATCGTACACATTAAACGAAATAGCGGCCACGACCCAGCAGAAATTCAGGTAAATAAACCAGGGGAGTCGCTGCCACAACTCATTCGGTTCCAGAATAGTCGGGTAGCGCTGCAGCAGGCTAACCAGCAAGGCAAAGTTAATCAGGAATAAATCGGTTACAGCTAAAAGCAATTTGCGCTCCGAAATGTGAATCGCAAACGGCTTATGAGCTTTCAGGTTAAAGGCGGTCTTATCGGGAGGGCTTCCCTTTTGACCGGCCAGGACCACCGATTTTTCCTTTGATTTGCCAATCGAATCAGGTTCGAATTGAATTGTTTGCATTGATAACCAATCAGTCTGGTTGCCGCAGGGTTTTAATCCTGAGACAGTCTTCGGCGCCTGGCAAGGACCGCTATCGATACGACAAAGTTAATAGATAAAGCGGCCAGCAAGACCAGTTTCCAGGTCTCGAAGGAAGTTTGAGCCGGAGCAGAATTACCAATGCCTGTGTTGGGAAGTCCGGGGACAACTTTCGAATTGCCTTCGGAAGGATTTGCCACCGGCGCGGCGCCGGTATTGGGCAGGGTCTGAGTAGTGACCGCGAGCTGGATCCGCTTGCCGTCCAGTTCGGCGCTGGCGGCGCTATTGACCACCAGGTTAGCTATAGGCTGGAGGGCCACTACCGTATAGGTAATACTCGCGCTGGTATTGGCCGGTAAATCGCCGATAGCGGAATTGACGGTCTGTCCGTAATCGTGGTGACGCCACGAGTAGAGGTTGCCTCTGTAATTCTTAATGTCGCCGGGAAAGTAGTTACGACATTGACCGCCGCAACGGTTCCGGGAGCGGCCAGGTTGGCGCTATTCAGGCTGGTCCTTTCCAGCGAAAGACCTTCCAGGCTGCCCGAATTGCCCCGGGCAGTGGCATTATTGGCTACCCGGACCACAATAGTCGCCGATTCGTTAACCGCCAGGCTAGTCTTATCCTGACTGATGCTGACCGAAAGAGTACCTACGCTGGCCGTAGATTGTCCGGCCGGGGCCGGGGTGGTCGGGCCAGCCGTCTGGCCGTAAGCGACGCCCCAATTGAAGCCAAAGGAAGCTACCACCACAAAGGCAAGAAACCCAGAAATAAGGATATTGAGCCTGGTTAATCTTGTACGACCGTTTCTCAAGGATAAATTCATGCATTCACCATTTTTTCTTTTGAAAGCCGGTAAATACTCACGGCCATTTTGCCTGATAAAAAACTGTCTGGCACCCTACCAGCTAAAAACAAAGTGGTCAGGACCTTTCAACCCTTTTAAATGTCGGTTCGTTACCACCATTTAAGTAGTTTTCAAGCCATGACCAGTTACTAAGTAACCTTCCGGCAACTGATTGCCAATTTTGCGATTTCTGTACTCCGGTCCGGCTAAAAACTATGTTTAGCGACACAGATGATTTTTGTTACCACCCAAATTTGTAAGCCGGAATTCGTTTCCGGCCGGTTCCTGGCAGCTCAAGGCAGGTAATTGTCCTGATTGCCAGCCCCCATACTGTTAATGGAGGACCGGCCAGCAAGAGTAAAAGGACAAAACTGCGCCAATTTTTATAAGGCTAGAAACACAATTCTTGATTCAAACTACCCGTAGATGCTTCCGGATAGAACCCTTTGTGGCATTCAGCCAGCAATTCCATTTATCTTAATAAGGAATGCAAAGTTTTCTTTGCAAATTTTACATTCATTTTACAAAGACACAAATAGGTTAAAAGTACCGGAAATGGGCTAATTATAGGAAAAAAATACTACTGCCAGCTAAAGATTTAGCAATAGCAATCAAAGATTAAAGAGTGACGTTCCCAATAGCGGTTGAACCAGACCGGGTGTTTAAACTTAATTGAGCGGAATTTCAGCCCGATATAGGTATAAACCGTTTATTAACCGGTTTTATAAATTATAACCTGATTAGTTGCTTATATGAATGGGGTCAGGCTAAAGGTTGTCTAAAATTTTCCTTGACCGGGTCATTCAGGAGGTTAAAGGCTCACCCGGGGCGGCCCAATACCGGCTGTAGCCGCAAATAGCAGGGGAATTGAGGGGTAAAAAGCATTTTTGGAGTCTTTCAGCAGGAAAAGCTGTTAACCAGGTCTGGTGGGCGGCCTGGACAGCCAGGTGCAGGAGGAACCGGAATGTTTTTAACATATTCTAATAGTACAAAGGTACTTTGTTAATCTACTGATAATCTGGTACTATTAGGCGAAACAGTTTATCTATCCCTTTATAATAAGGTATCCCAGTTATGCACCTGAAACACCGGTAGGTTGTCTCAAGGTATTTGCGTGATGTGGGAAAGTATAGAACAAACAAAGCACGTGAACCGGCTACCCAGGCGTGTTGCTCAGTCAGGCGAGAAATAAACCCCTTCCCAGGGTTTTTTTTAAGCGCCTATGACACAAGAGTAAATACATAGGAGGCCGTTTTATTCCATCTGACTCCAGGACTTTACAAAAGGACTGGCAAGAGGTCGCTCAGTGGTCAGACCCGTTAATGTTTTTTGCCTTAGATTAAGAGATACAAGTTATTTTGCCAGCGCCTGGGTGGAGTACATTATTTCCAGAAATATCGGCCCTGTAGTATTGGCCTTATATTAAGGAAGGTTATACCGGAAGAATAGCTCCGGATAATGTAAGTGGCTGCTTTAGCGTTGCAAGAGGCTCAGGATTTCGTAATAGATTTATTAGCACTCAGGAGAAATTAGTTGAAAACCACGACCCTACGCAACCCGTTGCGTCTGAATATTGTCACTACACTGGCCCTTTTCTCGGTCTTAATGGCCCTCATGTTATCCGCCTGCGGCGATGCCGCCACCGCCTTACCGGCCGCCCCGGCTGCGACCACTGCGGCTGCGGCTGCCCCGGCTGCGACTACCGCGGCTGCTGCGGCTGCGGCTGCCTCAAACGCCACCTCGCCTAAGGGCTGGGACCAATTTACTTCTCCTGAAGGGAAGTTCAGCATTTTAATGCCTTCGAACCGGGAACGGAAGACCCAGGTTTCGACCACTTCGGCCGGTCCTATTGACGTAATTTCCTTCCAGGGTGGGAATGACGATGCCAGCTACACCGTTAGCTACGCCGACTATCCGGAAGAAGTAGTCAAAAACGCCGAAGCTGCCGCGATCATGAAGGGTGTTCTGGGCGGCCAGGTCAAGGGTCTGGGCGGCACCATCTCCGGTGAAGAAAAGGAGCTTACCCTGGGTGCAGTCCCCGGCCGGACAGCCACCTTCAAAATGTCCTCGGGTGGGGTCGGCGGTACGGCCATTAGCCGGGTTTATCTGGCCGGGAACCGCCTGTACCAGTTAATCTTGATTCACGCCGACAGCGCCAAACCTTCCGACGCTGATATCAACACCTTCTTCGACTCTTTCAAGGTAAATTCCTAGTCTTAAAAATAAAAACTGCCCGGTTAAAAGCCGGGCAGTTTTTATTTTCCCTGAAATATTCCAAAAGTGGTGCAAGGTAACTAACAAACCGGCCCGGTTTTGTGCAAGATGGGTATAGACAAGCCCATTTTTCTTTGCTACAATTTGATCATAATATTTGATGCTACTTAAGGTAGCAACAAATTTGTAAGACTGCTCTAACGTTACACGACTCACAAGAAACACATAATAAAAGCCGCACAGCTTATTTGGGATAAGCTGTGGTTATCTTTATTGTGCTTTTTTCCGGCTGGCTCGAAAATAAATAGGTGTTTATGACAAGGGCTACAAACTTGGAAGAATTCAACGATAAAGATGATGGGCCGAAGTTAGAATTATTTGAAACTAAAGTCAGTCAGCCGGAGGGTATTGACCAGGTTCTATGGCAGAACTTGCTTGGAATTGGCCTGACGCCCAGCGAAGCCAAGGTTTACCTGGCTTTAATACATCACGGCAGCCTGACAGCGGTGGATGCCTGCAAGTTAAGTGGAGTTCAACGGGCAAAAATATACGAAATTTTGACCAATTTGAGCGCCTACGGCTTATGCTACGAAATATCCGGGAAGAAAAAGAAATATTCCGCCGTGAACCCCCAGGAGGGTTTGCAGCGGAAAATGGAAGCCGCCCGAAGAGACCTTGAATTGAAAGAGCAGTTAGCAATTGCCGCCGGTGATAAGTTAATGCCTTTCTTCAAGAGCCGGGAGGATTCTGCCAGCCTTGTTTCAAGTACCATTCATTTTTTAAGCAATGCAAACCTGACGGCTAAAGTTTATTTGAAATTATTGCAAGAAGCGCAACAGGAAATTCTTTACCTGAGTAAAGCGCCTTACAATATTTCGGTCGAAGCCAGCCAGGCGTATGTACACGCGGCCTTAAAAAAAGGGGTAAGAGTCAGGGCTCTTTTTGAACTGGCGGAGTGCCAGAACAAAGAAGCGCTGGCTGTAATACTTGAAAACCAGGCTAAAGGGGTCGAGGTGAAGGTCCTGCCCACTTTACCCTCGAAATTGATTATGGGGGATCAAAACCTGGCTTTGTTGATTCTCAATGACCTCCCCAAGGATAAATTTGATCCTTCAAAAGGACCGGCCCAGACCCAATTCAGCGGGATGCTGGTTGAGCACGTGTCAACCGTATGCCTGTTAAGGATTGCTTTTGAAAGTCTCTGGCAACAGGCCGTTCCCCTGAAAGATTTGCTGGGAACCTTAACTTAATAACTTTACTGTGTAGTATTTCTTTCGAAAAATTGAATAACTAAGTTTCTAAATTACCTGCTCGAATTATCTGCTTGAATTATCTGCTTGAATTATTTGCCTGAATTATTTGCCTGGGATGGATGATGGAGAGTTTTTTAAATAATTAAGATGGAGAGGTTACACGTTTTCAGGAAAGGAGAGGTATGGAATACCAGTCGGCCCTGGATAAGATCAACGAAATAATGGGAACTATTGAGGGCAAAGTAGGCGTAGCTGCCCGGCTTCTGGATGGCAAAGGCGAAATTCTGATCAATGCCACCGATATTTACCCGACCGCCAGCACCATGAAAGTGCCGGTCCTTTACGAACTTTACCGCCAGGTGGACGAAGGGAAAATAGACCTGAACCAGCGAGTTGAGTATAACGATACTCACCCCGTCTGCGGCTCAGGGATACTCCAGGATTTAGGCTTTGGGCTAAGCGTAACGGTGCGGGACCTGGCAGTCTTGATGACCGTACTCAGTGACAATACCGCCACCGATATGCTCATCGACCTGGTAGGTATTCAAAATATTCAATCGACCATGCGCAACCTGGGGTTGGATCAAACTACTATCGCGATTACCCTGCGCGAGATGATGTACAGCCTGGCCGGTTACGATATAAACGACACTTCTATTACTTTCGAAAAGGTCCGGGAACGGCTGACAAAGGCCCGTTCCGAGGATAAAGGTCGAGCTACCGCCGAAGAAGATAATGACGTTAGCTCGCCCCTGGATATGATCCGCCTGCTCACGGATATAGCCGAATCCAGGACCCTTAGTAAAGAGAGTTGCGCCGATATGATCGAAATCTTATCGCGCCAGAAATATAACGATATTATTCCCCTTTACCTGCCTTATGGAACTACTGTCGCGCATAAAACGGGCAGTATTGTTACCGTAAGAAATGACGTGGGCATTGTTTACGCCCCAGAACGGCCCTACACAATCGCAATAATGTCTAAACAACTGCTCGACGAGACCGATACCTTACGAAAATTAGCTCGGATTTCCGAGGTAATTTACAACTATTTTACGGAACTAACCTAGTGACGACTTTCGCCGTCGCGGTTAAACATTTACAGGCTACCTGTAGATTGAATTAACGCGATTGGATAGGCGAAAGCCCTGCTAAATACAAGACCAGAGAAAAGATAGAGTTAATTCAGGAGGAATTACACAATGGAAGTCAAGAAAAGGGGTAAGCGCCTTACAGGCCCCTTATCACCGCAAGCTGCGCCAGCCAAAGGCCGGGTCAGCCGGTTATTTACCGCCTCGCGCCAGTTGCCTGTTTTAATGTGCCTGGTTCTTATGACCGGGCTGGTGCTGACCGCCTGCGGTGACAACACGCCAACCACCGCCTCTGCGCCCAGCACTACCCAGGCCGTTAATACTCCGATTCAGGTCGGGAACGTTTCTTCCTTCTCGACAGCTAGCGCGACTACGGCCGCTGCCACAACTGCCGCTGCCGGGGCCGCTACTACCGCCGCCGCCGGGGCCGCTACTACTGCCGCCGCCGGAGCCGCTACTACTGCCGCCGCCGGGGCCGCCACTACCGCTGCCGCTACCGGTGCTGCGCCTAAAAAAGGCGGCGTGCTGCACCTGGTTATCGGTGAAGACCCGGACGCCCTTGACCCGGCGAAAACTATCCTGTTAACCTCCGATATGATTAACGATTTAATCTTCGACCGGTTGGTTTACATCGGCTCGGACGGCTTGCCGCATCCCTGGGTGGCCGAATCGTGGCAAATCGGTGATGGTGGCAAAACCTTAACCTTCAAGATTCGCTCCGGTCTGAAATTCACCGACGGCACTGTGCTGGATGCAAACGCGGTTAAGTTCACCTTCGACCGCATCCTGGACCCGAAAACCGCTTCCCCGGCCCTGGCCCAGATGGGCACGTTGACCTCGGTTGACGCCCCGGATGCTTCTACCGCAGTCTTCAAGTTCAAAGAAGCTTTCGCGCCTTTCTTCACCAACATCAGCCTCGGCTACGGCGGTATTGTATCGCCTACCGCTATCGGCAAATCTGGCGACCAGTTCTCCCGCAACCCGGTTGGTTCCGGCGCCTTCATCTTCAAGAGCTGGACTACCGGCTCCCAGATCGTGCTGGTCAAGAACCCCGACTACAAGAACTTGCGCCAGGATGACACCAACAAAGGCGGCCCTGCTTACCTGGACCAGATTGACTTTGCCATTGTCACCGAACCGGGCACCCGCCTGGCCGCCCTGCAGCAGGGCTCAATTGACCTCTACAGTCTTGACCCGGAAAGCGCCAGCCTGATCGTCAAGGACAGCAACTTCAACGTATTTCAGTGGAAGTCCGCTACCAACATGAACTTCCTGGAATTCCCCAACAAAGCGCCCTGGACCGATGCTAAAATGCGCCAGGTTATCGCCCACGCTATTGATAAAAAGGCTCTGATTGAAAGCGCCTGGGGTGGTTTCGCGACTGCAAACGCGAACCCGATGCCGGTTGGTGTTGCCGGTTGGGACGCTAACAACCCCGGCTACAGCTACGACCCGGCCAAAGCCAAAAGCCTCTTGACCGAACTGGGTTACAAACCTAACGCCAGCGGCATGATGGAAAAGGACGGCAAACCGGTTACCTTCAGCCTGATCACCTACAGCGGTTACGCCCAGCAGAAACGGGCCGTGGAATTGATCCAGGCGAACCTGAAGAGTATTGGGTTAGATGTAAAGGTGCAGATTATCGAGTTTAGCTCTCTCCAGACTATGCTGAAAAAAGGCGACTTCGACCTGGACCTGATGCGCTGGACCTGGCCCGACCCGACGATCCTTTCGCTGCTGTTCAAGACCCCCGGTTGGACCGGCCAGAGCAGTGACCCGGCCCTGGACGCGATGCTGACCAAAGCGGATGGCACCCTTGACCCGGCGGCGCGCCTGGAAGCGGTTAAAGCAGTCCAAAAACGCGTTTACGAGCAGGCCCTGATTGTGCCAATCGCTACCGACTGGATTATTGTTGGCGCGGCCAAGAAAGTCCAGGGCTTCAAATGGGATGCCACCGGTTATTCACGCTACATTGACGTCTGGTTCTCTTAAACTGTTGAAGGTTACTTCCTGGTTTACAACCTTTATATGGTAGTTTAAGACACAATAAGTTTTGCGTCCTGGTCCTTGTGACCAGGGCGCAATACTCATTCTACGATAGGACTAATCAGATGTTAGCTTACCTTATCCGCCGGTTATTGGTTTTAGTTCCGGTGTGGCTGGGAATTATTACCCTGACCTTTTTGATGCGCGCGCTTGTACCGGGCGACCCGGTGGAAAGCATGTTCTTCGGTAAAGGCGGCGACCCTAAAGTAATCCAGAGTATCCGGGTCGAAATGGGCCTGGACCGCCCTCTTCACGAACAATACTTCAAATATATTGTCGATGTTTCGCGGGGTGACCTCGGCAAATCGATCAGCACCCGGCGCCCGGTTATTGATGAAATTGGCGACCGCTACCTGAAAACAATTATCCTGGCCTTTAGCAGCCTGGCTGTAGCCGTTGTTGTAGGTATATTTTTGGGGGTCATAGCCGCTATCTTTAAGGATACGGTGATAGACACGGCTATGACTGTGCTTGCCCTTATAGGGCTATCCATGCCAGCCTTCTGGCTGGGGTTACTATTTATAAACCTTTTCGCGGTCCAATTACGCTGGATATCCATAGTTGGCCCACCCGATTTCCCTCACCTGATTCTGCCTTCTTTAACCCTGGGCTTTATTTACGCGGCCGTCTTAATGCGGTTGGTCCGGTCCAGTTTATTGGAAGTGCTGAGCCAGGACTATATCCGTACCGCTAAATCCAAGGGGCTGGCAATCCGCCAGGTCTTAACCCGCCACGCCCTGAAAAACGCTTTGATTCCGGTGGTGACAATTCTGGGCTTGCAGTTTGGTGCTTTGCTGGGCGGCGCGTTTGTAGTCGAAAACGTCTTTGTCTGGCCGGGTGTGGGCCAATTGATCGTTAAAGCCATCAGCCAGCGGGATTTCCCGGTTATCCAGGGTATTGTGCTGCTGGTATCCACGACCTACGTATTGGTGAACCTGCTAGTCGATGTACTCTATCACCAGCTTGACCCACGTATTACTGCGCGTAAGGGGGCGAGTTAATTAAGCTATGCCAGAAAATACTAAAGAAACTACGACTCCTGTAGCCGCGGGCTCACTGGAGCCGGTAACATTAGAGGTCGGGGCCCAGAATACCGCCCTGGAGCAAAAGACCAGGCCGTTTCACGGCTTACGAGACTTTACCAGGCGCATGTACCGTAACGGCTCGGCCCGGGTTGGGTTTGTGCTACTGATCGTGGTAGTCGGGGCGGCAATCCTGGCCCCGGTCATCGCGCCTTACGACCCGGACCTGACCAACTCACCGGAACGGCTTCAGCCGCCTTCAATGCAGCATTTCTTCGGGACGGATGCGCTGGGACGGGATATGTTCAGCCGGGTGCTTTTTGGGGCCCAGTTAACGCTCCAGATCGGTGTAATCGCGCTCAGTATTGCGGCCTTCTTCGGGATTGCCATCGGGCTCGTTACGGGCTATTACGGCGGCTTTATTGATGGGTTGTTTATGCGGCTGATAGATTTGCTGCTGGCTTTCCCGGGCATCCTGCTGGCCCTGATGATCGTCAGCACGCTCGGCCCCAACCTGACAAATGCCATGATCGCGGTAGGTATCAGCTCGATACCGGGGTTCGCCCGGTTGGTGCGCGGTTCGGTCCTGACTATCCGGGAACTCGAATACGTGACGGCAGCGCGGGCTATCGGGGTGAGCGCACCCCGGATTCTGTGGAAAACAGTATTACCTAACGCCATGGCCCCGATTATCGTGCTGGCAACCTTACTGTTCCCGGACGCGGTGCTGGTAGCCGCCTCGCTCTCGTTCATCGGGTTAGGGGCGCAACCTCCTTCGCCGGAATGGGGCGCGCTGCTGGTGGACGGCCGCCTGTACATCCAGAGCGCCTCCTGGTTAATTACCTTCCCGGGCCTGGCAATCTTTATTACCATTATGGGTAGTAACCTGGTGGGTAACGCCCTCCGGGATGTGCTGGACCCTCACCTGCGCGGCCGCTAACCGGGCCGGGCCGGTTAAACCGGACGTTATAACCTGAGAAGAAACTTTTAGCCCTGGTTTAACCAGTCTTTCAACAAAAAGCCGGGAGGGCTCCCTATTTTGCGATAGGGAGCCCTCCCGGCTTTTTATATGACAAAAACTTTAAGTCCCGGCGGCCAGACTAGGCCACCAGAACCTTGCTTTCTTGATAGGCGTTGTAACCGCCTACCAGGTTGCGGCTTGTTATACCAAAACCGCGCAGGTAGGAAGCCGCCACACTCGAACGGTTGCCGTTGCCGCACATTACGACCAGTTCCCGACCGGAGGACCGGGCCTGGTCGTAAAACTGCCGGACAACTTCCAGGATTTCAGGCTGGTTGAGCCTTTGCAAAGGAACGTTGAGGGAGTGCGGAACGCTGCCGCCCGCGTACTCCCCGGGCTGCCGGACATCCAGCACCGCCAGGGTACCCGACTCCACCACCGCATTAAATTCGGGCGTGGTAAGTTCAGCTTCCCGGGCGAGCTGAAGTTCGCCGGAAAGCACCGGATTGATAAAGCCCCGTACCTGGCTGCGGCCGACATTCGCCATCAACTCCACGGCTTCTTGCGCGTCCGTTTGGTCCTCGGCTACCAGCACAACCTTTGTTTCGCGGTTGATGAAGTTAGCCATGTTCGGGCCAAAGTGGTTGCTGTAGACCGGCACATTTAACGCTCCGGCCGGGTGGCCCTGCCAGAATTCAGCCGGGTCGCGCACGTCCAGCAGTTGTGCGCGGTCATCAAGTAGCGCTTTTACCGCCTCCAGGGAAAGCTCGCGGGGGGCGGCGATTTCAACCGGTGGACCGTTCCGGTTAAGCTTGATAATCCGTTCAAAATCGGCCGGGTGAGGCGGAACGTCGTCCATCAGGTAATGAATAAAGGCTTCCCGGTCATCCATTTTGAGGGCTTCGTTAAACTGGCGCTGGCGGCCCAGGGTGCATGAGTGAGCCTTGCTCAGGCTGCGCCCGCAAAGCGAGCCGGACAGGTGAGCCGGGTAGATAACGGTTTCATCCGGAAAAGCAGCCAGGGTTTTCAGGCTCTCAAAAAGTTGAGCGGCCCCTTCCGCGCCTGCCAGGTCTGGCCGCCCGACATCCCCTATAAAGAGGGTATCGCCGGTCAACAGGATAGGGTGGTTTTCCGGCGCGGTGCGGTCGGTCACTTTAAGGACAATGGACTCCCCGGTATGGCCGGGAGTATGCAACACTTCCAGCTCCACATCCCCAACCCTCAAGACTTGCCCGGCTTTCAGGGCAATATGTTCAAAACTTGCCCGGGCGTCTTCGTGGAGATAGACAGTCGCACCTGCTTCGGCGGCCAGGCGGCGGTTGCCGCTTACGTGGTCAGCGTGAAGGTGCGTATCTACCGCGCCGACAATTTCCAACCCTTCTTTACGGGCTACTTTAAGATAGGGTTCGATACGCCACTGGGGATCAATAACCAGGGCCTGGCCCTGCGAACCCACCAGGTAAGAGGCGCAACCCATATCAGGGATTCTAAATTGCCTTAAATACAGCATGATTTAATCCTCAGATTTTTGGATGTAGTAAGTATAGACTCCACCGCTGCTCCGGCTGTCAAGCAAGAGGTTGCCGGTTTCCTCGGTCCATGCCTTGAAATCTTCCACCGAACCGGGGTCGGTGGCCTGCACTTCCAGCACTTCGCCCGCTTCAATGTTCTTGAAAGCTTTCTTCAGAGCGATAATCGGGCCGGGGCAGCTTTTACCCCTGGCGTCCAAAACCTGGGCTACTTTAAATTCCTGGGACATTTGAATCTTCTCCTTATTAATAATAGGTCTCTTATAAATAAATTCAGGTCTTATCAATATTGACCACCGGCACGTTTTAGATAAACAGGCTGACATCCGCATCAAAGGCGAACTTTAAGAAAGTCGCCGCGCCGCCAATTTCAACCCCGTCCACGAACAACTCTTTCTTGATGTTCATAACGTCCATGGTCATCTGGCAGCCAATCAGCTTGACGTCCAGTTCAACCGCGTCCTGCAAAAGCTGGGGTATGGTTTGAACGTTGTGCTTGCTGAACATTCCCTGCATCATTTTGGTAGCGGCGGGGGTCATACCGGGCAGCATGCCAATAATATTGGGTATTGGGACGGGCATCGCCGGGTTACCAATCGGAGCCACCTGTAAGCTGGCATTCTTATCTTTGCGCAGGATATTCAGGCCATAGAAAGTGAAGAATATCTGGACTTCCGCGCCCATTGCGGCGGCGGCGGTTGCCAGTATCAGGGGTGGGTAGGCCATATCCAGGGTTCCTTTGGAAGCGATAATCGCTACCTTACGGGCCTGTTTCTTTTTCTGGGGAGCTTGCAATTGTTTTTTCAGCTCGATAATCTGGCTATCCAGGGCCTTCGCGACCTGCTGGTTAACTATGCGTTCGATTTGTTGCTCTAATGTTTCTTCCTGGTTCAGGGTATCGCTCACTTCTTTATTAACTCCTTAGCAATTTAAATCAAGTTGCCGGTAGTGACTTTGATGGGATGGGGCAGAACTACAAACTATGATGTATTATTACTTTACTTATAATCTTATGTTGTTATATTCGCAATAACGAATATAACAATGGCAATATTAACAGTCCATCCGGGGTTTGTCAAGCTATTTTAAAAATTGATATTTAAGATTAGTGGCGGAAACATTAAATATTGAGTTGTTCGCGGCAATTAGCGCGCTTGCAACCCCGCTTTTTAATTTCAGGCAGGTAAGTTTTTTGGTAATTAAGCGAATACAGGCGGGAATTTGTTGTGAGAGCCGGTCCCTGGGAAAGGTCTGCTAATCCGTCCGGCTATAAGACAAGCTGTGTAACCATAAACCCGGTTCTTAAAAAAAAGACTGAGCGGTAAGGCTCAGTCATTGCTAACAGCTACCAGGCGGCTTCCCTGGGAGAGTTGTTCCATAAGTATCTGGCGGGTAATGCGGCAAGCTTCCGTAATTTCCGGGTAGGAAAGCCGGTAGTAGACCGTTGTCGCCTGTCGGCGGGTTAGAACCAGTCCGGCCTGGCGTAACACGGCCAGGTGCTGCGAAACATTGGCCTGGCGCAAGCCCATCGCCGCTACCAGCTCGGATACGGTGCGTTCTCCATTTTTTAAATTTTCTATAATTTCCAGCCGGATAGGGTCGGCCAGGGTCCGGCAGATTTCGGCCTGCAACCGGTAGATTTCACTCGCTATTGCTTTATTAGATAAATCCGGTTGTTTTTCAGCCGGGGCAACCGCCTCATTTATTTTTTCCATATAATTTCTCCTGAGTATTGTATTCTTATATATGATTACTAGAATATTATACCACAAACTAAATAATTGAATAAATACTCCATAGATAGGGCTGGCCGGTCCGGCACTTTAAGGGACTCTGCCCTCCTGTTCCCTGCTCCCGGTAACTTCTCTAGCTACTCTCTTATTTAATATACCGCTCCTTACTCTCCCTTTACTCGAAAAACATTGCTCTTTTATGGCCTTGACAAAGAAACTTGTTTCATATATATTCGTATATATGAATATAACATAAAGAGATTTCGCCCTCAAGGGGCTTTTGCTTATAGAAGAGAGAATAAATAGTAGTACCGGGAAAACCGGTGAGTATAGATTTGAAAGGAACAAGCTATGAAAGAGTTTGAGAAAAGCGCCTATGGTTTCGGCAAAGAAGTAAACCTGCCTTTCGCCGAAGCGGTCGAACAGACCAAAGCCGCTCTTAAAGAACAGGGCTTCGGCGTATTAACCGAGATAGATATGAAGCAGACCATGAAGGAAAAACGGGGTATAGATTTCGTTAACTATGCCATCCTGGGCGCCTGCAACCCGCCCCTGGCCGAGCAAGCCCTGGCAGCGGAACTTGAGATTGGCCTGCTGCTGCCGTGTAACGTGATTGTTTACGAAAAAGCCGGGCACAGTGTAGTCAAGGCGATGGACCCTGAAGCAGCCCTGGGAATAGTCAACAACCCGGTGCTGGTGGAAGTAGCCCTGGCCGCCAAAGCCCGGCTTCAAAAAGCCCTTGAGTCGTTACCTGACCAGGCGCAAACCAGGTAAGAGGAGATACCAATGTTTAACTTTTTGAATAAGAAACCGGCCGCCTTTAGCAGCGCCCAGCCGCAAGAGGTCAGCCAGAAATTGAAGAACGAAAAACCGCTTGTCCTGGACGTGCGAGAACCGGGCGAATATGCCCAGGGCCACATCAAAGGTAGCAAACTTATTCCGTTGGGACAACTGCCCGCGCGACTGGCCGAACTGGGAGACAAAGAGCGGGAGATTGTTACGGTCTGCCGCAGCGGTGCCCGCAGCAGTCAGGCCGCGACCCTGCTGGCCGCCCGGGGCTATAACGTTACGAACCTGGCCGGCGGAATGATGGGCTGGCAGAGCGCCGGTTTGCCAGTGCAAAAGTAAGCAATGCCGCCCTTTGTAACCCTCGCGGCAATAAAGGGCAAGCATTATCACATTACACCCGGTGTAATCTGAGAAAGATAATCAGATTGTGGATACGTTAATTATTGCGCTGGTGGTCGGAGCGATTACCGGCCTGCTACTCGGACTGGTGGGCGGGGGCGGTTCAATCCTGACTGTACCTGCCCTTATCTACCTGTTAGGACTGGGAGTAGGCCCGGCAACCACTATTTCACTGGCGGTAATTGGCCTGACTGCCGCCTTTGGAACCCTTCAAAAATACCGCGACCAGCGCGACACTATCCGGCTGGATTATGCCCTGGCCCTGGCCCTGTTGGGCCTGGCCGGAGCGCAAGCGGGCAACTGGCTCAACCGGGCCCTGCCTGAGAAGGTGACGCTTGGGGGCTTCGGGCTTTTAATGCTTGTGGTGGCTGGACTGATGTTACTGCCGCCAAAACTAAATCCGCTTCCCGGGGAAGAATTGCCGGGCCTGCGGAAACGCTGGCTGTGCGTAGGAGTCATCGGGTTGGGGTTGGGCTTTATGACTGGCCTCTTTGGGGTAGGCGGCGGTTTCTTGATTGTTCCGGCGCTGGTTTTGCGGCTAAACTTCCCGGTGCGCTACGCGGCGGCCACTTCACTGGTGGTTATTACCCTGAATTCACTCTCGGCGCTGCTCGGGCGCTGGCCCATGGCGGGGTTTGATATTGACCTGGCCTTAACCCTGGTGGTAGCCGGAATAGTGGGCACCTGGGGCGGGAGCAAGCTTGCCCGCCGCATTCCCGACAAAACCATGCGCAAGCTATTTGCCTGGCTGGTTATCGTCCTGGGCCTTTACATGGGCTGGCAGGCTTTAAGTTAGATTACTTTACTGGTAGTGTAGCAAAAACGGGCAAGGTATCGCCTTAACGGTAGCCCACCGGGCGCGGGTACCCCCTGGGTGCCTGCGGCTGCGGCTCAGGGTGACAATGCCAGGTGGAGGCCTTTCCTGGCAGTCGAGTAATTTGCCAACACCTGGTTTACGCAGCATTCACAATGACCTGATATGATAAGGAGAATCTGCCAGGCCCCTTACCGGGGGCTTTTTTTTTGCGAAACTACCATTTTAATCCTTCAGGAAAGCTTTCCTTTCATTTGCAGTCTACTTCCATACCCCCAATGAATAAAAATTCACCCCTAATAATATAAAAACATTAATCTTTTCTTCTTCTCGAAGTTATTGACAATACAAAAAAAGCTTTGTAAAATAGACACAACCACGCTAAAATTTCCCTATTGAATATTTATTCAACACAACGGATGTGTTTTGAATAGATATTAGCCCTACAAAAGCAAATGATTACGCTTAACAAGGAGGTAGCGATCATGCCAAAAACCTTCCGGCTTACCCGGTTACTTGTTTTGGTTCTAACTGTAATGAGCTTGTTGCTCAGCGCCTGTGGAGACCAGTCGACTCCCTCAACCCAGGGAATAGGACAGGGCGCAGCCACCGCGCAACCAGGCCAAACCACCGCCGCACAGGCAGCCCAAACTGCCGCCACCAGCACAGGACAGGGAACAATGACTGATGTTGGCACCCCCCGCAGCGAAACACTTATCGTACAAACTTTTGACGGTAAGGCCGCAAACCCTGACCAACAAAACCCATTAAACGCCTATGCTATCTGGCGCGGTTTCCGGGAACTGGGCTGGAGTTTCCTCTGGGAAGATGATACCGCTACCGGTAAATCTTACCCTGAGCTTGCCGCTGGCTTGCCTGAAGTGCTGAACCCCCAGAACACTCAGTTCAAAGTGAAATTAAGACCCGGTGTTTACTGGAGCGATGGTGTTGAATTCACCGCCGATGACGTAATTTACACCCTGGATATTGCTTTCCAGAACAAGACCAAATTCACCCGCGTTGCCGCTTATACCAGTTATATTAAGTCCTACAAGAAGATTGATAACTACACTGTTGAGTTTGAAACCATCAATCCTTCGTATGACTTCGCCACTGCTATGGGTGTTTACACCTGGGGCGCTGCCTTCATTCCGGTACCCAAGCACGTTTTCGAAAAACAGGCTGACGTTACCACCTTCAAAAACACTAACCCGGTTACCCTCGGCCCTTACACTGTGAAATCGTTCGACCCGAACGGCTTCTGGCAGCTGTGGGAGTTGCGGTCTGACTGGCAGCGGTCAGGTTGGGGCAACCTGGGCCAGCCCAAAGCCAAATACGTCCTGTACAAAGACTTTGGCTCTGAAGAAACCCGGACCCTGGCTTTTAGCAAGAACCAGTACGACATTGATACCTTTATGAGCCCGGACAGCATCCAGGCCGCGCAGGCCAAGAACCCGGCGATTACCACTTTCTCGCCGACCTTGCCTTACCACGACATGAACGATGCCTGCTCTTACGGTGTTTACCTCAACCAGCAAAAAGCTCCGCTGGACAAACCGGAAGTCCGCTGGGCCCTGGCGCTGACCCTGAACCTGCAGCAGGTTGGCATCACCTCGGTAAACGGCCAGTTCAAGTCTTCGGCGGTGCCGATTGCTGACACGCCGATTACCCGTTCAATCTATGTTGACCCGGTTACCACCTGGCTCAAGGACTTCAAACTGGCCGATGGTTACCAGCCTTTCAACGCAAACTTCGGGACCGAACTTGCCGCCAAGCTTAAAGAGCAGGGCGTGGCCGACGCGGCGTTACCCAAGGGCGATGCCATTTCCCAGAGTTTCGGCACCGGCTGGTGGAAAAACGACCCGGCCCAGGCTGAGAAATTGTTGAACTCGGTCGGCATCAAAAAGGGCAGCGACGGTTTCTACGCTACCCCGGATGGTAAGACCTGGGACCTGGAATTCGTTATCCCTGGCGACTGGAACAAAGTTATGCAGCGCATTGGCTTCTCCATCGCCGATAGCTGGAAGAAGGCCGGTTTCAAAGTTAACGCCCGTCAGGTCGATAACGGCGAATTCACCACCGTCCAGAACACCAATAACAAGTTCACGACCATGATGAACTGGTCCGGCAGTTGCGTCTACAACTCCAACTTCCTGAACTCCTGGCGGACCATGAACCCGTCCAACGTGAAGGATGTAAATTCTTCGGAAGCCCTCACCGGAAACTTCTTCCGCGTGACCAACACCAAGATTTTCGACCTGATCAAAGCCAGCACCAGCATGGAAACGACTTCCCAGCCTTTCATCACGAACGGCCAGGAAATCATGAAGGAACTGATCAAGGATATGAGTGTTATCAACATCATGAATATCCCGACTACCATTCCGACTAACAGTTTCTATTGGAAGAACTACTCGAAACAGGATAATTTCTACGCCGCACCTTATTCCTGGTGGAGTTCCTTCAAGAAGACGCTGGTCAACATCCAGCCGACCGGGCAGAAGTAAGGTTTTGTCCACGGTAGGGCGGCTGAGTAGCCGCCCTACTGCTTGATTATTAGTGTGCAAAGGTGCTTAATGAGTATTCTTCAATACTTTGCAAAACGGATTGGACTATATCTGGTAGTCTTGTTCATTGGAATAACAGTAACGTTTTTCCTTCCCAGGTTAATGCCGACCAACCCGATTGACGGCTATATCGGCCAACTCCAGAGCCGGGCAGGCCAGACCCTTACCCAGGAAGCTACCGCCGAACTGCGGTCTTCGCTTGAAGAACTTTACGGCCTTAAAGGCGACATCCTGACCCAATATTTTAATTACCTGAAGCGGGTATTTTTACAATTCGATTTCGGCCCATCTTTTAATAGCTACCCCCAGCCGGTTTCGACAATGATCTTTGGCGCGCTTCCCTGGACCCTCGGCTTGTTGCTTACGACCACCCTTTTATCCTGGCTGCTGGGAAACTTGATCGGGTTAGTGGCAGGTTACTTCCATAATAAGCGTTCTGCGACGGTCCTGGAGGTAATCGGTATCCTGCTTTACCCTATTCCCTACTACATTCTGGCCCTGACGGTTATCCTGGTTTTAGCCTATTTCATCCCGATTTTCCCTCTCGCACCGACCTTTCCGAACTCCGGCTTTTCGTTTGAGCAGGTAGGCGGCATCCTTTACAACTCGGCGCTACCGGCTATTACGCTGGTGCTGGCGGGCTTCGGCTGGAACATTTTAAGTATGAAATCGCTGGCTTACACTACCAAAGAGGAACCCTACGTTATTTACGCCCGGTTAAAGGGTACTTCGAACTGGACCCGGATGACCCGCTACGTTTTTCGCAATGCCATGCTGCCGCAGGTTACAGCCCTGGTGCTGTCGCTCGGTACGGTTTTTAACGGCGCTTTATTAACCGAAATACTTTTCTCGTACCCCGGTATCGGACTGTTGATGCGGACTGCCGCCAGCAGCGGTGACTACAATCTGCTTTATGGCGCGATTACAATGTCGATTATCGCAGTGGCTACGGCAGGACTTGTTATTGACCTGATCTACCCACTTTTTGACCCACGTATTCGCTACAGGTAAAAATATGAGGATTATGAAGTTAAATTTAAAACCGGGCCGCGACCTCAGTACCGGCCCCACCCCCAGGGTGGTAGCGCCGAAGAGTACAAGAAGCAAAATAAACTTTCGCCTGAAGCTGGGAATAATAATTCTGGCGATTTTCGTCCTCGGGAGTTTCATCCTGCCGTTCTTTTGCCCGAAGGACCCGTCTGAGCAGGCTTCTTACCTTAAAAACTTACCGATTACCGACAAACACTGGCTTGGCACCAACTCCCTGGGGCAGGATACTTTCTGGTTTCTAATCTTTGCCATTCGCAACTCTCTGCAACTGGGTATTTTGGTGAGTGTGGGCGTTACGATTATCGCGACCCTCTTAGGTTTGAGCGCCGGGTTCATCGGCGGCTGGTACGAGCGGGTAGTAATGCTGGTGGTTGACTCCTTCATTACAATTCCCCTTTTGCCCATCCTGATTATCCTGGGTGCGGTAGTGCGGGGCAATACGACCTTTTTCTCGGTAGGGTTAATTATTGTGATATTCGGCTGGGCCTGGAGCGCCCGGACTATCCGTTCAATGGCGCTCACCCTGCGCGAGCGCGAGTTCGTTAATATGGCGCGCTTCTCGGGGGCCAGCACCTTTAATGTAATACTTAAAGAGATTTTCCCCTACGTTTCTTCTTATATAGTGGTAGGTTTTATCAACACTATCTTATTCGCTATCAATACCGAAGCGACCCTGGCCGTTATCGGCCTTTCCAAAGTTGAAACACCGACCCTGGGTTCGATCATCTTCTGGGCCTTGAACTACAACGCGCTCTTTACCGGCCAGCTCCTCTGGTTGATCGCGCCGATTGTTTCCTCCGTTCTGCTGTTCCTGGGCTTGTTCCTGGCCTCTACCGGCTTCAACGAGCGCTTTGCAACCATTCGAGGTGTAGCATGATCCGACTGAATAATGTTGTAGCAAGTTATAAGACGGAGCGCGGCACGGTAAACGCCGTAGACGGGGTGAACCTGGAAATTCCCGATGGTTGTATCCTGGGCATTGCCGGGGAGTCCGGCTGCGGTAAATCTACCCTTATGAAGGTTATTTACGGCGACATCGGCTTCCCGCTCTCGCTGGCGTCCGGTTCGGTAGATTACGGCTTCACGGACGACCAGGGCAACAAGGTCACCAGCAAGAATATCCAGAAGCAGTGGTTCAAGCGTATTTCCTACGTACCGCAAAGCTCGATGAGTTCGCTAAACCCGGTCATTCGCATCCGCAAGCAGTTTTTGGACTTCGAAAGCTCTTCCAAGACCAAAGCGCAGACCCTGCAAGAAGTCAAGAGCTACGTTAAGAAACTGGGCCTGCCGGAAGAGTCGATTGAGTCGTTTCCGCACCAGCTTTCGGGCGGTATGCGGCAGCGCATCATGATTGCGATGGCAACCTTCTTCCAGCCGGAAATCATCCTGGCGGACGAACCGACCACCGCGCTGGATGTGGTTGTGCAGAAGAGCATCTTGCTGCTGTTGATGGAGTTGCAGGAACAGATGGGCAACACCATCATCCTGGTTTCGCACGATATGGGCGTGCATTACCAGGCCACCCACAAAATGCTGATTATGTACGCCGCCAAAGCGGTGGAGTACGCCGACTCGCCGGACCTGTTCACCCGGCCCTTACACCCTTACACGCGCATGCTTATCAATTCGCTGCCGACCATTGGCGACGACCGGGCCAGGGAAGGTATTCCCGGCCGCCCGCCCAGCCTGTGGAACAAACTGGAAGGCTGCCGGTTTGCCGACCGCTGCCCGCTGGCAACCGAACGCTGCCGGACCGAAGAACCGGCCTTTATTGAGCACCGGCCCGGACATTTCGCGGCCTGCCACTATGCCGATAGCCAGGCAAATTTGAGTGAGGTGGTGTAACCGATGGCGACAATATTAAAGACCGAGAATTTAAATAAGGTTTACCGGCTGGGCAGCTTAACCCGGAGCAAACACATTCAAGCCCTCAACAATGTGAACCTGAACATTGAGAGCGATGTGCCGGTAATTATCAGCGTGGTAGGTGAATCCGGCAGCGGTAAGACTACCCTCGCCAAGACCCTGTTGCGCCTGGTCGAACCTTCGTCGGGTAAGGTTACCGTCTATGACCAGCTGGTAGCCGGAAAAGGCGTCCACCCACCCAAGACCCAGTTTCTGGCAACGGTCCAGCCAATTTTCCAGAACCCTTTTGAAGCGTTCAGCCGCTACCGGACGGTAGACTCTTACCTGTACGAAACCGCGACCAGGGTGGCCGGGTTGAGCAAAACGGACGCCATCGCATCCATGGAAAATGCCCTGACTTCGGTCGGACTTGAGTATAAGGATGTCCAGGGCAAGTACTCCAACCAGTTCTCCGGCGGCGAGCTACAGCGGGTATCTATCGCCCGCGCCCTGATACCCCATCCCAGCCTGATTGTGGCGGACGAGCCGGTCAGTATGATTGATGCTTCGCGGCGCATGATCATCATCAACCTGTTCTTGAAGTTGAAGGAAGACTTTAAAAGAAGCTTTCTCTACATCACGCACGACCTGGCCACCGCTTATTACATCAGCGACTATATCGCGGTGATGAATAAAGGCGTGGTGGTGGAATTCGGCAATGCAAAAGAGGTTATGTCGAACCCGCAGCATTCCTATACCCGCCTCTTGCTGGACTCGATTCCGACCACCAAACAGAAATGGGCGCGCACCAAACCGATTATCACTGCGAACCTTACCGCCTAAACGCGGTAAGGGACAAATCAGGTGGGTTATCCCGGCTTCGCCCTGGTGCCATCAGGGGCGAGGCATTTATAAGATTGTAATTTTTACCGGCGGCTAAAAACCCCGGCCCGAATAAAACGACAGCGCAGGAGAAAGTAATGACCAATATCAACAGCAATGGCAGCGTTGAGCAATGGGGCATATTCGAGTTAGCTTTAGAAGGAAGCCCGGAAGGCAACCCCTTTCTTGACAACCGCTTTACGGCCCGTTTCAGCCAGGCGGACCGTTCTTTTGAGGTTAACGGTTTCTACGATGGCGAAGGGGTTTACCGGGTGCGCTTTATGCCGGACACCACCGGAACCTGGCAATACCGGACTTCCAGTAACCTGGATAGTCTTAACGGACAGGAAGGCCGCTTTGAAAGCGTCCAACCCTCTGCGGGCAACCGCGGGCCGGTCCGGGTCGCCAATACCTTTCATTTCGCTTACGCCGACGGCACGCCTTACCGGCAAATCGGCACAACCTGCTATGCCTGGTCCCACCAGGGTGACGCCCTGGAAGAACAGACCCTGGCGACCCTTAAAAACTCACCCTTTAATAAATTGCGGATGTGCGTCTTTCCGAAGCATTATCACTTTAATGAAAACGAGCCGGAATACTATCCCTTCCCGCTACTTTCGAAGGGTTCCAGCAAGTGGGTCGGCGGCTTTGGCGGCGGGAACAAGACCGGCTGGTCGTTCGACTTTAGCCGCTTTGAACCGGCTTTCTTTCACCACCTTGAGAAGCGCATTGCCGACCTGCAAGAACTGGGCATCGAAGCCGACCTTATCCTGCTACACCCTTACGACCGCTGGGGCTTCTCGACCATGTCGGCCGAAGAAGACGACCGCTACCTGCGCTACATCACGGCCCGGTTGGCCGCTTTCCGCAACGTCTGGTGGTCAATGGCTAACGAATACGACCTGATGCCCCAGAAATCTATGGACGATTGGGACCGTTTCTTCCGGGTTGTCCAGGAAAACGACCCCTACCAGCATTTGCGCTCGGTCCACAACTGCTTTGCTTTCTACGACCATACCAAACCCTGGGTGACCCATTGCAGCGTGCAGCGCAGCGACCTGACCCGGATCCTGATCTGGCGCGAGCAGTACAAAAAGCCGGTCGTGGTGGATGAATGCTGCTACGAAGGCAATATTCCCGAAAGCTGGGGCAATATTTCGGGCCGCGAGATGGTCCACCGCTTCTGGGAAGGTACTGTCAATGGCGGCTATGCCGGTCACGGTGATACCTTCCTGGACCCCAACGATATTTTATGGTGGGCCAGGGGCGGGACGCTCCACGGCGAAAGCGCGCCCCGGCTGGCTTTCTTACGGCGCATCCTGGAAGACGGCCCGGCCGGACTCGACCCGGTGCCGGATACCACGCCTTATACCATCGCTATGGCAGGCGGGTTCGATAAGGTTACCATGCCTGCCTTGCAAGCGGCAGGCAGCCGGAAAAAAGAGTCTGCCGAAACCGAAGGGCCAAGAATAATGAACTGGTTCGCCAGCGCTCATCAACCGCACGAATACTACCTGACTTATTTCGGCGTCAGCCAGCCTTCCGAATATGTGGCGCCCGTACCCGGCGGGGAGCGCTACAGGGCCGAAATTATTGATACCTGGGAAATGACCGCTACCCCGCTGGACGACATTATCGAACGGGGCACGGTAATCCGGCTGCCCACCAAACCCTT
>JAQBPB010000121.1 GCA_028287745.1 Chloroflexota bacterium
GCCAGTTCCGCCGGGTCCGAACCGGCCGGGTAAGTAACCGTCGCCGTAGGAATAAGGTTGTCGTATTTATCGGCTACCCGCAAAGTAATCGGGGTGCTGTAAGTTTCGCCAACCTTTATGTTCACGTTATAGGGTGAAATCTGGTCCTTCACGGTTATATGGTTGGTGTCCGGCGCCCCGGGCAGGTTTTCGAGCGTGATTGACCGGCTGAAAGTGGTTGTACCGCTAGGAGTTGCTTTCACGGTTGCGTTCATCTCAAATGTACCGGCCCTGGTGCCGGCCCGGAAAGTGTTATCCGCAACGATTGCCTCACCTGTAAGCCCGGTCATAACAACAATTTCGTTCGTGGGCGGGTTAGCGCCGTTCAGGAACACCCCGGTAGTTACGTTTGATACCGAGACCGGCACAGTGTAAGTCACCGGGTAATTGTAAATTGGGTTATTGTACTGGTCGGCCAGGTAAAGCTTGAAGGCCGGGAAGGTCTGGTCCACCGGTTTAGCCGCGATAGCAGGCGGCGTAAAGGCCAGCGAAGTCTCCGCAACAATTCTTTCCGCTTCATTATGAGTGGAAACAAAAGTGCTGCGTTTGCCGGACGGGTCAATATCGGTTGTAGTAGTAACCGTAGCCGTAACCTTAAAAGTTCCGGCGTGGGTGTTAGCGGTCAAATCTGTGGTTGCCGTAGGCGCGGTATCGCGGGTGGTATTGCCCTTATTGATGTAAGCAAAGCCGCTATCATCGGTCTGGATAATCAGCGATGCTTCCCCACCACGCCAGGTTCCCGAAGGATTTGTCCCGGTCGAAAGCGGATTCGTTTCGAAAGTGACCGGCACACCCGGGATGCCGTTCCCATTCACGTCGGTTACATAGGCGCTAAATTCCTGGAAAGCGGTCGTAACGGTAGTCGTAATCTCGGTAACGCTGGGCGCGATACTGACTACTTTAGGTGCATTGTCCGGAAGGTTGCGCATGTAGAAAATGGCTGCGGCGCCCGCCCCGGCTGACGGGTTAGACTGCGCACTAATCTGGAACTTACCGGCATAGAAGCCCGCGAAGACCAGGGGCGAAGTAATACTTCCGGTCGTGTCGGTAGTACCGGTAAAGGTTGTGACAGGGGTAGCACCTGTACCGGGTTTTGTACCAAAATTGGCGGTCGGTTTGAACTCAGGGTGACTGCTCGAAAGACTGGTCCCTTCAATACTGGTAAATGTAACAGGTACGCCGGGTATTATGTTGTTGTACTGGTCCGTCACCTTCACGCTTAAAGTTCCAAACGAGCTTAACGCGTCGGGTTTGCTCTCGATAGTAACCGTTGTTTGCAGCCGGGAAGTATCGCCGCTTACCGGGGTAGGTATCAGGTGCGCCGGTACGTCGGGAGTGTTCTTCAGGAAGAACGTGCCGGTCACGGCGTTATTAATAGAAGCCCGGGCCGTAATGTTGTACTCACCGCTGACAGTCGTGGTCTTAAGCGGGGGTGAGGTAATAACCCCATTGACATCCGGTACGGTAGAATTATTGGCACCGGCAAACAGGGCTCCGGCTACGTTCGCGGCGGTGCTTTCAAAAACAATTTTGTTTTTGTCTGCTACACGGTCCGATGAGACTGACGGGTAAACCAGGTTGCCGCCTTTATCCCGCACAGTAGCGGTCATAACCTTAGTGCTGGTTATACCTACTGTGTCGGTCAAGCGGTTAGTCGCGGCTGACCCCACGCCAAAAGGTGTAATCGTGAAAGGCTCGCCCGGGTCATTATATAGAGTAAATACCTGGGTAAAGCCGGAAGGTTTGGAAGAGTTAGCTCCAACCGAAGCGATAACACTGTAAGAAGTGGTGCCGTTCGGGCTGGCAATGCCGTTAGTTGTGAATTCCGGCGCACTTGCCACACCAAGGGCAGCCCCGTTAGCACCCGTGGTAACAGTCGCCGAAATGGTTCCTGTAGTAGTAAAGGTGCCACCTGGCCCGCTTGCAGGAGCGGTGAAAGTTACCGGGTGGTTCTCTATCAGGTTAGAACAGGCATCCAGCACCGGAATTTGAAGCCCGGTAGCCAGGGTAGTGCTAATTGGGGTGTGCTGGCCGTTCCCGGCCAGCGTGCCAAAATGGTAAGGCAGTCCCTTTTGAATGTTCAGGTTTACAATAGGCGAATCTACCGGCGTGCTTAAGTCAGACAGGGTCGCTTTGACCGGGACAGCCCCAAACAGACAGGTCGCTGTAATCGGATTGGTGTTGATAGGGCCGGTTGTGGCTACGCCACCCATTACAGTCGTGGTGAAAACGTTGGTGTTGTTGCTGAAGAAGACCGACGAAAGCATCTTATCCTGTGGATCGGTGGTGCTGGGTGCGCTAAACACAACTTTAGTGGAACTGGTCTGGATTATGTTCAGACCTTTGTCATAAACGGTAGCAGTTAACGGTTCGCTAAAGTTGTTATAGGCCCCGATGGATGAACTAGTTGGTGGATTAATTTTGACGCTGGCCGGGCTGCCGGTTTGATTGGTAAAGTTAAAAGCGTTCGTGGTTACAGCTGGGAAATCCTGGACCGTCGCGGTAATCTTGTAAGTACCAATCCGGAGATTGGCTTTAATCCCGGTCGCGGTGGCAACGCCAGGATTAGCGCCGTTTGCGTTATCGGTAGGTACAATCATACTTATAGTCTGGGAGATCCCAAAAGTAGCGCCCGGTAACTGGTTGGGAAGGCTTGGGTCGGTGATAAGGCCAAAAGGAGAGGTAAATATTACTTTAACACTCTGTGATGGAATGTTCTGTAAAAGATTTCCCCCGGCATCCTTAACTTCAGCTTTAATATCCAGAAATGGAATATCAATCGCTACTTGCTGGGTGGCGTTGGCGGCAATGGCGGTTATGGTGGCCGGGTCGCCTACCACGTTGGTCAGCGAGAACAATACCGGTTTGTAACCATCGGCGGAAACCCTGAGGCTGTGCGTGCCGACAACCGGGTAATCCGCGACGTTTTCAAGGGGAGTTGGCGTGGCAACCAGGTCTATTGCCGTGGCGATACCATTCGCATCGGTTGTTGTGGTGTAGACTGCGCTGTTATTAGAAAATTGAGCGCGGGTGCCGGTGGCCTGGGCGCTAAACGTAACCGGGATCCCGGCTCCGGCCCCATCCAATTTGACTGACAACTGCTGGCTGAAAGCCTGGTTGAGCTTGGCGATTTGGCCGCTTCCGCTGACAATCGTAATTGGCAGGGCGCCTGGCTTAACATTGAACAACGAAATGCTGGTAGGTGTAACGGTGGTGCTGCCGGTCAGGCTAACAGCTACCTGGTAAGGGCCTTCGGCATTATTGGCCGTAGGAATGGTAGTAGTAACAATACCGGAAGCGTCGGTTCGACCGACAAAGTTTAACCCGTTGCTGCCGCCAAAGGAAGCGGACGGCCCGGTAACGACACTTGGCAAATTGAAGGTAACGGAAACGTCCATCACCGGGTTTTGTTTGCTATCGGTTACTTTTACCGCCAGCGGTTTGCTGAAGGGCGTCCCGGTGGTGGTTGATTTTGGTTCGGCTGAAATGTCGATAATAGCCGCCGGGGGTCCGGCCGGTATTACCAAGTTACTATAGGTCTTGATGGTGGAACACTTACTGCCATCTTCGGTGAAGCAAACTTTAATGTTAATTATTATGCCCTGCTGGGAAGGCCAATCCGCCGGGTTAACACTCACCGACCAGGGCGGGCTGGCGGAACCGGAGGCTGAACCCATCAGTACAACCTGGGCGGTCTGACCGGCTTTGGAAATATAAGTTGCCTCGGTGGTAACAAGTTTTACATTGGCCGAAGGAGCTACCGTAAAGTTAATCGGCACAGTAAGCTGTGGGTTGGCCGCTAAATCCTGCGAACTGGTTACTTCGCCGGTCATAAAAGTGGTATAGCCGGTTAGCGGCGGTATCGGCAGGCAGACCCCCATATCGTCCAGGGCGTTACAGGCCAGGCCATGAATTTCCACGGTGCTAAAGGGCGAAATCAAAGAAGTATCGGGCCAGGTTACGCTCCAATTATTCTCGGCGGTGGCGTTACCCAGCACGATTGGGGTGCCGCCATCTACCACGGCGGTAACCTGGACTTTTTTGGTCCGTTCCGACAGGCCGGGTGTCACGGAAATTACCGTGCTGGGAGCCAGTTGATTGTTGCCTGAAGGCGGTATAAAAGCCGCTGTCATTTCAATTTGCAGATTGCTTACGACATTGGTCGGCTGGAAGATCGAGCATTCCGCGTTCAGACACAGGTTGCCGCTCAGGCTTATACCGGTTTGCGGGATAATGCTTGAAGTAAACCAGGGAACAGTCAGGCTTTCACCTGAAACCGGGTAAGACCCGATTTTAACCGGTGCGGCCGCGCAACTGGTTATACAATTTTTGTAAGTAGCGAACAGGTCAACATGGTTCGGGGCTACATTCTGGTTGGGAACCGTAAAGTCTACTTTAATGGTATTGGTAAAGTTCAGCGAAGAACTGACAGGCAGCAAACTTAAATTGGCGGAAGGCAGTGGCTGCGATTTAATAATTACCCCAATGGTCTGATTGCCGCCGTTACTGCCGATAGTAAAGGTCGCCGTCTGGTCGTTGCCGGTCAGGTTAGGGGTCAGCACGGCAATATCGATACTGGTGGTTGTGCCGGGAGCCAGGGTACCGGTCGTCCCGGAAAAAGAAATCATCGTGTTGCTGCTGCCGGGAGCCAGGGTCCAGATCAGGGGCGCGTTACCGGTATTCTGGATCTCTAACTGCTGGGTGTTGGAGTTCGGTAAGAAAGTCATAGTTGTCAGAGGGACAGCCAGGACTCCCTTTAACTCAATAGTTGGTGAAGGCGTTGCGGCTACGGTAGTCGGCAGCACGGTTGTAGTCGGCGTAATGACCGGCGACCCGGTGGGCAACAAGGAAGTGCCGGTGATGGTCGGCGTAGCCGCTATGGTTGTCGGGATAGCGGTAGTCGGCGGCACGGTCGGCGTATTTCTGACCGCTGGCCGGGGTGTTTGAGTAGGCACCGGAGTTACGGTTGGCACTACCGGCTGGTTTGGGACTAACGGTTTGGCGCCTGCGGCTGCTCCGCCCGGCGCATTCGGGTTGGCGGCCTGGGTGGTTTGTCCGGCTGCGGGGCCGGTGCCGGGGCGGTTAACGCTCGGTTGAGTTACCGGCCGCTCGATGACAAAGTTAATCGTGTCGGCTTGAGTAATATTGCCTGCTCCGTCGGTAGCCCGGTAGTTGATGGTGTAAGTCCCGTTTTCCGACACAGTCAAAGATGTTTTGGTAGTATCACTGGTGTAGGTCAGCCATTGGCCGCCGTTGACGCGGTACTCAATAGACGCAATGCCGCTCAGGTCATCGGTGGCGGCCAGTTGCACACTTACCGGGACCAGCGATTTACCGGTCGCTTTATCCGGGGTAGGCGTCAGGCGGTAGCCCAGGACCGGTGGTGTCCGGTCAATCGTAAAATAAATATTGCGGACAAGCCCTTCGGACCCATCAGGATTCTTAAGGGTAATCGCAATTGCGTAGTTACCTTCCTGTGAGTAAGTTTGCGTTTCATTGGGCAAGATTGTCTTGCTGCTATCGTCCAGGTTCGCCCGGGGATTGACCACGCGCAAGGTGGCGGTAGCGTTATCGTTGGTTCCGGTTACCTCATAACGGAAAGGCTGGGCCGTCTGGTAGAGGCCGCCGTCGGCTACCCCGGAAGTGCGAATACCGGCGCTGACGGCCGGGTCGGGAGCGGTTGAAATACAGGGCGCGCCCGGTCCTTCATAGCTGATTACCCAGCGGGGCCGGTAGCCCTTGCTCAGGAAGTAGTCCAGGGTTTTGTAGGTACTGCCATCCCAGGGGTCGGCTACCGTATAGGAGTTGCTTATATTGTCTTTCCCGCCGGTGACTACCAGGAAGTGACTGCCACTGGGACCGCCCAATAACCCGACCATCGCCGGGCCTTTTTCCAGGGCAGTGTCCAGCAAATTCCAACTAAAGTCGGCCCGTACGCCGCCTTGCAGTTTGAAACCGCCGCATTGTTGGCCGATAGCGAACCAACCGGCCTGGTTTAGCGGGCTGGTCAGGCCGCCCATACAACTGCTGAGCTCGGCCGGGTTGGTATCTATTTGCTGGTAATTAAGCAGGATTGCCGCCCCGGTGATAGGACAGCCCAAATCAGCCATCCGGCTGGTACTGCCTTCTTTAAGCGGTAAATCGGCCCAGCGCGGGTCGTTCTGGCTGAAAGGACGGACAATCGCGCAGGCGGCGGTGGCCTTTGGCGTTGTGTTGGTTGTCCCAGTACCGTTCTCGGCTTTGGCCGTAGTGGTAGCCGTAACGGTCCCTGTCTGGCTCAGGGTGGAAGCCAGTTGATAGCTTGGCACCCGTAACAGGCTGGCCGGTACGCCAATCAAAGAATTTAAAGGCAGGGTCAGGCCAGTTTTCGGCTGAATCGGTAACGGAGCGGGCAGCGGGGTAGTCCCTACCAGGGTGGTCTTACCATCGGCCAGGGCAACCTGGGTCTGGGTATTGTCGGTTGTTTGAGGCCGTACTAACAGGCTGGCATCATCGGAGGCCCAGCATAAAGGCAGCGAAGATAGAGTGTTGCCGTAGAACAACTTGGGTTCCAGATTGGGTGGCGAGGCCAGTTTCTTGGCTTCTTCCCCGATCTTTGACACAACATAAAGGTCTAATTGTGAAGGATTGATAGGCACGCCGGGAGTCTGCCCCGGAGCCAGGGTTGCCGTAGCTGCGGCAGCGGCTGCGGCAGCGGTGGTCGGTGCGACATTATTAGTCCCGGTAATGCTGGCCGCCGCCGGGGTGCCGGAAGCGAGCGTGACCGTTACGCCGGTAGTCCCGGTATCAACCTTCGGGGTAGGACGGCGCACTACATAAGCTAACTTTTCACCGTTGGAGGACCAGACCGGCGCTACAGGCCAGAGCCCGGAAGTAATCGGTATACTGGCGATAGGTTGCTGGTCGGTATCCAGGTTCTTGATCCAAATCCGGGCATCGTCCATAGCCAGGTTACTGGCGGTAACATAAGCAATCCGGCGCCCATCCGGGGAAATTGAAACCAGGCTGGCGAAAATACCCGGTAATCTGTCGGCTTGTTCGTTGACCGCCTGGCTATAAGGCAGCGCTCCGTTACGCCCGCTGACCAGGATATTGGTATTGGTACCGTTGCTCAGTACATTGATACTGCGAAGCGATACTGGGCCGCAAAAGGACGAGGTAGTGGTCTTAAGCAGCATTGGGAGAAAGAAGATTGCCGCTACTATTAATAGCGCCAGGAACATGCCAAAGAAAAAGACCACCCGGCCCCAGTGACGGCCGAACCAGTGCAGGGGCGGTAGCGCCGCCTTTTGCACAAAACCGCCCTGAATTTCCTGGTCGGAACCTTCAAGTTTAACCTTGAATTTATGATTTACTTCATCGTTTACCCAGTTACGCTGGCGTGGTTGGGCCTTAAGGGTAATCGCGGCCTGCTCGCCCGGCCGCAAGGGTACTTCCGGCGGAGTTATGATAAAGCGCAGGTCATCTTTTGGATCTTCAGCATAGACCGAGTAAATGTGGGGCGCGTTCCCCTGGTTTGAGATAACCACCCGGTAAACTTCGGTAGACTTCCGGGAACTCTGGTCCAGCGGTATTATTTCCAGGGTCTGAGCGTCCACCTGGGAAATTACAATATTAAAAGGGATTTCGGCGCTATTTTCCGGCCCGCTGCGGGCGGTAATTAAAATCTTCCCGGCATAGTTCCCGGCGTAAACCTGGGGAGGGATAGTAACTTTTACGGTAATAGTCTGAACACTCTCACCGGCTCCGGAGCTCGCGGCAGGACGCAGCGAAAAAGTCGGCTGGCTGAATTCAACCCAGCCGGGATATAGACCCATTGTTTCAGGGCTAATCAGGGGCTCGATTGAAATAGTGTAGAAGTCAATAATCTGGCTCAGGTTATTGACACTCAGGATAACCTGGGACGTGTTATTGGGCGCTATTTCGACGATGTGTGAGGTGATGTCAAACTTTATCATAATTTATAATCCCACTCTGAAAGGCCGCTATCAACTTTCTTTTTGGCCCAGGCAACTACTTCCCGCCAGCATTGCCGCTGGCTGTGGGAAAGACTGGCTACCAGAGTTTCAGCTAACAGGGGGTAAGTAAAGTGGTATTCCTGCCTATCTTCTTCTACCAGACCGCAACCGGTTACTTCAGTCAGGGTCTGTCCTAATTTAATTTTATCCAGCTCTATCCACCATCCGGCCCCATCGCGCCGGTGCTGGACGATTTGACGCAGGATTTCAAAACTGAAGGTCGTTCCGCAGATGGCAGCCAGCCCCAAAAGCACCTGGGCTTCCGGATTGAGGCCGCCAACCACGCGTTTAATGTAATTGGAAACCGAGGGGGGGATTTGATTCCCCCAGGCTGCCGCTCGTTCCCACTGACCGTTATTTAATTGCAAACTGTTGTCTTTGTGCCAGTTTACAATCAGTTCCAGTGAAAGGTAGGGGTTGCCTTTGGCAATTTCTAAAACCAGGTCAAGCAGCGCGGGATTCGCGGGCTGGCCTAACTTCCGGGCCAGGACCTGGGCTAACTCGAATTTCTCCAGCCGGCCTATCTTGTGGCAGACCTGGGCCGCCGCCGGGCCGCTGCCGTTCGATTGAAGCAAGCGGGCTAATTCCGGTGAGGCTAATTCCAGGGCGTTGGGCCGTATAGCGGTTAGAAAAACCAGCGACCGCAGGGCCGGGTGATTCAGCCAGAACCGTAAAATCCGCAGGGAAGGTCCCGGCATATATTGCAGGTCGTCTATAACCAGCACAATCCGGCGGTTACGGCTTAACCAGGCCAACACCTGGGCCGCCGCCGCGAAAACCGCTTCTGGGCTGGTGTCGGTACTGGTATTCGGCGGGGCCGGGAACAGGTGGGCCATACCCGGCAGCAAGCGGTGAATTTCCGGGTTGCAATATTTCAGGCACTCTTGCAACTCCGCCCCGGCCATGCGGCCAAGGGCCTGTTCTAAAAGTTCGCTGATAGGGTTAAAGGGCAGGTCGGTTTGTTCGGGGTGGCAGTTTATATGCAACACCTGAAAACCGGCCAACCGGGCCTGTCCGGCCAGGGTTTCCAGCAGGTGGGATTTACCCACACCCGCCTCACCTTCAAAAAGGGTCAGGTTGCCTTTGCCTCTCAGGGCAACTTCCAACTGGTTTTTCCAGAGGGTTTGTTCGGTCTGGCGGCCAATTATTTCAGGACCGCCCAGCCCGGTTTCTTCCTGTAAATTTATAACCGGGAAAAGCGGGTTGAAAGGATAGCTCAGGAAATTGCGAGGCCATTCGGTCTGGCGACCGGCTTCCGATTCAGCTGCAAAATCAGACTTTACCAGCGAGATTTGCGAGGAAGTCCGGTTTACCGGATTACGCACGGCGATACGCCCGGCCACAATATCCTGGTAAAGTTCCTGGGTGGCCGGTAGCGGTTCAATATTCAGGCGGCTTTGCAATTTGTTGGCGAACAGGCGGTAGACCTGCATGGCCTCTTCCCGGCGCCCGTTTTCGGATAAAGAGTGCATCAGCTTCAAAGCTGACTCTTCGTGGGAGAAATCGCTTTCCAGGATGCGGTGCAGGCAGCGCTGGTATTTTTCTTCCTGGCCTTTTTGCTTGTGCAGGGCGGCCATTTTCAGTAATAGTTCGGTCCATTCCTGGCGCAAAGACTCGCGGCGTCCGACCGACCAATCTTCGTACAGGTCTTCCGGTAAAAATTCACCACCGTACAGGGCAGCGGCCTGGTTATAAATTTCCAGGCTGTTATTTTGCTGGGCCTGGAGGTAGAGCCGTTTAAATTCTTCGAGGTCCACCCAGCCGATTAAGCTAAAGTTAAGTTGTAACCTGGTGCCTTCGGTCTTTAAATAGACCGAATTACTGGGTTTTTCCAGTCCCGGCTCAAGGGTGCGGCGCAAACTATAGACGGCCTGGTTCAGGTTATTGGCCGCCCGGTCCATATCAAGTTCGGGCCACAGGAGTTCGGTAGCCTCCTGGCGGCTAATTTGATACGAGCGCCGGTTTAACAAGATTTTGAAAAGATTGCGGGCTTTGCCACTGCGCCATTGTTCACTTTCAATCAACCGGGTGCCCTGTTCAACCTCAAATCGGCCAAGCATAAAAACCCGTAAAGGCTGGGCTAGTTCATTTTTGGTTAGTTTAGTTTCTCTGGCTAACATCGCAATTTCCCATTCTCTAAATTTGTAGTAAGCCCTGCTTACTTACAGGCAACTTCGCCGATTTGACAATTTTTTATCTTCAAGAAAAGGGTGTTACCTTCGATGTAAACATCGTCCAGCCGCTGAGGTGGGTTCTGCTTTTTCAGCCAGGCCTTAAGCTTGATATTGAGTTTCTCTACTACTTTGTCCGGTGGCAGGAACAACCACGGGAAACTTTTCAGTTGCTGCGGATTGCTAGCCACAAAAACCAGGTCGCCGGAAAGCTGATTGACTTGCATGGTGCCTTGAAGGGTCCTTGTAAGCACAAAAGCCTGGATTCTGACTTCAACCACCCCTTTTGAGTCCTTTTGAGGTAATTCGATGAAGCGTACATCTGTCGGGAACGGCACCGACAGCGGATTAGCCTGGGTAATCTGCTGGTTAAAGCCTCTTTGATCGACCATGATGACCTTTGAGGCCACCTGGCTGTATACGATTTTATCGGTAGTAATCAGCAGGAGGGTATTCTGGATGAACTGCAACACGACCAGGTTCCAAAGCAGTACTACTGCCAGCAGAATAGACAGGAAAGTAAATAGCACCGGATGACGCTGGATGAAGACCCAGCGCGATTGGTGGTTATACTCGCCTTCGACAGTGACCGGGGCGGTTACCACCGGCTGCTGCGCTACTGTCCATTGTGGCTGGACCAATACATGAAATGGTTGGGCCTGGCGGGCCTGGTCACTGGGTGTCTTTTTACGCAACTGGACCTGCAGCTTGATGGTCTGCATCTGGCCGGGAGCGATCATAACCTGGGGCGGCGTAAACTGAGCTACACTAAATTCATTAGAGGCGGCCCATTGTAAGGTCATAAGACCCTCGCTCATCGAGCGGTTGCGCAGCAATAATTCGTAGTCGGCTTTGAAACCTTTGCCGCGCTGCGGCTGCAAGCGGGCCTGGACTACCAGCGGGGCCAACACTTCAATTTCAATTGGCATGACCGCTTTAATCCCGGCCTGGGCCAGGGCGCTGGCGACTATCCGGCCCCGGTAGAGGTCCGGCTTAACCTTGTCCGAGATATTTATAGTTACTTCGGTATGCTCGTTCCAGTTGGGAAAGAGGTTAAGGGTAGCGTTGGCGAAACTAAACCAGTTTTCAGGCAGACCTTCGATAGTCAGTTGAAAATTATCCGGCAGGCTGGTCAGGTTCATCATGAAAATTTGCTGGGATGCGCTATCCCCGGCCACAATAGTCATATGCGGTTTTTCCAGCGTAATCTGGACCCGCGCTACTTCTCCGGCCCCAGCGGAAACCGGGGCAACACTGATCGGGGAATAAGCCCGCTGGCCGCTCTGGGGCTGTTGAGCCGCGCCGCCAATAGGCTGATAGCCGGGGGCGGCCACGGGTTGCGCCGAGGTCTGATTCTGCCACAGGTTCTGGCTCGGTTGGGCCTGACTGGAATCCGCTCCCGGCACCGGCCGCCATAGGACACTTTCGTCTATGCGTGGCGTGGAAGGGGCCGCTTCTTGTTGGATACCCTGCCCGGTAAAGCGCTGCCACAGGGTGCGTTTTTTAGGTGGTGGTGCAACCGGCATGGGCGGGAGTTCCACCGGTTCCGGCAGCGAGGCGGGTTCTTCCACGTGAGGGGTAATAACCGGTATTAGACCGGCCAGTGAAGCCCCACCACTAAGTTTGGCGGTAGGCCGTTTCTGGAAAACCGTATCGCCTGTGACCGGGGCCGGGGCGGCGGTTGTCCCGGTATTAAAGCCGGGTAGGGCCGTAGTCGGTTGATTGTAAGGCTCTAAGGTAGCTGCGTTGTCCGGAGCCGTGGCCGGGTTTTGTACTGGCGCTGGCGCTGCCTGTAAATGGGCGGGTGTGACCAGGTTTTCTTGCCGGAAAAAAGACGCCAGGCTGAAAGGTTGGGCCGGACCGGTGGGTTCAGGTTCGGCTACCGGTTCAGCGGCGTGGACGGCTTCCGCTTCCGGTTCAATTTCGGAGACAGGGGTTTCTACAACCGGCGCGGGTAAAACCTGTAACAAGATACTCTGCTCGGCTTGCAGTTCCGGGTAGCTATGAGCCTTCACCATTACCCGCACCGGGTACAGGCCGGGTACGGCATTCAGGGGTAAAGCAATCCGCAGGTAAAATTCTTCGTTCCAGTTCGGGAAAAGGTTCAGGCTGGGAGTTGAAAACTGAAACCATGATTCCGGCAAGCCATCCAGTTTCAAATCAAACAGGTCCGGCATTGGCGAATGGTTTACCAGCCTGACAGTTTGCTCCAGGCTTTCGCCAGGCACCAGCACCAGGTTGTATTTGTCCAGTTCCAGTAAGATCCGGGCGGTATCCGGCATTTTAACCGGTTGGCCGTTCCCGGTAACCCGGTACAGGTGATCGGAAGGCAGAACTTCCACTTCCAGGGATACTTCAACTCTTTCTTGCGGGTGGGAGTCGGCGAAAGCGATCAATTTGCCGGTGAAAAGGCCGGGCACCGTCTGGGGGGGCGCTTCCACCCGGAAATAAACTTCTTCTTTCCAGTTAGGGAAAAGATTTATCTGCGAGTAAGAAAAGCTGTACCATTCAAGTGGAAAACCCTCGATTTGCAGTTCAAAGAGTGCGGGTGTCTTAAGCAGGTTAACCAGGCTGATTTTTTGCTCGGCGTTCTGGCCCAGCTCAAACCTGAATCTATCGGTTTCCAGTTGTAATTCAAAGCTGGGGGTGCTGATAATAATCGGGTCCGGCCGGGGGGGCTCGGCTACTTCAACTTCTGGGGCTTCCTCAAGTCCGGTTTCGATCAATCCGGCGGCCGGTACAGGCGCTGCCTCCAGGGTTGTTTCGGGCTTCTCCGGCTCTATAACCGGAAGCGTGACGGTATTTTCACTGACCTCTACAGTTGCCGCTTCAACCGCCTCAACCGGCATTTCCAGGGCCGGTGCCGGTGCCGGGATTTCGGCATCAGAGGTGGGCGCGGCAAACTCTTCCACTGTAACCGGGCCGGTTTCGACAATAGTTTCCCCAACCGGAGCGGTGGCGAGCGGTTCAATTTCAGTGGCGGGCGGCCAGAGTTTATTGGTACCGCGGTCCTGCGGGCCGGTTTGCGGCATCTCTAGCAGTTCAGGTTGGCTTACTGCCTGGACCGGGCCGGTTATTATGGGTGCGACCGGCTCAACTTTCTTTTTGTTTTTCCATCCAAAGAAGCCGGAGCGCTGTTTGGGTTCTTCTTTTACAGGCTCGTGAATAACGGTTTCGGGCGGCGGCATTACCGGCGCGTGCCATTCGGGCTGGGGAGCCTGAAAGACCGGCCCGGTTTCAAAAGTCTGGGGCACCTCGCTGACCGGCACGTTTTCCGGCTGGACCGGGTTGCGTGTTATCGTCTGGGCTTCAACCGTCGGCGGCAAGCTGGCGGCAGGCTGGGGGTCGGAGGTGGGCACAGCGACAGGCAAAATTACCAGGTCAAATTGGTCCCAGGTAACTGCTTCCAGGTAATTGCCGGAAACCGCTTTAATGCCAATCAAATACCGGCCGGGTACAGCGTCACCGGGTACCTCAATCTTTATACTGGCGGCTTCGCTCCAGTTAGGCGAAAGATTCAGGGTGACCGGGTTGATGGTAAGCCACTGCGGCGGCAAGCCTTCCAGCCCTACATTAAAGACCTGGTGGGTGGAGGTAAGGTTTAGAAGGTGGACAATTTGTTCACCGGCCTGACCGCAAGGAATAACCAGTTGGGCAAACCCAAGGTCAACCTGCAACCGGGGATATTCGGGGACGGGGTTAGCCGTAAACGCCGGGCCGGTCAGCTCTCCGGTGGCTGGCTCCTGGGCCGGGTTTATTAAATTTTCAGGGTTTATTTCTGCGGCAGTACTATCGGCGACGCTAGCAGTTGGCAGCGCGGGAACTTGCCCGGTCTGGGTTTCTTCAATCACCAGTTCCAAAATTATGCTCGTAGTGACATTTTCCTGGGTGTGTGAACTGGCGGTAATTTGCAGCGGGTAGTGGCCGGGTGAGGTTTCTGCCGGTACGTCCACCTTCAAATTTACTATATCGCTCCAGTTGGGGAAAAGATTGACGGTTTTCTTTTCGACACTTATCCAATCGGTGGGTAAGCCGAAAAATTCCAGGTAGAATAAATCCGGCAGGGGTGTCATATTAGCTATTGTAATAATTTGTTCGGTGGTGGAACCGGCTATTAAACGGACAGTTGGCGCTGCTAAGCGTATTTCAATCCGCGCAATATCAATTCCTGCAATATCCGTCATTTTACCCCCGGTAGACCTGGAGTGGTTGCTCTTACAAACAACAGGCTACAATTACAATCCCAAAATTAAAGTATCCAGCTAATCGTTCTGAGAGGCCCAGCCCAGAACCTGATAGCAGCCGCCCCAGCGGGTAAAACTATTTCATTAAATTTATTGGTTATATAGTGATAAATAAAGCCAGGCATAGCAAAATCAGGAAAGGTGTGACCTTCGTTGGTCGGGTAATTATTTATATTTTTAATCAGGTTAACTTTGTTTAAAAACATTAATGTTCTTTAGCGTTGCTACAATTTCCTGAACATATTTTACTAAACAGTAACAAATTGCCTGAATGGTGGCGTTTATTTTACCTGGCAGGGACCTTCAATGCGACAAAAGTTAGAAAAATTACTATAAAAATTTCGCTTTTGCTTAATTTACACTTAATTATATCCTTTAATAACATTAAGCGCAATAGTTTTTATACGCAATTTCCAGACAAATATATCAAAATTTAATTAATACCAAAAAGAAAAAGAATAAATTAATTAAAAATTATTGATGGGGAAGTAATGGTTTGGCTTCTCTAAAAGGTAAAATGATGTTATTAAAAAGTTTTAATATATTTAGTATTAAGGAATAAGCCCTTTCTCCCTTCTAATACCGGGACTTTTGCACTATAGTACTAAAGTCAATTCTAAGTCATAATAAGAATAAATAAATTATTCAAATAAAAAAGCTGGCCCGAAAAAGATTTTCTGAAATTAGGATCTTAAATTATAAAATTATTGTAAAAACCAGGAAGTAACTTTGCCTTAATATTAAGAGCATTTACAATTCCTTTAACACACTATGTAAATAAGTCGAAATTAAGTCGAAATTAAGTCGAAATTAAGGGCGAAAAAATTACACACTGCTATACTAAATTTATCTAGCGAACCAAAGCATACGTAGCGCCAAATTAAAGTCTGTCTGGTCACCGACTTTTGGAATGGAGGAGCCAAACCTGTGTCGTCACGTCAATACTCGTCTTTCTTATTACGGTTTTGGCACATTAATGACACTGGTGCTAGCACTAATTCGGATGTACCGGCTTCTTCACTGGTCTTACAACTGCAACACCTTCAATCCGGTACAACCTGGCGATTAAACAGTCTGGAAGAACTAAACTCCCTTCTGGGAAATGCCCTGGAGAAATCTGAAGTGCTTATGCCGGGTGGTCCCTCGGGAGGGAAGAGTTTACCGGCCATATATCGCCTGGATGCTGAAATCGAATGAGTATTTCGTTAAACAACACTAATTTCGAACATCTTCTCTCTGAGCTAAGGCGCATCACTACCAAGGTGGCGATGCGGGTTGAAGAAATGCGGGCCACCGCCGGGAACGAAGAAGACGAATTCCGGGGCCTTTACGTTTCAGAAGATGAAGTTAATCAGCTCCTGGCCGACCCGGACTTATTTCAGGGTAATGTTGCCCTATTGACCTATTCCCAGGTTAACTCGAACGACGCCGCGCCGGTTTCCCGCTTGAGCCGCCTGCAAACCGCCTTCGGCCTCTCGGCTTTTGAACGGGATGTTGTCCTGATTGCCCTGGCGCCCGAACTGGAACTGCGCTTCGAGAAGTTGTATGCCTATTTGCAGGATGATGTCACCAAGCGCCGTCCCAGCGTAGATATGACGCTGCGGCTGCTTTGTCCCGGCCTGGCCTCCCAGGTTGCCGCCCGGCGAAGTTTCGATACGGAAGGGCCTTTGCTCAAGTATCGCCTGATTGAGCTTATGGATGACAATCAAAACCGCCAGGCATCCCTGTTAGGCCGTTCAATTAAATTAGATGAAGGCATCGTATCCTTTCTGCTGGGCGAAGACCGGCTGGATGCGCGGCTGCGCCACCTGGCTAATTTCGAACAGGACTATGACGAGTGGGCTAAACTCGGGGATACCGAAGACCAGGTTGAGCGGCTTTGCGAACTGGCAACCGAAGGTTACATTGCCTACCTGCTGGGTCAGGACGAGTCCAGCAAGTTGCACCTGGCCGCCGAAGTCTGCCAGCGGCTACGTATCCAGGTAATTAAAATTGAAGCCACCGCCCTGCCAGGGTTACCGAAGGCAGAGCCTTTATTAAAACTACTGGAAAGGGAATGCCACTTGCGCGGCGCGGCCCTTTACCTGAATTCTTTTGAAGTCTTATTAAAAGAAGAACCGCCCAACCAGGAAGCCTTACGCCAGATCATCCAGGTCCTGCAAAGTTTGCCTGGGGTTTGCTTTATTTCCAGCGACCAACCGGCTTCGCCTTTGCTGGCCCACCTGGGCCGCCGCGAGTTTCATCTCCAGTTGAATATGCCGGGGTACTTCGAACGCCAGCAAATCTGGGAGAAGCAGCTTGGTCCGGCCGCTATTGGCCTGGACCTGGAAGGGCTTTCCAGCCGGTTTAAGCTAAGCCGGGGTCAGATTGTCGCGGCAGGGGCAACCGCCCGGAATGCGGCCGCCTGGCGTGGAGAAACCTCCCCCAGCCTGGCCGACCTTGAAGCGGCTTGCCGCCGTCATTCAACGACCAGGCTCAGCAACCTGGCTCGCAAAATAAAGCCTCTCTATCGTTGGGAGGATATTGTGCTGCCTGCCGACCCGGCCCAGATGCTCAAGGAAATCGTCCAGCAGGTCCGCAACCGGTCCCTGGTTTACGAAAAGTGGGGCTTTGACAGTAAGCTGTCCTACGGTAAGGGCTTGAATATTATCTTCGCTGGGCCCAGCGGTACCGGTAAGACGATGTCGGCTGAAATTATCGCCGGTGAACTGCAAATGGACCTGTACAAAATCGACCTGTCCAATATGGTCAGCAAGTACATTGGCGAAACCGAAAAGAACCTGGAAAAGATTTTTAACGAAGCCGGGGAAAGTAACGCCATCCTATTCTTTGACGAAGCCGACTCGATCTTTGGGAAACGCAGCGAGGTCAAGGATGCCCACGACCGCTACGCCAATATCGAAACGGGCTACCTGCTTCAGAAGATGGAAGAGTACGATGGGATTGTTATCCTGGCGACAAACCTGCGCAAGAACCTGGATGATGCTTTTATCCGGCGCATGCACTTTATGATTGAGTATCCCTTCCCGGAGGAAGACGACCGGCTCAAGATCTGGCAGCGCAGTTTTCCCAGGGGCGTCCCGATGGGTGAAACCGTAGACTTGAACTTTATGGCCCGGCAATTCAAAATCTCCGGCGGCAACATTAAGAATATTTGTCTGGCTTCCGCCTTTTTAGCGGCCGGTGATGTTGAACAGGCCGCCGATGCGAAAGTGGAAATGAATCATTTAATCAGGGCAACCCGCCGCGAATTCCAGAAAATGGGTAAGCTCTGTACTGTAACCGACTTTGGCCGCTATTTTAATCTGTTAAAAGATGTGTAGGCCCACTAAGGTAAATTCTTGGTCGTCACAGCCTAATTGAATTGCAACCGTTTGTTGCACCAGCGAATCATAAAGTGAGGTAAAAATGTCTGGTAATAGTATGCGAGATTTCCAAAACGAGCGGGTTGCTCAGGCAGTAGAAACCGAAGAAGCGAGTCCTACAAGTGAGGCTGGGCCGGTTATTTCACCTGCTCAGGCCGGGGCATTACTAAGCGGCCCCATCAATAAGGTGCAGCGCCAGGCTATTATTCAATCTGTGGGGCAGCATTACGGCAACCGCCAGGTCCAGCGCCTGGTAAGTATGGCCCAGCGGTCGGCTTCGGCCGGCCCGGAAGGCGGCCCGCTGGAAAGCGAATTGATCTCCCGTATCCAATCCGAGCGTTCGAATGGACAGCCGATGGACACCAGCGTCCGGCGTGAAGTCGAAGGCACCCTGGGCCACGACCTTTCCCCGGTTCGGATCCACTCCGGCCCGACGGCGGCTGATTTAAGCAGCCAGATGGGCGCGAAAGCCTTTACGACCGGCCGGGATATTTTCCTGGGCGAAAATGCTTCTGCCAGCGATAAGGAACTAATTACCCACGAGGCTACTCACACTATCCAGCAGGGTATGAGCGAGGATGCACCCAGTACGATTGGTGCCGCCGACACCGCGCACGAGAAAGCGGCCGAACATAATGCCGCTCACGGTTCCCCGGTCGGGGCCGGGGTCCAGCGCGAAGCGGAAGGCGAGGAAGAAGAAGCCGAAGGCGTTCAGATGATGCGCGATCCTGACATTCAGCGTGAAGCCGAAGAAGAAGAAGAAGAAGCCGAGGGAGTCCAAATGATGCGCGACCCGGCCCTCCAACGCGAGATGGAAGGCGAAGAAGAAGAAGGCGAAGAGGGTATCGCCCGGATGATGGACCCTTCTATCCAGCGTGAAATGGAAGGCGAAGAAGAAGAGGCGGACGAAAGCTAATTAATAATCGGTGGCCCTGGATTAATGTAATTATTATTAAAGTCACTGTAAAAGAGTTTTAATTAATTAAACCGGGTTCTTATCGTGAAATAATACTTTTCGTAATGTTGTTGTTAATGTTTAGTTGATACTATGTGTGAAACTAAGTGTTAGTGTAGGTGGCTCATTGCCCAGGTCCTCAAAAGAGGACCTGGCGGTGCCAGGAAATACCACAGACCGTAGTTTCCCACATAAATTCAATTAAATAATGTTTATCCTGGTAAAACCTACTCGAAAAGCAGCTGTGCTTTTAGGACCAGGGCAAAAGTATTAAAAGTTTTTATTTGTAGCGTGTGATTTAGATTTACCGGAGAGCGAACCGGGCTTCTTTAATCAAATAAGCTTGACTTAATAAAAACCTTACCACCGGATTGCGAACTACAAATGATTGAGTCCCTTGATGAAACAATCAAACAATTTCTAATCCAGAAGACGCCTTTAAACCAGGCTGAAGTGGATATCAGCTTTGAAGTACCAAATAAAGAGTGGAGCGGCTCGATTTCCAAGCCGACCATTAATATTTACTTTTACGATATTCGCGAGAACCTGAACTACAGTACCAGCCAGAGCGACTGGATTATTGAACGTGATGCAACTGGACGGCTGATCAAAAGTAAAAAAGGGGCCCGTTACGACCTATCGTACCTGATTACCGCCTGGACGATTAACATAGAAGACGAACACCGTCTGCTGTGGTACATCCTGTCTACTCTTTCACGGTACGAAGCGCTGCCCCAGGATATTCTGGAAAAGCCGCTGGATGAGCAGCCCTATCCTATGTTGACCAAAGTTGCCCATCCTGAAGGAATTTTGCGGAATGTAGCCGATGTCTGGACCGCCCTGGACAACCAGTTAAAACCTGTTTTGCCCTACGTTGTGACGGTCTTTCTCGATCCGCAAATCTCCTGGGAAGTTAAGCCGGTGCGCAGCAAGTTTATCCGGATGTCGCCGCCAATGGATACCCTGGGAGCCCAGCAAGCCTTTTTGAAAGAAAGCCGCGCCACTCCCAATGGTAACGGTGTTACAGTTGTCAATCAGATTGGCGGTTATGTCACCGATGCTACCAATCCTGGGCAGCCGGTCAAGGCCGAAGTTATCTTGTTGGAGCAGGGACTTAACACCCGGACCGATGACAAGGGCCGGTTTAGCTTCGTCAACCTGGTGGAGCGGCCCAGATATACCTTTATCGTTGTTGCGCCAGGGTATGTAACCAGGCGCCAGGAAATAACCGTACCTGCTGCATCCTATGATATAGAGTTGCAGCCGGAAGCCGGAGTACTAAGTACTTAACCCGCGTGGGTTGAAGCTAGTGGCTCATTAGCAGTTTACCGGCATGGTGGCTGTTTTGCCGGTAACTTTGAACTACACCAAGCTCTCTTAGTCTTAAGTTGACCTTAAATTTGTTTATTGGTTGTTGAATTTTAAGCCTGAATTCGAAGGAGAAGTTTATGCCACAATACCTTTCCCCTGGTGTTTATGTCGAAGAAGTAGACCGAGGGAGTAAACCTATAGAAGGTGTAGGTACTTCTGTTGCTGCTTTTGTTGGCTTCACCGAAAAGGGGCCGCGGGAAGCTCAGTTGGTTACCAACTGGGAACAATTCCGCACTATCTATGGTGGTTTCATTGAAGGTGCCTTCCTTCCGACCTCCGTATATGGTTATTTCCTCAATGGTGGTACTCGCGCTTACATTATGCGGGTGGCTCCGGCGATCCAACTTCCCCAGGGCCGCGGAAACAAGAGCGCCCTTGAAGTAACTCCGTTGTTATCGGCTGGCGACGAACCGGTTTCGGTTAAAATTGCCAACGGCGCCTCGGCCGGACGCTATAAATTGATCGTCCAGCAGGGTGATGTTTCCGAAACCTTTGATGACCTGAGCAGCGACAAAAAAGACCCGGCTGCCCGGTACGTTGAAACTATCGTTAACGATGCTACCAAAGGCTCCAAACTCGTCCGGGTTTACGATGCCAGCGGTAACCGCGACCTGCCGGAACTTCGCGCTCCTAAAGCCGGTTCCTATAACTTTGGTGGCGATGACAAACCGGCGGCTGAACTGCCCGCGCCTGCCCTGCGCCTGAATTCCCGCACCGGCGACCAGCCAGCCGTGGAAATTCGCCAGGCTCCCGGTGTCACCAAACCGGTTCAGGTCGAAGTATTGGAAGTCGCCGGTAAGGATGACCTCTTTAAGCTGCTATTCAAGTCCGGTGATGAAACCGAAACCCACGATGTCAGCTTTGCTAAAGGCGCCGCTAACATTGAAACCGTCATCAACGGCGGCAAAACCGCCTCCAAGTTGGTGCGGGTAAAAGACCTGGCTGAAGACAGCAAAGCCAGCCCGGCTGAGCGCCGCCCGGCTGCTGGTAAGCACGAACTGTCAGGGATTAGCGCTGCCCCGGCCGCTTCCAAAGGCAAAGTTCAGTTGACTTCCGCCGACCTGACCGGTGACTCGGTTGCCCGGACCGGTGTTGGTGGCCTGGAAGCCCTGGATGATGTCACCATGGTCATCATGCCTGACCTGATGAGCCTCTACCTGAGTGGCGCGATTGACCTCAAGGGTGTACAGGTTGCCCAGACGGCTATGATGAACCACTGCGAAGCCATGAAAAACCGGGTTGCCATCCTGGATGCTCCCCCGGACATGAATCCGCAGCAAATCCGCAACTGGCGTCTGAATGAAGCCAATTACGACAGCAAATACGCGGCCCTCTACTACCCCTGGATTGAAATTGATAATCCCAACCAGCCGGGCAAGACCATGTTCTCGCCTCCAGGCGGTCACATGGCCGGTATCTGGGCCCGCAATGACGCCGAGCGTGGCGTTCACAAAGCTCCCGCGAACGAAATCGTCCGGGGCGCAGTCGGTCTCGAACGGCAGATCACCATGGGCGAGCAAGATGGGTTGAACCCGAACGGTATCAACTGTATCCGCGCTTTCCCGGGCCGTGGTATCCGGGTGTGGGGCGCTCGCACGCTTTCGAGCGATGCCAGCTGGCGCTACATCAACGTCCGGCGTCTGTTCAACTTCGTTGAATCTTCCATCCAATTGGGCACCCAGTGGGTCGTATTCGAACCGAACGATCAGGACCTGTGGGCCCGTATCCGGCGCGACATTAACGCCTTCCTCTACACGGTTTACCTCAGTGGCGCCTTCTTTGGCGCATCACCGGATGAGGCTTATTTCGTGAAGTGTGACGGCGAAGTTAACCCGCCTGAAACAATTGACCAGGGCATTGTGGTTACCGAAATTGGTTTCGCTCCGGTTAAACCGGCTGAGTTTGTTGTCTTCCGCATCGGCCAGATGGCTGCGGGCGGCGCCTAAGATTAGCTTAACCGGGTGAGGCGGCCTATAAGCCGCCTCACCCGGACAGGCCTGAATTTTACTTTTAAGGAGGTACATAATGCCTAAAGGCGCAGGTTCAGCTGCCGATCCATTGATTGCTAACAGGTTTTACCTGGACATTAGCGGAGTCGTGATTGAAGGTATTCAGGAAGTTTCAGGTTTAGACTTTGAGACTGACGTTTCCGAAACGCTGCAGAGTATGGCTAAGAACAAACTTGATGTAGTCAAAGTTCCGGGTGCCAACCGCGTAAAGACCGGTAAACTTACTTTGAAATATATTACGTTTAAAGACGACCCGGCTGCGAAATGGCGGGCCGACGTAATCGCCGGGAAAATGACCGATGCTCGCAAGAATATATCTTTGATTGCTTTTGACCTAGAAGGCAAAGAAGTATTACGCTTTAACTTTACCGATGCGTGGCCTTCCAAACGGGCTTACTCGAACTTCAGCTCCAAAAGCAACGAACCCGTTACTGTAACGTTGACCATCGAACACGAAGGGGTCAAAGTTAAGGGTTATAACGAGTAGCGTACTTTTGTCGTTATATACGTTACATGGGCAGCCGGGCTAATTAAAAGGGCCGATTCCCAGCTTCTTACCGGTCGCTGCAAAGTCGCTGCCCATCGGTCCGGCGGCAACCATCTAACAATGATTGCTCGTAAATTTAGGAGGTTCAAAAAATATGCCAGGTGTCTTAGATCCGATTGTAGCAAACCGGTTTTACCTTGATTTAGGTAAAGAACAGGTTGATACCTTGATGGAAGTATCCGGCTTGGAAGACGAAAGCGATGTCGTTGAGACGACCCAGGTAACCAAGGCTGGCAAGATTCTAGTTAGAAAAATTCAGGGGGCCCAGCCACTTAAAACCGGCAAATTAACCCTGAAGTATGCTGCTTTTAAAGATGATCCGATCAAAAAGTGGTATGATTCAGTCGTCAATCAAAAAATAAAAGACGCCCGGCTAAATATCAGCCTGGTCCTTTATGAGATTGGCAAGGACGCCGCTACCCTGACTTTTTCGTTTAAGAATGCCTGGCCTTCCAAGTATTCTTTCAGCCAGTTTTCAGCCAAGGGTAATGACGCGGTCACTATTACCGTCACCATTGAACACAGTGGTATGGACGTTAAAGGTTACAACGCGTAGTCCTGCATTCAGAAGACCGGGGTTTAGTATTTCTCAATAGATTTAGGTAGCAACGACTTTAGTCGTCTGGCCCTGCCAGTTCGGTTAAAGTCATTGCTACGCTAAGGTACCCAGATAAGGAGCGCTTTCAATGGCAGGTTTGCAGACCGAGTACGAATTCATTTTACCCAAAGGTTACGTTGATAGCGAGGGAAATCTTCATCGTAAGGGTGTCATGCGATTGGCAACCGCGATGGATGAAATTATCCCTTTGCGCGACCCACGGGTCAGAGGGAACCAGGCTTACCTGACCATTCTTTTGTTGTCCAGGGTGGTAACCCGCCTCGGGACTTTGGATGATTCGGAAGTGTCTACCGGCGTTATTGAACACCTGTTTGCCAGTGACCTGGGCTATTTGCAGGCCATGTACAACCGGATAAATTCCAGCAATATGGATGATACGATTTGCCCTACCTGTGGCCGTCAGATGGATTCTGATACCGGACAGGAGGCAGCCCAAACCGTGGGAATGGGGGGATAGTAAGCTACCCTTCGGAGCAGCTTTCCGAGGAGGTAGCCTACATTGCCTATTATTTTCACTGGTCGCTTGACCAGATTTTAAACCTGGATCATGCTGAAAGGCGCCGCTGGGTTGAAGAAATCAGCCGGATAAACGAGAGATTGAGCGAGACTGAGTAGGGAGATTTCAACGATGACCATGACAAGCTCACGCGATGGTGCTTCTACCATAACAACCCCAGATTTTTATACAACCAATTGTTTCTGGGTAGAATTAGATGGTATCCTTCAAGCCTACTTTACCGAATGTACGGGCATGAGTGTATCTACCGAAACCTTAAAAGTTAAAGAAGGCGGCCTGAATACCCATGTTCATCATCTTCCCAACCGCTCTAGCTTCACCAATATAACTCTGAAAAGCGGTTACACTACTTCTAATGCTTTATGGAACTGGTACAAAAATACTGCTATGGGAACGGTTGCCAAAAAGAATGTCACTATTATTCTTTATGATGATACTGGTACGGGTGGTGTGAATAAACGTTGGATTCTTTCCGGGGCTTACCCGGTAAAGTGGACCGGGCCATCCCTCAATGCCAAGTCCAATGAGATCATGTTCGAGAGTATCGAACTGGCTTATGACTTTTTCCAATTGGGCAGTTAGCCGCACCAATCCTGTATTATAGTTGGTGGGCTACGGGCATTTTTAATCAAATTGTTTACAGAGGAAGAAATAAAGGCGGGCAGGCATGGCCGGGCAGACAAAGAATGCTTCAACTTCAATTCTTCAGCGGGTTTTAGACCGCACACCGCTTCGCCAGGCGCATTTAACCGGCTTCCGGTCCGCGGCAGCTATCAGTCCGGCTCAATTTGTTGCCCGCTATTTCGACCGTAATTTTGGCATCCTCCAGCGCTGGATGGGTAGCGGGGGCAGTCCCATCGGGGCAAACTCAATAAGCCGCTCCCTGGTTGCCCGCTATACCTCCTTTAATCAGTCTTTTGGACCGGTCCAACGCGCCCTCCGGCCCCAGCCCGGACGCCGCCTCCGCTCCCGCAACCAGCCCCAGGCAGATTATGACAGTTTTGACGCAGAAGATTCGGCTGATTTTGACTACACCCCTGAGCCCGAATACTTTAACCCACTTGAGCCCGTTTACGCGCAACCAGAATATGAACAGGCCCGCCCGGCCGCAATGCCCTGGGAGGGACCACTAAATCAGACCCCACAGCCGGTCGCCCGTCGGCTTGAGTTTCAACCGGCCAACCTGCGCTACCTGACCAACCCGGAGCGCCAGCTAGAACCGGACTACCGCCCTGACTTTAGCGGGGCCGCCCCTTTCCAGGCTTTTCAGCCGGATGAGGCTACTAACCGGCGGCCTTCGACTTCTACCGCTCCGTCCCAACCTGCCGCCTACACTCCACCGGCCGATTTTGCGGCCCCGGCTAACTTTGAAGATAATTCCGGCCCCTTTGTAGGGCCGGAAACAGCACCAGTTTCGGATTATGCAAGCCCGGTCCAGCGCGTAAGTTTACCCGGTTACCAGGCGGCTGATTATATCGCCAGCCCGGTTTCCCGGCCTTTAGTCCAACCGGCTTTAAGCCGGGCGGTGCAGCGAACAATTGATTCAACCGTGGAGCGGCCCGGTGCCGCGAACCTGGGGGCCAGTCCGGCCGCCGTAACCCGCCGCCTGGCCTTACCCAATACGGTCGCCCGCTACCGGGCCTTAAAACAGGCCGCCGATAAAGTTTTATTGGGCGAGCAGTCTGGTTGGGAACCTGAAAGCGCCCAGTATGCTGAACCGGCTTATGCCAATCCGGAATTTAACCCGGCCGGTATCCGGGAGGCACAGTCTGCCGGTGCTACCCTGGCCGAAGTTCAAAGGATTCAGGCAGAAACCCGGTCTTTGCTGGAAACGCAGCAGTCTACTAATTCTTTCGCCCTCCCTGTAGAAGCAGCTGGACCGGCCCCATCCAACCGGCAATCCTATGAAGTTCTGGGCCTGGAAGCCGCCCCTTCTCCGGCTAATCTTCCGGCTGAAACCGGCCCGGCCCCGGTAAGAACTCAGGCAACTAGCCAGAGTCAAGGCTTGCCGGCGAGCGCGGCCACTCAGCCAATCGAAGAAACTCCGGCTGTCCTAGCCCGTTTGCCCCATGAGGATGGCCCGGTAACCGGGCCAGTTTACCGGCCTGGCTCTGAATCTGCCCCTGTTACCGGACCAGTTTACCGGCCTGGCTCTGAATCTGCCTCTGTTACCGGGCCAACTTACCGGCCCGGCCTGGAGTCTGCCCCGGTAAATTTTCATGCTGCCGCTATCCGCAGCAGGCCATTTAACCGCCCGGAAACGGCACCCGCCCTTTTCGACTCGGTTATCCCGGCTTCTTTGCTGGATAGCAGTTTTATGCCCGGCGATGTTTCCCCGGAAATCCAGCGTTCAGGAAGCACTAGCCCCATCACGACTACCGGTTGGGCGAATAAATTAGCTACTTTACATAATAACCCTGGCGTTATATCAGGTGCGGCATTGGCCCGCCAGACCCACGAAGCGGAAGCCAGCACGGCCTGGAGTCCGGAAGGCAGCGCCCGGGTGTATGCAGTCCAGCGCCGGGTCCGCCGCAACGAAAACGCCGCTTCTGAGACCCAGGACCGTATTTTTGGCCTGGCCGAAAATAATAGCCTTGTTAGCGAATTCCAGCCGCAATGGTTAAAAGCGATGGCCGCCGAAGAGGCTGCCCCTTTACTCCAACCGGTTACCCGCAGCCAGGCTATCTCACCTGAAGTAGCGTCTACCCAC
>JAQBPB010000023.1 GCA_028287745.1 Chloroflexota bacterium
GCGACCGGCCCGACCTTATCCACCGTCACGACCAGGCCCAGTTCATCCGCCAGCGGCGTCCCGTAAGTCGTGGAATTCACCAGCCCATGACTTTCCCGGTATTTAGCCCGAACCTCCTTACAAATCACGCAGTCCTCGCCATCCGGCACAACCTCCGCCTCGGCATGAGCCTGGTACTCCCCACCACACTTCGCGTGGCGCAAAAACACCGGCACGAACTTATCCTCGCTATTAGCTTTAGCCATCAAATCACCTCCCGGAAACAATAACTAAATTTATCAATTCAGCCCGGCGCTCAACCCGTCGCCCAGGCCAAATTCCTCCAGGATAGCCGTAAGCGCCCCCACAATCCCGGCCGCCTGGTCGCCGGTCGCCTTCCGGTGTTCACCCACCAGCTTCGCCACCACCAAAAGAGCCTTATTAACCCCCTCGGCATTACCGGCTTCCAGCAGCCTTGCCACCTGCAAACGGGCCAGCTTCAGTTCCCCTTCCAGGCTCGTTTCCCCGGCAGCCTCAAAAAGCTCGATTTCTTCCTGTTTCAAAAACTTGGAATAAAGAGAGCCAGGTTTAGCCGCGTTCCTGTTCCCGGCAGGCGCCCCACCTAGCTTTACCGACGCTGGATTATGTGCGTGGCAATAGATGGAACCGGCCATGGCCGCAGCTTTGCAATCCGCAGTGGCGCAGGCGCGATGAGACATTTAACTTTAGACCATTTTGATTGCGAAAAAGAAGGATGGTTAACAGGGGTTTTCGTAGCTGCACAATCGGCCGTTTCTTCCAGACTATAAGACAAAAGCCTGAGAGCAACCAGCCTATCAATTGGTGAGTGCATACCTGGACCATCCTGAATCTAAACTACAAATTGTTACTACTACAAAAGGGAATCACAAAAAGATATTGACATAATCAATATAACAAACGTTATAGAGAAAAGTCAATATAAACTAGAAAATAAATTCTAAACTGCTATTAACTTGTTGGCTGTGAATATATTTAGGGGTACAAACAGTTTTGATAGTCGTGGGTAATCTCGGAAACCCAGTGGGCCTATTGTGCCAAACCAGCGACGTTGTATCTTTTACACTAATAGCGCCGCTTTTAAATGCCAAAATCCCAGATCCAACTTAATCATTATACTACCTTTAACTCTATCACTTTCCCCAGGGTAAATCACCACCTTAACGCCACGCATTTGTAAAAGCTTTCTAAGAGTAGTGATTAAACTTTCCTGTCCAATCTTTGCAGACGGTTCCCCAGCGTCATAACAGAGCGTAAAAGAGCTTTTGCATCATTCAAAGGTTCAGAAAGCCCTGAGCATGGCCTTAAGGACGGCTTTATGCTACTTGGTAATGAACATTTGAATGGATGCCATATTTAGTACTCTGTAAACCAAGTTTTGACATAATTCCGGTAACTAAAATGGGTAACCACCAGACCATGTCATCCTGAGTCTTCATGCGGTTCAGAAAGCTAAAAAGTTGGGTGTTTATTGCGGTTAAGGGCCGCTTATTATACTTTACCCTTATTGCGGTTAAGGGCGTAAATTATCAGGGCCAGGGTGAGTAAGCCGCCGCCGACCATGGTTACACCGTTCCATCCCAGCATGGTCCAGCCATTAACTCCCAGGAAGGAGCCAACCGAACCGCCTGTGAAATAACTGACCATGTATACCGTATTGAGGCGGCTGCCCGCTTCCGATTTAAGGCCGTAAATCCGGTTTTGGTTGGAAATCTGGACAGATTGCGCCCCCAGGTCCAGCAATATGACCCCGGCAACCAGGGCCGGTAAAAACTGGCCGCCTACCCAGAGCAGGCCAAAGCCGCATAAACTGCCCAGCAGGGCTACCCCGGTAATATGGCGCGGGTTTATCCGGTCGCTTAATTTGCCGACACCCATCGCCATTAACGCTCCGCCCACCCCAATCAGCCCGAATAGTCCCACAACATCGCTGCCGTAGTGGTAAGGCGCGCCGGTCAGCAAGAAGGTGAGGGTTACCCAGAAGGCGCTTAAGGCGCCGAAAGATAAGCCGCCAAACAGAGCCGACTCCCGCAGGACCGGCTCGGTCCGGATTAGGTGGATCAATGACTTGAGCAGCGCCCCGTAATTCAGGCGGGTTTTAGGCTGGCTGACCGGCAAGGTCCGCCATAAGACCAGGGCCAGCAGCAACATCATACCTACCGCGATGAAGTACATGCCTCGCCAGCCCAGCCAGGTATTGACGTACCCGCTGATAGTCCGCGAGAGCAACACGCCAATTAACAGGCCGCTCATAATACTGCCGATAACCCGGCCACGTTCGGAAGGTTTTGCCAGGCTGGCTGCCAGTGGTACGATAAGCTGCGGTATCACATTGGTTAGGCCTATCAGGGTAATTGCCACGGCCAGCCAGATAAACGAGGGAGCTACGGCTACCCCGGCCAGCGCCAGCGAAACGCTCAAAAGAGCCCGCACAATCAGGCTGCGCCGTTCAATCACATCCCCCAGGGGCACAATAAATAGCAGACCCACAGCATATCCGATTTGAACCAGGGTGGCTAAAAACCCGGCCTGCCCGTTTGGGACATTAAACTCACGGGCCATGTCAGCCAATACCGGTTGGACATAATAGAGGTTTGCCACCGATAGGGCGCTGGCAATTGCCAGCAGGATAACCAGCTTGCGAGTAAGCGGGTTAGGGATAATTTCAGAATTGGTTGTCTGGCTTGCAGCCAGGGTTACAGGTTGATTCTCAAGGGATTCTTGCGAGTCGACAACGACTCCTTTTGTATATTTGCTTGCCATTCCCAAAGATTACTTTCTAAAATTTGAAATCTATTTATGCCAGGCCAAAAAGGCTTTTAAACTTACTATTAATAATAACTAACCTTATTAAGATAGCCCAACCCTGGGTGAAAAACAAGCAATTTATATTCGTTTTTTCTGCACTTACCAATAGGTATTTGTTATTTTAAGTTCCCGATTTTAAGGCCTGCGCCTCTGTCGCCCCGAATGTTCAAGGAAATTCCCGGTTTTGTTACACCGGTTATAACCCCGGCCCGGTTTATTAACTCTACCCCGGTAGGAATTCTCTCGCACAGCGGCCACCAGACTTAAGATAAAAGGCGCAGGTAGGCGGTTGCCCTTAAATTCGCCCGGCTATCAAACAGCTTCCACCAGTTTTTTAAACATTTCCGTAACCAGTTCCTGGTTGATAAGGGTGGCCGCACCCGCCCCGGCCGCCGCTGCCAGGACCACCTGTTGGGCCAGGGTCCGGGCGTCACCTACGGCATATAACCCCGGTATACCGGTAGCCCCGGCTTCGTTGGAGGGAATAAAATTATCCTGGTCTATTTTACAACCCAGTTGCTGGGCCAGTTCTCCGGGCTGTTGCTGGGCCGACCGGGTGAATATAGCTTTACACTCTAACTGAGTGCCGTCCGCGAATATAATCCGTTCCAGGCTGTCCGCGCCTTCTAGCCGGGCCAGTTTTTCTTCAATTATTTGAATACCGGCCAGGGCCAGTTCTTTGCGCTGGCTTTCGTCTAATTCAGCGGGACCATCCGAACACAAAGTAATATTCTGGGTCCAGGAAGTTAATAACCGCGTTATCTTGTAGGCTATTTCGCCCCTGGAATGGACCACCATGGGTTGGCCGCGAACTTCCCAGCCATCGCAGTAGGGGCACAGAAATACGCCTTTGGACCAGAACCGGCTGAAGCCTTCCACCGGGGATAATTCATCCTTCAGGCCGGTTGCCAGGATTAGTTTGCGCGACCGGTGCCGGGTGCCGTTTTCCAGGGTTATTTCGAAGCCTTCATCCACCCGGGCAGCGGCTACGACCGTAGCCGCATGGACCTCTACGTTCGGGTAAGTGGCTAACTGCGCCCGGCTAATGGCCCGCAATTCGGCGGGTAATATTCCATCGCGTGAAATGAAACCATGGACCCCATGTGAGGCGGCGTTGCGCGGCTGGTCATTATCAAAAATACCGACTTTGCGGCATGCTCGTCCCAGGTACAGGGCAGCGGTTAATCCCGCCGGGCCAGCTCCGACAATTATTACGTCGTACATTTCTTTGCCTCCTTCTATTACTTAATGCTTTATTGATATTAACTATCAATAGCATACAATAGGTTAGAAGTTTTGTCCAGTACCAGTTAAGCCGGGTTTTAAAAACCGGGCAGGGGCTGGCCTGTGCTGGTATCAGGGTATAGTGATTCAGTATTGGACTCCGGGCAGCGCAAGAACCGCCGCTGGTAGGTGCAATGAAGCCTTAAGGGCTGGGGCCATAGAAGGGTTATAAATCATCAAAAAAGGGACAGCCCTAAAGCCATCCCCCGTTTGTAGCTTAATTATTTATTTTTCCAGGTTTACCGGGCCTGGGTGCTGGCGGAAGCGGTTGGCCGCCGACCGTCCCAGGGTGGTCAGGGCCTCAAAAATGGGGTTGCTGGCGGCATCTTCTACTTTTGCTCCCCTTACGCCCTCACCGGGTTGCTTGCTCTGGCTTTTTGGCAGGCCCACGGTATTGACCATTGTAAGAATTTCCTGGGTAGTGCCGGGGAAAAGCCCGTTAAAGCGCGCCAGCACGTTGGCCGGGACCGATAGGATACGCTCGGCTTTTTTAAGTTTGGTGGCTTCCACAATCTGGGCGGCCGCTCGTTCGGCATCCATTGAAATACCGGGCAGGGTGGAGCCCAGGGTGAACCAGCCAAATTCTTTAGCCTGGTCGCCCTTAAAGTAAGCATTTAGAAACGAACCGGTCCGCATCAGGCCCGGCACGATGGTGGTTACAGAAATGCCATCCTTTGCCACCTCGGTCCGTAGCCCTTCCGAAAACCCGGTGGCCGCAAATTTCGCAGCAGTGTAAGGCAGTAAGTGGGGGAGGGCCACCTTCCCGCCGATTGAAGTAATATTTACAATCTGGCCGCTGCCGCGCTGGCGCATTTGAGGCAGTACTTTAAAAGTCGGATAGACCGCGCCCCAGAAATCAATATTCATAGCCTGCTCAAAATTTTCCAGGGTCATGGTATTTTCCGGTCCTACCTGAATTATCCCGGCATTGTTGACCAGGATATCTATCCGGCCAAAGTAGGCCGTGGCATGGTCAATTAGCCGTTCTACATCGTCTTTCTGGCTGAGGTCGCAGGGGAGGGCTTTTATCTCAAGGCCCTGACTCTTCAGGTCTTTTTCGGCCCGGTCCAATTCGACCGCGTCACGGGCCGTAATAACCACCCGGCAGCCTTCCCGGCCAAACTCGCGGGCAAGCAAATAACCCAGACCCCGGCTGCTTCCGGTCACCAGCACCACTTTGCCACGCAAGTCCGGCCCGGTCTTTTTGGACCGTACTTCGGTTGTGCCGTGCAGCAAGTTTTTCAATAAGCCCGGTAAGCCGTTTTTTTGATTATTATCATTTTTATTTGACATAAGCTTTCTCCTGTCTTTTAGGGGGCCGCCTTTAGTTTTTATTATTTCCGCACTGTATTTATTGCCGGGTTTATTTAATGGTGGGAAGCGGGATTAACTGCCAGTTATTGCAGCTAATCCCGCCTGGAGTACTTCTAATAAATCAGGAACAGCCTGTTAAGCGGCCACCCCTTGCGGTTTCAGGACGACTTTAATGCAACCGTCTTGCTTTTCGCGGAACATGTGGTAGGCGCCGGGGGCTTCTTCCAGGCTTAACCGGTGAGTGATAATAAACGAAGGGTCAATCTCACCTTTTTGAATCCGTTTCAGCAGCGGTTTCAGGTAGTTGTGGACATTAGTCTGGCCCATCTTAAAGGTTAAACCTTTGCCAAAGGCCGCGCCCATCGGGAACTTATCCAGCACGCCGCCGTAGACACCCGGTATGGAAACGGTGCCGCCCTTGCGGCAGGCGGTAATCGCTTCGCGCAAAGCGGTCGGCCGGTCGGTTTCCAGCTTCATAGCCATTTTGACCTTGTCATAGATTGCGTCCGGAGTATGCCCGCTTGACTCCATACCGACCGCATCAATACAGGCATCCGGGCCACGACCGCCGGTCATTGCCCGGAGCTTTTCAACCACGTTTTCATTGGTCGAGTTGATAGTTTCGGCTTTGCCTTTGGTAGCAGCCAGTTCCAGGCGTTCTGGTACTATATCAATCGATATAACCCGGCCTGCTCCCAGCATCCAGGCGCTTTGAATGGCAAACTGGCCGACCGGCCCGGCACCCCAGACCGCCACGGTATCGCCCTCAGCGAACTGGGCATTCTCGGCGGCCATGTAGCCGGTTGGGAAGATGTCGGTCAGGAAAAGGACCTGCTCGTCGCTCAGGCCGTCCGGTATCTTCATTGGCCCAACATCGGCGAAAGGCACCCGGGCGTATTCGGCCTGTCCACCGGCATAACCGCCCATCATGTGCGAGTAGCCAAACAGGCCCGCGCCGCTGTACCCGTAAGCTTTTTCCAGCATCCAGGCGTTCGGGTTGGAGTTATCGCAAGAAGCCCAGAGGCCCTTCATGCAGAAATAGCAATTACCGCAGGCAATCGTGAAAGGCACCACGACCCGGTCGCCCGCTTTAAGGTTTTTAACCTCGCTGCCTACCTCGACCACCTCGCCCATAAACTCGTGGCCCAGGATGTCGCCTTTTTCCAGGGTCGGAATAACCCCATCATAAAGGTGCAGGTCCGAGCCGCAAATTGCCGTAGAGGTGATCTTCACAATCGCATCGTGCGGGTTTATTATCCTGGGATCGGGCACGGTTTCAACGCGCACATCTTCTTTTCCATACCAGCAAAGGGCTCGCATAAATTCTCCTTATTGATTTTGACGCCCCGAAGGCTGGCCTTTGGTAGTCGGTAGTTCGCCCGCTTCCATCTTCTGCTTGAAGTGGCGAAGGTCCTCTTGAATTTGCTGGTTGGGTTCTTCACCAAAAAGTTTGGCAAAAGCCGCCCCGATTACACCGACTGGCGGGTCATAGTCGAGTTCTACCAGAATTTCGGTGCCGCGGTCCTGGCCCAGGTCAGTGAATTGGACCGTACCGGCGTTCGGGACGGACCCGCCTTCAACCGATTTCCAGGCGATAATTTCATTTTCTTTCTCTCGGAAGATTTCAGCGTCCCAATCTACCGTGATACCTGCCGGACCTTTGGCGACCCAGTGCGAGGTCTTATCATCCTTGACCGTGACCGATTCAAGATGCTCCATGATCTGGGGCAGGTTTTCGAGATTGCGCCAGTAACTATAGAGTTCGGCCACCGGTTTATTGATAGTCACCGCTCGTTTGACCTTGATCGCCCGGTTGGCGTGCAGGGTCGCGTTGGTATTACCGCCTTGCCGGGCGGTATTGATGTTGAACGCCTGGTACAGGGCACAGGTGCCGCTCATGCCGCGTTGGACCAGGTAGCCGCCGATAAGGGCCAGGGGCCGGGTCAGCCAGCTTTTGCGGGTCAGGCCGTACAGCGTAAAGACCGAGCCGGTGATTACCGAGCCGATGCGCTCGTAGTCGCCAACGTTAATCTTATTCTGGTCAATCTTACCCGGCCAGATTTTCTCAAACATAGCGGTCGGACTCTGCCCCTGGTTATTTTGTGTCATATTTATCTCATCTCCTTTTTTAGGTTTCTCTTAAAGTTCTGCTGACCTGCTTTAACCTTGCAGAAGTGATTCGGTCCCATCAATCCAGACTTCGGTCCCGCTGATATGTTTTGAGGCATCCGAAGCCAGGAACAGCACCAGTTGTGCCACATCTTCGGCTTTACCGGGCTTACCGTCAGTCAGGGGAATGTTACCTTCAGGAAATTCTACGGGGATCTTTACCTTGTCCACTCCCCGCTTCTCGGTATTTTCGTCAATATTACTTTCAATGGCCCCCGGACAGATTACATTGACCCGGACTTTGGATTGGGCCAGTTCGAGGGCGGTCATTTTAGTGAAAGCGACCTGGGCGGCTTTGGTGCAGGAATATGCGGTTGCCCCGGTGTTGCTGAAGATGCGGGTGCCGTTGACCGAGGCGGTGACTATGACCGAGCCGCCCTGTTTTTTCAGAAAGGGCACCGCATATTTGACCGTATAAAAAGTTCCGGTCAGGTTGGTATTGATGGTTTTGTTCCAATCCTCGGGGGTCAGTTCTTCCAGGGGAGCCCACACGCCATTGATACCGGCGTTGGCAAACACTACGTCAATCGTGCCCCATTTATCGACCGTCTGCTGGACGGCCTTTTGCATCTGCTCGGCGCTGCCAATATCGGCCACCACCGGAATTGCTTCACCACCGGCCTTTTTAATTTCCTCGGCGACTTCAGTGATTTCGTCCGGGGTGCGGCCCAGGGCGGCTACTTTCGCCCCCTCTTTAGCCAGCAACAGGGCAGCGGCTTTACCAATACCAGAACCCGCCCCGGTAATAAGAGCGACTTTTCCTTCTAATTGCATTCAAATCTCCTTTTGTTCCCACTTTATTTTCGAACCTGGAATGTTTCCCGTTATACTTCTATATTTCCCGTACTCTGTTAACCGGCTACCGGCCAATCTTCACGCAGTTTTCGAATAGCCTGTTCTTTTTTCTTGGCTTCTACCTCTATCCAGGGTACCTGCCAGAAGGCGCTGGGAAAGGTAGTTATCAGGTCGTGATGGGCAGGGTCGGCAAAAGAATCCCGCCCATTCGACAGATGGACCAATTGCCATTCCGGCCGGGGCCAGGTCTCACGGGCCGCCGTCAGGATATCGGCAATACCGGGGTCTTCCAGGCTGGTTAGCCCGTCGTGGCAGACGTGATGGTGGACATCGAAAATCATGGGCACCCCGGCCGCCCGGCAGATTTCCAGGATTTCCCAGGCCCCGTAAGTGTGTTCGTCATTCTCAAGGGCAATCCGGCTTTTTACCGGCTCGGGCAGGCGTCCCAGGGCCTCAATTAGTTGAACGTGGCGGCCGCCTTTGCCACCGTGAATATTCATTGTGGACCAGGCCGAACGGGGCAGGCCGAGCAGGTCCATGGTCCGGGCGTGATGGTCCAGGGTCTTGCGGCTGTTTTCAACGACCTGGGGCGACTCGGAATTAAGCACCACAAACTGGTCGGGGTGCATGACGACCCGGATACCAGCTTGTTCGGCCCGCTGCCCGAACTCGGCCAGGCCAGGCTGCATCTCATCCAATATCCGGTTGCCGGTTTCATCCCCGGCCAGGTCACTCATCGGGAAGAGGCCCGAAGAAATCCGGTACAGGCGGATATTGTTCTCAATACAAAAGGTCAGGGCGCGCTGTAACCGCCGCAAATTGTCCTGGTAAAGCTCATGCAGCACCGTTGGGCGGTCTTCTTCCGCCAGTTTCAAATAACGGGTCCGGGTAATCGTTCGAAAGCGTACTTCGTCCGAACTGGTAATACAGACCAGGCCCAGTTCCGGAACGACTTTTTCCGGGGCCGTTTGCCCGCTTGCCTCCGGGTTAACCCCTGCCTTAGAACCCATTTGATTTTCAATGCTACCCGCCATTAACCCAAACTTTCTATCGTTTCCTTTACTGCCATATGACAAGCAGTTGAGCAAGTAGTATGCCATAGGCGAAGTAATTTGGGCCTGCTAAACTTAAATTTCAGGTAGTGTTGAGGGTGTAATAGACTTATCACTCAAAAGTTAGAGTAAAGTTTTACCAGCCGTCGCGGACGTTCATAAAGGCAAACCCGTTTACGGGGTATTTGTGGCCCCGGTTGTGCGGCAAAGCTGAACAGGGCTTGCCCATTGGTTGGGTCCAGCCCTTATGACACTGAATGGTTTTTTAGGAGTACCTCAAATGCAAAATTATCTGGAGAACCCGGCCCTAAATCCTTTCCCCTGGTACCGGAAAATGCGGCAAACCGACCCGGTAAACCTCAGTTCCAGGTACTACGCCTGGCAGGTCTTTCGTTACGAAGATGTGCAGCGGGTCCTGACTGACTGGAATATATTTTCCTCCAATTTCAGCGGTGGCACCGGGCGCGACCCCCTGAGCGCCAGCCTTATTACACTGGACCCGCCGCGCCACCGCCAGTTGCGCAACCTGGTGACTCAGGCTTTTACACCACGCGCCGTCGCGCTGCTGGCTGGCCGGGTAGGCGCTATAGTTGATGAACTGGTCAGCCCGGTTTTGCCCACCGGGCGCATGGATATTATTGGTGACCTGGCCTATCCCCTGCCGGTTATCGTAATTGCCGAACTCCTGGGAATCCCGGCCCGCGACCGCGAACGCTTCAAACGCTGGTCCGATGCGATTGTTGGGGCGGATAATTCCGGCGTGTTCGATCCGCAGCGTGAAATGAGCCAGTATTTCATGGAAATGATTGAGCTGCGGCGTAAAGAACCGCAGGACGACCTGATTTCAGACCTGCTCAGGGCCGAAATTGACGGTGAGCACCTCACCATGCAAGAACTGTTGGGTTTTTGTATCCTGCTCCTGGTAGCCGGTAATGCCACAACCACTAACCTGATAGGTAACGCTTTCCTTTGCTTTGATGAAATGCCGGAGGTTATAGGGCAATTGCAGGCCGACCCGGCCTTAATTCCGGCCGCGATTGAAGAAGTATTGCGCTATCTCTCGCCGGTCCAGCAGATGTACCGCCGGGCCACCCAGGACGTGGAGTTAGCCGGGCACCCGGTAAAGGCCGGGCAGATGCTGGTCGCCTGGATTGGTTCGGCCAACCGCGACGAAAGCCAGTTTTCAGAGCCGGACCGCTTTGACCTGACCCGCACCCCGCAAAAGCACCTGGCTTTCGGACACGGCATCCATTATTGTGTCGGCGCGCCGTTGGCCCGTCTGGAAGCCAGAATCGCCTTGACTTATATGCTGGATCAGATGCATAATATTAGACGAGATCAATCTATTTCTCTAGAACCTACCGGCAGCAGCCTGGTCTTTGGCGTAAAGCATTTGCCGGTACACTTTGAGGGATAGCCGTTTACTTACGCAACCTATTTCTTGCCTATATTTCAAAAATTTTAAAACTTTCCGGTACTGGCTTATTAAACTAAGCATTCCCGAAATGAGGTAACTTTTATGACTATGCGGCTGCTACAGGGGCCTTTGTCCAGTAATGGGTTTACCCTGGAAGACAGTCCCGACCGGCTCGGCTGGCTGGTGCCTTCCGACCCCACTGGCTCAATCGAGGTTTTGTGGGAACAATATAAATCACAGGGTTATTTGTGGCTCAAGGGGTTGCTAGACCGGGAAGCCGTACTGGCCTTCCGGCGGTTTTATTTCACGGCTTTCCAAAGCACCGGCCTGCTAAAGCCCGGCACCGACCCGGTGGAGGGTATCTATTCAAATGGGGAAGTGGACCAGATAGCCGCCCACAAAATTGCTGTTGAGGCGGTTAGATGGCCCGAGTTTGAACAATTCTGCCTGTCTGAGCCGATTGTTAAATTCTATGAGGCTTTCTTTGGTGGGGATATTTACCTGCATAAGCGGAAAATAATACGCCATACCAAACCGGCTGACCCGAATTGCACCGGGGGCCATTACGATTTGATTTACTTGCGGGCCGGGACCGACCGCTTGTGTAGCAGTTGGATTCCGCTGGGCGATACGCCGGTCGAAATGGGCGGTTTGATTTACCTGGAGGGTTCGGATGCCCTGGGGCGCAAGTTAGAGGCCGAGTTTAGCGCCAAAAATGGGAACCTTTCGCCGGAGGAGCGCATCAGCGCCTATAACCAGAATATGAAGACCGGCTGGATCAGTGAGGATTTGCCATCCCTGGCCCACATGGTCAACGGGCGCTGGCTGATGGCTGACTACGAAGCGGGCGATATGGTCATTCACAGCCCCTATACCATACACGCTTCAACGGTCAATCACGACCCCCGGAACCGGCTGCGTCTCTCCACCGATATCCGGTTTCAACGCCTGGACGACAAAATCGACCCTCGCTGGATCAACGATTGGAGTCCGGACGATAAGCTCTAAATAATCAGGCGACCAGGGCTATTATTAAAGCCGCTGCCAGCAGGGTATAGCTACAAAAAATTGTTATCCTGGCAAAGGTATAAAGAGGTTTAGAAATCACAGCCCTGGTTCCTTTCTTTGTTTTATTTCAATTATTTATGACTCCTTTTAATTAGACAATTTAATTCTTCCAGATGTTTCAAATTACCGGCGACAGGCCGGTTTTTATTATCTGAAAAACGGGGATCTCATGCCCCGGCTTTTTGTTTATTTAAGATCAAGAACAACATAACTAAAAGTTATAATCATTAGTCTTAATATATATTGGAGTAATCAAAAAAGGAGGCTACAATTAAAGGTAGGAAAAGATTCAACCATAAATTTAATTACTGCGCCCCAGGAGGACCCGGTGAGTATTAAAGGACCGCCACTGACAGAAACAGCCCCGTTGCCGCATAGAAAGGCGGGTCTTTTTTGGAGAACAGCGCCTTTCTTTAGCTTACCGGCGGCCGGGAAATTCTCTGATAAGCGCCGGGCTTTCTGGATTGGCCTGGCTTTAACCGCCTTTTTGGGGGTAGGTGCCATGCTGCTGGCTCCCCTGCCGGGCCTGACGGTGCTGGGCAGCCTTACAATAGCCATGCTGCTTGGGATTTCCTGGCGCAGCCTGGTGGGGGTGCCGGTAGTTTACCGGGGCGGTGTCCAGTTTTCAGCCCGGAAACTTTTGCGTTACGGCATCATATTAACCGGCGTCCGCTTGAATTTTGGGTTGGTTGCCAGCAGTGGGCTGCCCATACTCTTGCTGGATGTAGCCCTGATTACTTGCGGGCTGCTGTTTATCCCCTGGCTGGCCGTTAAAATGGGCGTCAAACGGGGGTTGGCCCTTTTGATCGGGGTCGGCCAATCTATTTGCGGCGCTTCGGCGGTCGGGGCTATCGCTCCACTTTCCAAAGACATTGACGACGATGACGTTTCCCTGGCCGTAGCTATTTGCGGCGTGCTGGGTACGCTGGGAGTGCTAATTCTGGCCCTCGGAGCCACTTTGTTCGGCTGGCAAGGAGCCTTTTTTGGCCTGTTCGGGGGTTCGACTTTACACGAAATCGCCCAGGTAGTGGCGGCGGCTCCGGCCGGTGGGCCGCTGGCAACCGACCTGGCAATGGTCGTTAAACTGACGCGGGTTATGTTGCTGGCCCCGGTGGCCCTGATCCTGGCGATGATCCTGGCCCGGCAGGCGGCGGGGATGGCCGGGGAGAGGGCAGCTAAACCGGCTCTGAATTTGAAAAATTTACCAATTCCCTGGTTTGTCCTGGGCTTCGTCCTGGTAGGGGCCCTTAATTCAACCGGCTGGCTATCCAAAGATTTAACCAACCTGGTCCTGCAAGTCAGTATTTTCTTGATGGTAATGGCAATGTCGGCGATGGGTTTACTGGTTGACCTGGCGGTTATCCGGCAGCGCGGGCTGCGGGCCCTGGGAGCGGCTGCCCTGGCTTTTGCGGGGTTTTCCGCCCTGAGCTACGGTCTCATTCTAGCATTCGGGCTGGCCTAAAATAGCTCTCTTGCTCCCTTTTTACGATTCCTACAATTATACTTCCTTTATGCCTTCTCTATCCGTTTCATAGGCGGCTTCCGCCCGGCAAAGTCCATTTTTTCTCTAACACAAATGTAATGACTTTTGCAGAGCCAGACCAACTACATAATTAAGTTGATAATATATAAAAACTTTAATTTATTGGCAAATGCAATTATTATGCTTCTAAAAATAGTTTAAAAATCTGGATTATATTACAATTTAGGACTTATTTTTAAATGGGCTAAAAAATTTTAATAATAATAGTACTTATTATTAAGCCTAAGAACTATATTATTTTGTATTTAATATTGTATAATGACTTTATAAGGGTTGTTAGATAAATTTAAAAACTAGGATTGGAAAAGACCTATGCCACGTAGACCAGCTGTGTATCCTCCTACGCCACTAACCAGTGAGGATATTGCATTCCGCCAGGTGCTGAAAGAAATTGAACCGGAATTACTCGGGGAGCGATTGCGCCGGGCTCGTCAGGAACAGAAAGTTACCCAGCGGGCACTTTGCCGCAATCTCTTTACTTCTGCCTATCTTTCCTCAATGGAACTTGGCAAAACCAGGCCAACCCTGACCACTCTCCAGCAGATTGCTGAAAGAGTGAACAAGTCTGTGGCTTACTTCCTGCGACCGGCTGCTCCCGGTATTGGCGGCCTATCTCATGGCTGGCAGCAGGAACAGGGCCGCTTGCTACAACTGCGCCAGGGTTTAATCCAGGTTAGTGTCGCCTTGAGTAAGGGGGATTACACCGAAGCCAATAACCTGCTGGACCAGCTCAAGCCCTACCTGTCGCGCTTGCCTGAAGCCGACCAGGCGAACTTTCATCTCTGGCAGGGTGCTCTGTACAGCCGCCAGGGTGATCTCGATAGCGCGGTATTTGAGTTAGAAGAAGCTTCCACCCTGCTTCAAGTCGCCGGGCCGGGCGCTACTTCCGAAATTCTGGCCCGCCTGGACCTGGAATTCGGCCTGGTTTATTTCAACCGCCATCAGTATATCAATGCCCTGACCAGCTTCCGGGCCGGTCTAAACCGCTCCGGTTTGGAAGACCTCAATCTGAAACGGCGCTTGCAACTGCATACCGCCCAATGTTACCTGGTACTTGAACAGCCCGACCAGGCAGCCGTCACTCTTGGCAATCTAACCACCCAGGAACAAGAAACCCAAATTGCCGAAATAGCCGAGGCAAATTTCCGCCGCGCCGAAACGGTTAACCTGCAGCAGGGCGCGTTTTTGCTGGGGCGCAGCGCCCAGACCTGGACCCAGGTTGCCGAAACCGGCGGACTTGCCAGTTATTCGCTGGACTATGCCCGGCTGCTTTTCCAGACCCGCCAGTACGAGGCCGCTTTGAAAGCTGCCCAGAATGCGCATAAAGTTGCCAGGGAGAAAAACCCCTGCATCGAACTGGAAGTCCTGGCTCTTTTAGCTTTGCTCAATATTCGTCTAAAAGATACTGGCAAAGCCAGTTCCTGGCTTGACCAGGCCCGTCAGTCACTGGGAAACCACCAGTGCGAAGATTTTATTGTATTAGCTCGCTATTTCCAGGCCGCCGGTGAAATTTCAGTAGCTCAACAGCAACCGGAAGAAGCTATTGGCTTTTACCGCGAAGCGTTGCAGCGGTTGGAAAAAGCCGATGCCCAGGAGGATGAAGAAGGACCCAGCGTTATTCAGGAATTACGGGGTGAGATTTACTTCGAGCTGGGCCAATTGCTCCGCCAGCTTGGCCGTTATGAAGAAGCCCTGGACTTTATCGAAAAGGCTTACCGGCTGCAATAGGCGCCAGGCAGCTATAAAATGAGGGGAGCCGGTCAGATTTCGACCGGCTCCTTTTAATTAGGCTTCTTATATTATTAACTTTACCTGGTTTCTTTTATCTATCCAGTATTTAGCAGCGTTTATACACAGGACCCGGCTGTTAATAGCGGTGCTTCCGGTGCATTTCTTCTTCAATCATGCGGCGGCGCTGTTCGTCCTCCCGCCCTGACATTTGCCAGTACTGGGCAAACAAGCCTATACCCCAGAAGACCGTAATCCAGATCGGCCAGAAGGAGGGCCGGAACGGGTTCATGGTCAGCAGGCAGATACCCCACAGCATGGCGTTAACCAGGATATAAGAGCGCAAGTGCCGCTGGAAATCCAGCCTGGATCTGACGCGGTTGGTTGCCTTGCGGTAAGCCTCGGCCTGGGGGTTGTAAGGTGCCTGGTTGTAAGCTCCAGGCTGGTAAGGTGCCTGGTTGTAGCCCGGATAAGGGTAAGAATTTCCGGTTACCTGCCCTGCCGGTGTATCAGAAGGCATGCCCGGCCAGGGTGGTACGGCCGGGGCGGGCGGAGCGTAGGCACTGAAAGCCGGGTCCGCGGCCAGGGAAGCCGCCGGAGTAGGTGCGGGCCATTCGGTGGGCCGGGAAGCAACCGGGCCGGACGAGTTGGTTGTTCCGGGGCCAGGAAAGCCGCCGGTTGTAGGCGGCTGGTAGCGCGGTCGGGACCGGTCATCATAAGGTGGTAAATTATCCTGGGTCATTACATTTCCTCTTTCAACAAATTCTCTCTTCAGCCGCCTACCTGCCCGGCTTTAAGCCTGCACCAAAATTTCCTGGCTCAAAGCGAAAGGGGCAATCAAACCAGCCTAGCGGTAGTGGCCCATCCGGCGCATTTCCTCTTCAACCATTTGCCGGCGCTGGTGGGCGCTAATACCCAGGACAAAAGCGTCTAACGCCTGGAAAGCCAGGCCAATTCCCCAGCCCATAGTTACCCAGACCGGCCAGGGATAACTGGCCCCGGTCATCAGCCATAAAACCCACAGGAAGGCGTTGACAACTAAATAGCTGGTCAGGGTCCGGTAGAAGATCAGTTTTTTATTTACTCGTTTGGTAGCTTCTTTCAGGCGTTCATTGTAACCGAGCTCGGATGATGGAGGGTTGGCCGGTTGGTAGGGCTGGTTCCAGGTATCGCTGCCGGTTGTGTTGGAAGAATTTTCGTTGGACATCTCTTTTTGCGCTTTCCTTTTTCTAAAACTTTCCTGTTTATTTACCAATTTCTTTGGTCTTGCAGGTTAGACACCGGGCAGCGGCAGATTGTTTCAAATGAATATGACTTTTCCTATAATTAGCAAAATGGTAAGTTTCAAGACATTCCGTTATCTTCTTCGTTATCTTCATAGTATACAATGTAACAAATGGGTGAGCATACCCAATTATTATAACAAAGTGGTGTAATGAAATTTTTCCTGCCCTGGCGCAGCTTGAACAAAGCGGTAACTAAGCAGCCCACCGGTAGCCTTAAAATCAAATAACCTGGTAATTGCAGCACTGGCGTATTCTGAAAAATTCTTCTATCAAACTTATCTTCTAGCCAACCCCAGATACGCCTGGCAAACTATATTAAATAGCTGCATACCGAATAAATCACGTTATTATGCGCACGACGGGTTTTGTATGACAACCGGACCATTTTCCGGTCAGGTGTTAGACTCGTAACGCACAAATGCGCACTGCTAGAAGGGAAATTCTAATGAGCGATTCTAATAATCCGGCTACGACCCTCGTAACATCTCCTGAAGAGGAGGATGCCGCTCTATCCGTAGCCGAAGGGGGAAATGAAAAAACAACCTCTGTTTACCCTTTCATCCCTTTAAAGAATGTAGTGGTTTTTCCGCGTGTGCCCATTAAACTTGTAATCGGTAGCCGCTCCCAATTGGCCCTGGAAGAAGCCCAGGTGCATCACGAGAGTCGAATTGTTGTAGCCGCCCAGCGGGAACGCGACCAGGTTCCGGAGGGCAGCGCTTATATAAATGAACTTTATACAGTTGGAACTTTAGTTGAAGTCACCAGTGTTCAAAAGCCGGGTGAAGGTAATGGCAGTACAGAAATTAGTGTAGAAGGTATTTGCCGGGTACGTATTGACTCTTTCCGGACCTTGACGGGCCAACCTAATCGGGTCCAACTGGTCGAAGTCCACGAATTGGAAGAACTGGGCGGCGTGGTAACGCCCCAGGTCGAGTCCATGATGCGCCATACCAGCGAACTTTATACTCAATTAGGTACTCTCAGTGCTCGCGTAGGGACCGACTCGGTAGACCAGGCTAACTCCTTTAAGCGGCCCGGACAGCTGGCCGATTATGTCGCCGCCCACATGCCTAAAGTTACTCCCTCTACTATTGTCCCTGACAAACAGGCTGTTTTAGAGGAACTGGACCAGTTCCAGCGCCTCGAACGGGTCAACGTAATGCTGGCCGGAGAAATTGAACTTCTCGAAATGGACAGCCGCATCCGTAATAAGGTGCGCCAGTCGATTGATAAGAACCAGCGCGAGTTTTACCTGCGCGAACAATTAAAAGCGATCCACGATGAACTGGGCGGCGAACTGGGTAACGAGTCGGCCGAGTTCCGCAAGAAAATTGAAGAAAAGGGCCTGCCGGAAGATATTAGCGAGAAAATGCTCAAGGAATTGAACCGCCTGGAACGGATGAACAGCGCATCACCCGAGAGCAATGTTGTCCGCACCTACCTGGAATGGGTCCTGGCCTTACCCTGGAACGAATCGACCGCGGATAACCTGGATGTTGCCAATGCAGCCGACGTATTGAACGCCGACCACTACGGCTTGCACAAAGTAAAAGATCGTATCCTGGAATTCCTGGCGGTCAGGCAGCTTATTGTTAAGGCCGAGAAGAAAGTTCGCAGTCCTATTCTGTGCTTGAGTGGCCCTCCAGGTGTCGGTAAAACCAGCCTGGGCCAGTCCATCGCTCGTTCGATGGGTCGGAAGTTTGTCCGGATCAGCCTGGGTGGCGTCCGTGACGAATCCGAAATCCGGGGTCACCGCCGCACTTATGTAGGCGCTCTACCGGGCCGGATTGTGGCGGCCATGAAGCAAGTCGGTACCAGAAACCCGGTCATCCTTCTGGACGAAATAGACAAGATGAGTAGCGATTTCAAAGGCGACCCGGCGGCTGCCCTGCTGGAAGTGCTGGACCCCGAACAGAACGGCAACTTTACCGATCATTACCTGGACATGCCGTTTGACCTTTCGGAAGTCTTCTTTATTACTACGGCCAACAACCTGTACAACATTCCCCGGCCGTTACTGGACCGGATGGAAGTGATTGACATCGGCGGTTATACCGAGGACGAGAAACTGCAAATCGCCCGGCGCTACCTGTTGCCTAAGCAACTCGAAGCCCATGCCCTGACGAGCGATTTCCTGCAGTCAACCGACAAAATCCTCCGGGAGATTGTCCGGCACTACACCCGTGAAGCGGGCGTGCGTAACCTGGAGCGGAAAATTGCCACGGTATGTCGCAAAGCGGCCCGGCAGATGGTTGAAGGCAAGACCAAACGGTTGCGCCTGTCGACCGCGCACCTGGAGCAGTTCCTGGGTGTTCCTCGCTTCCTGGATGAAGCCCAGGCATCACAGGCCGTTATTGGCGTGGCAATGGGCCTCGCTTACACCGAGTACGGCGGCGCAATCCTGCCGGTTGAAGTGGCTTCGATGCCGGGCCGGGGTGTCCTGACGGTCACCGGCCGGTTAGGTGAAGTAATGCAGGAATCGGCTAAAGCCGCTATGAGCTATGCCCGCAGCCGTTCCAAAGAGCTGGGATTTTCGGTAGAAGCCCTGGATAAGCAGGACCTGCATATTCACTTACCGGAAGGCGCGGTGCCAAAAGATGGGCCGAGCGCCGGTATAACAATGGCAACCGCGTTGATTTCAGTCATTAGCGGCCGCCGGGTGCGTCACGATACGGCCATGACCGGGGAAATTACCCTGCGCGGACGGGTCCTGGCGATTGGCGGCCTCAAAGAGAAATCCCTGGCCGCGCACCGGGCCGGTATCAAGCGGATAATCGCGCCAATGGAAAACAAACGCGATCTGCGCGATTTACCGCTTAATGTCCAGCGTGAAATCGAGTGGATCTGGGTTGAGAACATGGACCAGGTCTTACCGGAAATCCTGGTAGCGGAAGATGTACCGGCGGCCCTGGCCGGTGGCGCAGTGGAAGTGACCTTGCCTGCCGAAACTGTCCCGGTCAACCAGCCCCTCCCGAACCCGGAAGTAATCAATCCGAGCGAGGCTCCGGCGGTTTCATGCGACCTGGGACCTAAGACGGCTAAAAAGAAAAGGTAAAACCAGAGCAACAAAAAGGAACGTAGAGTACTTTGCAAAGTACCCTACGTTCCTTTTTGTTGCTTTTTTATGCTTAAGACAATCAAAAACGCCTGATTATTGGGACAAATTTCACATACCTGTAACACCGGCTTAGTAAAGTTGAAATGTTAGACCGCTATACTTGTATCAGAAGGGAAAGCACAAACCTTATTGCAAAGCAATAAAACCTGGATTTAATTACCTTCTTGAAAGACATTAACCTGTCTACACTAACCAACCTTACAGAGGGTCTGCCTTGTACCGGGGCGGACCCTCCTTATTTTATATAAGTTTTTAAGGCACTATACTTCTTTAAAATATATGAATGGTATTTAGGGCTAATTTCTAAGGTCATTTTTATTTACTCTGGTCTTATGATGTAAAGGCGTTTCTAAATTAGCCTATCATAAGCACCTCGCATCCCCATATCACAATCGCTTTATCAGCCTTAACAGAAAAGTTTGGTCTTTCCAACCACTTTGCTTTAACAGAAAAGTTTCCACATTTTGGAAGGTTTGTATCCGGTTTATTGCAGTCTGCTACTAATATACAGTGTAGGAAAAGTTTGTGTAGGTTTTCAAAACATATTGATCGCGAGATTCGCCCTGAAACGAAACATTTTCCCTGGAAATAGCGTATAATATACAGACAAATGAAGATCTTAAACTCATTTCGGGGCTGCTTGGTTTCGACAGGGAGGGAAGATCTATAGCTGCAAGCCGAGGCGCTTTGTCCTCGTTAATCTCGAAGCAAGCCATTAAACGGCAAAACACAAAAATTCGAGAGCTCTTACGCTCTCGCTGCCTAATTACTAGTTAGTTAGATAGCCGCTCCGAAAGACCCGTTTGTTCCGTGGGGACCAGGAGCGAAAACACAAAAACGGAGCCGCAACCAGGCAAGAGGTGGGTAACCTGGTTTAAGACACTCACTTGGGGTTATAGCTGTTCGCTTACACCGGCGTTAATCCGACATTAAAGTAAGACAAGCTTGTGCATGAGGTTATAGGGAAGAACTTTTTGGACGCGGGTTCGACTCCCGCCAGCTCCATCAATCAGTACTTAAGCAATAGCCGTTTACCTTCAAACGTAAGCGGCTATTATTATTTTATAAATTGTTTTGTGTCTTGCCGGTCAAGTCTCCGGCCGGTTGCCAGCAGGTAACTACAACCTTTTGAAGCGGCCTTTATTAAAAATCTGTTTAACAGGCTGCCTGATTAGCAGGGCTGTACTGACCGTTTATTTTAAGACCTGGCTGCCGCATCCCCAGTATGTTACATAAAATAAATTCGGAAGGTCAAATTACTGTTTTTTACGATTTATTACTACTTAATATAGCCAAAATTACCCCTTTTCAACTCTGTTTCTATGACATATAATAGAAATTGACCACTTTACATATCTACTTGACATATATGTCTAATGTTATTTGGCCGTAAAGCATGTTTGGGACCCGGTACGCACTCAATCTTCATATATATTTGTAGGAGTCACCTGAATGTCAGGCAAATCGTTCACGCCTAAGTACTTCGCATACCGTATGTTAATCTGGTCGGTAGTGCTGATGTTTATTGTTTCTGCCTGCGGTAATGAGGTTACGCCTACCGCTGTAACAAATATACCTCCAACGGCCCTGCCTGGACCGACCGCCTCTCCAACAGTAGCCTTTACCAGCACTCCCATTCCGACCCCAACTCCTACCGAAATTCCGATTGTACTGCCTACCGCAACACCGCCTAACCCGTACTTGCCGCAGACGCAGCAGTCTTATGTACCAGCCTTCACCAAGGCGCCGACTTATACGCCGGTCCCGACCGACCAACCGCGCCCTACCGACGCACCCTATCCTACTGACCTGCCCGCGCCGACAATAACACCTTATGTTGCGCCTTATGTCGTACCACTTTCGGTTTCACAGCGTCCGATAGTCGGCCCATTTTCACGCCTGGATTACATTCTGCCCCCGGCTTTTACCACCCAGTGCATTGCGGCCCAATATTTTGGAGCCGGTCCGGGTGGTAGCGGTTCCCAGGTCATCAGTGGTTCGAAAGGCGAGAACGGTTCGCCAAGTCCCACCGCCAGTACAATTATTCAGAGTTACCTGGAGCAGGCTCTACCCGATCAATGGTCTAATTCCTTTCAAAGGCGCTATTTCGCCGACCCGCGGTTAAATGGGTTCTTACTGCCTGCGCCAACCTTTACACCTAATCCGACCAGCACCCGGGTTCCCACTGACACTCCGCTGCCAACCTGGACCCCGGTTCCTTCACCGACACCGTTACCTTATAATACTCCGGACGTGTTTACCGGGTTAACCGCCGCTCCCCCGGCGGAACCTACCGCTCCGCCCGCGCCACCGCCTACACCGCGACCCACCATTACCCCGAGGCCGACGGCTACGGCGATTGTGCCAACCTGGACCCCTTCTTTCCAGCAGCGGTTCCAGTCAACCAGCGGGTTCAGCAGCCTTCAAAGTATATTTATTAGCGATGTTACGTCCGCCTTAAACGGGTTTTCGGAAAAGCCCATCAATTTCATTGTGATGTGGCAAGTAATGAATGACCTGACCCTGGCCCTGGTGAATGTTGACACGCCAGTTGAGGTTCACCTGCGCGCCTACGAAGAATATATGGATAAGACCATAAACATTCTACTTAACCGCAGCTTGAAAGACCCCAGCATTCCTACCTCAGGTGAGGCCAGGTATGCTAACCGGAAAATGATTATCGGAAATGTGCCGGATTTAAAAGCCTTCCGGTTTTTCTCACCCTGCTTTACTCAGGAGCGCTTAACAACCATTCAAAACCAGTATAATGCCATTATCAACCGGGTGGCCGCAAAATATGCCGGGAAGGTTTATGTAGCAGATCTCAACACTATCAATTGGAGTAAGAACCCCCAATGGGTTTCAGTCCAAAATGGCTACGATTTAAGCATTGCCGGGGCTGACGCCGTAGCCGATGTTTTTGGTAAGGTATTCTTGACCTTGAAGTTTTAATAATCAAGTGTGACACTTTAGGCCGGGCTTTCAAGGTAGTTAAATGAAAGCCCGGCCTTTTTTATTTACGCTATTTTTATTCAACCCGCTTTCTTCTCCCATTACTTTAAACTACAGGGGCATACATATTGCTAAATTACCTACAGGTATTACTAAAGGAAACATAACCGGTCTCGCGGAAACGCCGCCCTGTGAAAAAGTGGTTGCCCGCCACTTTAAGACCAGACCGGCGAATAACTTGTTAGATAAATTAAGGAGATTTTGGAAATGGCTGATCAGAAGACACTTTTACAGAAATATGTAAGTGATATGCTTTCCCTGGAGGCTCATATCTACCAGGCGATAGACAAACAGGTAAAAGAAAACGCAACCGAACCGGCCGTAAAGGCCCGGTTTGAGGCTTTTGCTAAAACTCTTGAACTTCACCAGAGTTCCCTGGAAACCCGCCTGAAAGCGCTTGGTGGCGCGGCCAATAGTCCGGTTAAAGAGGGTGTGGCGGCAGTGCTGGGTGTCGCGGCCGGTGTCATTGATAAGATGCGTTCGGAAGAAATTTCAAAAGATTTCCGGGATGACTTCACAGCCTTGAACCTGAGCCTGATTTCTTATGAAATGCTGCATACCACCGCTGTGGCCCTGGGTGACCGCGAAACCGCTGAACTGGCTGCCCGCAACGTTAAAGATAATGCCGCATTCGTGAGCTACATTCAGCAGATCTTACCTCAAATCGTTTTGAGCGAACTGCAAAAGAACCATGAAGTTACCGTTGACCATAGCGCTACCGCCGAAACCAAACAATTGGTGGATAGCCTCTGGAAATAGTTTTTCTATAATAAATAGGCAGGAAGGTTTAAAAGGCTTTCCTGCCTTTTTATTTACCTAAAAAGCCTTTATTAGTTAGATAATTCTTACCTGAACAGGTGCTGTAATGAAACCAACCAAATCTAAACCAGACTGCCTGGCCGAAAATGCCTTGCTCCACAGGATCATCCTATTTATTACCTGCAGGCGACATATCTCCAATTCAATAGAAAGATCGCCTCCTGTGTTTATCAAGGCCAGTCTGGCTGGTGACTGAAACCTTTTTTACTTATCCCTATAAAGATATTCTGCCGGGTAGGCACCGGGAAGGTTTTAGATTAATATTTGTGATTATCTCCTCCCTGGTGTCTCATAATGGCGGCAGCACCGGGTCTGTTGCCTATGCCACCTCCAGGGCGGGATAAACAGCTTACTTTTGGATTGGCTAAAGAGCTGGCGTCCAGTGGAATTCCGGTAAACGTGGTAACACCGGGTTTAATACTGATACCCCTTTCTTGAACCTTTCACTACTTCTGAGGCACAAAGGCAGATAATTGAAAAAATTCTTCCGTTCCTTCGTTATCTGCTATAATGCTTTATCCAATCCCCAATTTATGACGCATAAAATGGCTAGTCTCGACCCCTGCCCGGTCGGCAGTGATGCCCTATTGAAATTCGCCAGGTGATAGCCGATTCTGTGCTGTAACTGGCTAATACGGAATATCTGAAGTGGAGATAATTTACTTTGATCAAAAATACCAATGATAACACCACTGCCAGGCCGCATCTTAAGTGCTATATAAACTCCGGAAACCTGTTTAATTTACCTGCTTACTCTTCCGGTCCCCAGGGTAATGAACTCGAGCTACTAAAGGCGGCCAAAGCAGCCGGGTTTCAAGGGGTTCAATTTGCTAACCCGGAGCTATGCCGGGAGTTAGGGCTGGGTGTGGCTGGGTCAGGCCGGGTCAATCGGGTTGACGAAGTTGAACCCGTTGCCATAAAGGCTAAAGAGCAAGACTTAGAGTGTGTTACGCTCCATGTCGGTTGGGGATTGGAGCCGGATGAAGAAGTATGGCGGTTAGTGGAAGCTGTCCTGGAGGCTTCCCAAAAACACGATATTCCACTTTATATTGAAACCCACCGGGCTACTATAACCCAGGATATGTGGCGAACCGTCCAGATAGTGAACAAGTTCCCCGAAGTACGGTTTAACGGCGATTTCTCTCACTGGTATACCGGTCAGGAGATGGTTTATGGTGGTTTTGAGACCAAGCTGGCTTTCCTGGCCCCGGTCTTTGAACGAGTGCGCTTTATCCACGGGCGTATCGGTAATCCCGGCTCTATCCAGGTGGATATTGGAGATGGTCATAAGGACCTGTCTTACCTTTCCCATTTCAAGGAGATGTGGACCCGCAGCTTTGCCGGGTTCTTGAAGAGTGCCCGGGGTGGCGATTACTTTTGTTTTGCCCCGGAACTCTTACAACCTGAAATTTTTTACGCCAGGACCTTTCCCAACAAGGAAGGCCAACTTATCGAAGAAGGGGACCGCTGGCAGCAGGCTTTACTATACAATCAGATTGCCCAGGAATGTTTTGATGTAGCCTATCAAAGCTTAGAACAGCCGGTTTAGGTTAAGCCGGGCCTTCTCTAATAGCTAAAACTTAATGTCTTGTAAAGGAGACTATTATGGCGAATAACAGGGGTGTGGCTTACGTAAAACCGGGTACAGTTGAAGTCAAAAATATTGACTATCCGAAACTGGCTATTGATAACCGCAAGTGTGAACATGGCGTGATATTAAAGATTATTACCACTAATATTTGTGGTAGTGACCAGCACATGGTCCGGGGCCGCACCACTGCCCAACCAGGGTTAGTCCTGGGCCACGAGATAACCGGTGAGATAATCGAAGCCGGGCGTGACGTGGAGTTCCTGAAGGTAGGGGATATTGTTTCGGTTCCGTTTAATATTGCCTGTGGCCGCTGCCGGAACTGTAAGGTCGGGCAGACCGGTATATGCCTCAATGTAAATCCTTCCCGGCCCGGTGCAGCTTACGGCTATGTCGATATGGGCGGGTGGGTCGGCGGTCAGGCTGAATATGTGATGTGTCCCTACGCCGATTTTAACTTGCTCAAATTCCCCGATAGAGACCAGGCCATGGCGAAGATTAAAGATTTAACCCTGCTTTCAGACATCTTTCCAACTGGCTATCATGGTGCGGTTACAGCCGGGGTCGGCCCCGGGTCAATTGTGTATGTGGCCGGGGCGGGTCCGGTCGGCCTGGCCTGTGCGGCCTCCTGCCAGTTGCTTGGTGCGGCCTGCGTTATCGTGGGTGATTTAATTGATGAACGCCTCGCCCAGGCACGAAGTTTTGGGTGTGAAACAATTGATTTGAAAAAGGCCATCCCACTTTCAGAACAGATTGCCGCTATCATAGGAGTTCCGGAAGTGGACTGTGCGGTAGATTGTGTCGGGTTCGAGGCCCATGGTCACGGCAGCCAGGCCGGTAAAGAACAACCGGCTACAGTCCTTAATTCGATGATGGAGCTAACCAGGGCCGGAGGTGCCATCGGTATACCGGGGCTATATGTTACCGGCGACCCCGGCGCGGTGGATGAGAATGCCAAGATAGGGCAACTGGGTATTCGCATCGGGTTAGGTTGGGCTAAATCCCACACTTTAAGCACCGGACAATGTCCGGTTATGCGGTATCACCGCCAACTGATGAATTGTATTTTGTACGAGAAAATCCAGATAGCCAGGGCCGTAAATGTCCAGATAATTTCGCTGGATCAGGCTCCCCAGGGTTATAGGGATTTTGATAGAGGGGCCGCCACAAAATTTGTGATCGATCCCCATGGTATGGTAGCTGCTTGATCTAACCGATACTAAGATTGTGCAAACTCTTCAACCAAAATGAAAGGTAACTTCTCCTGGAAGAAGTTACCTTTCATTTTGGTCCGGATTATGGATGCAGTACCCACACCTATAATCCTTAGTTGTATTGCCGGTCCGGATACCCCTATCCCGCTATTTATGCGGCTTAAAGGACTCCTTATCCTCGGCATCACTCTGGGTTTTCACGTAATCGGGACTATACATACTCCTGAAAGTTGGCAGGAAATTTTGATACTTGCGTATGGCTAGTCCCAGGCTCAGGGCCAGGTAAATACCGGCAAAGATATAATCGGAGTCTATATCACCCACCCTGTTTGGTACAACAAACTGGACCGCCAGTAATCCAAATAGCAGGAAAGCACCACCCAGGCTCATCCGCAAGCTAAATATAACCATAACTGCCAGCAAGGTCTGGGCGGAAGTCACCAGCATTGGGCCGATAAGGTTAAACTCGCGGGTTACTCCATTTTCAATGAAGGTGCCGGAGAGCGGCAAGGGCCGGATTTGGCCTGACCCGAGGCTAAAGACTACGGGCAGGGTACCGACCAGAAGGGTCCACTGGTTGACTTTACTTGCGACCAGCGCTCCTAACCCTTCGCTAGCCATGTAGCGGAGAGTAAAGATAATACAGATTACGATTTCAGGCGCTTCCGAAGCCAGTGGCGCAAACCACTGCAACAGGAAAACCTGGTCTACCCCTATCCGGGTGCCGGTTTCAATCAGGGAAACGGCAAAGGGATGGGCTACCAGGAATATGACCGTACCGGCATAGAGGATCATACCGATAACCGCAGCAATACGCTTTGGGCGTGGCAATTCTCCCAGGAGCTTGGCCGGGCCAACCAGTTCCGGCTCGTGTACCTCGGATTTAATCAGCCGTAACGAGTAGATCACAAAAAGACCCACAAAGAAGGCGAAATCAATAAAATCGATCCGCCCTTTAATGGGTAATATTAGTGAATAAACCCCGGCAATTAATAGGAACCCTATCTCTACGCGCTGGCTCTGGTGCAGCCGGATGAAGCGTTCCTTGAACTTGATCGCAAAGATAAAGACTAAAAGCGGCCAGGCAAACCCGACAATCATCCGATTGGCCCCGATCATATTGGCAATCGCGAACTGCTGGTATGCCGGGTCGGAACCCGCCTGGTAAGTCAGGGCAAAGTCTACGGCGTATTCCGGTAAAACTGCGATCAAGGCCATTACTGAAAGCGCCAGGGCCTTTGGTACATCCTCCTGGGCGGCTTCGGTGGCCCAGGCCAGCAGGAATGCCGCTCCAATTACGCTAATACCAAATAAGAAAGCCCCCCACAACGGCATATCGTATTCAACCTGTTTAAGAGCTACAAAGCGGACTACTAACCCCGGCAGCGTTACAAAAACTGCCAACCCAATCCAAAACCAACCTCGCACTTAGTTATACCTTCCCTTTCCGGTCCTTTTGAACCAATAACCCCGCTCTGCGCATTATATATTATTCCAGCATAACTCATACCCGATTAAAGCTTCTGGCAGGTCAATTTCTGCTAATCTAATGACATTCTTAGTTTACAGCCTGTACTCCTGAACTACAACTTGTGGCATTTTGAGCCGGGGGTTTTCAGGCACAAAAAAGCAGCCACCAGGCCTGATTTAAATCAGGCCTGGTGGCTGCTTTTTTGTGCGCAAATCTTGCCAGGAGATTAAAGGGGTAGTTTAATCAACCTTAATTCGTGGGCGGCGTCGCTGCGGGTGTACTCGTAATAAAGCCAGAGTTCCTGGCCTACCTTTAGCGCCTGGACATAGCGGAGCGACCCGCTGGCATACGGGCTGACCACCCAGGGCTGGTCAGGGGTTAGCTTGTCCCAGTTTTTCAGGTCAAAGGACACGGCCAGGCCGGTCCGTTCCTCGTAATTTTCCTGTTCACTGGCCGAGCCGTCATAGAAACCCAGGAAAATGTCATCCAGCTTTACCACACTATTAAGCCGGGACTGGTAGCGGTCCCAGCCTTCACCGACGGGAAGGATTTCACCTAACCACTTGAAGTTAATGCCGTCCAGGCTGTGGGCAAGCGCGGTCGGGGCCTGGGTCAGGCCGGTTGCATAAATATCGGCGGTGGAGTGGGCCTGCTCATACTGGTTTTCGTTCAGGTCCAGGTTTTTGGCATAGCTGATAAGCATGTAATAGATCGGCCCGATTTTGAAGACAAAAGGGTCTTTCACCGCTTCGGAATTGGTGCTGGCGGCTGTGAAGATCTCCCGACGTGTTTTAGGGTCAAAATTCTCCGGCTTGTCCGCTTCAATAACATCAATCCGCCAGCGATTATCGGCGGCGTCAACATAGCTGATGTAAAGCAGGTAAGTTCCGGTAGGTGACTTCTGGACGCAGAAGCGTTCCATAGAAGAGGAATTTAGCTCGGCTTTCTTGATGCTCCAGATGTCCTTAAAGGCTAAACCGTCTTTGCTTTCGGCTACAAAACAGGCATAACCGCGTTCCTCACCAAGTCCCCGGGGGCGGCGGCGGCGGTAAGTCAGTAGATAGCTTTCACGTTCAGCGTCATAGAAAACACTCGGACAACCCACCCAATAACCCTTACCCGGTGCTTCCGGTTCCAGGACTATCTGGCCCATTTCCGGGTCGAAGGCCGGGAAAAGCAGACTGTTCCTTGATTGCGTGGTACCTAACATGCCAAGATCCTCCTTGATTTTTGGAAGGCGAAACTGCCGGGAACCAGCAAGCTACCGCCCGTTTCACATAAGATAATAAAAATTCCGGTTATTTACTGTCGAGTTGGCTTAAAGATGTATCGTAAGTCTTTGTGCCGATGTCGTACATTGTTGTCATCCAGTGGTAGAAGTTATCTCCCCTGGCTTTCAGCTCATCATAAAGCCTGGTCATTAACTCCTGGCGTACCCCAAGCAATTCAGGATGGTTGTACTGGTTCAAAAGCTCGCTCGGGTCTGTTTCCAGGTCGTAAAGTTCGTTCAGGTCGCCGGGATTGACCACCAGTTTGTAGCGGCGGGTCCGGATCATGCGCTGCGGGTAGGGGAAATGGTGGCCGTGAAATTCCGCGAATACTTCCTGCCGCCATTCGGCCGGTGTCTCACCACGGGCAAAAGGGACCACGCTTTCGCCGTCAACCTGCGCGGGTTTGGCGACTCCGGCCAGGTCAAGGAAAGTAGGCATAAAATCGGTGAGGGAAACGAAATTATCCTCAACCCGGCCGCCTTTGTCGTCAGGCAGGCGCAAAATGAACGGGATATGGTAGATGTCATCATACATGGCCGGGCCTTTGTCTTCCAGGCGGTGTGACCCGACAAAAGCGCCGTGGTCCACGCTGAACATGACCGCCGTATTATCGAGAAGGCCCAGTTCGCGGGCAACATCCATTATGCGGCCAATTTGCTCGTCAATAAGGGTGACATATCCCCAAGAGAGCGCTATTATCTTGCGCCAATCGTCCATACTGAAGCTCTCAAAAGTCCAGTGAGCGGAATAATTCTTCTGGACGGACGGTTTTCCGGCGAAAGTTTCCGCGAAAGAGAGCGGCAATTTTATCTGCGACGGGTCATAAAGATTGTAATATTTTTCAGGCAACAGATAGGGCAGGTGCGGGCCGAACCAATGGCAGGCCAGGTAGAAAGGTTGGCCGTTGCGGTGGTAGTTTTCGGCGTATTCTCTAAGCCGGGCGATTGTCAGGTCGGCCAGGTAGTATTCGAAGGTGGCTTCAAGTGGCTGCTCCAGCATACCGGCCAGCAGGTTTCCCGGCTGCCCATTCGGGAAGGTGCCGCGCACTTCGTTATGCAGTTTAAACTGGGGTAACCCCCGCTCCTCCAGGTAAGCCTGGTAAAGAGGATGTCTGACCGGGTTGCCCCAGCCCTGGTAGTGGGTGCCTTCAAAGCCGTACTCTTCCGGGCCTTTTTCTTTACCGACATGCCACTTGCCTATCAGGCCAACTTTGTAACCGGCGTCCAGCAAATACTTTGAAAAGGGAATAGCTTCGGGGTCGAGTTCTTCACGGTAGGCTACGTTCCGCTCGTAGTTAGCGACCAGGGCGTGCCGGAAAGGCAGCAAGCCGGTTAAGAGAGTAGCCCGGGCCGGTGTGCAAATGGCCGTAGGCGTATAGCACTGGTCAAACCGGGTTCCCTGGGCGGCCAGGCTATCCAGGGCGGGCGTCTGGCAGATAGTATTACCATAGCAACCCAGGGAGTCCAGGCGCTGCTGATCGGTCATCAAATAAAGAATATTCTGGGGTTGCTTGCCTAGCATACTTTTAAAACCTCTTATTTGCTTAATTTCTTAAATTAAAGAGTAGTGAAACCTACCCTGCTTTGCTTGTATCAGAACCGGCCGCCGGACTTGCGCCAAAACCCAGGGTTCCGGTGTTAATAATATTGCGTATTATTAACATAGCCGCCCCTCGCACCTGCCCTACCGGTTGTCCGACACCGATAACCTGGACCCGGCCCCGTAAAGTCGGGTAAATCCGGGTCTCAATATATTCCTGCACCAGTTGAGCAAGGATTGGCGCAAGCGGGCCCAGGGGACCGCCCAGGTACACTGCCTCCGGGGCGAGCGAATTAACAATATTTACCGCGGCACAGCCCAGGTATTTTGCTACATCGCGGATAGTTTCGACCACCGCAGCATGGCCGTCATTATAGGCCGCTGCGATTTGTTCTACAGTAAGCGACGGGGCCGGGACGCCCAGGTTTGCGGCTACCCGGCCGGTAATAGCGGGCAGCGAACAATAAAGTTCCAGGCACCCAGTATTGCCGCAGCGGCAAGTTTCGCCCCGGGTATCGACCGTGAGATGTCCGAATTCAACGCTGCCCTGGTTTCCCTGGTAGATTTCGTGATTTATAACAATACTGCCGCCCACGCCAAACCCGCACCGGATAAAGACAAAGTTACTTATGGACCCTAAATCGCCAAAGTATTGCAAGTCCAGGGCTAAAGTATTGGCATTTTGGTCAATAACAACCGGCAGTTCAAAACGGTTAATAATAATTTCGCCAAGAGTTTCTTCCTCGTGCGGGCCGTTTGGCCCGGAAACACTCGCCAGTCTTTTGTGCAGGGGAGTAACACAGTCCCGGTCTGGTGCTCCTACACCTATCCCGATAACGTTCCGGCCGGCCAGGCTGGCATCTTCCAGGATAATTTCAATGGATTGGAGCAGCCGGTTTATAAGGTATTTGTTATCGCTGCGGACCTGTAGGCCGCCAAAGGAAACTTCCTGGCTGACCTGGCCACTCAGGTCTATCAGGGCTGCTGAAACTGAATCGCGGGTGAGATTGACTCCTACAACGTAGGCCAGTTCCGGGTTAATCTCCAGTTGCAGAGCCGGTCGCCCGATTGAAGTTTCGGCAATGCCGCTCTCTTTTAAGAGACCTTCTTTAATAAGCTCATCTACTATATGGGTAATAGTTCCGGGGTGAAGTCCGGTCTTGGCAGCCAATTCAATCCTGGAGATGCGCTTTAAGGTCCAGACGGCCCGGAAAACCACACTCCGGTTACCCCGGCGTAGACTTAACTGGTTCGCTCCTGCATATCCACGCTCTTTACGCAAGGGAATTTTCTCCTCCCGGCTTTATTTGAATGGCGCAATTAAATGGTTAATCCATTCTAGCCCCCTTTTTTTTATTTGTCAAGATATCAATATGACCTCAATTTTAGAAATTTTAACTAATCATTTTTGAAAAAAGGCCGGGAAAAGTTGTAAAAACATCTATTATGCTACTTCGGGATGGTTAAAATTATAAAAAACCCCATTATAAAACTGATATAGCAAAGGTATTGACATGATGTTCGACCTTTGTTACTATTTATTTGTATTTTTCAATAAAGCCCCACAATTATACGATATAAGCTGACATTTAATTAAAGAGTGATAGAAAGTAGCATCGAAGCTATGCAGGTAACCGCGTCACAAAAACCAGTTGCGAAAAAAACATGGCGTTTAAGCAATAATCTTTGGATTTTATATCTGATCTCTATTCTTATTGGTATCGCCATCTGGACTTACGCTGCTTATTCCGATAGCCGGAATTTGCTGCCGCCGCCGCTGACTGTCCTCAATAAGTTTATAGAACTCTGGAATAACGGCACTTTGCTGGAAAATACTGTCGCCAGCGTACAAAGAGTACTGATCGGCTTTACTCTTGGCGTCCTGTTAGCGATACCGGTCGGCTTTCTGATGGGCTGGTACACAATCGCCCGGGGTGTAGTCGAACCGTGGGTGCAGTTTCTACGGACTATCCCGCCGATTGCTCTATCGCCCCTGGTCATTATTTTTATGGGCATCGGAGAGTTACCGAAGATATTCCTTATTTTCATGGCCGTCTTCCTGGGCAGTTCGATTGCCACCTTTCAGGGCGTCCGGAATGTAGATGTAACTTTAATCAAGGCGGCCCAGGTACTCGGCGCGAAAGATGCCACCATCTTCCGGGCGGTCGTAGTGCCCGCCGCTTTCCCTTATATCCTGGTCGGTATGCGAATTTCGCTGGGTAGCGCCTGGGGTACGCTGGTCGCCGCTGAACTGATCGCGGCCCAGACCGGCCTCGGACAGATGATGCAGGGCGCTGCACTGTATTTCCAGGTACCCACTATTATGGTAGGCATTATCATGATCGGGGTGCTGGGAACCGTAATGGACCGGATTGTCCTCTACCTTGAAGGAAGACTCACCAGCTGGCAGGAGAAAAAGGCATGACAAATACTGTTATTAGCAGCCCGAAAATCGCTATTAAGAATGTTACCAAGGTTTACCAGGGTACAAGCCGCAATGTAACCGCCTTAGATAATGTCAGTCTGGATATTCAGGCGAATGAGTTTGTAGTAATTGTCGGACCTAGCGGTTGTGGGAAAACCACCCTGTTAAATATTATTGCCGGTCTGGAAAAAACCTCGGATGGGGAGGTCCAGGTGGATGGTAAACCTGTCCGCGAACCAGGCTCGGACCGGGGAGTTATTTTCCAGCAGTACGCTTTGTTTCCCTGGCTGACCGTTCAGCAGAATGTCGAATTCGGGCTGAAAATTAAGGGAGTATCCCGCCAGAAAAGAGCCGAAATCGCCCGGCACTACCTGGAACTGGTTGGTTTAAAAGATTTCCCCAACGCATTGCCCAAGGAACTTTCCGGTGGTATGAAGCAGCGCTGCGCAATCGCCCGGGCCTACGCCGCCAATCCTTCTATCCTTTTAATGGATGAACCATTCGCCGCGCTGGATGCGCTTACCCGTGTTCAAATGCAAGAACAGTTACAAAAGACCTGGGAGCAGGAACGTAAAACGGCTTTTTTCATCACGCACGATGTGGATGAAGCTGTTTTCCTCGGGACCAGGGTTATTATTATGAAACACGGCGGCATCAGGGAAGAGACCATTATTGACCTGCCTTTTCCCCGGGATAACGAAATGCGTCTTTCAGAAAAGTTTATTGAATTGCGGAACAAGGTCTTTAGGGGTGTGTATCTTAAGCCCGAAGACAGCTAAACCGATTATGTTGATTGCTATTGATTAGGAGAGCAAAAATGACAAAGAAGTACAGTGTTCTTAGTTTGTTGCTGGTATGCTTGCTGATGGCAGGCGTGCTGGCGGCGTGTGGCGATAATACAGCCACCCCGGCTCCCGCAGCCACCACGGCGGCGGCAACAACGGCAGCCAGCGCGACGACTGCGGCCCCCGCAGCCACCACCGCCTCCGCTAGCGCCACTACTGCGGCCGCTAGTGCCACTAACGCGGCGGCGGCGGCTACTGCCCCGGCCGGTCCTGAAGCCCAGTTGCGCATTGGTTATATCCCTGATACGCACGGTGGAGGTATTGTTGCCGTCGCAAACGATAAAGGCTACTGGAAACAGGCCGGGATTGCTCCTTCTCTCAAAAGCTTCAGCAACGGTCCGTTACAGGTTACGGCAATGGCTGCCGGTGACCTCGACTTTGCTTACATCGGCCCCGGCGCGGCCTGGCTTGCGGCCCAGGGTCAGGCTGTAGTTGTAACTGTTGATAGCCTCAATACCGGTGATTACCTGATAACCCGCAACGGGACCGGTGTAAACTCTATCAATGACCTGAAAGGCAAGAAGATCGGCGTTCCCCTGGGTACTTCCGGCGAAATGATTTTGCAGCTTTCGCTCCAGAAAGCCAACATTAGCCCCAAGGATGTCCAGCTTATTAACCTCGACCCGGCCGGGGTTGTTACCGCCTTCATTGGCGGGCAGATTGATGTCGCCGCCATCTGGTCGCCGCTTAGCAGCCAGATTCAGCAGCGTATCCCTGACGCCAAAATCTTGATTGATAACACGGCTTTCTTCCCGACCTACAGCTTCCCGCAAATGTGGGTAGCCTCGCCTAAAATTGTCAAGGAAAACCCGGAAGCGGTAAAGCGGTTCCTCAAGGCCTTTGTCCTGGCGAACGATTACCGGGCCGCCAATATTGAGGAAATGGTCACTTTGACCGCCAAGCTTACCGGCGCGCCTGCCGAGGACTTACGGACCCAGACCAAGACCACCCAGTGGCTTACCTCGGCCGATATTCAAAAGGCGAATACGGACGGAACTACCCTTAAATGGTTTGACGGCCTGGTCCAGATGTTCCTTCTTACCAACAAGCTGCCGAGCGCTGTACCTGCCAAGAACTTCGTAAATACCGAGTTATTTGGTTCGGTCTTGAAGTAGGCAAAGTATTCTGGAGTAGCCTGAAATCTGCGCCGGTGCTTCAGGCCAGGATCGAAGGGGCTGAAAAAGGCTTTTCGAAGAAAAGCTACTGCTCGAAACTTCAGTTAATCTGACATAAGGGGTGAAACCTGAACAAAGCGGTTTCACCCCTTTCTTGCTTTGTAAACCTGCTTTATGCTACTTTTAAGCCTCTATAAATTAGGAAAGTAGCCGGGTTTTAGAAGTGGCTCAATAGAGGTAAGGACAATGAGTAATCTGGGTGAGTTACCCAATCTGCCGCCGGACAACAACATGGATAACGAAGAAGGCGACTATCCGGTTTGGACCTACCAGGGCTACCGGATGCGACATGCGGAGTTTAATACGGCATGGGTGCATTACTACCGCGCCGAAATCCAACGCTGTAATACCTGGCGTACCCGGCTGGACGCTACCACTAACTGGGCCGTACTGACTGTAGCTGCTGCTATTTCTTTCAGCATTTCCAGCCCAGGCAACCACTACGGCGTCATAATTTTAGATACGCTGCTGGTTACGCTCTTTTTGTGGATTGAAGCCCGGCGCTATCGCTATTATGAACTGTGGAGTTACCGGGCCAGGCTGCTGGAAATCAACTATTTTGCGGCAATGCTGGTGCCGCCTTTCAAACCCGCCAAGGGCTGGGCGGAGGCTATGGCCGAATCCCTGAACAGACCTAAATTTTCAATAAGTATGTTGGAAGCCTTTGGCAGGCGCCTGCGCCGCAATTACCTTTTGATATACCTGATTTTAGGCAGCACCTGGGCCTTGAAAAGCTATATACACCCTTTCCCGGCCGTTAGTATTGACCAATTTATAGATCGGTCCGCCCTGGGGTCGCTGCCTGGGCTTGTTTTGGTAATAATCGGCCTGACTTTTAACGGCTCGCTTTTCCTCATAGCCCTCTTTACTTTAAGGTTACATGATGCTACCGGGGAAGTAGGGGATAATTTCAACGTCCATTCCCTGAGTGATTAGCCGCCAGCACTTAAAATCTATAAGCCGGTTAAAGCAGGATTTTGGTTTAACCGGCCAACAAAAGACAGGGGCTTTAGCCGGAAACCGGGTTAAACAGCCCCTTCGTTTTGCCCAATCTGCCGGGCCAGGTCAGGCGGCAGCGCGTTCAGCTCGGTGCGGGTTGCGCCCGGGAAGCGGGCGAAATGAGCCAGTCCTTTTCCAGGGCCGCCCCAAAGGCTGGTTCATCCAACCAGTACCCGTTGATAACAAGGGTGTTGCTGGTGCGGTCCAGTTTTGGGTCAAGGCGGGCCACGAATTTATCACCATAGAGGACCGACAAGGTGTAATAGCCCCAACGCCGCTGGTTGCCCGGTTTATAAACTTCCCCGACGTAGTCATAATCGAAAATAGTTTGAGAGTGTTTTCATCAGGGAAATGTATAAGATAGCCTGAACATAGGGGCAAGGGGTGGGAGAAATGGCCGGTGGGGCGGAGAAGGGGACATAGAATAAAAAATGTTGGGATACAGGACGTGGGGCGTGGAACCCCAGGATTGAAGTAGCAAGAGCCGGGGTTTAACCCGGCTCATACGCTGGTTGTGGTAATTGTTAAACGTTCTCCGCCCTCCGAAAAGATTACCGGTTTTCGGGGTCGAGGCTCAGGTTGAAGTTCAGGGCAGCCGGGTCGGACACACCGGTGAACTCAAACTTCAAGCGGTGCGCGCCCGCTACCAGCGGACCTTTCCACTGGCCGCCGGTCGGGCCGGATTGGTCCAGAACGAGCGTGTCGTCCAGCCAGACCTTGATACCGGCCGTATTGGCGGCGGTCAAGGTATAATTTCCGGCCGGTACAACCTCTGTCCGGCTGTAACGAGCCGACCAGCTATCTTTTAACAGGGCCGGGAGTAGTCCTGCTGCGTCCCCGGTGGTGGTCAACTGCATGCCGCCCGCCAGGTAATCTACCCAGGCCGGACCGCAGCCCAGGCTCTTGTTGTTATAGAACTCCCTGCGCCAACCGTCACCGTCCGTAGGCCAGGCGGTAAACCCGGTCGGGCTGCCGAACCGGATAAAGCCTTCCCGGAAACTTTGCTGAGGGGCGCCGTTCCAGGTGTATTCATCCGAAGTAGCCGGTCCAAACCGGGAAGGGTTCCCATTCGCGGCGTACCAGTCAAAAATCCCCCGGTGAATAGTGAAGGCCCGGCAGGTTCCCGGAAATAGCCCCTGGCGGTGTTCGGAATCTTCGTCCTGCATAATAGCGACCGGGTCGCCGGTAAAATCTTGAATTACCACCCCATACCACCAATGCGCGGCGTTGGTGGGGCTGGACATCTTCGGAAGTCCGCCCGCGCGGTTATAAGCATCAACAAACTGGGTCAGGCGGCTGGTGCCCTGGCCGGGAGTAATTACCTCGGCGGTGGCCTGGGCCGGAGGCGTGCCGGTAAAGATGTTCATCTGCTGGGGCCAGCCCTGCCGCCCGATGAACTCGCCCAGTGTTTTGTAGTCGGTCGCGTCCCAGGGATCAATGACCGTATAGCCGTTCGGGTCGGTGCCGCTTCCGCCGTTCACCACGACAAAATGGGTCCGGGCCGTCCAGATACTAAAGCCGACAATTACCGGGAAGCCCTGTTCCAGGCTGGCCCGCATCGCGTTAAAATCGAAAGAACGGATTTCGCCGCCGCTTACTTTGCCGCCGCTGCAATTGCCGGAGGCACTGCCCCAGCGCATCGGACAGGCGCTGTAACCCAGGCAATTTCTAAGCTGCTTCGGGTCGGTATCTACCCCGTAATATTTAAAGACCATGGCGGTTGAAGTCAGGGCGCAGCCCTGCGCACCAATGGTCGTGCCGCAGCCACCCAGGCTGTAGTCCTTCCAGCGGGGATCCTCCTGCGAAAAGAGGGGTAGATTGAGCTTGTTGGAAGCTTTGGCTTTGACCACCGCTACGTCTACAGAAGCTACCTGGTTGTTAGACAGGTCAATCGAGTACTTGTGCTGCGGCGTGCTGGTCCGGTCGATGTACTCCAGGAACTTACCATCCGGGGTCCAGCTTACAACGTCCCGGTTATTGCCTAAAAAGATTTCCCGTTTAAAGGAAGCGGAATTTTTCAGGACCGGTTCCCGGCCAATTCCATCGGAATTCATCCGCCAGAGTTCAAGCTGGCCTTCCGGGGTAATAATCACGTAAGCCAGTTGCTTGCTGTCAGGCGACCAGACAAACGGGGCAGTCCACAATTGCTGGGCCGGGAAAGCAGTCAACTGGTGCGGGTTGGTCCCATCGTAATTGACCATCCAGATAGCCGAGCCGGTGGCGTTTTCGTTACCGGCTTTTACATAAACCAGTTTCTGACCGTCCGGGGCTACCGCGACACTCCCGGCAGAGCGGGCATCCAGCGTTGCAGCCGGTTCAGTTAATATTATCTTTTTATCAGGGCCGTTAGTGACATATAAATGCGCCAGGTCGCCTTCGGTTTCGATACCGGCTGTGCGAGCGGCGATTGCCGGGTCAGGCGCAGTCTGCGCTGAAGCATTAAACGGGTGAAAAGCCTGGGTTAATAGTAAGCCCAGCATCAAGAATATCAGAGATAAGGACGCAACCGTCCTGTTAGAGCGACTTAAAGTCTTTTGAAAACCCTTATGAATAACTAAAGTGTGTAAAACAGATAATGAAACGTCAACCGTCCATTGAATCTTTTTAGATGCTAATTTTTCTCGTAGCAAATAAACTCCTTTTCCATGGAAGGAACTTGTCAAGCTATTAAATTGTGGAAGACAACACAAAAATGGGGGACTGCTCTAACACTTCCGGTGCGTCGCTCTCACACCGGGGCGAAATTACACTGGTCGAGACCCCTTGGCTGTGCCGCTATGAAAAAATCTTCACGCGTGCCTGGCCGGTTTATCTTCTCCAAGCTTCAGGTATACCAGGTCTAAGTAACCTTAAGTTCCTAATTAATGTCAATAAAAATACATAGCAGACTGCTATTGGGGCTGATAGTACCACACAAACCTTACGATGAACATTTCTTTTCAGTAAGAAACGGCGATTTTTAACCCATTAATTGAATTATTAATCAAATATTCAAATTTAAGGACTATAATTCCCAAATAAACCTCTTAATAAGCCCTGAAATAATAAAACCGCCGCGAGGGCGGCTTAACTTTAGACTCCTTCGACTATAATCAGACTTCCATTGGCGACAGCCTGGCGTTTTAACCTGGCGGCCTGGTAATCGTCGGAGTTGTACCAGCCCTGGGCTTTTTCGTAGCTTTCAAATTCGATAATCACCACCCGGCTGGCCGGTAACGGCCCTTCCAGGAATTCGTGTTTGCCGCCCCGTGCAATAAATTTCCCGCCGTAAGGGTCCAGGCTGGCTGGCACCAGTTTGGAATACTCTTTATATGCTTCAAAGTCCTCAATCTTCATTACGGCTATGATATACGCTGCCATTAATTTCTCCTGGTTATAAATGGTTTCAAAGGAAGTTATTTTAGCACTTTTTAATGCCAGAAGGGTATTATTAGCGTAACCGGTGCTTTGCCCTGTACGGGGTACTTTCCTGACCGGGTAAGTTCTTCTTAATATTGAACTCTATCATTAAGCCAGTTCTAGATTCGGTTGCACCGGGCAATTTCCGCCAGATTAGTTATCTTGTACCAATCTTTGACTTATGCTGGCGGCAAGAATATAATTAGTTGTTCTTCTTTGTTGTTCTTCTTTTTAGAAGTTAAAAATAGAAATAGAAGTTAAAATAGAAGCTAAAATTGGTTAGACTCAACGTTCACCTGTTTTTAGTCCACCCACAAAATAATATAAAAGATAATATTCACCCTAAACCAGTCCCCACAAACTGAGGCTGAGGCTTTTAAACTTCACTGAAAATGTAACTTATGCCCCGGTTAATTGCTGCTTTACAGCGTATCTATTCCGGTAAAAGTTAGCCAGGCGAGTATTCTACAGCTTATATGAATATTATTCAGAGGTAGTTAAATTGGATGCAGATAGAGCTCAAGTAGCCGTCAATGATGATTTTGAAAGTATAAGTAATGCCATTGCAAACGGAAATAACCTTGACGAAATTTTACAACTTATTGTACGGCGCACTTGTGAACTGTTAGAAATAGACCGGGCTTATATTTTCCTGAAAGAGGCTGAAGAGGGCCAGGTATTACAACTCAAAGCTGCCAGCGATCAAACCGGGCTGGTGCCGCCCCTGATTGCTTCGCCCCAGAGCCTGGAAAGTTGGGTAGTGCGGCGAGGACGTCCCCAGGTGCTGCCCGTTACTGCCACAAACGCGGCTAATACGCGCGCGCTACGTTCAACCTTGCTGCAAGCGAACGAAGATGACACTATGTTGACGCAGATAGCCGTACCGATCCTGCGTGGTTCTACGGTTACCGGTACATTAGTTATTATTGATAGGCTGGAAAAACCTAACGACTCCCAACCAGCCTTAACTCCGCCATTAGTAACCACGGAACAATCCGAATCACCCAGAATAAATCTCCCGGTAAATCAAATTTTACCTTTTCTTAGCGTGTTAGCCGACCTTATATCATTAGCCCTGGAAAACCGGCAGATTCTAAAGCGTCAAAACCGGCGGAATCAACTGATCGCCCTTTTGCGGTTTATCTCCAAAACCTCGACCAACCCTGCAACCAGCCTGGAAGAAATGTGCTGCTCCATAGCTGACAACATTGGCCTGGCCTGTGACGCGGAAAAAGTAGATATTATGCTGTACAGTCAGGAGACCGGCGAACTTGTTACGCTTGGTACCACCAATACAGCTCTCAGCCAGTTACAAGCCCAACTGGGGCTGGACCATCTGCCGCTCGCAACGGCGGGCCGCCTGGGTGAAGTGTATCTGACCGGCCAACCCTTTTTGAGCGAACAGCTCGCAACGACCGATCAGGCCGACCAGGTAGAGAAATTGGGAGTAAAATCGCTTTTGATTGTGCCACTCCAGGTTGAGCAACAAAGCCATGGTGTAATTTCGCTTGCCAGCACCAGACCGCAGGCTTTCAATGAAGACGACCTGAGTTTTATCAACTTTGTAAGCTTGCGACTGGGCTATTCGCTGCACCAGGAAGAATTAACCCAGGAGTTAGCCCAGGCCGAGGCCGCCCGGATTGAGGCCGACGTTAGGGAAAACTTTATCGCCATCGTCGCGCACGACCTTAAAAATGCCCTGGCCGTCATTCGAGGTAATAACCAGCTAAGCTTGAAAAGGATTGCGAAAGGAGATTTCAGCCTTAGTCAGCGAGCGCAGCAGGTCAGCCTTTTGAAAGCTAACCAGGCCCTGGCCCTGATTGAAGATATGGTTGAGGTCAATCAGATTGATAAAGGCAGCTTCAGGCTATTCAGGAGCGAGACCGAACTGGTTTCTCTGGTCCAGGAAGAAATAGAAGCGGTTCCAACTCAGCATAACAACGCCAATATTAATTATAACAGCGCTTATGAAGAGGTAGCCTTAAGCGCCGATGCCAACCGGCTAAGACAGGTTGTATCTAACCTGCTGGTTAATGCTTTGCGCTATTCACCTGCGGGCAGTCCTATCGAGGTAACAATCAAGCCTGCGCCGTCCCTGGCTGAATTGGAAACCAGTGTCGCGCCTGGATTAGTGGAAGCCCAGCAAGCGCAACTGGCAAAAGTAGCTGAAGGGCCGCTGGTAATGGTGTCCATTACCGACCAGGGAAGCGGTATTTCACGAACCGATCAGGGCCATATTTTTGAACGGTTCTACCGGGGAAGTGCCGCGCAAATGATCAGTGGTAGCGGGTTGGGTTTATACATAAGCCGTGAAATCGTGGTGCAACACGGCGGCTTGCTCTGGGTCGAATCCGAGGAAGGCCACGGCGCGACCTTTAACCTGATCCTTCCGGTCAGCCGGACCCTAAACGCAACTTGACATAATATTCCTATTCCGGCTGGTCGGCGCTTCTCCTATATTTCGAGAAAGCCTCGCGCAGGTGGCCTTTGTCATAATGCGCATAAATTTGTTTGGTAGTGGTCGGGCTGGCATGGCCCAGGATATCCTGCACTTCTGAAAGCTGGGCCCCGGCGTTAAGCAGAGTGGTTGCCAGGTTGTGCCGGAAGTCGTGTGGTTTTAGCTCCAGTCCTAAACGGGCGGCGTAGCGGGCGACCACCTGCCAGACCGTCACCAGGCTAACCCGGTAATTCTCACCACCCGGCGCGGGCTTAACTTTTTCCCGGCCCCGGTGGTGCTGCAAGAACAGCGGCCGGTAGCCATCTTTACCGCGCCGGGTTAAATATTCGTCCACCGCCGCCAGGGCCAGCCGGTCGAAATAGACCAGCCGTTCCTTTTGACCTTTCCCGGTAATAATAAGTTCATAAATTGTAGAGGCTTCCGGGCCGCCGCTGCCTGTTTCCATAATTGCCCCGGCCTTTCCCTTGCCCGGCCAGGTTTTCCGAAGGGACTGGTGATATTCCACCAGCAAGCCTTCCAGGTCGACCCGGTCCAGGCTGGCAAGTTCCTGGCGGCGCATCCCGGTGCTGTAAAGAGTTAAAATAATAGCCCGGTCGCGCAATTCCTCCAGGCCGCGCCGGTCTTTCTCGGCCTGGCTTCTCGGCATTCGAAGTTTGACCGGCTTCTCGGCCGGTTCGTTCTCATCTAAATCTTCCGACTTTTCTGCGCTTGCGCCTGGTAGATTTTTTCCGGCAGGAACCATCTCTTCATAAGTAGGGTCAGGGGCAAGCAGCCTTAAAGCCAGCCGGGCCACTTCCTCGACCTGTTTACCTTTAACCCGTGGGGTCTTGTAGGAAGACCGACCCTGTAACCGGCTTAACCCGGCTATCATTTCCTGGTACTGGCAGCCGCCCGGCGTAATTCGACGCCGGGCCAGGTAGTCGAACAGGTTGCGGGCCGCCGCCATATAACTGTTACAGGTCGAACGAGCCTTGCGTCCGTAGGTAGCCACCAGCCACAGGTAAAAATCTTCCAGCACCAACGGCGAAAGGCCGGTTACAGCGGCCCGGTCAGCGGCCCGGCCGGTCGTATCATAAATAAACAACATAAAGCGGCGGCAGCCCACCCGGTAAGTTTTGGCCGTTTCCTGGCTCTGACCTTTAAGCGTTTCCAGAAAAAGAATAATCCCGGCGGCCAGCGGCAAATCTTCCGGCAGTTGGTTAGCGGATTTTAGCCGTTCAGCTTCAAGATAAGCGGTTGCGGCGCTTTCCCAGCGGTTAAGCAGGGCGCGCTGGTCGGCTTCGGCGGTAACTTCCAATGATTGGTCCATTCCTTAGATATGCGGCCGGGGCCGTAGCGGGAATCTATTTCTTATAACCAGGTGCTTTAGTGGCTGTTCCCTTACGCTTACATAATCCGGCCGGTATGATAGCATTATTGTACTATATTTGACCTCTCAATAGGCAGGTTTCACTTTACAACAATGGCTATCAAACGCCACCAAACGCCACATTAAAAGTAGCCAATAAGCTAGACTTAATAATAGACCCCAGCCGGAAATCAGGCGTCAAAGGTAGGGAATTTGCCACGAAATAACACAACAACAGTGCTGAATCGGCTAGATTATGACTTTGAAATGCATTAGTATTAAGATAATAACCATTATCTTAATACTAATTCGGGTGAAATACCCATATTCCGCCCTTATCTATAATCTATAACGGATTCTGTTCGACGACATTAGAAAATCGAGCCAAATTACGGTACACTGCTAATGAAAATGGCACTTAAATTAGAGGCAGGAAAAACGAATGCTGTGCAGGGCAGGATACAGGGAAGAAACATAAGAACTATGGCCAGAACCCGGTTTATAAGGTTTATAGCCGGTGGGAAATATGGCTACCGGATTGGGTAAAGTTATGTTAACTTAAGTGTTAAAATACTCATGAAGG
>JAQBPB010000042.1 GCA_028287745.1 Chloroflexota bacterium
CGGGCGCGTCCAGGTTATCTACGGCATGGCCGACCAGGCAATCGGCCTGGCCGAAACTATCCGGCCGGTTTTCCAGGCAGAAGACGGCCTTAGTTCTCTGTAAGGCCAGGCTTGCCTTATTATCCGCCTACCAGGAAGGGCAATTTTCCAGCCAGGTCATCCAAACCGAATAGAGATGGAGCCCTGGTGAAATCCGGGCAAGTTATCGCCTTTACGGTAGCCCAAGGGGCCGAGATGCATTGCTGCGGCTCAGGATGACATGACAAGATGGCTGCCTTTCCTGGGAAACAGGTTTAATGGCAAATTTTACTTTACAGAGTACTTAATTAGCGGAAATTTTAAGAAGAAAATGGCTCTTAAAGAAAATAATGGTTGTTACGAGTTGCGCTCAGGGGAAGCTGCTCTAACCTGTATTCCGGCCGAAAACGGGCGGTACCGGGTAGCCTATACCGTCGCCGGTAGGCCGGTTTTCACCGTGCCTTCTTTTAGCGGCGGCAATTTCCAGCTTTTTATAGACCGGGTCGCGCCCGATGAAATCCACCCGGCCGGTTTGCAGCTTGGCGGCCAGTGGCACAGCGCCGGGCAGAGTGGCAGTTGGACCGGCCAGGCCCGGAGTTTAACGGCTAACCCCGGCTGGTTCCGGCTGAGTGCGGCCATTTCCCTGGCCGAAACCTTGCGCCTGGAACGGGCAGACCAGGCTCCTGCCTGGGCCTTTTCCCTGGCGGACCCGCGTTCGGCCGCCCAGGTCAGCCTGGTCAGCCAGCCGACCGGCCATAATCCGCCGGTGGCCTGGCTTCGTTCGAATGACCTACCGGCGGCTTACCTGTGGGATGAGCCGACCGGGACCGAAACGATTATCTTTCCAGACCTGGAAAATTGCGACTGGTTCCAGCGGGACGGTCTAAACCGCCTGGCCGATTACCACACGACCCTGGACGCCGATTGCCGGACTTTTGGCTTCTTGCTCCGGCCTGATAGCGCCCAACGGGCCGCGATTATCCCGGCCGGAACATATAACCTGAGCTGCTGGTTTTTCCTGGGGAAAAAAGCGGTGAAACCGGGCGCCTGGCAGGCGGTCCGTAATTTAATCGAAGGCTGCGCGGCCCTGTTGCCCGGGACCCCGGCGATCACTCCGCCCAAAAATATTAGCTGGTTGGAACTGGAGCGGCGCGGGCGCGAAGAACTGATGCTGCCCGGAATATGCTGGCTGGAAGATAAGGTGCGGGGTTACGTTGCCTATGTCCAGGAACCCAGCCAGTTAGCCCGCAACGGCGGCCCGCTGGACGAACGGCTTGAGGCGATGGCCTCGCTGGATGTGCTGCCGCCCTGGCTGGCCGCTCTCCGGTTGTGGCCCGACCCGGCCCAGCAAGCCCACTTGCTCAAGGTTGCCGCTGCCCTGGCTCACCATTACAGCCCGGAATACCGGATATTCGTCAACCAGGTGGACCTGCACAGCGGTTTGCCGCTGGTCAAACATCCTCAGACCCAGGTCGGCCCGGCCTACGGCGATAGCTGGTACTTTTTTGAGCCGCTCCTGCGCCTGGGCTGGTGTGCCCACCTGACGCCACCGGGCGAGGTGGCCCTGAACTTGCAACAAATCTTTTTGGTTTCCTGCCAGCGCGCAATTGAATTCATTCGCAAGCACAACTACCACCCGGCCGCTTTCTACGACCCTCTCACCCTGGCTCCATTCAACTACCCTATCCCGGCTGGCGCGGAAGATCCGGAAATCGAGTTCTGGCACGCTACGGTTCCGGCCGGTTCAAAGCCCTGGCTGAACTGGCTCAATACCTCGCAAAACTGGGCCTGCCTGGGACTTTACGCTTATATAATGCTCCAGGCCCACGCGATTAGCGGCGAAGTTACTTTCCGGCAAGAAGCTCTCCGGGCCCTGGATACTTTAAGCGACTGCCCGCCGGAAACATTGTTCTGGGAACCGTTTGAAATCAGCTATGCTGTCGCGGCGGCGGCTTTAACCGGGAAAAACGACCTGGCCGCTAACCTGGCGGCAAACCTGCTGCGTATGGGGTACTGGCACGATGAAACCGGCCTGCCCGGTCCGGCCCGGCCCCGGCGCGGTTTATTCCAGGCCTGGGCCGGTATCCGGTACCCGGCGCAAAAGGAGAACGGTGAGACTTTATTGCCCTTGCTGGCCTGGCTGCGCCGGGCCGGGCCGTCCACCGAACAGCCGGTTATCACCGCCATTTTGAAATTCTTCAACCTGGCTCGTGCCAGCGCGCTTTATCACTACAGCCCTGCCCTGCGCGAGGATGAGGTTTACCCGGGCCGCCTGCCCACTCCGGCGCCCCATATTCCTTTTGAAGATCTCGAAATGTTCGAGTGGTTCGCGCCCATGCATATCAATACTTTCCAGGCTATGCCCGCAATCGGTCAGGCCAGCGGAGCTTTAGGGCGGGAAATTTACGGCGCGGGTGAAACCACCTGGTTTGCCCTTATGTTCGAAGCCCTGGCCGTAAGTTCCGACCCGACCGTAATGCTTTTGAACCTGGACCTGTTCGATTGGGAATTAATGGCTGATTTCCCACGCCACCGGGAGCAAAGTTTCATCCTTTACAACCCTGGCGACCCGGTAAATGTGGCGGTCAACTTCAAAGCCTTGCAGCCAGGTGAAAAGTACCGGGTGCGTCACGGCCAGCGCAGTTTCCTGGCCGTGACGGATGAAACCGGCCACTACACTTTACGTAACCTGGCCCTGGCAAAAGATGAATGGTTACGCCTGGAACTACTATTTCAAGGAGAATTTTCAAATGACCTCCCCGGTGAATCAGGTAATAAGTTTAAACGGGACCTGGCAAATCCAGGATTTTGAGCCGGGAAAAGGGCTGGAGGCCGGGGCTTTCGCCCCTGGGTATCCCAGCCAGGACTGGCTTCCGGCCCAGGTGCCCGGTGAAGTCCATACCAGCCTGCTGGCGGCGGGCCTTATTCCGGACCCTTTTTATGCTACTAACGTTGAGCAGGTCCAGTGGGTCGAGCGGCGCGAGTGGTGGTACCGCCTTTCTTTCACCCCGGCTTTAGCCAGCCCGGCGGCCCAGGCGCGGGACCTGCTAACTTTCGAGGGCCTGGATACCTTCGCCACTATTTATCTCAACGGGCAAGAACTGGGCAGCCACCGGAACATGTTCAGGCCGGGAGTGTTCGATGTAACCGGCCGCCTGAAGTACGGTGAACCCAATTGCCTGGCCGTCCGGCTCGACCCGCCTTATTTGTATGTAGAAGGTAAGAGTATTCCGGGCCAGTGGGGCGATTACAACGCTAACCAGCGCGTCTTTGCCCGCAAAACCCAGTCGCATTTTTCCTGGGACTGGGCTCCCCGGCTGGTAAACCTGGGGCTGTGGCAGCCGGTAAAGCTGGAACGGTTTCAAACCGCCCGGCTGCACTTCCCTTACCTGCAAACCCTTGAAGCCACTCCCCGTGAAGCGCTCCTGCGCCTGGTCGCCGGGGTCGAAAACTGGGGCGCCCGGCCTGAAGGTCTGCTGGTTAAAGCCACTTTGCGCCGGGGTGACGCGGTGGTGACGCTTGACGCCCCGGTGTTGGAAGGCCAGGCCAGCGGCTCCTTAACCGTTGAAAACCCGGCCCTGTGGTGGCCGAACGGTTTTGGCGAACCTACCCTGTATGAGCTGGAAGTAACCCTCTGGCAGGGCCAGACGTTGCTGGATACCTTTAGCGACCGGGTGGGCTTGCGCACCCTGTCGCTGGACCGTTCGCCCGACCCGGCTGAACCGGGCACCGAGTCCTTTACTTTCGTGGTCAACGGCGTGCCCATTTTTGCCAAAGGGGCCAACTGGATTCCGGCTGACCTGCTGAACGGCCGCATTACGCCGGGCCGCTATGAGGAATTATTTCGCCTGCTGGTAGAGGCCCACGGCAATATGCTGCGGGTGTGGGGCGGCGGCCAGTACGAGCCGGACGCTTTCTACCGCCTGGCCGATGAAATGGGGATTCTTATCTGGCAGGACTTCATGTTCGCCTGCGGCCTCTACCCGGATTTCGACCCGGCCTTTGTGGAGGAGGTCCGGCAAGAAGCGGAATATCAGGTCCGGCGGTTGCGCAACCGGCCCTGCCTGGCCCTGTGGGTCGGCAATAACGAAAACGATTGGGTCGAAGACTCTACTCGCTGGCAGGAACCCGGCCACGATTTCCCCGGAAAGTACCTGTACCACCAGCTTTTGCCGGAAATAACCGCCCGGCTTGACCCCAGCCGCCCGTATTGGCCCTCCAGTCCTTATGGCGGCAACGACCACAATGGCGAACAGGCCGGGGATGCCCACAACTGGAGCGTCTGGCATGGTAACGTGGCTCCCCGCCGCTTCGGTGAGGAGCCCGCCCGCGATTGGAGCCCGCAGGGCGTTTCCTACCGCCATTATGGGCAGGACTTGAGCCGGTTTGCCTCGGAATTTGGCATTCACGCCCTGCCGGTGCTGGAAACCCTTCGCCGGAATGTCCCAGAAACAGAGCTTTACTTTGGGTCGCCCGGCTTACTTTTCCGCAACAAAGATAACCCAAAAGACAAAGGCAATATGCTGATGCAGGCCCATACCGGCTTGCCTGGCGACCTGGCAGAATACATTGATTTTTCGATGATTACCCAGGCCGAAGGTTTGAAATTCGGGATTGAGCATTTCCGGCGGCGCATGTTCCACTGCTCGGGTACGCTGGTCTGGCAGTGGAACGACTGCTGGCCGGGCCTTACCTGGGCCGTACTGGATTATTATACTTTTCCGAAGGCGGGTTATTTCTATGTAAAGCGGGCCTTTGCGCCGGTCCTGGCTTCGTTCAAGGACGAACCGGGCGGTGGGGTGAGCCTGTGGCTGACCAATGATACCCTGGCGCCGGTCAGCGAAACGCTTACCTGGACCCAGGCTACTTTTGCGGGCGCGACCCTGCAACAGGCGACTATCCAGGCGGAAATTGGCCCTAATTCCAGCCGCCAGGTGGCCCTTATTTCGCCCGGCCAATCTGGACCAGGCGACCGCCGCCAGGAGTTTTTGTGGGTAAGCGGCAGCCGCCCCGGGACCGCTTCCAACCGCCACTTTTTTGCCGAAATCAAGGACCTGGTCCGGGAAAGACCGGCCCTGCAGGTGGAGTGGGAGCAAGACGGCACTAGCTGGCTGGCTCACCTGAGCAGCCCCGGTTATGCCTACTTTGTCCACCTTTTCCTGCCCCAGGAAGGCACGCGCTATTCCGATAACTGGTTTGACCTCTTTCCCGGCGAAACCCGGACCATCCGGGTCTGGCGCCTGGACGGCCAACCGGTTGAACCCGGCAAGATAGAAATAGGCTGGCGTTAAAACTTTTCCCGCTAAATACGCCGTAACCTAGCTTTACTGGCGGCTGGTTTGCCCATAAGCCAAAACGAAAACCCGGTCATTCTGTAGATAGCCCGCCCCTTTTAACGCGGTCGTTAGTACCGCCTTATACAGAATGACCGGGTTTTCGTCCAGTATTAATCTTTTACAGTAAGTTCCGGCAGGTCTTTTCCAATTACCCTGCGGCCTGTGATAATTCCGGACCTGTAAAAAAAGAATATTAGATTATTTGAAATTTGGCCTGATCTATACCTATTAAATATATTATAAGATAAAACAAATATTGGACATACTGATTTATTGCTTGTACTATAAATATACAAGTTATTATAATTAAATATTCTGACTCTATGGAAAATGGCCCGCAAGTTTTAATAACATATTTTTAATAAAAACCTGGTTTTAGAAACCGCCTGGCGCAAAATACCGCTGCCCGGTGTTAAAAATAGAATTTTTCAGCTTTTCCTGAAAATAAATAGTTACTCAAGTTTTGATTAGATTTGGGCTCAATCCAGGCAAGTTGATTGGCCCTGAATCAAATTACAACAAGCAGAGGGAGCAAAGATGCTTAGTAAAGAACAAAATGAGTTATTGTGCCGGATTGGACCCGGTACCTCTATGGGTCAGGCCATTCGCCAGGTCTGGGTACCCGCTGTGCGGTCGTCCAATTTAGAGGTTGATGGAGCGCCTCAGCGCGTGCGTGTGCTAGGGCAGGACTTTGTAGCCTTCCGGGATACCAACGGGCGAGTGGGCTTCCTGGACGAAGCTTGTCCTCACCGTGGGGTGTCGCTGGCTTTAGGGCGCAATGAAGAGTGCGGGCTGCGCTGCATCTTTCACGGCTGGAAAATGAACGTGGACGGCCAGGTGGTCGAAGTGCCTTCGGAACCGGCGGGCTCTAACCTGGCTTCCAAAGTACGGGTTAATAATTATAAGGTCCATGAAGCCGGTGGCCTGGTGTGGGTCTACCTGGGCAAAGAGGAAGAAGCGCCCCAGTTTCCGGACTTTGGTTTCGAAAACTTACCGCCCGAAAATGTGCTGGTCCGCAAATCCATCGTGCATTGCAACTGGGTCGGCCTGGTAGAAGGCTTGCTTGACTCGTCGCATGTCACTTCCCTGCACACAGCCTGGTTGCCTCACGGTGACGCCGCGATGACCGGCCCGAATGCCGGTATGATGGGCGCCCTGTCCGTTCAGTATGAGATTCACGACCGGCCTTACGGTTATATGGCTAACGCCAAGCGGAAGCTCAAGGACGGGACTTACGTTAATCGCAAGAGCGAATATGTCCTGCCGTTTTTCTGCCTGATACCCAGTACGGTCAAGAACCTGTACAACGTCAATATCGTAATGCCCATTGACGATGAACACACCGATTTCTGGTTGATCAACTGGGACCCCACCGGCCCGCTTACCGCCGCCGCCGTGGATCAGGTTCTAAACCTGGGCCAACTGAGTACGAATGCGGATAACTTGTATGAGGATCGCGTTGCAGCGGATGGACGCTGGGGCCAGGACCGCGAGCTTATGGCGAGAGATCCCCATAGTGTCGGCTTCAAATCGCTCCCAATCGAGGACCTGGCCGTTACCGAAAGCCAGGGCGCTATCGCCGACCGTTCCAAGGAACACCTGGGCGCCAGCGATATTGCTATTATCCGCATGCGCCGCGCTCTGCTCGAAATGGTGCGGGTTTACCAGGAAACCGGGGTATTACCTATCTATAATCAGCCAATTGATTACACTAACATCCGGCCGGTCCACGAACTGCTGGACAAGAACGGTGATAAGATTCACTTTGAAGTCGTGTTGAAGGCATAATTCAACTAAAAAGCCCGGAATGTCCTGTTAACCAGGCATTCCGGGCTTTTTAGTTAGGGCTCTTTTTAGTGTCTTTGTTTAGTGCAATTTCTTGAAGCTAAAGGTAGAGCGGCTTGGTCGGGGTAAGCACGGCTGAGGGGTCGTTTTGCCAGATAGCCGGGTCGGCATCCACATATACTTCCAGTTCATTGCCGTCCGGGTCGAGGATATAAAGGCTCTTGGAGACGGTATGATCGCTTATACCGACTATATGTACTCCGGCCGCTTCCATGTCAGCTTTGGCGGCTTTTAACTCCTCCAGGCTGTTGCCAATTTTCAGCCCAAAGTGATAAAGACCGGCCCGCCTGCCGTGTACCGGCAACGGGGCATCCTTACCGACTTCAATCAGTAATAATTCGTGATGGGTCCGGCCGGAAGTAAAGGCTTGCTTGCCGGGCCGGGCCGGTTCAATCGCGTCAAAGCCCAGGATATCCCGGTAAAAGTGGACCGATTTAGCCAGGTCTCGCACGAACAATACAATGTGGCCCAACTCCATAATTTTCATCTGATTCTCCTTTTAAAGCGGTCTAGGATATTTCGACCCGGTTTCCCGCCGGAGCAATGATCTCATGGACGGCTCTGATTTTGTGGTAATCTATCTCATTCGTATGGATACGGGGTTGTTTACCGGCCTGGTAATCGCGGGCCAGGTCCAGCAAGAGCCGCCGCATCCGGATTATGGCTATATCACTGGCCCCCAGGTGTTCTCTGGTGCGGTCGGTAATCTTGCCCTGGCTCTTTGTAACGGCAAAATCCTCGATTGGCAGGGCCTCGAACCCGGCGTAAAAGCCTTTTTTCATCAGCTCGCGGTCCTGGCCCCACACTTTTTCAGGGCCGTAACTCGGCTGGTAATAGTTGTCGGGGTCCGGGCCCAGTTTCCCGGCGTTTCTCCTCAAATCTACGGTTGGGCCGTCCAGGGGACCGTCCGTATCCCAGGCCATACCCCAGAAGTTGGTGGTTTCGTCATCCACCGGGACCGGCATTGTAACGCTGCGCATTGTTTTAAGCGTGCTGGGAATAAAACAGTTCCAGGGCAGGACATATTGGGTATAGCGGTTGACCGACGTGCCGTCGGGCAAAAGCCGTTTCGCCGCCGCCGTGAAGCCGTAAGCGCGTTCTTCAATTTCGTAAGTTGGCGCAAGGGCTCCCATTACCCCGGCGTTAGGCCCGGTCAGAGCCTCCTGACCCTTGGGAAGCCAGGCTTTATGCAAAGAACTGACGTGCGACGAGTCAAGTAAGCCTTCAACCAGCCCGACCCAGTTGCTTTCGACAATGGCTTTGCGGACTACCACGTTTTCCGGGGGTAAGTCAATAAACTCAAAGGCCGGGAACTGGGGTGGCTCGCTGCCTTTACCCAGCCAGACCCACACCAGGCCACCGGCTTCCCGCACCGGGTAATGGTTAACCCTGACCTTGGAAGCCAGGTTAGAGCCCTGCGGCTCCGATGGTACTTCGACCACCTGGCCGTCCACGTTCATTTTCCAGCCGTGAAAGATACAGCGCAGCCCGCACTCTTCGTTGCGCCCTAAAGCCAGCGATACCCCACGGTGAGGGCAAGCTTCGTCCAGGAAGCCCACTCGCCCGTTGGTATCCCGGAAGGCCACGAAACTCTCGCCAAACAGGCGCACCCGTTCCGGCGCGCCGTCAATTTCCAGTTTAGCCGACCTGAGAGCAGGTGTCCAGAACTGGCGCAGCACCTGGCCCATCGGGGTACCTGGGCCTACCCTGGTCAGTAATTCGTTATTTTCCTTACTTAGCATTTATCATTATCCAATCTTGTGCATACATTATTGTGCTTTGGCAGGTAAAATAATCTCATGCAGTGATTTGATCTTGTCATATTCAATCGGCTGGTCAAGCCCGCGCAGGGGTTTGCCTTCCTTTAAATCACGGGTCAGGTCCAGTAACAGGCGGCGGACCCGGATGACGGCGGTATCGCTGGCTCCCAGGTGTTCTAACGAGCGGTCTACAATCGCTCCCTGGCTTTCCTGCACCACGAAGTCTTCAAAGGCCAGGGCTACAATGCCTGAGTAATGGCCCTGCTTCATCATTTCACGGTCCTGCCCCCAGACTTTATCGGGGCCGTAACTGGGCTGGTAGTAGTTATCCAGGTCCTGGGAAGCTTTACCGAAGTTCCGGGCGGCATCAGAGGTGGCGGCATCCAAAGGCCCTAACGGGTTCCAGCTTATTTCCCAGAACCGGGTTGTTTCATCGTCAATCGGCACTCCACAGGCCATTACTTTTACTGTTTCCAGGGTATTCGGTATAAAGCAGTAGAAGGGCAATACAAACTCGGTGTACCTGTTTACAGCGGTCCCATTGGGGGCGGTGCGCCGGGCATTGGCCGTAAAGCCGTAGGGCCGTTCGGTTATCTCATATTGCGGAGCCAGGCTGGTTGACACCCCGGCGAACGGGCCTTCCATCGAGCCGGTGTCAGGCGGCAACCAGGCCTGGTGTAAGGAACTGACATGGGACGAGTCAAGCAAGCCTTCCAGGGCCTGGACCCAGTTACACTTTTGAATAGCCGACCGGGGAACAATATTTTCGTGCGGCAGGGCGGTAAAATCAAAAGCCGGGAACTGGGGCGGCTCGCTGCCTTTGCCCAGCCAGACCCAGATGATGCCGCCCGCTTCATGGACCGGGTAATGGTTAACTCTGACTTTGGAAGCCAGGTTAGAGCCCTGCGGCTCCGATGGTACTTCGACCACCTGGCCGTCCACGTTCATTTTCCAGCCGTGAAAGATGCAGCGCAGCCCGCACTCTTCGTTGCGCCCTAAAGCCAGCGATACCCCCCGGTGAGGGCAGCCTTCGTCCAGGAAGCCCACTCGCCCGTTGGTATCCCGGAAGGCCACGAAACTCTCGCCAAACAGGCGCACCCGTTCCGGCGCGCCGTCAATTTCCAGTTTAGCTGACCGCAAGGCGGGAACCCAATACTGGCGCAGCACCTGGCCCATCAGGGTACCTGGGCCTACTCTGGTAAGTAATTCGTTATTTTCCTTACTCAACATGGCGGTTACACTCCTTTTATAGCTTCGGATTGGTTTGAAGGGATTGGATTATGATTGCTGGATTGGTCGGCAATAGCCCGGTAAATAAAGGCTTTCTCCGGGGGTTTGCTGGGTTAATTTGTTCCAGGCGACAATGCATGGTCACAGAATTTTCCTGTTGAATTTCTCTTAAACTTTGCTAAAAATAAGATGTTACTTATCGGACCGGGTGGAGATACAACTCAAAGAGCCTGACTTTTCAAACTAAATATGTTACAGTCATGATAAATCAGCCCTGGGTACATGTCCAATATTTGTTTTAACTACATATATACATTATAAATATCGAATTTACTCACCCCGGCCAACTAAAAGCGTAGAATATATTCACAAAACCTTTAAGCCCTGGACAAAACCCGGCTGCTTTCAGCCGGTCAGCTCCACTACTATAGGCTGTAAGGAGGGCAATTTGGGGTTTAAGCGCTTCCCCTGTCATTAAATATGTTTTAAGTATACTACTAGATAAAACAAATATTGGACATATTAAAAGCCTTAGGCTATCATAAATTTATTATCTTTCTTGCCTGTTAAAGGACTCAATCTAAATTCCGGGTCTACCAGCTAGCAACATCAACAGTTTGAATTGAAATCTTTCTGTGTGGTTTTAATGAATGGAATGGGGTGCTAGAGGTAGGGAAATATTCTCCTTCTTACTTATTATAAATTCTTGAAGTTGCAAACTTTTTAGTGTATTTGTAGTTTCTGAAAAAAAAGATTGGTCCATTCCGGTGAAAAACTGACCGGTACCGGCAAGGAGTAAATCAAGATTCTGTCTTAACTGGCATAATCGGCTTTTACCGGGTAGTAATAGTTGGGTTAGTTTACCAGTTTGATACTTTGCAGTGTAGCTAAAAGCTCTAACGCTGTTGTGGAGGATAAATAATAATGCCATTGGTTATCGATGCACATACCCATTTGATTGCTCCGGACGCCCTATATGCTTTCCGGTCCACTTTGCTGGTCTCAAGGGGTCTGCATATAAAATCTAAACCTGAAATCCCGGACGAGCAACTGGCAAAAAGTGCGGCTCATGGCATCTCATTGATGAATGCGGTCGGAACGGATATGCAAGTGATCTCACCACGCCCTTTTCAGTTGATGCACTCGCACCAGCGAACTAAAGATGTGCAGATCTGGATTCAGGCAAATAACGACCTGATTGCCCGGACGGTCGCCATGCACCCTGACCGGTTTAGCGGGGTAGGGGCTTTGCCGCAGGTTGGTGGCAAGCCGGTAGAGATTGTCTTTGATGAAATAGACCGCTGTATTGATGAGCTGGGTTTCGTAGGTGTGCTGGTCAACCCGGACCCCGGTGAAGGCGACGGGCAGACCCCAAACCTGGGCGATGAATACTGGTATCCGTTATGGGAAAAGCTGGTCGAAAAGGACATCCCGGTCCATATTCACGGCGCAGCCTGCTACGGCCGGGAGAATTACAGCGAGCATTACATCTCTGAGGAGAGCCTGGCAATTACTTCTATTGCCCGCTCGAAGGTTTTTGCCGATTTCCCCAGACTCAAAATGATGATCAGTCACGGCGGCGGTTCCATTCCTTACCAGATTGGCCGGTGGCGCGCCGAGCGGCTCGGATTACAGGCGACCTGGGGCGGTGCTCCTCCGGTAGCCCACAAAGACGGCCAGGTCGGCCAGGTCGTGGCGGCAGACGCTTTCGACCCGGACGAGCCGTTTGAAAAGACCTTGCGCCGGTTCTGGTTTGACACGGTGCTTTATGACCGCGACACCCTGGAACTCTTGTTCAAGAAGGTGGGCGCTGACCGCTGTCTTTTCGGCACCGAACGGCCTGGTGGCGGATCGGCAATTGACCCCGCAAGTGGCCGGGCGTTGGACGATCTTAAGCCGGTAATCGAAAGCCTGGAGAGCTTAAGCGAGGCCGAGAAAGCAGGCATATTCGAGGGGAATGTGCGCTCGTTCTATACCCGCCTCAATGAGAGCCTTTCTAAAAAGGCCGGGAAATAAATTAATCAGGTAACCGGTGCTTTATCCGGCGCAACAACTTTGTGGATAAAGCACTTGCAAAAGAAATAAGACTACAGGCAGTAGCCTTTGAAGGAGGGGCCCGGATGGCTCAACTGGTATTAGGAATCGGAACTTCACACACCCCCATGCTGGTTTCGACCGGGGAACTGTGGGAGAAACGCGCCCGCGATGACGTGCGAGCGGGTAACCTCTATGACAAAACAGGCAAGTTACGCACTTATTATGAATTGGCGGAACAGGTCCAGAACCGTTATGCGGCTACCGCTACCCTTGAAAACTTTAATGAAAGTGCCACTGCTGCCCAGGCAGCCCTGGATAAATTGGCCGGCGACCTGGCCGCCGCCGAAGTAGATGTAGTGATTGTAGTTGGCGACGACCAGTTGGAACTTTTCAACATGTCCAATATGCCAGCTTTCGCGGTTTTCTACGGCGACAAAGTAATAACTCATTACATTGACGAAGACGAGTACCCGGGAATGGATGGCGAGTTCCTGAATGCAATGCGTAAGGGTTATCGTATGGATGCCCAGTACGAATTGAACGGACAGCCGGAACTGGCCCGCCAGCTGATTACCTATTTAACGAAAGCCGGGATTGACGTAGCGGCGTGTGGAGAAGTAGCCAAGTCGGATACATCCGGGTTTGGACACGCTTATGGGTTTATCTACGAGCGGCTGATGTTGCAAAAGAAAATACCGCTGATTCCGGTTATGGTGAACGCGTTTTATTCGCCGAACCAGCCCACTCCGACCCGTTGCTACGAGTTAGGGCGCGCCTTGCGGGCGGGAATAGAGGCCAGCCCGTTAGATTTGCGGGTAGCGATTGTGGCCTCTGGCGGCCTGAGCCATTTTGTGACTAACGAAGATTTGGACCGGCAGATTATCGCGGCTTTGGAGGCTGGCGATAGTGAGGCATTAAAAGCCTTACCGGAAGAACTGCTGAATTCAGGGTCAGGCGAGATACGAAACTGGCTGACAGTCGCAGGGGCAGTCGAGGGACTAAAGCTGCAATGGTATGAATATATCCCGGTGTATCGTTCGCCCGCAGGGACGGGCGTAGGTATGGGCTTTGCCCGCTGGTCGTAGTTAGAATTTGATATGAACAACCTTAGCAACCGGTGACTTGAGTAAGAAGAGGAAAACCACTCGCAAGTGGCGAGTAATCAGGCAATTTATTTAGTTTCCATAGGAGGAATAAAATGAGCGAAGCTAGCTCAAAGTCCAACGAATCCACAAAAGGGTTAAAACGCAGGGACTTTTTGAAGAAATCCGCGTTGGCAGTAATCGGCACCAGTCTATCAGCCGGGTTTTTAGCGGCTTGCGGTGACAATACTGCAACTTCCGCCGCCAGTGCCACTACTGCCGCCGCTGGCGCTACTACCGCCGCCGCTGGTGCCACTACCGCCGCCGCTGGTGCCACTACCGCCGCCGCTGGCGCCAGTGTCACTACTGCCGCCGCTGGCGCTACCACCACAACCGTTGCGGCGGCTGCTACCGGTGCGCCTATCAAAGTAGGTGTGCTTATCACCTTTACCGGGCCGTATACCGTAATCGGTAACGACGTCCTGGACGGGGTAAATCTCTACTTTTCAAGTATTGGCAACCAGATTGCCGGACGGCCAATCCAGATTATCAAAGAAGATGAAGGCAGCACCCCCGACAACGCCCTGCAGCGGGCCAAAAAGCTGGTTGAGCAGGACAAGGTAGATTTCATTGTAGGTATCGCCCTGACCAATGACTACCTGGCGATGCGCGACTACCTGGACCAGAACAAGACCGTTTTGATCATCGCTAACGCCGGTGCCAACGCGGTTGTAACTGACAAGTTCAGCAAATACATCTACCGCGCTTCGTTCGGTAACGGCCAGTACACCTACCCGCTGGGTCTGTATGCTTCCAAGAACATGGGCAAAAAAGCGGTATTGCTGGCCCCCGACTATGCCGCCGGTAAAGAAGCCACCAGTGGTTTCGGTGCCGGGTTTAAGCAGGGCGGCGGTACGGTCCTGAAGGAAATCTACTCCGCGTTAGGCCAGACGACCGACTACGCGCCCTTCCTGACCCAGGTCCAGGACGCCAAACCGGAAATGACCTATGCCTTCTACTCCGGCGTAGATACCATTAACTGGATCAAGCAGTACGACCAGTTCGGTCTTAAGAAGACTATGCCGCTGGCTGGAAACTTCGCCATTGACGAGAACTCCCTCGCCCAGATGGGTTCCGCCGCCGAAGGTGTCGTATATTCTTCCACCTGGGCCGTAACCCTGGATACCCCGGCCAACAAGAAGTTCATTGCTGACTACAAGGCCAAGTTCAAAAAGGATGTCGGCGCCACCGTATGCTTTGGTTACGATGCGGCCCAGATGGTAGCAGCAGCTGTGAATGGCACCAAGGGCGACACCGCTGACAAAGTTAAGCTGGCTGCCGCTATGGAAGGCATCAAGCTGGATAGCCCTCGTGGCACTATCACGGTCAACGCCAAGAATCACGGTCTGGTCCAGAACATCTACAACTGGCAGATTGTGAAGGGTAGCGACGGCAAACTGACTTCCAAGTTGGTCAAGACCTGGGAAAATGTGCCGGAAATTGGTGACTTGCTTGCCAACGGCCTTCCTAACGCTTAATTAAGTAAGTTCTGACGGTTTGACAGGGGCGGTAATGAATTTCTATAGAAGAAATTCATTACCGCCTTTTTATTTGCGCCATTGCCTTTCTTTCATATACCTGTATTAATATACATGTATCAATATACCTGTATCAAAGTGGCCTCTCACCCCTAAATTGTAATTGTTCTTCCAAAAAATTTAGTCTTATAGTATTTTTCCGGTTTTTCTTTGGACTTATTAAGGTTCTAAACATCTTTACCAGAAGAAAATCAGGCTTAAAATAATAAGTACACTTGATTTCTTCAAGTACCCCATATTTTCAATTACTCTTCCAGTGAACGCATCACTTAGTAGGCGGTAGTTTTTACACTACCGTACTTTAAAGGTAGGGCGATTGAAAATTCCGGCAATCTATGCGTGATAGCGGCTTAATAACCCTGAATGCGAGGTGAATATGAGTATAAACACCACTGGATTTAGGATGCGCCGTAGGGTCGGTGTTCCTATAATTCTTCTAATACTACTTGGTCTGTTTTTGACTTCTGTAGACACACCCACAGCCCAGGCAGGGTCGGGGCTGTGTGATTCTTCGCCGGTTGCTTCACGGGGTGAGCGGGCCCATGGGTTGAACATTCCAGCATATGCCCAGATTGGTGATTACGTTCTGGTTGGGGGAGCTAATTCAGGTGCCTGGGGTCAATGGTGCCATGCAGGAATCTGGAGCTACTATAACGGGAAGTATGGTATCTGGGAGGCTACACCAGAACGCCAGGTGGCTTTTACTCCTGTGGACGACTGGTGGTTCTGGAATAATTGGAAAAACGCTGTTAAGGTTTCAATCAAGCGTGTTTGGACCGATGGCAAAACACGGGAGTATGCCGCTTACTGGGCCTCTACCCGGAAAGGAGTTCAATATACAGTTGGTACTAACAAGTATTCCCTCTCATTTGAATATTGTAGCAAATTAGTGTGGGATGCTTATCGCATGGCAGACTCCAGGATTAATCTGGACCATAATGGTGGGCCTTTTGTCGTGCCAGATGACATTTATAACTCAACGTGGAGTTGGTTAGTAAAGTATCAGAAAGGCTAATAACTTTCTATATAAGCACAGTGACTCTGTAGGATACAAGCAAAGCCCGCTCATAAAGCGGGCTTTGCTTGTTATTTCCCAGGATTGGGAAGGCAACCAGCGGTGATTTATATAAAACTAAGCACTTGAGTTAATTGTTTAGCTACCGGGTAAGCAGGCAGGCAGGCAGGCGGCCTTTTAGTAATTTTAAGGTTTATAATCGTTTAAGCTGGTCTAAAATAGGCCTGAATAAAATAATAAACCCGGCTTATCAGGCCGGGTTTATTTTAAGTTACATACACAAAGGGGCTGGCAAGTATATTCCGGGGTATAGCCGGCCCTGCCAGGCCGGTTTTAAGCCGAGACTACCAGGAGTTGCTGTTGCAGTTCCTCGTTGTTTCTAAGGTCTTCGGAGGGGCCTTCCCAGGCGACCTGGCCTTTATTCAAGACATAGGCCCGGCTGGCAATTTTAAGGGCCATTTTAATGTTTTGCTCCACCAGCAGGATAGATAGGCCCTTCTTCTGAAGTTGCATTACGATGTTGGCAATATCGTGCAGCACCATTGGCGCCAGACCGTCCGAAGGCTCGTCCAGCAGCAATAGCTCCGGGTTTATCATCAGACCCCGGCCAATAGCCAGCATCATTTGCTCGCCGCCCGAAAGCTGGTTGCCCATGTTCTTCTCGCGTTCTTTCAAACGCGGGAAATAGCGGTAGATTTCTTCCAGGCTCCAGCCGCCCTTGGCCGCGCCACGGGCCGCCATGGTCAGGTTTTCTTTGACGGTCAGATTGGGGAAAACCCGGCGGCCTTGCGGTACCAGGCCCATACCCATCCTTGAGATGAATTCCGGTTTTCGCCGGGCAATCTGCTTGCCCTTGAAAAGAATGTCACCGGTCTTAGGCGGCGTAAAGCCGATAATGCTGCGGATGGTGGTGGTTTTCCCTACCCCGTTGCGCCCCAGCAAAGCGACGGCTTCCCCTTCCTCAACCTTGAGGGAGAGACCCTGAATAATGTGGCTCTTACCGTAGTAAGTATTGATATCATTAACTTCCAGCATACTCATAGGTTTAGTTTTACTCCTCTCCCAGGTAAACTTCGCGGACCCGCTGGTCAGCTTGTACTTCAGACGGGGTGCCTTCGGTAAGGACCTGCCCCAGGTGCAAAACCGTGATATAGTCCGAAATGGCGAAAACCACTTCCATATCATGTTCTACAATCATCAAGGTTAAATCCGAGGGCAGCTTTTTAATCAGGTCGATCATTCGCCTGGTTTCGGTAAGCGACATACCGGCCGTTGGCTCATCCAATAACAGGATTTTAGGTTCAGATGCTAAAGCCAGCGCTACCTCGACCTGTCTTTGCTCACCGTAAGACAGGTTGGCTACCTCAATGTCACCCCGGTCGGCCAGGCCGACTTTATCCAGGATATCTAATATTTTGGCTCTTACATCGCCAAAAGACCTGGCCGGACGGAGCATGTTGTAGCTGGTGCCCATCTCGCGTTGGACCGCCAGTTGGACATTTTCGTAGACCGAAAGGCTGAGAAAAAGGTTGTTGCGCTGGAACGTTCGCGACAGGCCCAACCGGACTCTTTTCCAGGACGGAATACTGGTAACATTGGTGCCGTTAAGTTCAATGGTACCGGCTGTCAGGGACAACGCGCCGCTGACGAGGTTAAAGAAAGTTGTTTTACCCGCACCGTTTGGGCCAATAATTGCTCTTCGTTCCCCCTGCTTTACCGACAGGGTGACCCCATCAATCGCGGCCAGAGCTCCGAACTGTTTTTTAACGTTGGAGACCTTTAACGCTTCTGCTGCCACTCTTTGACCCTCCTAACCATTGACTTTCCTAACCCAACTATGCCGTTAGGCGCAAAAAGGACGAAAATCATAAATATAAGTCCAAGGACGGTTAGCCAGCGGTCGGCCAGGGTGTAGTTTCCGATTGGGATAGTGCTTCCTTGAATCAGGCTTTGAATATATATTACAAAGAAGGCTCCTACGACAGAACCAACCAGTGTCCCTTTTCCACCCAACAAGACCATTACCAGTACGGCGCCGCTATTGATCCAGTTAAGGCTATTCGCCCCTACAAACCCGGTGAACAGGGCGTTAAGACCACCGGCCAACCCGGCTATGGCACCTGCCAGGACAAAGGCCACCAGTTTGAAGTTGCGGGTCTGGTAACCGACGGCGGTCATGCGCTCTTCATTATCCCGGATACCCTTGAGGACCTGCCCGAAGGGTGAGCGGATAACTACGGTCAAACCGATAAAACAAAGGATGAAACAGGCAACTACAAAAAAGTAGAAGGGGGTAAGTTCTTTGAGGCTAACGCCAAAAAGGCTAAATTCCGGCCTGGTAAACGGTACGCCGTCTGAACTACCGGTGAACTCCCACTTGAAGGCGATTGAAAAAAGCATCTGGGCCAGCGCCAGGGTAAGCATCATAAAGTAAACCCCGGAGGTCCGGATTGAAAAGAACCCCAGGATTAGCGCGCCCACACTGGCAATGGCGATAGCTACAAGAAGGCTTAACCAGAAATTCGAAATTTCAAACCTGGAAACCAGCAAGCCCGCGCCAAAAGCCCCCAGGCCGTAATAGGAGGCCTGTCCGAAAGAAAGTAACCCGGTATAACCAAAAATTAGATCGTAGCTAAGCGCAAAGATAGCCGCAATAAGGATTTGAGTTAAAAGGTTAATGCCATAAGTATCTGCCGAATTGACCAGTGGATAAATCACTAAAGCCAATACCACCAACCCGCCCCATAACCAGGACCATTTAAAGGCAATTCTGCGGTTTGCTTGTGGCGGTAGTGCCGGATTTTTCACAGCAACCTCAGTTTGCGATTCACTCATATTTTCTATACTCACTTTTCCTATCTCCAAATCTTCCGGTAGGTTTATGCCTTTTACAGAGCTTTAACCCGGCAATTATCCTAGAAAATTAGCAGGTGCTGATTGCAAATTTCAAAGTAATCTAGGCTGTGGCCCGGTTAAATAACCCGGTTGGACGAACAAGTAACACGAGTGCCATGACGATATAAATTCCAAATTGGGCAATGCTTGGGAAATAGGCCGCGCCTAACGAGTCAACCAGCCCAATCAAAATCGCACCCCAGAAGGCTCCCGAGAGGGTCCCCAGGCCCCCAATAACCACGACTAAAAGGGCATAAGTCAGGATGCGTAAATCATCGCCCAGACCGAAACTCTGGAAAGGGGCCGCCACTACGCCGCTTAACCCGGCCAGCATCATTCCGAATACGAATAGGGAGGTAAATACAAGGCTAATGTTAATGCCCATCCCTCTGACCATTTCTTTATCCGAAACACCGGCCCGCACTATCGCGCCAATGCGGGTTTTCTCAAGCAGTAACCACAACCCCAGGGCCAACAGCAAACCCAGGGCGGCTACGAAGAGGCGGTAGGAAGGGAAATTCCGGCCCAGCAGCTCTACCGATTGGTGAAAGGGTTCCGGTGACGGAATACTCTTCGGGTCACCACCCCAGATTAAGGTGGTTAAATCGCCTACCAGGTAAGCGAACCCTAAAGTGAGAATTACCATGTTGGAATGCGGTTTATTGTACAGCGGTCTTAAGAAGAACCGCTCCATCACTAAACCAACCAGCCCAACCGCAACGGGTGCCAGGATTAGAGCAATCCAAAAACTGTTGGTCAAAGTAATAATCGAGTAGCCGAAATAAGCCCCTAAAAGATAAAAAGTTCCGTGGGCCAGGTTAACAACCTTCATCAAACCAAAAATGAGCGTCATACCGGCAGCCAGCAAGAAGAGAAGCATGCTGAAAGCCAGGCCGTTCAAAACTTGAAAGATTAAGGTTTCAAAAGAGAAGTTCTGCAGATTCATTTCAATAGTCCTAGCTTCTTATCTACAATATAAGGGTTGCAAAAACCCAATGTATCCAACTTTCTGAACTCTAACGCTAAATACCTTTATTAGACATAAAGGTATTATTTAAAATATTCGAACTAAAGGCTGTAATTTAAAAGTAGGAAATGTGAATGTTTTAGCATAGAGCGCACTTTGCTCATCGCATTTCCTCCTCGAAATTACGCAGCATGCAACAGAAAACCGGTCAGGTTGTTCTGGGTAATATAATAAAAAGTTGCTGGCCGAACACTTACCTTTAACCGCTGTGGCTTGCAAGGTGTATGACAGATGGTGCTTATTGGTTAGATAGAGTAATTTTATGATATAATAACTCCTCTAATATGTCCAATATCCGTTTTATCTAGTTATATATATTAAAGGTATAGATAGTGGAATTAAGACATTTGCGCTACTTCGTAGCCATTGCCGAAGAAGGCAGTTTCATCCGCGCGGCTGAGAGACTCAAAATTTCGCAACCCCCCCTTAGCCAGCAGATTCAAAACCTCGAAACCGAGCTTCAATTCCAACTTTTTGACCGTTCCAAACGCCAGATTCAACTTACAAAGGCGGGCAGCCTTTTTTTAGAAAAATGCTACCGTATTCTTTCTCAAATGGACCTGGCAATCGAAGACGGCCGCAGAATCAGCCGGGGTGAAATTGGCCGCCTGGTTGTAGGTTATATTAACACAACTTTTTACAGTACCCCACGTGAAATGTTGCGGGTTTTCCGGGCCAGGTATCCTGAAGTGGAACTGGTCCTGCTGGAACTTTTGTCTTCCGAGCAGGTAGCGGATTTACATAACTCGCAAATTGATGTAGGTTTTGCTTTCATGCCTATTCATGACGAAGATTTATCCATGGAAACGGCTTTTGACGATCAATGGGTAGTCGCGCTGGCTGATAAGCATCCCCTGGCCGACCAGCCCTTTGTTAGAATGGAAGAACTGGCAAACGAATATTTCATTATTCATCCGCATAAGGTAAAGTCTATATTTTACGACCAGATCCTGAAGCTTTGCCAGCAGGCCGGGTTCATACCTAAAGTTGCCCAGGAAGTAATTCAAATTCTAACGGCGGTCAATATGGTAGCAGCCGGGATGGGTATAGCGTTGGTCCCCGGTTGTGCCAGCAATATCCGGGTTAACGGGGTAGTTTTCAAGAAAATATATCCGGAGCCGCCAATTTTAACCCTGGGCGTAATCTGGCGCAAAAACGACCCATCACCGGTTTTGCAGGCTTTTCTAGAGGTGGTAAGAGAAATCCGGGAACAATACGATGTAATAGGTAACTTTTCTGACCTGAAGGACCCGATTGCACCGGCCCCCCTTAACTGAACTGGCCGGGAATAAAACCCTGGCAGGGTGAAATCACTGGAACTTGCCTGAACATTCAGTAAATTCATCCCGCCAGACCGGGCTATGGACGGAAGCCGCGCTTAGATTATGGGGGCTGGCTTACCGGCCAGGTAATCACCTGGTAGAATCCCGCCTCGCAGGCGCAGCACCTGGCTCATAGGTGTTTCCCCAAAGCCACGCGTATCCAACCAGCAAATACCGAAACCAAATACCAGCGGATCATCAATCTGTTCAACAACGCTTAACACGGCTTCATTAACAATTTTGCTATCAGTGCCGGGCGGTGTTTGAGCTATTTCTTCCATTCTCATCAAATTCTTGGCAAACTCCGCCGGAGTTTTCTTTGCCTGAAAGCCTGCCCGAAACTGTTCCGCGAAAGCGCGGACGGTTGTGGGGTGAGTGTAAAGTATTTCCGCCATTTATTTCTCCTTGATAACTCTGGTTGCAGAAATAAATTATATTTCTCCACCTTACCAGTTACTACACCTGCCCCGGCTAGCTGCAGGATATAGACCACTGAACCTGGCTCAATTTTAACGGCTAAACGTCTAATTACGTATTATACGCCTTTTAAAAAATCTTCGACCGCCCGGTTGAAAAACTCGGCGTCCTCAATGTTCGCCATATGTCCGGCTCCCGGCACTTCCACGAATTTGGCTCGCGCATTTGCTTCCGCCATAAGGCGGGCATTCGCGACCGGCATAAGCTGGTCTTTTTCGCCGTGAATAACCAGGTAGGGCGCCTTTATACCGGGCAACTCGGGCACTACGTCCGGGCGTTCGGCCAGGCCCGGCAGAGTAGCCATAATGGCTTCCGGCTTCGTCCTGAGCATTATAGCGCCTAAGTCATCAATCATAGGGCTGCCCTGCTTATGCAGTTCCGGAGAGAACATTACCGGTAACATGCCGTCCCTGGCCGCCGTAGAACCTTGCTGGCGGATGGTTTCCCGGAGTTTGTAGCGGTTCTCGCGGGCCTGTGGCGGGTCCGGTTCCGCTTTAGTATCGGCCAGGACCAGGGCGCGAACTTTTTCAGGGAACTGGCGGTTAAAGGCAAAGGTAACATACCCTCCCATAGACAGTCCCACAATTACCGCCCTGGCGATGCCCAGGTGGTCGAGCAGCCCGGCGGCGTCCTGGGCCATGAGGTCTACGGTGGTGACTTCCTGCGGATTATGGGTGCTCTGGCCGTAACCCCGGTGGTCGGGCGCGATTACCCGCCAGCCCCGCCCGGCAAAGTACTCTACCTGGTTCAGCCACATTGTATGGTCGAGCGGAAACCCGTGCAACAGCAGGAGGACATTATCGCCGCTGCCAGCTTCAACCCAGAATAGCTCAATATTGTTGATTTTTGCTTTAGGCATAATTATAGGTTCTTTCTACCCCTTTATCCGGTCAATTTGTAGGGTTTATGTAACGGTAACTGCCCCGGCAGGCCCCTTATTAAACTTCTAGCGCCTGGCGTTTTTCCGGGCAGAGCCGGTTGACTTCGGCGCGAGCCGCTTCCTGGTCTTTGAAATAGAGCTGGTTAATCGGGATGAAATTTCTAAAATTTGCGGGTACTTCTTCTTCGGCAAATATAGCCGAAACCGGGCATTCCGGTTCGCAGGCTCCGCAGTCAATACACTCATCCGGGTTGATATACATCTGCCGGTCAGCCTCACCGCTTTCATAAATGCAATCTACCGGGCAGACATTTATGCAAGACTTATCCTTGACGTCAACGCAAGGTTCGGTAATAACGTAAGCCATCTACATCCTTTCTTCGACGAAAGTTATTATTTAGTATCCTTAAATTATTATATAGTTTTGGGTAAAACAAAATCGCTGGTAAAACGAAAGCCCGGTCGCCGGGCAGTCCCTCAGAAAGGGGAGACTAGCAAGAATAAATTGCTGAAAACCCAAATTAAATGTTTGAATTAGCAAAAAAGCTTATGCAAGTAAGGTTATAATATATTAGCAAACCTATCATGTCCAATATTTATTTTATCTAACAGTATATTTTATAAGTATCAGTTAAGGCGTTCCAGCCCGGAATTTTTAACTGTAACCACGAATCCTGACCCCGGCGGCGGCCATTCCGGTCTGTCCTATATCTAGAATATATAACATGTAACTAACAAAATATTGGACGTATCAAATATTGTGACCTACTATGGTTATGAGCTTTTCCTGGGAACCACTATCAATTTTCACTGAATTTAAATCTTGAAAACTTCACCAGCGTTGGTGCGCTTATATTTAGCGAAAGTTCCTTATTAAGAAAGAGGAATAGGAAGAATGTTAAGCAAAGAACAGAACGAGCTGTTAACCCGCATAGAACCCGGCACGCCGATGGGAGATACCTTGCGCCAGTTCTGGCTACCCGCCATCCGGTCGGCCAACCTGGAAGTGGACGGAGCGCCTGCCCGTGTGCGCATGTTCGGGCAAAACTTTGTCGCTTTCCGCGATACTAACGGCCGGGTCGGCTTCCTGGATGAAGGTTGCCCGCACCGGGGCGTGTCGCTGGCCCTGGGCCGTAACGAGGATTGTGGGCTGCGCTGCATCTTTCACGGCTGGAAAATCAACGTGGATGGTCAGGTGGTCGAAGTCCCTTCCGAACCGGCGGGCTCTAACCTGGCTTCCAAAATTAAGGTCAATCACTACCAGACCCGTGAAGCGGCCGGGGTGGTCTGGGTATACTTGGGTAAAGAAGCCGAAGCGCCCCAATTTCCGGCTTTTGACTTCGTCAATCATCCAATCGAAAATATGGTTCCGCGCAAAGCGGTCGTCCAGTGCAACTGGGTAACCTTGCTGGAAGGCTTGCTCGATTCGTCACACGTCAGTTCCCTGCATAAGGACTGGCTGCCCACCGGCAAGGAAATGCTCAGTGGGCCGAACGCGGGCGTAATGGGCGCCCTGTCGGTGGTATATGAAATCGAGGAACGCCCCTACGGCTATCAGGCCAACGCCAAACGGGCCATGGCGGACGGTACTCAGGTCAACCGCAAGACCGAATATGTCCTGCCTACTTTCTGCCTGATTCCGTCTACTTTAAAGACGCTGCGGGGCGTCGCCTGTATTGTACCAATTGATGACGAAACCACCAACTTCTGGACCTTAAGCTGGGATACCAGCGGCCCCATTGACGCTGCCACTGTTGATAGATTGCGCAATGTCGGCAGGCTGGGTAAAGACCCTGACAATATTTACGAACCTCGCTTTGAGGCCGACCAGGTCTGGGGCCAGGACCGTGAAGCCATGAAAAACGGTTCCTACTCCGGGTACCCGGCCCTGCCGATTGAAGATTTCGCGGTGTCGGAAAGCCAGGGGGTTATAGCCAACCGGCCCGCCGAGAAATTAGGGGCCAGTGATATTGCAATCATCCGGATGCGCCGGTTACTGTTTGACCTGGTTAAGGATTACCAGGCCGGTACGCAGCCTGCCATCCTTTCCGGTAATATTGACTTCGGTAAAATCCGCCCGGTCCATGAGGTATTAGCGCCCACCGGCACCACTATAGAAATCAAGGCCTGAGCCATTTCAGGCCGGGCCAGGCAAGCAGGCTTATGCGCAAAAAAAGTAACAACCCGGATTTACTCCCGGGTTGTTACTTTTTTTTATCAGGTTAATTACCGGTTCGCTGCGGGGGTTAAAGAACTTTTCCCGGCTCTTGCCACAGACCGGCCCGGCGGGTTATTTCAAGTTGAAAATATCCAGGGTGCGTTCTCCTTTTGCCAGCCGCGCCATTACTTTCGCTTCTACTTCTTCCCTGGCGTGGGCTTTAGCGACATATTCCTCGGCCAGTTCAGCCGGGATAATCACTACCCCATCGGCATCACCTACCACCAGGTCGCCCCGGTGGACCACCACATCGCCAAAGCGGACGGGAGTGCCGAGCGAGCCTTCGCCTTTGGGGTCTTTGACGGTCCCGCGAATACAGATTGTGCGCGAGAAAACCGGAAAACCGACTTCAATCAGGCGCTGGCTGTCCCGCACCCCACCATCAATCACCAGGCCGCCCAGCTTTTGAGAAATCGCCGCTGTGGTCATAACCTCACCCCAGTAGCCCGCCTCATGATGGTCGCCCACATGGACAATCAGAATATCACCGGGCGCGGCCTCGTAAATAGCCCGGTGCAGCCAGAGGTTATCCGCCGGGGGAGATTGGACCGGAAAAGCTGGCCCGAAAAGGCGGAAGTTCGGCGTGAGCGGTTTAATGGCCGAGGGTAAGGCTCCGATTTTACCGGCGGCTTCGTAAAGTGAGGCTACTCCAATTTCTCCAGCTTCGGCTAAAGCCTTGTAATCTTGCGGCATTTGTTAACTCCTTTGTATTTTTCTGATTTTTAGATAAGTCTGAAATTGATAGTAGACCAGGGATTTCAATATGTCCAATATTTGCTTAATCTAGCAGTATACTTTAGAGGTATAGGAAGCAGCCAGGCTGGAATTTAGCCGGTCTAACAGCGGCTTATATAAATAAAGTATAGGACTATACAAGCTAAATATTGGACATAGCCCCCGAACTGCCTATATTATTGCGGTTAACGGACTGATACCTCGAAATTTTCTGTCTAATAAAATTGACCTATAAAAAAGACCCTGAAAGGGGAGTAAACAATGGAATTGCGATCACTTGGAAGGACCGGCGTCCTGGTTTCGCCATTATGCCTGGGCGCGATGAATTTTGGCGGCCCCACCGGCGAAGAAGAAGCTAACCGCATCATTGACGCGGCGCTTGACCGGGGCATTAACTTTATTGATACGGCCAATGTCTATCACGGCGGCGAGAGCGAACGGGTGGTAGGTAAGGCGCTCAAGCGGAATGGCAAGCGCTCCCAGGTTGTGCTGGCTTCAAAAGGCTATAACCAGATGGGGCCGGGGCCAAACGATAAAGGGCTTTCCCGCTATCATATTATCCAGGCGGTGGAAGATTCTCTTAAAAGGTTAGAGACCGACCATATTGACCTCTACCAGTTACACCGCCCTTCGTTTTCTATTCCGCAGGACGAAACTTTGCGCGCCCTGGATGACCTGGTCCGGCAGGGTAAAATCCGCTACATCGGGACTTCCACTTTCCCGGCCTGGAAGATTATGGAAGGGTTGATGGTAAGTGAAAAGCACAATCTGTCGCGCTATATCTGCGAGCAGCCGCCCTATAACATTCTCGACCGCCGGATTGAAAATGAGCTGGTCCCGTTCTGCGAGCAGCACGGGTTGGGGTTAATTCCATGGTCGCCGATAGCCGGTGGTATTCTCGGCGGGCGCTACCCGAAGGGCCAGGCCCTGCCGGAAGGCTCACGCGCGGCCGGAATGCCGGTGATGGCAGCCCGGATTACCCCGCGCAACCAGCAAATTGCCGAACGCTTGCAAGAAATCGCCCAGGAGCGAGATATGAACGCCGCTCAACTGGCCTTATTGTGGGTCAAGGACCAACCCGGTATCACAGCGCCAATTACCGGACCGCGCACCTTTGCGCATTTCGAGGAAGCCGCCCATGTCCTTGACCAGAAGCTGGACGACACCGCCCGCCGCCTGATTGATGAACTGAACCCGCCGGGCTCGGCTGTTTCCGATTTCTTCAACAGCAGCGGTTGGATGAAGATGAAGGTCGGTTAAACCTGACCGGCAGCGCTTTTGCCAGGTAGCGGAAGGGCTAGCGGCGACACATTACCATTAAAACTTGCATTTTGCACCAGCCCGGCAATTAAGCCTTAATTGCCGGGCTGGCTCCCTCTCACCCTCACCAATTAGCCCCAATCAAGCCTTTCGAGCTGCAACAACTTAATCACCAGGGCCAAAAGGTAAATAAACGACATATCCCCAATCCGGTTATAATTAAGGAGTAGTACTATTCCAGGGCTTCTATATCTCAAAAATATATTTCAAGACAAAAAGCATATTGGACATATTGAATGCCTGCCTTTAGAATATTTTTAACATACCACTTAGTCACGAGCTATAAGTTACTAAAGCAGCTACTTTAGTCTATTACAATTAAATCTGAGATGCAGTGTTGCCTTATTTTCTCAGCCGGATTAAAGCCGGGAGTAACTTTAATCCGGATAAATATAATACCGTAGTTACCAAGGAGAGAAATCAAAGATGCTAAGCAAAGAACAGAATGAACTGTTAACGAAAGTAGGACCGGGCACCCCCATGGGAGCCGCCTTACGCCAGTTCTGGGCTCCCGCCATCCGGTCGGCCAACCTGGAAGTAGATTGCGCGCCTACCAGGGTGCGGTTGTTCGGACAGGACTTTGTGGCCTTCCGGGATAGCAACGGCCGGGTCGGCTTCCTGGATGAAGGTTGCCCGCACCGGGGCGTGTCGCTGGCCCTGGGCCGTAACGAGGATTGCGGGCTGCGCTGTATCTTTCACGGCTGGAAAATCAACGTGGATGGTCAGGTGGTCGAAGTCCCTTCCGAACCGGCGGGCTCTAACCTGGCTTCCAAAATTAAGGTCAATCACTACCCGGTGCGCGAAGAAGGCGGTATCGTCTGGGTCTGGCTGGGTAAGGGCGCGGAACCTCCGCAGTTCCCGGCTTTTGGCTTTATGAACCAGCCGCTTGAAAATGTCGTACCACGTAAAGCGATTGTCCACTGCAACTGGGTCCAACTGGTCGAAGGTTTGCTCGACTCCTCCCATGTAACTTCTTTGCACAAGACCTGGCTGCCTACAGGTAAAGATGTATTGAGCGGCCCGAATGCCGGTATGATGGGCGCGATGGCGCCGGTCTATGAGATCGAAGAACGCCCTTACGGCTATATGGCTAATGCTCAACGCCGCCTGGCCGACGGTACTCAGGTCAACCGCAAGACTGAATATGTCCTGCCGTTCTTCTGCCTTATTCCCAGCACCCTGCGCACTCTTTTTGGTGTAGCTATGGTAGTGCCGGTGGATGACGAAACCACTTTCTTCTGGGATTTGTCCTGGAGTACCGAGGGGCCGATTGACGCGTCCACCATCGACAAATTACGCAATGCCGGTACAATGGGCCTTGACCCGGATAACACTTATGAACCCTGCTTTGGGGCTGATAAGGTCTGGGGCCAGGACCGCGAACTGATGAAGCAGGGTTTCTACTCGGGCTTCCAGGCGCTGCCTATCGAGGATTTCGTGGTGCAGGAGAGCCAGGGGATTTTCGCCGACCGCTCTAAAGAACACCTGGGCGCCAGCGATATAGCTATAATCCGGATGCGCCGCTTGCTGTTGGATATGGCAAAGACCTACCAGGAAACTTCGTCCCTGCCCATTCACCAGCAGAATATTGATTACGCTAAAATCCGGCCGGTCCATGAGGTTCTTTCCGCTACCGGGCAGCAAATTGAGATTTATGTTTAACTTTTTATGATTAACGTGGGGGCGGCTGAAGCGCCCCTGCGTTTATTTAGGGATAAAAGGAGCTTATAATGGCCGCGTATGTCATTGCGAATATTGATGTAAAAGACCCCGAAGGTTATGCCGGTTACAGTAAACTGGCGCGCCCGGCAATAGAAAAATATGGCGGTAAAGCCATTGTCCGGAATGGGGAAGTTGATGTTAAGGAAGGCTCCTGGGTACCGAAAAGACTGGTAATCTTGCAGTTCGAGTCAATGGAACAGGCCCGCAAATTTTACGACTCTCCGGAGTACCGGGAAGCCCGTGCCATTCGCGAAAAGTTTTCCTCCGCCGAGTTCTTGCTTATAGACGGGGTATAAGATTTTACCAGGTCTTTCAGCCGGTATTTGAAAAACCTGCCGGGCTGCACCGGCAGGTATCGCCACCCAATGCTATTACATAGTTCCTAAAAATAAGTAGGGAATGAAACCTGGTTTCATTCCCTACTTATTTTTACAGGCAGCCGGGGAGGCTGCCTGAAGTCCCTACCGAATTTAGAAAAGTTTAGTTCTTTACCGCGCCGCCCAGGATAACTTCGTGGCTGCCGTGAATCTGGTCGTAGGCGATTTGCTGGTCCAGGCTGCGGGGTGTCTTACCGTCCTGGTAATCTTTGGCCATGTCCAGTAGAATCCGGCGCATGCGGATTACGGCCACATCACTGGCGCCCAGGTGTTCTTTAGAACGGTCGGCGAAAACCCCCTGACTTTCCTGGACGGCAAAATCCTCAATGGGGATAGCGGTGAAGCCGGAAAAGTTGCCCTGCTTCATCAGCTCGCGGTTCTGGCCCCAGACCTGGTCCGCTGTGCCACGTGGGAAATAGATGTCATCCGGGTCAGGACCCAGGGTGCCGATACCGGCCACTGCGTCATAGGACTCGGCATCAATCGGGTTTTCGGTATCCCAGCTAATGTTCCAGTAAATACAATATTCATCATCAATGGGAACGGCTATCGTGATCGAGTGAATGGTCTTGAGGGCGCTGGGAATGATAGTGGCCCAGGGCAGGATGTATTCGGTCGCCCGGTTGACCTGGGTTCCATCCGGCCAGGCCCGTTTGGCATTAGCCATAAAGCCGTAAGGGCGTTCCTCGATTTCGTAACGGGGAGCCATATCGCCCATCATACCGGGAAAGGTGCCCTGGGTGGAGTTATCTTTAGGCAACCAGGTCTTATGCAAAGCGGTGACGTGGGCCGAGTCTAGAAAACCCTCCAGAATTTGCACCCAGTTGCAGTGTACAATCCCTTTTCTTACCAGGACCTGTTCCACCGGCAAGGTCGTAAATTCAATATTGGGAAAGGGGGAGGGTTGTTCTCCCTGGCCCAACCAGACCCAGATTACGCCTCCGGCATCGCGCACCGGGTAGTGATTGACCTTAATTTTGGAAGCCAGGTTAGAACCGGCCGGTTCGGAAGGGACTTCGACCACCTGACCATCCACGTTGATTTTCCAGCCGTGAAAGATGCAACGCAGGGCGCAATCCTCGTTTCGAGCCAGGGCCAGCGATACGCCCCGGTGCGGGCAACCTTCATCCAGGAAGCCGACCCGGCCATCACTACCCCGGAAGGCGACAAAATTTTCGCCAAATAAGCGTACCCGTTCCGGCGCGCCACCCGCTTCAAGTTTGGCGGAACGCAAGGCCGGTACCCAGAACTGGCGCAGCATATTACCCATCGGGGTTCCCGGGCCGACCCGGCACAGCAGTTCATTACTCTCTTTATTTAACATTGGCTAAACTCCTTTTATAAGACCGTAGTTACCGGGTCCCAGATAACTTTTGCTGTAGGGCTAAATTGGCAGCAATAACGCCGGTGCCGCCAGGCTTCCCTGCTAGACAGGCTTCCCTGCTGGACAGTCTGACAGGGCCATACCCGGAAGGGCCGGGGTATTTTAGATACAGCCTTGCTTGATGGCTCCGCTACACTTTTTAATGATTTATCTTGCCTGGAAGATAAACTATTCTACCAGCCGTTTAAAACCCTGTCAATAGCGGGTTTCGGATTAATAACGGCTTTAATCAGTGGGGAATCCAGCTAAATGGGCCAGGAAGATAGTTTTCAGGTTGATTTAGTTAAGAAAGTCCGGGTGTTCTTGCAACAGATTGCAACAGTAACCGGCGGTAAAGTGCGAAGGTTTGCCAGGTTTCCGGTATCTTCCGGTCTTACAGGCGGTAAAATTTTGACGTATTTGCAACAGTTTAATATACTTGATTGAGCTAAAGGAGAAATTAAGGTAAAAACCAAATGGCCGGAAGGCGCCCTACCGCCTATGCATATAGGGAAATTAAGGGTTTCCGGTTAACAGGCAAATAAATATTAGTAAGGGTTCGCAACCGGGGGTTAAAGTGACGAGGCAATTAGCGGGTGAAACCTTCCTGAATACGGAAGAGGTCAAAGAAAAGTTTGGGTGGTCGCGGGATAGCTTATATCGCTTTCACCGCCAGGGTCTGACACACCCCCAGAAATTCCTGGGCGATAAAAAAACTTACTGGGCCGCTGCCAGGCTGGAAGCCTTAAAATCCAGCATCTTTGAACGCGGTAAAGCCGCGCCGGGACCGCAGGTAGCCCCTGACGCCTCCCCCTTAATTTCCCCAGAGGGCACCGGGCCGGTTAAAGTAGAGCAGGCCGGGTTGCCTGTTTCACCCGACCCTGCTATTTCAAAGGCAGCCGGTGTCGTGTCACCGCCGGAACGCGATTTAGCGGTCCTGCAGGTCTGGCTGAATAATTACCCGGATTTGAGCGGGCCGGAAAAGCAAGAAATCTGGCAGATTGCCCATAAAAGGGCTGTTTGTGCGCCGGAATTAGAAACCTTGAGGCCGGAAGAACCCGATTTTACCGACAGGCTGCTGGAAGATTGGAAACGGGAGCGGCCCGAGATTGATGAAAATCTTTTTGCGCTCTTTGGGCGGCTCCAGCGGGCCGGACGGTCGTTCGACCGGGATGTCGAACGCGCCCTCGATTCGCACGGGCTTAAACCGGGTGAGTTTATAGTGCTGGCGGCCCTGCGGCGGGCCGGGCCACCTTACGCCCTGACGCCTACCGAATTGTTCCGGTCCTTGCTGATTACCTCCGGCACGATTACCAAGCGGCTGGCCCGGCTGGAAGCCCGCCGCCTGGTGGAGCGGCGGCCTGACCCTGAAGACGGGCGCGGCTCCAGGGTCTACCTGACCCGGCAAGGTAAAGAACTGGTTGATGCCGCTGTAGCCTCGCCCGGTGAAGAACCTTACCGGTGGCTCCAAAGGGTATTGACGCCTTTAGAACGCAAGCTGCTGGAAAGATTTCTGCGAAAGATGTTGAAAGAGCGCGAGTCGGAGCATCTTTCCTGACCTCTCCAACTCGCCCAGGGCTGCTGACCGGTTTAGCGTAAGTTGCGCCGGGCTATAACCAGGCCGCCCAGGCCCGCTGCCAGGAAGATGCCCAGGCAAGCCGGTAAAATCCAGAACAGGTTATTGCTCGAAGAGGAAGCGCCGCCCAGGCCGGAGGCCGGGAGGTTGGCGGGTGCCGCACTCAGGACCGCGCAGGCAATCCGGGCCCCGCTGTTACCGGCCGGGTCGGTCTTTTGGTCATCAGCATTGGCGTGAATTACCAGGGCGGCCCCATTTTGTCCGATTAACTTATTCGGCCCGTCCATAAGGCTAATTTGCTGTGAAGTTGCCGTAAAAGTGCCGCTGCCCCCGGCCGGGACCACCAGGTTTGGTAAATCCCCGGCATGCCCGCCATCCGGGTTGTCCAGGCCGTGTTTGTGGGAAGTAGGGTTGAAATGCCCGGCCGCCGACGCAAAATCAGGACCCTCACACTTACCGACCGCATGAAAGTGGATGCCGTGAGTACCTGGCGGCAAATTGTTATATTTCACCTCTAACCTGACGGTGCTGTCATTAGTCTGAGTCAGGTTGACCGTCCCTAGAGCCTTACCGTCTTTGTCCTTGATTTCGCCCGTTGCGGTCTGGCCCGCCGCCAGGCTGGTACTCAAAGTAAAAGTCATAAACATCGCAATAACCATGACCAGGGAAACCAGTTTTTTCATCAAACTTTCCTTTCTTTATTTAAGAAACTATAAGAAACCTTATAAGAAAAACAAACTACTGATTTGAGGCAAATCTGAAGACAGGTTCGAGAAATAACGCTTGCTATTGCAAATAGATTTACTTCATAAATTGTTCCAGGGGTTAGATTAAGCCCGCACACCCGTTTCGGCTTTAATCGCTACGAGGTAGGCTTCTTCCAGGCTCGGTTCCACTACCCGTGCGTCAGGGTGCGGCCGGGTAGGGCTGATGACGTTTAGCAACAAACCGTCCCGCTGTGCCACTAAGGTGCTGACCTGGTGTTCGGCCTGAAGGCGCTGGGCGTTATGCTGGTCGGTTTGTACCGACCAGACCTGGCCGCTGGCCGCTACAAGCAGCTTTTCAGGTGTTGTATCGGCCAGCATTTTACCCTGGCGCAGGATTACCAGGCGGGAGGCTACCGCTTCCACATCGCTGATGATGTGTGTTGAAAGGATAATCAGGCGGCTGGTAGTCAGGCTGGCTAACAGGGTCCGGAAGCGCACCCGTTCCTGGGGGTCAAGACCGGCGGTCGGCTCATCCACGATTAAAAGTTCGGGATCGTTCAAAAGGGCCTGGGCAATACCGACCCGCTGCTTCATACCGCCTGAGAAGCCGCCCAATTTCCGGTCGGCCTCCTTCTGGAGGTTAACCAGTTCCAGCACTTCATCTACCCGGCGCCGCGCCAGTTCTTTGGGCAACCCTTTCATGGCCGCCAGGTAGCGCAGGAAACGCCGGGCCGTAAATTCCGGGTACAAACCGAAATCCTGCGGCAAGTATCCCAGGATTTGCCGGACCTGCTGGCCGTGAGTGCGGGTATCCAGCCCATCCCAGGTTACCCGGCCTTCGGTCTGGGGTAACAGGGTAGAGATAATTCGCATGAGCGTTGTCTTACCCGCCCCGTTTGGCCCGACCAGCCCCACCATTCCCGGTTCAAAGCGCAGTGAAACATCCTTTAGCGCCCAGTTTTGGTCGTATCGTTTGGATAAATTTTCAATGATAAGTTCCATCTTTTTCTTTCCGGCTTACTATTTTATTGCTTAAATTCCGGTCTACACACTCTTTTTATCCGGTCAGCCCGGTCACCGGGCGCCCCGCTTGCGCTGGTATCTTGCCGCTATGTAGCCTACCAGTGCCAGGCCCAGGCCGATGTAAAGGAGGTGGGGCGCCTGCCAGGTCCAGATATCAAAGAGCTTTTCTTCGACCTGGCGAGCGACCTGCAACCTATGTTCAAAGCTGCTGCCGTTAGTAGCGGCAAAAATCCGGTCGTAGTCGGCCTGGTAGAGCGCCTGAATTTTCCAGACCATTTGAACGGAATTTGGGTTCCAGGCTGCAAAATCGGAGTTATCGCCCGCGAAAATCCAGTAGAAACCGCTCATTATCCAGCTAAAAACGAACAGGGCTTTCACCAGTGCGGTCCGCCTGGGCAGGAGCGCCGCCACCCCGAAGCTAAGGCTATACAGCAGCAGCAGGGTGGGTAAAACCAGGGCCAGCCCGCCCTGTGCCAGCGCGCCCAGGTTGGGTAAGGGATAGCGCTGGGAAGCGTAAAATGAAATATCTTTGTACTGGTTGAGGGGTAAGTCAAGTGCCAGCAGCAACCCCATAATGATCACACCGGCTAGCATCAGTAAAGATACTGCCAGACCCAGCACCAGTCCGGCCAGGTAACGCCCGCAAATATAGGCCCAACCGGGCAGCGGGGTAGCCATCAATAATTCGTAAGTCCGGCGCTTGTAATCGCGGGCAACCTGGTCGGTCGCCAGGAACGGGATTATCAGGCCCAGGAGGTAGGACAGGATGGTACCCTGGAACATTATGGCTCCCAGCCCGCTGGTAGGGTGGGCGAAGATCGGGAAGATAAGGTCAAGCCGCACGTTTTCCATCATCCGGTTGTTCCAGGTCAGGAAGGCCGAGAACCCCAGCACCGCGACCAGCAATACCCAGGTGCCTTTCCGCGACACGGCCCGCCGGAGTTCCCAGGCCGTTACGGCCAGGAGTGGATTAGGGGCTTTCCTGGCGCTTTGTTTCAGGTTTGACAGCTTTAATTCAGTCTGGACAATCATTTCAAAGTTCACTTTCTTGGCTTTACTTTTTCCGTTCGGACCTGTTACGATTTACCTCTCCGGAAAGTTCGCGGCATTTTAACGCAAACAGTTGCTGAACCGTTTAAAGCGCCAGGCGGCGGCCACGACCAGCCCCAGGCCCAGCAGACTGTAAAGGACTTGCGGCAGCAGCCAGGGCCATAAATCGGGCATTTTCTGGGCTAACCGGCTCGCCGCCTGCTGGACTACTTCGTTCTGGGTCACCAGGAGGGTGCTGGAGAAATAGGTGTCGCGGTATTCCCGGTCCAGCGCCTGGGACATCAGGGTAGCGGTAGGGTCCCAGGGGGTATACCAGGGCGTAGAATAGGCGGGCAGCCTGATAAAAAACGGGCTCATACACCAGATTACCAGCAGCAAGACCTTTATAATCTCGGCCCGCTGAGGCTGCCAGGCCGCCAGGGCGGCCGCTAAACCCGAAAACAGGAAGATGGGCGGTACCAGAATTGTGGCCCATAAAGCTACCGCCGCGCCCAGCGGGAAAGCCGGCTGCTGCTCCCACAGGTGCAGGGCCAGGCCGGTTGCCGACAGCGCACCGAGCAAAAGGGTAGCTAATACCAGGCTGACCACCAGCCCGGCCAGGTAACGCCCGGCCACGAAGGCCCAGCCGGGGGTGACGGAGGTCATTACCAGTTCGTGGGTGTGTTGTTTCAGCTCGCGGCTAACCTGGGGCGTAAAGATAAACGGAAGTAACGCTCCGAACAGGAATAATAGCGGCGAGGGCAGTACCCGCAGCATACCCCAGGGGCTGTTCAGGCTGACACTGGCCCTGGTATGGGTCAGGGAACTTACCAGGAGCGCCGCATCTTTAGACCCCCAGGCTATGAGGGCGGTAAAAACCACTATCCCGGCCGCCATCAACCAGGGCAGGCGCTCTCTGACCAGCCGGGCCAACTCCCAGCTAAAGACCGCAAAAAGGTAATCGAACCGAGGTGGACGTCCGGGTACCGGAGTCGACCTTACTTCAACCGAGGTTATCATATTTTTTCCTTAAAACAAAGAGATTTTAATGGCGGGGCAGCACCACCGGCAAGGCTTTCTTGATGTTCAGCAGGGCCAGGGCCAACAGCGCCAGACCGGCTAAACCCAGGGCAATTTCCCCGTTGGTGTTCAGGCGAAGCGAACCCAGGCCGAGTCTTTCGGATAAAGTAACCCCGCCCAGGAAGGCCAGCCAGCTTCCGTAAGCGATTGAAGCGGCCAGCAGGGTTGGCAGGCGCAGCGAGAGAAGCAAGGCCAGGCCAATTACCAGCAGTAAGGGCATCAGCCAGTGTAAGGTTACGGCCAGGAAGTTTTCGCCACCCCAGGCCGAAAGGGTGCCGCTCAACAGCAGCCCCAACCCGATGTCGTAGCCCAGCACCACGCTCAGGCGGGCCAGGGTTAATTGTGATAATGAGGGAGGACAGGCCAATTCAAACTCAAATACACCCTGTTCGCTGCTTCGAAAAGCGCTAATCGTTCCCAGGTAAGCCAGGAGCGGCCCGCCCAGCCGCAATATCACTACCTGGCTCGTGTCAGCTTCGCTATTTAGCACCAGGACCGCGCCCAGGCAAGTTACCAGGGCGCTGAGTAGCCAGAAAGAAACCCGCAAGATACCGACCTGCTGCCTGGCAATAAGAAGCAGCCAGAACAACCGGTTGTAAGGGTGGGCCCGCTGGTTCAGCAAAGCCTCGCGGACGGGCGAGCGTCGCGGAAGGTGGTTGGACAAGCGGTTCAGTAACCGCCGGGTGTCGGCCGGGGTAGGTTGCGGGGCCTGCCATTCGTCAAGGCGAAGCAGCACAGGTACCAGTTCCTGGACCGCTGCCGCTGGCAGGTCCTGTTCCCGGAGCGCCTGCTTTATTTGTTCAGGGCGGTCCGGGGGCGTGGTATACGGAAAGTTTTCCTGTGGTGTATTCACAATAACTCCATTCCAACTTTAGGTTTGAGCAGTTCACGCAAGCGGTGCGTCCCGACGGAAAGGCGCGACTTCACGGTGCCGAGCGGTATATCCAGGGTCTGGGCGATTTCCTGCAAGCTGAGACCGTTATAAAAGCGCAGCAAAAGGGCTGCCCGGTACTCAGGGCCAAGCTGGCCCAGGGCCGCCGCGACCTCGCTGCCTTTTTCGGCTGAAAGGACCAGTTCTTCAGGGCCGGGCCCGTTATCAAGTACGCTGTATAGCCTTTCGTCCTCCGCAGAAGCTGTCACGGAGTAACGCCGGGCGGCGGACTTATAATAGTCCCTGGCGAGGTTAGTGGCGATGGCGTAGAGCCAGGGCTTGAAAGGGCGGCCCGGCTGGTAATTGGCCCGGCCCAGGATTCGCAAGAAAGCTTCCTGTACCAGGTCTTCCGTCAGGGCGCGGTCGCCGTTATTAAGACGGTAAAGATAGCCAAGTAAGGGACTATGATGGCGCTCAACAAGTAAGCCCAGGGCATTTTCATCCCCTGACATTACTTTTTCCATTAATTGCTCATCATTCAAAGATTTTGACTCCCTGGCTGACGCTAACCGGTCTAATCAAATCAGTACAATGTTTGAAGTACAAAACGAGATAAAGAAACCTTAAAACCCACCTGATTAATTTTAGCAAATGTTTTCAGATTTCTAACCCTTTTACGATTTAATGTCTAAAAAGGTTCGCCAGGCGAGTATTCAATTCCGGAGAAAATAATAAGTGTTTGAGAAAATAATAAGGGGTTGCGAAACTTGCAGTAAATAGGCTAATTAGCGGGTTTATCGAAGTCCCATCACACGGGTTCCAGGATATTAGATATTATAAGTAACCTGTTCCTGTTAAGCCTCTTTACCAACCAGGGAAAGCCGCTTTCAACGGAAAGCCGACCTGACCTGTCCTGACCCCGGAAAAGGGCATATGCAGGTTAAAATTTCAGATTAAACAAGCAGAAAACTACCGCCGCCAGGATGCCAACCAGCATCAGCAGGTAATCGCGGAGGGCCAGCCGGAAAGTAAAGGGGGAAGTCCGGGCAGGAGTGCTAAACCCGCGTGTTTCCAGCGCTTCGGCCAGTTCGTCGCCCAGGCGAAAGACCTGCACCAGCATAAGCCCCAGCAAGTCCGGTAAATGCCACCAGCCCCGGCCCTTTAGCACCAGCCCGCGCAACTGCTGAACCTCCCGCACCGTTTTCCATTCTCGCCGGATTAACTCGACATAGCGCAAGCTGTAGGCAATTACAAAAGCCACTCCAAACGGCAGCCGCCATTTCATCAAAGCAAAGGCCAGTTCTTCGGGCGGCACCGCCTGAAAGAACCAGAAGGCAAGGCTACCCAGGGTTAGAATTTTCAGGACGCTCTGCCCGGCGGCGGCAAGTTCGCCGCCGATTGCGCCTATAAGCAGCAGTAAAACGATTAAAGGCAGCAACAAGCGGCAGTAGTTCAGCCACATGGCTAACTTTCCGGTTTTACCCATCATGAAGGCGCAGATAAACAGGACCAACCCTAACTTCAGGCTGTCGTTTACCAGCAAAACGGCCACCAGGGCGCTCAGGGTTATAACTACGGTTGTGCGGGGGTCGAACCGGGTCTGGCGGGTTACTAACACGGGCTGTCCAATCCGCTTAAAGGTTTTCTTAAAGGTTTTATTGTAGAGTCTGAGCTTTCTACCAGCCGGGTGGGACCGCCTGAATAACGCTGGCCCAGGCGACCGGCCAGGTAGGCGCTGGTGGGTGGTTCCAACCCGCTATCTTCCAGCAGCGCGACCCGGTCTTGCAGATTTCCCGCTGTCAGGGTGTGGGCCAGCCGCTTATAGTCAAGAATCAGCCAGCGGGGCGCGACATTCGCGGCCAATTCCAGGTCGTGGGTTATCAAAAGCACGGTGCCGCCGCGTCCGGCCGTGTCACCCAGCAGGCCGGTGACCGTTTGGGCGTGGCGGTAATCCAGCCCGGCGGTCGGTTCGTCCAGGGCTACCAGTTCCGGCTCGGTTGCCAGGACACAGGCCAGGGCGACACGTTTCTTCTCGCCGCCGCTGAGGGTAAAGGGGTTGCGGTCCAGCAGTCCGGCCAGTTCCAGCCGCTCGATAAGTTCCCGCAGCCAGCTTTGCTTGCCCCGCTTCAAGAGGTTCCGGCCAAAGTCCAGTTCGGCCTGAACCGTTGGTAGGAAAAGTTGGAGGCCGGGATTCTGGTACAGCATCCCGGCCCGGCCCGCCTTCAGGGTGCTTTTCTTAAAGGCTTTCCGGCCCCACCAGGCGCGCTTGCCCTGGTAGATTTCTTGACCGTCGAACCGGCTCTCCCCGCTTTGCTGCGCTTGCAAACCCACCAGGTGGCGGGCAAGGGTTGATTTCCCGGCTCCGTTGCGGCCCAGGAGCGCCACAACTTCGGCCCGGTGCAGGGTCAGGTTGACCCCGTTTAAGGCCGGTTGGACCGCCTGGCCGGGCTGCAAGCTGACTTCTTTCAGGTCGATTAACGGCCCGCCGATGGAGCCAGCCGCTCTAAAGTCCGGCTGGCTCTCTAAGACCAACTTATCCTCAAGGCAAACTTCGACCGCCTTTTCCAGGTCAAGCGGCCTCTGGGTCCGGCCCGAACGCTCAAACAGGGCCGGTAGGGGCGGCAGCAGCCGGGTAGCGGCGGCATTGCCAAAGATTGGCCCGGCCGGGCCGTCGGCAACCAGCCGCCCATTTTCCAGTAAAAGGCAGCGCCTTCCCTCTTTGAGTAACCCGGTCGCCGGGCCCAGGCGCTGTTCGGCCACCAGCATAGTTGTACCGGCCTGGTTTAAGCGTTCCAACTCCCGGCTGACCCGCCGGATTTCGGCATAATCCAGCATGGCGAACGGCTCGTCCAGGGCCAGCACCGCCGGGCGCAGGGCCGCCATAGCCGCGACCAGGACCCTTTGCTGTTCACCACCGCTCAGTTCGTCCGGTTTGGCGGACAGCAGGGCCCCTAAATCAAAATAAGCGGCCACTTCGGCCAGGCGAGCTTCGATTTCCGGCCGGGGCAGGGCCAGGCTTTCCAGCCCAAAAGCCAGCTCCTGCCGGACGGTTGCCGAGAAAAGCTGGGCCTGCGGATTTTGAGAAAGCAGGGCCACCCGGCCAAAAAGCTGGTGGACCGGCTGTTCCTGCGGGTTTAGACCGGCTACCCGGATGCTGCCTTGCAGTTCGCCTTCGTAAAAATGCGGGATTAAGCCGTTCAGCAGGCGCAGCAGGGTAGATTTTCCGCTGCCGTTTGTGCCGACCAGCGTAACAAATTCCCCGGCCTCCACCTGTAACGATATATCGCGCAGGCTCCATTCGCTCCGGCCCCGGTAGCGAAAGCTAACCCGGTCGAGTTCCAGCAACATCAATTAAGCTTTTCCAGCCTGCTCGGTGGCGGCCTGGCGAGAACCCGGCAAAAAATACCCGGCCCGGTTCAGCACTTTCAGGCCGCCCAGGGCCAGTACCGAACCGGCCAGGGTGCTGAAGAAGAACGACAGGAAAATGGCATCGAAGGCCAGTTGCTTGTTCAGGAAAGTGGGCGCTACCAGGTAGACCGTCACCAGCGAGCCCAGTACCCCGGTGCCAAAAACTTCAGCCGCCGCCGCCAGGTAGATATTGCGGGTAATGCGGTACACCAGGCCCGCCAGGAGCGCCCCGATCATGGAACCGGCAAAGGCGTTAATAGTACCTGTCCCCAGCGCCAGGCGCAGCAAGGAGGTAGTAAAGGCAATCAGGACCGCGTAGAGCGGGCCGAGCATCACGGCCGAAGTGACATTCACAAAATGCATGGCCGGGAAAATCTTTACGGGGCCAACCGGTATGCTAAAAGGCGAAAGCGCTACGGCCAGGGCCGTTAAAACTACCGCGCGGGCTACTTCCCTGGTCTTTGTCTGGTTCTTTGTTCTAAGGCTCATTTTCTTTATCTCTCTCGCTCCTCTGGCATGTCATTTTATTTATCGTTCAAACGCCGCCGTTCCCCGCCCAGCCTTCCGCCGGGCCCTGCCTCTATACTCAACTCCGCTTGTTTAGCCGTAAGCCTGTTCGACCTTTACTTCAAGTATCCGGGCCGACTCTAAAATATGGTCAGGGGTCAGGTTATACAAAGCATCCATCAGGTAAAGCCGCAGGCTTCCCGGCCCCGCTGCCTGTTGCGCGGCCAGTTCGGCGGCAATTCCAAAGACCGTTAAAGCGCTGACCGCCGCTTCCAACGGGTCAACCAGGCTGGCAAAAGCGGCCGAAATCCCGCCCAGCATGCAGCCCGCGCCGCTGACCTGCCTGAGCAGGGCCACGCCGTTATCCACTCCTACCAAGCGGCCCTTATTAGCCACCCAGTCCCGAGAGCCTGTAATAGCTACCGTCAGGTCCGGATACTGCCGGGCCAGGCTTAAAGCGACTTGCCCGGCCGGGTTATCGCTTTTATTATCTTCCTTGTGAACGGAAACACTATCCACGCCCCTGGTTTCGGCGGTATTTACTATCCCGGCCAGGGCGGCGGCTTCGCCCAGATTCGAGCGCAGCAACCGGACCGCCTTACCTTCCAGAATTTCTTTAGCCGAGGTGGTTCGAAAGCCGGTCCCACCGGCCCCTACCGGGTCAAAGACAATCGTTTTGCCGTATTTTTCGGCCATCGTGACGGTATACTGGATAAGCGCCAGACGTTCGGAGGTCAACGTGCCCAGGTTTACCAGGATAGCCTGGCTGGCCTTAACAATATCTTCGACTTCCTGAGGCGCCTGGGCCATTACCGGGGAGGCGCCCAGGGCCAACAGGCTATTTGCGACATCGTTCATGGTCACGAAATTAGTAATCGCGTAAATTAAGGGCGGTTTTTGCCGCACCATTTCAAGGTTGGCGGCGACCTGCCCGGCCCATTCCGGGGAATAGTTTTGCCGGTCTGTTGTCATACTTTAGCCCCTCATGCTTCCTGATATTCTAGAAAAATCCTTTGACACCCGTTCCCGGAAGTTTTATACTTTGCCTTTGTAATAATAATAATGCCAGGCAGTCAGCCCTAACTCTTTGGTTAAGCCTTTACCGTTCACTTACAGCAGGAGTATCTTTTGAAGCCAGACTTCAGTCTCTACGTAGTAACCGACTCTAATCTCAGCCGGGGGCGCAGCCACCTGGAAGTAGTCAGGGCGGCCATTGAAGGCGGTGCTACCGCAATCCAGTTCCGGGACAAACACCTGACCTCTCGCCGGTTTTTCCAGGAAGGCCAGCCCCTGCGCAAACTTTGCCAGGAGGCCGGGGTAACCTTTATCGTCAACGACCGGCTTGACCTGGCCCTGGCCCTGCAAGCGGACGGCGTACACCTGGGGCCGGATGACTTGCCGCCAGCCATCGCGCGCGGCCTGGTGCCGCCCGGTTTTTTAATCGGCGTGAGCGTGGATAACGTCCGCGAAGCCTGTCAGGCCGCCGGACAGGGCGCCAGTTACCTGGGGGCGGGGCCAGTCTTTCCGACCCGCACCAAGCTAGATACCGGCCCGGTGCTGGGAATACCCGGCCTGGCCGAAATCGCGGCTGCCGTAACGCTGCCGGTAGTCGGCATCGGGAGTATCGGCCCCTCGAACCTGGCCCAGGTAATCGCCACCGGCGCGGCGGGCGGCGCGGTGATTTCCGCCGCAGTCGCGGCCGGAGATATCCGGCAGGCCGTAGCCGAAATGCGCAGTATTATAGAAGCGGCCCGACCGGCTAGATAATCCCGCACAAAAAAGCCGCTTCCCGGGTAAAGAGGGAAGCGGCTTACAAAAAGCTTATTCTTTAAAGTTGCTTCTTTAAAGCAACAAAGTAACATAATTAGCTTAAGTGTACGGTCTTAATGCTTCCCTACGCTGGTATTATCCAGTTCAGGTTATGGGGTCAGCGATAGAATTTAAACAAACATACTCCTGGCAGTTGTTTAGCGGATCGCTTTCTCAGCCTGGCTCTCCAAGCTCCCCCAGCCTCACAATATTCATTTGTAAAAATATTATAACTTTAATTACAAAATTAGACAAACCATAATGGGCGGTATCAAGCATTCCTTATATAGATGGAGTCATAAGACCTGGTGCATATTAGTACTCTGCAAACTAAGGTCTGGCGCATTACTCGACTGCCAGGAAGGGCAATTTTAGTGACCGGAAATATGTCAAAACCTGGTTTACAGAGTATTAGGGCCGGTAAGCGGAAACATTGCCACCAAAAGGTGTAAGGAAGGCTATTCCGGCTGATAAAATGTATTTTTGGTTATCCCCATAACTCTACTTAATATGAAGGTTTCAAAAACATAAAAACCAGTATAAGTAGGAGAATCGGCATGCCAACAGTCTTGCGATTAAGGTTAGTAGTTTTACTGGCAGTTACATTGGTTATGGCCCTGGGGTTATGCAGCCTTCCGGTAAAAATGGCTTATGCCGGTAGCTTGATTTATGGAAGTTATACTAACCCTTCAGGGACGCGCGATTACCAGTTATATGTACCTACCAGTATCAATGATGGGAAGTCTCATCCTCTAGTAGTAATGTTACACGGTTGTTCACAGGACCCGGTTAGTTTTGCCGGTGGCACCAGGATGAACACCCTGGCCGAAACTCATGGTTTTGTGGCCCTCTACCCGCGCCAGGATAGTGCCTACAACACCCTGAAATGCTGGAACTGGTTTGAACCGGCCCACCAGGGCCGCGATAGCGGAGAACCATCTATAATCGCCGGGATGGTTAATCAGGTAAAAAGTCAATACAATATTAACAACCGGCAGGTTTACCTGGCGGGCATGTCGGCCGGAGCCGGGATGACAGCCATTATGGCAAGCTGTTACCCGGATGTCTTTGCCGCTGCGGCAGTCCATTCCGGCCTGCAATACAAGGCGGCCAGTAATTTGCCGGAAGCCCTGGTGGCGCAGGTAAATGGAAGTTCAGTTGACCCTGATATCGCTGGAAGGGCTGCCTACGGTTGTTCGGGGGTTAGCCGTGCCGTGGTCCCGGTCGTGGTCTTTCACGGGAGCGCCGATAGTACCGTTAACCCGCTTAACGGTCAGCAGGTAGTTGAACAGTTCGCCCAGATGAACGACCTGATGGATGACAACCTGGACAATGATACAATTTCCACCAATAAATACACGGTTGAACTCAAAAGTGTAGAGGGTGGTTACAATTACACCGTTTCCAGCTATTACAAAAACAAAAGGCTGATTCTACAAAAATACCTGGTGGATGGAATGGGCCACGCCTGGAGCGGCGGAGATGCTGCCTACAACTATAACGACAGCAAAGGCCCCGATGCCAGCGCAATTATCTGGGATTTTTTAAGCCGTAACCGGCGTTAAAAGGTCAGGGTGCATTTGCCGGAAAGCGGTTTCATTGCACCGTGTTAGTAACATCGGGGTTTTGCGTAATCCAGGTGGGTAAACGTTCGATATTAATTTTCCTGGCTGAGAGAACGATTTGTTGTTCTGTAATCAAGCCGGGTTCAGGAAGCTTGATTATAAGAATCTTATTGATATCAGCGCATTTTCCCCTATTACTTTGATAACCAAAACCAATAAATTTTGCGGCCTGGTGAACCTCTGCCAGGCCGGTTTTTATTGTATAATTAGGTCAGATTAATTCGAAGGATAAATTATGAGGCACTGTTCGCCCGGTTCAATGCTGAATCAGCCGCCCGCCGCCCTTACTGCTTTACGTATTACCTTACCTCTTTTCCCGGCGCGGCTTGCAATTTCTCAATGAAACGAACAGGGATTCCTCTATGGAGATAAAAAATATGCCACATAACCTATTTAACACTCTGCAAAGCTTTGACCTGGGTAACGGCAAGACCGGCCAGTATTACTCCCTTCCTCAGCTGGAAAAAGAAGGGGTTGGGCCGATCTCGAAGCTGCCGGTCAGCATCAGAGTGGTGTTGGAATCGGTTTTAAGAAATTATGACGGTCAGAAAATTAGCGAGCAGGATGTCCGGACCCTGGCTAACTGGGCGGCTAGCGCCGAACGGACTGAAGAAATTCCTTTTATTGTTGCCCGTATTTTGCTGCAAGACTTCACCGGGGTACCTTTGCTGGTTGACCTGGCCGCGATGCGCGATGCCGCCGCCCGGATGGGCAAAGACCCAAAAATTGTTGAGCCGCTGGTGCCGGTGGAATTAGTAATTGACCACTCGGTCCAGGTGGACTACGCCGGGGTGAATGACGCTTTCCAGAAAAATATGGAGATGGAGTTCAAACGCAACCGGGCCCGCTACCAGTTCTTGAAATGGGGTACCCAGGCTTTCCAGAGCTTCCGGGTGGTTCCGCCGGAAATTGGTATCGTTCACCAGGTTAACCTGGAATACCTGGCCCGGGGGGTCTTTGAAAAAGACGGCCTGTATTACCCCGATACGCTGGTCGGGACGGACTCCCACACGACCATGATTAACGGTCTGGGTATCGTGGCCTGGGGTGTCGGCGGTATCGAAGCCGAAGCGGGTATGCTAGGCCAGCCGGTCTACTTTCTGACGCCGGATGTGGTCGGGGTTAACCTGACCGGGGTGCTCAAGGAAGGCGTAACCGCGACCGACCTGGTGCTGCGGATTACCGAACTGCTGCGCAAGGCTAAAGTGGTCGGCAAGTTTGTAGAGTTCTTTGGCGAAGGGGCGGCATCCCTGCCGCTGACTGACCGGGCGACCATCAGCAACATGGCTCCGGAATACGGCGCGACCATGGGCTACTTCCCGGTGGACGAACGCTCCTGCGAATACCTGACCTTTACCGGCCGCAGCCAGGAACAGGTTGATGCTTTCCGCAACTACTTCAAGGCCCAGGGACTTTTCGGAATGCCGGAGAAGGGCCAGATTGAATACAGCACTCTGTTGGAACTGGACCTGGCCTCGATTGAACCGGCCGTGTCCGGCCCGAAACGGCCCCAGGACCGCATTCCTTTGAGCGAGTTGAAGAGCACTTTCAACTCCCTGCTTACTCGCCCGATCCAGCAGAACGGCTATAACAAGTCGCTCGAAGACCTGGCAAAGACCTACCCGACCGAAATCGGCGTAAGGCACTGGGAATCGGTTGGACACGTCAGCGGTGGCGGCGAACAGGCTTCGGAAACGCAGCCCGACCCGGAAAAGGTTCAGAATACCAGCGTCCTGACCGAAGAAGAAATGATGAACAACCGGCCGACCCCGGACCGCGTGACCGAAGTAACACCACAGAACTTCCCTCCGGCCAACGAAACATTGGGCCATGGTGATGTGCTGATTGCGGCTATTACTTCTTGCACCAACACTTCTAACCCGAGCGTCATGCTGGGGGCCGGATTGCTGGCGAAAAAGGCGGTCGAAAAGGGGTTGCACGTGCGCCCGGTAGTGAAAGCCTCGCTGGCGCCCGGTTCCCGCGTTGTGACCGAGTACCTGGACAAGACCGGCCTCCAGCCTTACCTGGACAAGCTAGGTTTTAACCTGGTCGGTTATGGCTGCACCACCTGTATCGGTAACTCCGGTCCGCTGGACCCGAGGGTGGAAGATGTGGTAATCCATAATGACCTGATCGGGGCGAGTGTACTGAGCGGCAACCGCAACTTTGAGGCTCGTGTCCACCAGAGCATCAAGGCTAACTTCCTGATGAGCCCGCCACTGGTGGTCGCTTTCGCGCTGGCCGGACGGGTTGACATTGATATGGCGACCGAACCGCTGGGCAAGGGTACGAACGGCCAGGATGTTTACCTTAAAGATATCTGGCCGAGCAACGAAGAAGTACGGGGAGTGTTACAGGCTGCGACCGACCCGGAGACTTACCGCGCCCTTTACAGCAACTTTGCCGAACAGAACCCGTTGTGGAATGAAATTCCGACCAGCACCGGCGATGTCTACGAATGGGACGTGCAATCGACCTATATCCAGGAACCGCCTTTCTTCCAGAAATTCAGCATTGATGCCGGAAGCTTCTGCGACATCAAGGGTGCCCGGCCCCTGGCAATCTTTGGTGACTCGGTTACGACCGACCACATCAGCCCGGCCGGTTCGATCAAGAAGACCTCGCCTGCCGGTCTGTACCTGATCGAAAAAGGCGTGGAGCCGGAAGACTTCAACAGCTATGGGTCGCGCCGTGGTAACGACCGGGTGATGGTGCGCGGCACCTTCGCTAACGTGCGGATCAAGAACCTGATGGTGCCCGGCACCGAAGGCGGCGTGACTCTGCACCAGCCTCACGGCGAACAGCTCAGTATCTACGATGCGTCTATCAAGTACCAGGCCGCCGGGACACCGCTGGTGATCTTTGCCGGACAGGAGTACGGTACCGGCAGCTCCCGCGACTGGGCGGCCAAAGGCACCAGCCTGATGGGCGTAAACGCGGTCGTCGCCGAAAGTTTCGAGCGCATTCACCGCAGCAACCTGGTTGGGATGGGCGTATTGCCTTTGCAGTTCAAAGAAGGCACAAATGCCCAGAGCCTGCAGCTGGACGGCACCGAAACCTTTGACATCCTTGGCCTGGAAGAAAACCCGCGCCCGCGCCAGGATGTAACCCTGGTTATCAAACGGGCCAACGGCGAAACCCAGGAAGTGGCGCTGACCATGCGGATTGATACCCCGATTGAGATTGAGTACTACCGGCACGGCGGTATTCTGCCGTACGTGTTGCGCCAGTTGATTTCACAGGGCTAAGCATTACCGGCCTCCTGGGCCGGGCCTAAACTGGAAATAAAAGGCACCATTCACTTTTACCGGTGAGTGGTGCCTTTTTGTTTGGGGTTTTAACCGGGGATAAGGGCTAATTGCAAAGCCTGGTTTGGGGTTCCAGGGTTATAGATAATTAGCCCTTATAAGCTTTTTTTGGTAAAATGAAGGGACTCCCCGGTCGCCCGGACTGAGGTCATTACTACATTGAAGTATTACAGGATATTAACGGCAGATACCAGGACATTGGTTTAGCTGAGGACGTGAGCAGCGGCCAGATAAAAGGAAAACTCAAGTGACGGACTACGCCAGGCTTTACCATTCAACTCAACAGTTATTAGTTTTCTCTGATGTTTTAGAAGACGCCACCGGCCAGGCGTTTGTCCGTATTTTACAGGGCTTGGCCCTGGCGCAACCTAACCCGACCCAGCTATCCCGCGATTATGCGCGCCTGTTTAATCTTCTGGCCGAAGAAGCCGAGTTCTACCAGGGCGAAATGGTGGGTAACGGCTGGCAAAACCATTTGTTGGACCGCTTGTTGGACAGCCAGGGCATCATAGCCCGCAAGGCGCACCGGCTGCCCGGGAAACCGGCGGCTCCGCCAGCTAACCAGGTTGTAATTGAAGCGGAATATCCCCTGGGAATGGGCCTGATTTCGGCCGGTGGGCACGACCTGGCCCGGCTGCAAGCCCTATACCAGCTTAATGCCACCGATATGGCCCTGACCGTCCGGCAGCTTACCGGCAATGCCGACCTACCGGCCTGGAGCGCCTTTAAGGGCCTGGGGCCGTCACTGGAAAAGGGCCGCGAACGCCGCCGCTACGAGTTGAAGAAAGCCCTGGTTGAGGCGAAAGACTGGGCATTCCTGCTGGATGAGTTGTTCATGTTTTATAACGAAAATGACCCGAGTGAGTTTAACCGCTACCGGGCCTTTCACTGGCGGCGCGCGGCGCAGAGTGTGCAGGGCGGCCGGTTCGAGCCGGTCCGTCACGTGGACGACCAGCGCTTTGAGAACCTTGTCGGCTATGAGAAAGAACGCAAAATTATTATTGCCAATACCGAGCAGTTTGTCGCCGGGCTGTCGGCCAATCACGTCCTGTTATACGGGGCGCGTGGGACCGGTAAAAGTTCCAGCGTCAAGGCTTTGCTGCCGCGTTTTGGCGACCAGGGCCTGCGCCTGATTGAGGTCCAAAAGAGCGAATTGTCCGACTTTCCGGTGATTGTCGAGCTTTTACGCGACCGGCCAGAAAAGTTTATCCTTTTTGTAGATGACCTTTCGTTTGAGGCGGAAGAGTCTTCCTACAAAGATTTGAAGGCGCTCCTGGAAGGCAGCCTGGAAGCCCGGCCGCGCAATTTGCTGATTTATGCCACCAGCAACCGCCGCCACCTGATTAAAGAACAGTTTAGCGATAATGCCCAGCCTGGCACTGAGGAAGTAAATGCCTGGGATACCGTCGAAGAAAAACTTTCGCTGTCCGACCGTTTTGGCCTGATTGTAACTTTTATGACACCCAACCAGCAGCAGTACCTGGCGATAGTCAGTGGACTGGCCGAGCAGGCCGGGCTGGAGTTGGACCCCGAAGACCTGCGGCGGCGCGCTTTGCGCTGGGAATTAAGCCACAGCGGACGTTCGGGCCGGACCGCTCGCCAGTTCATTGACCAGCTAACGGGCGAACTGGGCCTGAAGCAAAACCAGTAAGCCCGCTTTTAATTTCACTTAACGGATAATACTTAACGGATAATACTTAACGGATAATAAGGAAGACTAAGCCAGTGACAGGCGACAAAAAGCCCGGGGTAACCCTGGAAGCGCGTAACGAGGATGGTTCTACCGAACAGGTAACAATAGAATTTGGGCCGGACGGTTTGTTGCCCGTAGTGGTCCAGGAAGACGGTTCAAAAACGGTCCTGCTGGTGGCTTTTATGAACCGGGAAGCCTTCGATTTGACCCGCCAGACCGGCCTGGCCCACTTCTGGAGCCGCAGCCGCCAGCAATTGTGGCTCAAAGGTGCCACCAGCGGCGATTATCTAAAGGTAACGTCACTTGCGGTGAACTGCGAGGAAAATAGCCTGCTGGTGATGGTAACTTTGCTCGGCCAGGCGGCCTGTCATACCGGCCACAAGAGCTGCTACTACCGGGAGCTGGTTGCGGCCGGACCCACTCAACCGGCAGAACCGGTTTAACCCTGAACAATCAGAGCGGTAAAGCTTCCAGATGCTTTGGCCCACCAGTATTATAGAATGAGGCGAAATTATGGAAGACGCGCTGGGTAAATTAAAGGTGTTGGGCGAAGGCGCTCAGTTCGAGGTAGCTTCCTCTTCCACCACCGGCCGGAGAAAGATACCGCTGGCCCCGGCGGCGGCCCTGTGCAGCGCCCGCGAACCCGGCCAGACCGGCCCATCCACCCGCCTTTTGCGCGTCCTCCAGACTAATAAGTGTGACCGGGGCTGTACCTACTGTCCTTTACGCCGCCAGAACGATAATGTCGAGCGCTCCACTTTCAAACCGGACGAACTGGCATCACTCTTCCTGCAGTTCGACAGCCGCCGCATGGTGGATGGGTTGTTCCTTTCCAGTGGGAGCGACGGCAGTCCGGATGCCGCGATGCAGGAAGTCCTCAAAACCGCCGCGATACTGCGCGAAAAGTTCCGCTATACCGGCTATATCCATCTCAAAATTCTGCCCGGCTCGTCTTATGAAATGGTCGAAGAAGCCGCCCGGCTGGCTAACCGGGTGTCGCTTAACCTGGAAACACCCAGCGCTGAACGGCTGGATGAAGTATCCGGAGAAAAGAGTTTTTTCCGGGATATAGTCATGCGGATGGAGTGGATTGAAAAACTGCGGCGGGAGCGCGGCTGGCTGCCAGCCGGGCAGAGTACGCAACTGGTAGTGGGGGTCGGGCAGGAAACCGACCGGGAGATTTTAAAGACTTCAAGCTGGCTGTATCGTGACCTCCTCCTCAACCGGGTCTACTATGGCGCCTTTTCCCCGGCCAGCGGTACACCCCTGGAAGGCCAGGCGGCGACACCCGCCCGCCGCCAGCAGCGCCTATACCAGAGCGATTGGCTTCTTTCGGAATACGGTTTTGGCTTTGATGAGTTGCCTTTCAAAGCGGACGGTGGTCTGCCGCTGGGGATTGACCCTAAAGTGGCCTGGGCCCTGGGCCAACCGGCCCGCTTCCCGGTGGAAGTAAACCGGGCCGAACCGGAAGAGTTATTGCGAGTGCCGGGAATCGGGCCGCTGAGTGCCCGCCGGATTGTTGCCCTGCGCCGCGAGTTCCCTTTTAAGACGCTTGAATCCCTCAAAAAGACCGGGGCGGTTGTTTCGCGAGCGCGAGATTTTATTTCGCTCAACGGGCGCTATTTTGGCGCTCCGGCCGAATTGCTGCGCAAGGCCGGGGAGAAAGTGCTGCTGGACCGGCCAGGTTCCCGCAAGGGCGGCAATACCAGCGGCTTGCGCCAGTTGACCCTGCCGTTCGAGTGGCCTTCCGATACTATTTTACCGCCGCGCCAGACTACCTCCCTGGCCGACCTGGCCTTTGACTGAAAGCTTATCCCTGGCAGGCAAGCTATTGACAGGAAAACGTAACGGTGTTACAAATAATAACACTGGTATGGTTCGTAACATTGTTCGTTCGGGCCGGTAAGATTATGGCTGACTCACAGCCAGGTATTCTTTTCCCATTTACAAAGAAGTAAAACTCTAGCGCCTTTAGATTCTTGACCTGTCGCACAGGGCAGGCTTTTTGGGTGCTGGATTTTAGTATGCTGAAGTAAAGAGAGGTCGGATGGAAACAGGTTATTGCGAGTCACGGAGAATGCGTGAAAAGAATAAGCTCAGGCAGGCGATTCTAGACACAGCGCGTTCAATTGCGGTTGAAGAAGGCTTTGAAGCCGTTACCATTCGCCGGATTTCCAGCGCGATTGAGTATGGTGCGCCCGCGATTTACGCTCTGTTTGAGAATAAAGAGGCTATTTTCCAGGAACTTTTGCTTGGCGGGTATGACGAACTGCTGGAAGCCTTAAAAAAAGCCTGCCACGAGGAAAGTGACCCGGAAACCCGGCTGCTGGCGCTGGCAAGGGCTTACTGGAACTACGCGGAGAATTGTCCGCGTTTATTTAACGCGATGCACGGCCTGACTGCTTCGGTGCCCGGGATTCATGAAAAGCCAGCTGCGGCAGCCCAGATACAGGCAATGGTTGGCGGCATATTACAGGAGATTTTCCAACCCAGGCAGCTTTCACCGGAAGAATTGGACGACATGGTACAGTTACTGCGGGGAACGATGCAAGGATTGGTTTCGATTGCCCTGGCCGGGCGGATACGAGGCGGGCGGGATAGAGCTTTAACTTTGTTGGAACGCAGCGTGAAAGATTATTTGAAAGCCTGGCGAGAAGGTTAAATTTTGGGAGGCCAATAGAGAAAGCATTGGCCTGTTTAACTGGTTATTTGAAGTTAAGCCTCTTTAACTTCATGGTGTCTATTGTATGCTTTTGGGGGTTTCTTTCTAATGAAGATACAGTACAAATACGCGGTTGCTCTCACCGCGTCTCTTGGCTTGTTCATGGCGGTCCTGGATAATACGATTGTTAACGTGGCCCTGATACCAATGGCTAACGCCTTTAAGACTGATATTAACTCGGTACAATGGGTAATTACCGCTTATTTCCTGGCGCAGGCGGCGGTTATCCCGGCAGCCGGGTATCTTTCCAGCCGCCTGGGGGTTAAAAGGATTTTTATTGCCTGCCTGGCCCTTTTTACACTTGGCTCTTTATTTTGTGGTTTGAGTGATATAGTACAGGATAGTAATGGGCATCCTTACATTGGGCTGCTGGTCTTTTTCCGGGTGGTGCAGGGTATTGGTGGCGGGGCCCTTTTCCCGCTGGCGACCGCGATTGCTTTTAGCGCTTTTCCGCCTAACGAACGGGCCAGTTCTTCAGCGATTGTAGCGCTGCCGGTCCTGATGGCCCCTTCTTTTGGCCCGACCATTGGCGGTTTACTGATTGATAGTATTGGCTGGCAGTGGATTTTCTATATCAATGTACCGTTTGGCATCCTGGCTATTTACCTGATGACCCGGATTTACAGGCCGGAGAGCGACCAAAAAGGCCCGCAGTCTTCCGGTAAGTTCGATTATGTTGGTTTAACTTTATCCATGCTGGGGATTGTCTCGCTGGTGTACGGCTTCAATGTGGTCAGCCAGCACAACCCGGCTTCTATCAGCGCCGCCAACCCGGCCGGTTCTGTTTACGGCTGGGGATACTGGGAGGTCTGGACCTGGATCGGCGCGGGCCTGGTCTTATTGGCGGGGTTCCTTATTTATGAACTCCGGTCAAAAGACCCCGTAGTGGACCTGCGCTTATTCAAGCAGCGCGACTTCGCTACTTCCAGTATTATGACCTGGGCCTTGCGGGCTTTTATTTTCGGCTCGTTTTTCCTGCTGCCGGTCTTTTTGCAAAATATCCGGCACCCTCAACTGAACGCGACGTCGGCCGGTCTGGCTACTATGCCAATGGGATTGGCCTCGGGCGTGGCGATTATCCTTACCGGGCGCAAACTTTATGCCCTGATGGGACCGCGCTACCTGGTACTGACCGGGATGGCCTTCCTGGCAGCCAGTAATGTGCTTTTGCTGGGAATTAACAATGATACTGACGGCTGGAGTTTAATCCCGGCGATGATTTTGCGCGGCATCGGGTTTGGGATGTCGGGTATTCCGTTGCAGACGCTGGCACTGGAGAAGTTAAAGAATTTTGAAATGCCACGAGCCAGTTCGCTCTATAACGCCTCGGCCCAGATTTTCAGCTCGATTGGTATCGCGGTACTGACGACTTTTTTTGTCCAGCAGACGGCCGCGCACCAGCTTAGCCCGGACCAGGTCAGGCAGGTAGCCGCCCAGGTCCAGCAACAATTGGTACCAGGATTCCTGGCAACCCATCCTGGGCTGACCGCGGCGACTATTCAGACATCACCGGATTTCGGAACTTTCCAGCAGCAGGTCCAGGCCGAAGTAACCGGCCGGGTCGTTTCAGCGGCCGGTATTCCGGCCCTGCACGATGTCTTTCTGGTGGTAACTATCGCAATGATAGCCCTGATCTTCCTGTCCTTTATTCTGCCTGATAAGCGGACACGCGCGGGAGATGACGTGAGAACCGCTGAAGGCGAAAAGGGCAACCAGCCTATGTTAGTGGAATAAACGGCTGGTAGAGTGTTTAGAAAAACGGGCAGTGTCTGTATTTCAGGCGCTGCCCGTTTATTATTGTCATATTATATTATAATATTAAAGCAAATACGGGGAGATATACAGGGTCCTAGCCATATGGTACTATATTACGGCCATTAAGAATATATTAAAATATCAATTAATTAGTAAAGTGAAGATGTAGGTTATTCTTTTATTATTTGCCAAGGGTTATATGCCTGGTTCATCAGGCCTGTTGTTATCTAACACCCCCTTCCTTTAATTTCCGGTACATGACTGAAAAATCAAATAAACAAATCCTTTCTGGTTAGCCATGTTAAAGTGTAATTTTGGTTTTCAGAATCGGCTGTAGTGGATTGCTTAAAAAATTTGGGTTTGCCCCGAGGTTTTAAGCATGCCTTATTAAGTCCATCAAGTACTTTTTATTTGCAAGGGATTTCTACATGAAACACTATTTACTAAACCTACCAGGAAGAGCATTAAGTGGAGTTAGTGCCTTCTTCGCGGTCCTACTCATTCTGGTAATATTTTTACCAACCCTGGCCCAGTCCCAGACCATCTACCGATTGAACGTACAACCCCAGTTAGCGAGCATCGCCACCCAGGCTCCGGAGACGCCGGTTAATATTATCGTTCAAAAAGCGGTAAGGGATAATAGTCTTGAACAAGAAGTTACGGGAATGGGCGGCAAGATTACCGCTGACATTACCTTTATCAATTCTTTTGCGGCTGAAATACCGGCCAGGCAAGTACCGTTACTATCCGCCAACCCCGGAGTAAAATGGATTTCCCTGAATGCGCCGGTTGTGAAAAACGACGACGATGGCGTGTGTGATGAGTGCATCGACACGGACAATATCAAAAATTATACTTCTGCGATTAAAGCCAACAAGGTCTGGAATAAAAATTCAGATTCTGAAGCCTGGCTGCAGGGTAAGGATATTGGGATTGCAGTTTTAGATACGGGCGTTGATGCTTCTTTAAAGGATTTTACAACTCCCAATGGCAAAAAAAGCCGGGTAGTTACTCAGACAAAGACTAATAAAGAGGCGCCTTCAATTAATGACGCTAACGGCCACGGCACCCTGGTGGCTGGAGTTATAGCCAGTAATGGCAAAGGCTCAGCCGGAGTACATGTCGGGGTTGCTCCTCAGAGCAAGATTATAAGTGTCAAAGTCACCAATGACAATGGCGCTTCCACTGCGGTGGATGTATTGTTGGGCATGCAGTGGATTTACGAGAATATTAAAAAGTACAATATTCGGGTTGTCAACATTTCCTTTAATAGCAGTGTTGCACAGTCTTATCACCTGGACCCTCTTAATATGGGGGTAGAAGCGCTGTGGTTTAACGGGATAGTTGTGGTGGTTTCAGCCGGGAACACCGGTAAGGGCAACCTTTACGCCCCGGCAAACGACCCGTTTGTAATTACGGTAGGGGCGGTTCAGGATAAGGGTTCAGACAACAATTCTAACTGGATAACCCCGGCTTTCTCGGCTTTTGGGGTGGACGAAGCAGGTGGGATTAAACCCGACCTGGTAGCACCGGGAGTAGGTATAATAAGCGGCATAGCGGATAGGTCGGTCCTGCTGGCGCAAGGTCACAAGGATAAACTGGTCAAAAGTAAGCTGGAAAATAGCACCTACATGCGAGTGTCCGGCACATCTTTTGCGGCACCGCAAGTAGCCGGGGCGGTCGCCCTGTTAATACAGTCTAATCCTGACCTGACGCCTGACCAGGTGAAGTACCGTTTGAAAGCTACTGCGCTGCAAGATGCTCCACGAGGTAACTGGGATAAGCGATCGTCGTGGAAAGGTTATAATCCCACGACCCAGGGGGCCGGTTTGCTGGACATCCAGGCAGCGGTTGCTCAGACCAATATATCCGGCAAAGCAAATGCCAATTTAGTACCCAGCAAGTTGCTGGTACGGCTACTGGCGCAAACGGAGCCGGGCAAGGTCTCCCCAATTCCTGGTACTAACCTGTCTTCAGTGAACTGGAGCAGTGTGAACTGGTCCTCGGTAAACTGGAGTAGTGTTAATTGGTCCTCGGTAAACTGGAGCAGTGTAAACTGGTCTTCAGTGAACTGGAGCAGCGTGAATTGGGATGAATGAGGTATAGCCGGTTGCTTTAATCCGTTAAAGCAACCGGCCAGGCTTAAGCCGTAGCAAGCTTATATTATTGAACCGGAGAGGGCCTCTGGAGTAAGTTTACTCCAGAGGTCTTTTATTTTTCGGCCAGGGTACAGGTCAGGACAGGCTGTGAATTATTTTTAGACTGGGCGATAATCCGGTAAGGATGGGTGCCATCGGGCAGGTGATAGGTACCAACCAGGCCGGTGTTCGGGCCAGCCAGCCAGGTAACGGTCTGGGTAGCCGAGTTGTAGGCAAAGGCGTATTCCTGGCTGGGGTTGGTACTATGTTTGTATTTTCCACCGGATAAGAGGGTAAAGTCGGAATGGTAAGTCAGGTTGCCAGCAGTGCCGGTAGCGCAAACATAATTACCAAGATGCAGGCCGTCCTGACCGGCCGCACTGTTATTACCAGCGGGTAAAGTAGCCGAACCAACCGCTGAACTTCCGGATGAATTAGCAGACTGGCCGGTATTGGTTACTCCGGCGGGAGTCATAGCAGCGGCGGCTTGCTGGCTCTGTTCCTGGGCGCTAGACGTGCCGGAAAGGGTAGTGGGACCGGTGCCATTCGATAAAACTTTCGAGTTGGCGTCCGTCTGGGCACTTGCATTGGGAGATGTATTTGAATTCGAAACGGTAGTTTTATTGCCAAGCGTGCCGGTTGTGAGCGCCAGAATAAGCACGATCAACAGTAGTAAAAAGAAAAGGAGGACCGCTTGTAGGGTTCTGTTTTGTCGTGAAGTTGACTTAACAGGTGCACCCGATCCTTGAGTAGCTGGTTCCATTGTTTTCCCCTTTGCTTCTTCTTGACTGATTAAATTCCGGTATAACCCGCGAAGTTTTTACAGCGCAAGCCCCGGAAGACCGAAAAACATCAGGAGACCCAAATTAAGCTTCATCTAAAGAACCCCAATTACCCTTTATTTTTACTCCTTTTTTAATTTATTGTCAAGTTCTTATGGAAAGTAGCTCTCCGGGAAACCGGGTTGAAAAGCAAAAAACCCGGCCTGGTTTAAACCGGGCCGGGTGGCTGGTAAAACTGTATTATCCGGCGGGGAATCTTTGTGGGGCCAGGGCGTACAGAAACTAAATCCGGCGGGTTGTGCCGGTACCAGGGTGGGCTAGTTCAGGTAAACGGCCCGCGCAAGCCCGGCCCGGCCTGTTATTCACCGACTGCGACAAGGCGTCTGGCGTTCAAGAGGGCTTTCTCTTCCTTAAAGAGGGTATCAATAGCCAGCGCAGACATAGGTTTGCCGAATAAATAGCCCTGTCCTCCGAAGCAGCCCAATTTAGTAAGCTGGTCTTTCTCCAATTGGGTTTCTATGCCTTCGGCAATGGTATAGAAACCCAATTTGTCGGACAGGCTTACTATAGCCTGGACAAGAGCCTGATTTATTTCATCCTTATCTAAATCGGTGACAAAGCAGCGATCTATCTTTAGGGTATCAATCGGGAAGTTCCGAAGATAGCTCAAGCTGGAATAACCTATGCCAAAATCGTCCATGGCTATCCTTACTCCGATGCCCTTGAGGTTTTTCAGAGTGTGAATAGTATAGGTGGTATTGTCCATCAAAATACCTTCGGTTATCTCAATTTCAAGCCAGCCGGGAGCAGCCCCGGTTTCTTTGAGGGCATTATTTACCAGTTCGATAACGTCTTCCCGCTGGAATTGGACAGCAGAGACATTAACACTGACCGTAATCGGGCAATGACGGCGGGTAAAGGTGTTCCACATTTTAACCTGGCGGCAGGCTTCTTCTAAAATCCACTTGCCCAGCGGCAAGATTAAACCATTTTCTTCGGCAAGCGGTATGAATTCAACCGGCGAAATAATGCCGCGCTCAGGGTGGCGCCAGCGGACTAACGCCTCCACTCCGCTGATCAGGCCACTCCGGATATCTACTTTTGGTTGATAGTATAATTCGAACTGCTCTTCATCCAGGGCCCGCCTGATCTGTAAATCCAGTTCGGAATTGTTCTCAAATTTACTGGTTTTTGGCTTCATGCGAAGCATTCGAATTTCTTCCGTAGAAAGGTCAGAGAAAGCAACTATACGGTTCCGGCCTGTTTTTTTAGCCTGGTAGACCGCAAGGTCGGCCTTGTAGGTCAGTTCCATCAGGTCTTTGCCGTTAATAGGGTAACTTGCCAGCCCAAGACTCATGGTGGCTTTAATTGGCTCAGGATGGGTAGCCACTCTGAATTCCGCTTCCTCCACTGCTTTGCGAATGGCTTCTCCCATTCTTTTGGCTTCGACATCCTCAATATCTGTCAGGATTATTGCGAACTCTTCACCACCGAAGCGCCCGGCGTGGTTATGGTCAGGAATGATTTGCTGGATAATTTTGGCAATCCCGGCCAGGACGACATCCCCGGCCAGGTGGCCGTAGGTATTATTGATGTTGCGCATGAGATCAATATCGGCCATCAGAAACGAGAAGTTGCGCCGGGCGTGCGAGGCTTCATCGAACTGAGTGGTTACAATCCTATTAAAATACTTGGCATTTAAGAGGCCAGTTTTAGCGTCCAGCTGGGCATCCTGGGTTAATTGCGGTATTTTGAGGGTCTGATAGAGGAGAAACAGGGGAGCCAGGGCCAGCGGCATCATAAAAATCTCGTTATTCCACAGCGAAACGAAAATATAGCCCACGCAGCCCAGGGTAGCGTCCGGAACCAGGAAACTAAGTTTCATTACGCCGGACTCAAAGAATGAAAGACTTCTAGCTAGAAACAGGGCCATTCCAATCAGAAAATGATTGATAATAGTGTAAATCATTGAAAGAAAGACGATACAAAAAGACCCGGCCAGGGTTTGTAGGAACCCGTTATTTAGAAAAACCGTGTACAGGCATGAGACCGTGTACCCGGCCACAATGTGGGTGGCTATATTAAAGGGTTGGATATACCAGGCTTTAAGGTTTGTACTTTTCTTTACCCGCTTTTGAACCCACTCCGCAGTATGAGGTACGATAACTACCAGGGAGAATAGAAAGGGGTCCAGCAAAAGGGCGGCGGCCATGAAAAAGACCGAATGCGGGTAGTAAGTATTGCGGAAAGTTCCTTCAACTTCGTACACCTGGGAAAAGGTAGCAAGTAGCACCAGGATAATAAAAATTAGCACATGCGAGTTTTCCAGGTGAAAGCCCGGAATAGAAAGTGCAACCAATAGCGTTCCGGTGAACATTACCGTCAGAACATAGGTCCAAGCTTTTTTTGACATTGGTTTTGAAAACTCCTACTGCAAAGGTTGCGGGGAGGGGAACCTCATATAACCGTAATTGGCTTAAAAGTCTGAAACTGACTTCAAACGGCTAAACCATTAAGGTTAGCATAACACAGTAATATTAAAGTTATATAAAGCTACTGTTACAAATTTAACTTCAATTTCAGATTTATTTGAATTTATTTAATAAACCAGTTTGCTGCTATTCAATAGGGATTTAAAGTTGCCGGGTTACTATGCAAGCATACCATTACCGGTTAAACTTGGATTGCTAGTTTTACAGGGCTGCCGGTAACTAACTTCCTGTCCCGTTACCGGCGGGCAGTCAATGGTTTTATTCTACTTTAAGTAGAAAATAAAGGTGTATTTTGAAAGAAAAAGAAAGCGGCGGGCGCAAACTGGTCCGGACCGCCCTGGGACTCATCTTCGCAGGTATAGGGAGCCTTCATTTTGCCATGCCGGAGGGATTCGTTAAAATTGTACCGCCGTTTCTACCTGAAAAGCTGTGGCTGGTCTATATTAGCGGGGTTTTTGAAATACTGGGTGGGTTGGGTCTTTTAATCCCGCGCACCCGCAAGGCTGCGGGCTGGGGCTTGCTAGTGCTGCTGGTAGCGGTGTTTCCGGCCAATATATATCATGCCCTGGCTAAAGTCGAAGTAGGCGGCCTGCCGAGCAACCCGCTCTACCATTTAATCCGGCTGCCCGCGCAAGGTCTACTTATCTGGCTGGCCGGTTGGTCTGCCGGGCTGTTCGGCAAGACAAAAAAGGGCAATCTAAAAAGTAATTAGTAACCGGCGGGCGAGAGTGTAACCAATCCTTGCCGCCATTTTCTACAAACTTACTCTTTACTTTACCCATCAGATTTAGAGAATGGCCCGTTTTAACAAAAGCAGGGTTCCATCCGGTGAGGGACCGCCTATTGTCTATAACAAATTTGTCCGGCCCCTAAGCTGTCCAGTTTTCCGGGTTGCTGAGAAAGTCTCCTCCCACAATAAAAAGCCTGCTGTATTCCACCGGGAGCTGCGCCATAATGTCGGCGGCTTCCCCACCGGTAACAGCCTCGGCAACGGTAGCCATTACGGCCCGGGCGTGCCTGCCAGCCTGTTCGGAAGGCAGCCCTTCGCGTTTTGCCACCCGGTTAAAAAAGGTTTCAACATCAAAGTCCTCGGCCCGGCCGGGTGACGATAAAAAGGGTTTTATAGGACCGGGCAGCTGGGCCGCAATGTGCGCCGGTTCTTCACCGGCCAGCCTTTCAGAGAGGGTTGCCAGGGTAGCATCAATAGCTCTGAGGGCTTCCGCTTCGCTTGCAAGCCCGGCGCGTTCCACAACCAGCCTGGTAAATTGGTTATATTCCATATAATAAACCTCCTTTTAGAATACCTCGCCTGATTATTATTCAATTAATCGAAGCCTGTACCGCTAAAACTCGCCTGCATCAACCGCGCCAGGAAGAATCAAGACTGTGCCATTCTGAATACCCAGTAAACCAGGTTTTGACTTATTTCCGGTAACTAAAATGGGTAACCACCGGACCAGGTCATCCTGAGCCTTCATTGCGGTCCAGGAGGATATGGCTGGAAATTTGCCTTTCCTGGCAGTCGGGTAATGTGGCAAATCTTGCTTTACAGAGTACTGAATCAAAGATGAATTTTTAGCTAAATAAAGCCGGTATTTGGTGTTTATTTTCCGGCCCGGCCCATTGCAGAAACAGTGGGCCGGGCCGGTTTTGGTCTGCTTAAAAGACAAAATTGGGTTAAGGGTTTTCAAGCAGGGCATTGTTAAAAAACAAAAGTGTTAAACGAAAGTATTGAACAAATTATTCAGAATTTCATTCATCGCTTTTCAGATAAAGCCGGTATATATTAGTTTTAGAACAAAATTTCTAAATTAAAGGGCTTAAGAGAGGAGGTGAACGGGATGGTGCAGCAAAACAGGCTGGATACGCTGGTTGCGCTACGGCTTTTGCTGGAAGCGTTAAGGCAGGAAGAGGGTCAGGGGGCAAAAGCCGGGAAAGGTACCGGCAGGCGGTAGGGGCGGCGGGGTGGAGGGGCTGTGCGGCATTATCAGGTGGGTAGGCTAAACCCAGGGAGGGTGTTATGGCAAACAAAGAGTCCTATCGGCCAGGCTCGCTTTATAACCGGTATGTGCCGGAAGAAGCCCGGGCTTTATACGAGGCAGCGGGCGGTACAAACCTGGAACACGAGGTACGTTTGGCCCGGCTGTCCGTGGCCCGCTTGCTGGAAGACGGCAATCACGAGGCAGTTGGTAAGGCTTTACTGGTGGTGGCAAAACTGGTCAACGAACACCGCAAAGCTACGGGTGACCAGGCAAGCGGTATCGTAGCCGGGCTGACCCAGATCCTGACCGAGTTCGGATTAGGGGAAGGCAATTTTGAAAACTAAGCGGTAACGCCAGCAGGTTGTAGGGAAAGGCGGGAAGGTAAACAGGACGCGGTAGTGGCAGGTGGGGTCCGCCTGAATATGCCGGGGCATCTTCAAAAAAAATGCGGTCTTTGTAGAGGTCTATTTTGTAGAGGTTTATAAAGAAAGGGGGTTAAAGATATGGCGGTAAAAGAAGATAAATTTGAACCGGTTTTCTTGCGACACGCCCGGTGCGGAGGGGAATACCAGGTCTTTGAGGCGGCTGAAGTTGTACCGGATGGTTTGGATTGTGGCATTTGCAGTGAAATCCGGGAACGCTACCTGGCGAGTCACGGGCTGAACAATACGGCGACCGCCGGGACTCCGCTGGCCGGGGAACTGGGCCTGGTGGTTGTGGTCGATAAAATCGGGCCGGTCGCCAGTTAACAATTGATTTTACCAGTGGTTTTTCAAAACCAGGGGAGTATTTAGATGCAAGTTGAAAATTTGGAAGCACCCCGGGAACCGGAAGCCGGGGCCGGGGCCGGAGAGGTAAATCCGGCACAGCCTGAGGGCGGGCCTGCCGGGACAGCGGCGCTACCGGCAAATGAGGTTAGTCCGGCCGGGGTGGCTGAACTTCAGGCCCAGCTTGAAGCCTTGCGCAGCGAAAGTACGGCTCAGCTTGCGGCTTTACGGGCGGAAAGCACGCTCCAACGGGAGGCTTTTGGCAACCTGGCGCGGAGTTTACCGGGCGTGGTGCCGGAACTGGTAAAGGGCACGACGCTAGAGGAAGTCCAGGCTTCGCTGGTTACGGCCCGTGAGGCGTACAGCCGGGTGGCGGTCAACCTGGCAGCGGAAACTCCCGGTAAAAAAGAGAGTACCGGCCCTGGACCGGGCGCGGGTGGCGGAGCCCGGAACGGCCAGGCTCCCAACGAGGACCGGGCTCGGCTTTCTTCAGAACGTGGGGTCAATATGATTTACCAGGCAATTGCCGGTGGGAAAAGCGGCAATTTAGCGCGTTAGCTAAGAACCCGTGATTTTAGTGCTTTAAGAAAAGTAGAAGGGGGTAAGCGATGGCTTTACTTTTGACGGATGCCCAGAAACTGACCACTAACCAGTTCGTCCAGGGTATCGTGGAAACCATTATCACCGAGAGCCAGGTATTGCAGTATTTGCCGTTTATGGAGCTGAACGGCAACTCGCTGATCTACAACCAGGAAGCCACGCTTTCGGGTTCGGCCTGGTACGCCCCGGCGGATACCTGGACCGAGCAGGCGGTAACCGTGACCCAGAAGACTGCCGCTCTTAAGATTCTAGGCGGGGATGTCGATGTCGATAATTTTCTGAACCAGACCTTCCGCAACCCAAACGAACTGCGGGCCGAGGCGGTCGGCAAGAAAGCCAAAGCGATTGCTTACGCTTTCAACGATGCCTTTTTCAATGGGTCAGGGTCATCCAACCAGCCGACCGGGATCAAGAACCTGGTGACGGGCGGGCAGACGCGCAGCCTGGGAGCGAACGGCGCGGCGCCGACCCTGGACGACTTTGACGCGCTGATTGATATGGTCAAACCGGGCAAGCCGCAGGCACTTTTTATGAGCAAGCGCACCCGGCGGGGTTTGAAGAAGCTGCGGCGCGGCCTGAACAATGTGCTGGAACAGGATATTAATGAGTTCGGGCAGCGGGTAGAGTTCTATGATGGGATTCCGATTATCGTGGACGATAACATTTCGGATGCGGAGACGGTTGGGACCAGTACGGACTGTTCGCGGGTCTTCGCGGTGCAGTTTGGCTACGGCCAGGGGATTATGGGTTTGATGAACGGGATGATCCAGGCCGATGAAATCGGGACGCTGGAAACAAAAGACGCTTTTCGGACCCGGATTAAATGGTATTGCGGCCTGGTCAATTTCCGGGACCTGGCGCTGGCCGCTATGACCGGGGCGCGCCCGAACTAGCACCGGCTTTGAGCGAGAAACGCGGCAGGCCGCAGGCGGCGTCTTAAGGTTTCAGGTCAATAAGGGTTTGGGGGATAGACCGGTTGGCAAACTAATAGCGGGGCCGCGAGGCGCCACGTGTGCCTGGCCCGGTGGGGATTTTTCTCCGGGTGGTTTGCTTACCGGCCTATCCTCCAAACTGCTATTGTAGGCGGCCAAGCGGGCCGGGTAAAACTGGCCCACAGTATTCAGAGAAAACGATTAGCAGTTAAGGGATGGCCTGTCAGGGTTTAAGTAGCGCACTGGCTTCGAAGTAAATCCGGCCCCGGACAATCTGGCCGTTTTCCAGGTCGTAAGCGCCCCAAATCGGGACGCGGATTTAACCATCGCGAGGTGGGATACCGGCAAATCCCAGCAACTGTCGTCCCACTATATCGCTTTCAAGAAGGCATTTTGTCCGTAATCACAAGGTTATGTGTTTGTGCCTTCGCCTTAAAAGGACATTGTAAAAGGGGTGCCGCATCTGGCCGACTTCTTCGGGGCCGTTATACTTCTGGCCGCGAACCAAAAGGCGGTATGTTAACCTGAAAAAATTTAAAAATAGCGTTAGATGAACCGTAAAGTGATTATTAGCCTTATAAGTTTGATCAAGCAATAGGGGTTGCAAAGGAGGCCATGGTTAAATGACAACTCGCCTTGAGTTTTTGAACGGGGTAAGGCTGGAACTACAAGACCCCGGGCCGGTAAATTTTGTGTGGTCCGACGCCCTATTACAGGTGTTTTTAGGGGAGGGGCTTAGCCAGTTGGCCCTGGACTTACCGCCGGTCCAGGAAATTAGCCTGGCTTCGGTAGTAGGCCAGCGTGATTATGTAATAGCGCCGGGAACACTGCTGCTGGGGCCGGGCGGCATAATAGAAATACAGTTTCCGGCCGGAATAGTTATCCCTCAAGGGGCCACCGGGCCGCAGTATGCCGGGGTAATATACCAGACTTCCAGCAGTTACCAGGCGTTCGAGCAATGCTGGGAACATATCCCAAAAGCAGGTGACGTAAATATCTTGCGGTTCCGGTACGGCCTGGCCCAGGCGGGCAATATCCTGGTAAAGGCTTATACCACTTACAGTATGCCGGTGAGTGACAGCGCGGTGTTGACGGTGAATGTTTTTAATGAAATCGCCCTAAAGTGGGCGGTTTGTGCCAGGGCGCTGGGTTGGTTGGAGGAAACCCGGGGCAAGCGCCAGGGCGCGGGTTTACCGGGGACCCTGGCCGCGAGCGGCTATTACAAACGGCTGTATGAAACCGCTATCCAGGCTCGAAAAAGGGCGCGGGGCGTCTTGAGCGGTAAGGTGGTGGTAGATGGCTAAACCCACTCAAACGGCGAAGGAAAAACCTATTCCTGAAGAACGGGAGCAGTTAGAGAACCGTTTCAAGCGGGCAATCTTTAGCCTGGGGGCGTCTTTAGAATTGCCGCCGACCCCGGAACCCCCGGCTAACCTTTTTGGACACGAGGAGTCCGGCGAGATGCGCCTTGAGGACCGGCGGGCCATCTGGGAACTTCAGCAGGATGTCGCAATATTAAAACAGCGCTATAACCTGATTGTAAAAGTGGTCTGGCGGACCTCGGCGGCCTTGTTGGGCCTGGCGGCTCCCTTACTTGGCAGCGATTTGCTTTCGAAGCTGATCCGTTTGCTAGCCGGTTAAAAGGCCCGGCAAAAACTACAGGGCGCAAGAGAGTAACAGCTTAAATTTTGTGGGAATAAGTCAGGTTCAAGGAGAGGTGAGGGAGGTTTTATGGCGGCAGTAGCAGGACAAACCCATGACGTGGTACTGGCCGGGGACGGTTATATGCTGGTTCAAGGGGCTAAAGGGACGGTTACTTATAAGAAGAAGCTGGCCGGTCCGGCGCCGGTCGGACTCATCCCTGCCACGAATGTTTCTTTTGAGGTGCTAACCGGGTCGCTGGACTCGCCGGTCCAATCTTTCAAGCGGGCCATCTGGTCAACCTGGAGCGGGTTGGGCCAGGGGATGGTTGCCGGGACAACCGGGTGGCAGGAAGCGCAGGCTAAAGGCAAGGTCAATGACCTGTTAAGTTTGCGGCCGGTCCAGGACAGCGGGGCGCTGGCTTTGTGCCCGATGGGGGTAGAGGCCCAGGTGGACACTGCCGCGCCCGGAGCAACGCAATATCACTATCTGACTTCCGGCACAATTACGCTGGTTTCCATCGGGGACCGCCTGTACAAAACGGCCGACCCTGGGACCAACAATAGCGGCTTTACTTTCCTGGCGGCAGCGGCAGCCCCGGTTTACGGGCTGGGTATCTGGAACGGGGTGGTTTATGTGGCAACTTCGGCTAATCTCTACACTTTAAACCTGACTACCGGGGTATTAACCCTGGCGGCTAACAATCGCGCGGCCGAATTGGTGGCGACTTACCAGGGAATGATGGTGGTTTCTTCGGGGGCAACCCTGGTCTGGTGGATTGCCGGGGTAGGGGCCTGGTCGCCGGTTTTGAACCTGGATAGTGCCGTTACCAGCCTGGAGGAGTTTGACGGGGCGCTGTATATCGGGACGCATACCGGGCTTTATAAACTGGAAGGCCAGTTAAAAGCCAAGTCACCCGGTACGGCTCCCACGGTGCTGGACTGGTTTGATTACAAAATAAACCTGCTCTGGCGGGTAGTGCCCTATTACCCGACCGGCAATCTGCTTGAGTTTAACTTCTGTAAGATGGTGGGCTGGCGGGGTTCTTTGTGGGCTTTTGTAGGCGGGCAGCTCTACAAGATCAGGCCGGGAAGCTCGGCGGCCAATCTGCAAATCGAAGCCCAGCCGGTATACGGCTCCGGCCGGGGCCTGGCCGTATGCGGGCGCTGGCTGGTGGCTTGCGGCCTACCGGCGGCAGGTGGGACCGGCTGCACGCTCTGGGTCAACGAGAGCGGCGGCGATAACGGGTTGGGCTGGTGGAAACTGGCCGGTGGGGAAAATTACATTTACCCCTTTCCAAACGGCGGTTATGCCCAGGGAGTTATCAATGCTTTGAAATATACGGCCGCCCTGACTACTACCAGCTTCGTGCGCTGGCTGTTCGACCAGGGCAACCCGGTCGGCTTCCGGGCGGATAATTTTGGGGTCGCCCGCACGCCTGTAACCGGGAAAGTGACGCTTCCACTGATAACGCCGGAAGATCTGGCGGCCCTGGCCGGGGCAACCGGGGGTAAGGTGCTGGCGGTTAATCTCTTAAGGGTGGGCCTTGAATGGTCTTTGATTGATGGTGGGGTCTGGTGGCCGCCGCTACCGGTCGATGTGGCGACCCTGGTCGCGATGCAGATTGTAATCGAGGTTAGTCTGAATGCCGGTTTAAGCTGGGAGACGCTGGTAGAGCCTCTCACCGGGAGTCTTTCGCTTAACGCTTTCTGGTTTAATGGCAACCGGATAGAGCTTCCGGTGAATTCAAAATTCTACTCAGCGAGCCAGATGTATCCCTCTGCGGCACCTTCGGCGTCCACAGTTTTGTTTCCAGTACCGGATATGGGCTGGCTGGTGCGGGTGACCTGGGGCGGGCTGGTTATGCCTTTATTACGGCGCGTTTGGTTGGATTATACCGTAGCGGAGGTACACCCGCAGACCGGCCAGACCTGGGAGCTTGATATAGACCTGGTTGACCCGCTGGTTGGATTGGACGGGGCGCTGGATACCGGCAGCAGCAATGCTTTGAGTAAGGCCGGGCGGCTGTCCAGTTACGTATCGAACGGCAATAGCATAACTTTTCAAGATTTGGATGGTCGGGCCTACCGGGTCAAAGTAATCGGGTTTGAACAAAGACGGGTAGCGCCGGGCGCCTTACCGGGCCTGAATCCGGGATGGCAAGGTACGCTTAAGCTGGCGGAAGTGTGGCCGGAAAATTAGGGGGTAGTAGTCAGAGGTCAGTAGTAAGAAGAGCGGGAACAGGCCTAAGTGGTGATCAGTCAGCGGTTAATGGGGAGTATAGGCGGATGGTTGAAAGAAAGAGGATGACTGACTACTGGCTACTTTCTCAAGGAGGTAACGATGTACGCAAGTGATGGATTGTTGATGCCGCCGGTAACGCTGGCCGAGATGCCGCTGGCGGATAACGACCCGGCCCGGTTCAGCCGGTATAAGAGTTATTTGGACTTTTACAACGGCAACCAGTGGTGGAATGGCCGTTCCGAAGAAGCCTACGGGATCGGTCTTGAAGGTATTCGCAAGAACGTTTTTCTCACTACCAAGACCTTGAAGCGCACGGCGAAAGACGTGGAGCAAGATCTGGATACTTCCCTGCGTTTACTCAAAACCGATTACGTCGATCTCTGGCAGGTCCATTCAGTCCAGGATCTGGCTGAAATTGAGCAAATCCTGGGTCCGGGTGGAGCAATGGAGGCTTTTGAGGCAGCAAAAAAGGCCGGTAAATGCCGCTTAATCGGGTTTACCGGTCATTACGATCCAGAAGTACATACAGCCCTGCTCAAAGCCACCGACAAATGGGATACCGTAATGCTGCCAATAAACGCAGTGGATCACGCTTACCTAAGTTTCGAAGAGACTGCTCTGCCGGTGGCGAACGATTGCGGTGTTGGTATCCAGGCTATAAAGGTTTTCGGCAAGGCCCATCTATTGAGATCACTTAATCCTATGGAATGTCTCAGGTACGCTCTGAGCCAGCCAAACGTGCATGTGGCAATCTGCGGCGCTGGT
>JAQBPB010000065.1 GCA_028287745.1 Chloroflexota bacterium
CGAGCCGGAAGTCCAGGCGCTTCTAAAGGATTAGTCAAAAATCGGGCCTGGCCCAATGAAAGGACCGGCAGCCTGCCCTGTTATTGTGCGGCTGCCGGTCCTTTTTGTACCTGGTAAAGTTCTGCAAACCACTGAATTGGCGGGTTTCAAAATTAAGCTTCAATTAAAACATTGGCCTGCCTTTAAACCGCCTACCCTGGACTGGTAATGAATGCGGCCGGTTCGATAAAATAGAGGATTCAGGGTTTGTTTAAGGCTTTACAGTAAGATATTTTCCCGGTGCTCCGTTAGGCTTAATGGCGAAGCAATTCCCCAATCCCACACCTTCAATTGCCTTTTTGCAATAATTGATGTATGCTTTTTTTCTAACCGGTTTTAACCCCGGTCAGGCAAAACCAACGGCAATAACGCCAATTATACATTGTAGCAGGTCACGAGCGCAGGCCGGTGGGGGTTCATTTATAAGCCTCCCAGACATTGTGCGCCGTTTAAGAGGAGGCCGAGTATCACTACCACAGTTAACGGCCCGGAAGATGCGGGCCGCGCCCCTATTGGGCGACGCACCAACATTCAGCAGGTGGAAATTCTTGATACCACTTTGCGTGAAGGAGAACAATTTAGCCGGGCCCATTTTACATTTAATCAGAAAATTGAACTAACCCTGGCCCTGGCCCGGTTCGGGGTAGACTACATCGAACTGGGGTCGCCGGTTTCATACCCAAATGCCCTCCAGGAATTAACCCAACTGGTCCAAATACTCGAAAGTAAACAGTCCAAAACCAAAATTTTGGTCCACTGCCGCTGCAACCAGGATGACGTGGATAAAGCCCTGGAAACCGGTGCCTATGGTATTAACCTGTTTATGGGGACAAGTTCGTACTTACAAAAAGCCAGCCACGGGAAAAATATCCATGAAGTCGCCAAAATCGCCGTTAAAATGGTCGATTATGTTAAAAGCAAAGGTAAATTTGTGCGCTTCGGGGCCGAGGATGCCTTCCGCACCAACCTGGATGACCTGATCTATATTTGCGCCGCCCTGGATGCCGCCGGAGTAGACCAGGTGGATTTCCCCGACACAGTTGGCGGTGCTACCCCATTTGAAGTTTACGACCGGATTAGCGAGTTCAAACGCCGGTTCAAATTTAAAATCGAATATCACGGCCATAATGATACCGGTGGCGCGGTTGCCAACGCCCATGCCGCCCTGGAAGCGGGGGCCATTTGTATCAATACAACCATCCTGGGAATTGGCGAACGCAACGGCATTTGCCCCTTAAGCGGCCTGATTGCCCGGCTTTATTCCCTGAACCCTGAACTTATCAGCCAGTACAACCTGAAAGAGTTACCAAAATTAGACAAGCTGCTGGCTACCATGCTGGGTGTCCCGATACCCCATGATATGCCGATAACCGCGCCTAACGCCTTTACCCACAAAGCCGGTATTCATACCAAGGCTATTTTGCAGGACAGCCAGGCTTACGAAGTGCTGCGGCCGGAAGACTTTGGTATTAAACGGACCCTCGATATTGCCAGCCGCATTACCGGCAAACACGCTGTGGCGGCCCGGGCTATCGAGCTGGATGTGGTACTTTCCGATGCCGACCTGGCCTCTATCACCGAAAAAGTCCGCCAGGCAGCCGGTTTAGAGCCGATTTCGCTGGAAAACGTTGACCTTATTATCAAGAGTTATAGCAAAAAACCAAAGGGAGTGTAACGTGGCGAAGAAACTTGGTATTCTCTATAGCCAGTTGCGTGATGATGAAAAAGCCCTGATTGAGGCCGCCCGTAAACAGGGGGTCGAACCGGTCTTGCTGCGGGCAGAAGAAACAATCTTTGATATGCAGGATAACCGGGTGATCGCGCCGGGCGAAGTTGAAGTTGTGATCGAACGGACGGTGGACCATTTCGTGGCCCTTTACTCGTTGCTGCTTTTTGAACGAGCCGGTGTACGCACCGTAAATTCTTCGGATGTCGCCCGGATTTGTGGTGATAAACTCCTGACTACCCTGGCTTTCCAGGATGCCGGGGTGCCGACACCCCGGACCGAGATTGCCTTCAGCGCGGAAACTGCCTTGCAATCGATTGATGACCTGGGCTACCCAGTCATGCTGAAACCGCTTACCGGTGATAAAGGAGCCCTGGTCGCCCGCCTGAATGACTACGATGCCGCCAAAGCGGTAATCGAGCATAAAGACCGGCTGGGCCAGCACGACCACTCAATTTACTATCTTCAGGAATACCTGCAAAACCGGCCGGGCCGGGACATCCGGGCCTTCGTAGTCGGCAACGAGGTTGTAAAAGCGGTCTACCTGATTGCCAATAAAGCAACCAGCAGTGCCGACCTCAACCAGACTGTTATCGAATGCGCGGTTACAGCCGAAATCGAACAGATTGCCCTGGCCGCCGCCCGGGCGGTCGGCGGCGGCGTGCTGGCGGTGGACCTGATAGAAGACGGCGACCGGCTTGTCGCGATTGAGGTTGATTACACAATCGAAATGTCGGCCCTGGGCCTGGCGGAAGAACTGGCTCCCCGGATTATCGCTTACGCCCTGTCCGAACAGGCCGAGTACGATACCGACCTGGTAGATTAAGAACTTTTTAAAAAGCAAAAAGCCGGTAGCCTGTGGTAAAAATCCACCGGCTACCGGCATTTTAGTTATTTATCTTTAGGCCAGGTCGAAGAATAGGACTTCGCTTGGTTCCTCACCCAATCCGGTAATCTTTACCAGGGCTCCGGCCTGTACCGCCGCCCCGTCACCCTGAGCAAGCGTTTCGCCGTTCAGGCTGGCCGAGCCGCTGGCAACCTGGAGCCAGCCATAGCGGTCCGGTCCCAATTGCAGCTCGACTTCCTGCCCTTTTTCCAGTAAAGAAGCATAAAGCTTTACATCCTGGTGGATTGTGACACTGTTATCCTTGCCGTCCGGGGAAGCTACCAGCCTTAATTTACCCAGTTTATCTTCCGGGGTGAAGTTCTTCTGCTCGTAACTTGGTTCAATTCCGCGTTCACCAGGGATAATCCAGATTTGCAGGAAATGGACCGCTTCATCCTTGGACCCATTGTATTCGCTGTGGCGGATACCCTGGCCCGCACTCATTCGTTGCACATCACCCGGCCGGATGACCGAACCGTTTCCCATACTGTCGTTATGGGCCAGCGCGCCATCCAGGACGTACGAAATAATTTCCATGTCGCGGTGCGGATGGGTCGGGAAACCTTCACCGGCGGCTACCCGATCCTCGTTGATAACCCGTAAGTGGCGGAAACCAACAAACCTGGGATCGTAGTAATCCGAAAAGGAAAACGTGTGGTAAGTATTGAGCCAGCCGTGATCGGCATGACCGCGCTCTTCCGATTTTCGAAGGGTAATCATTTGGCACCTCTAAATAATAAAGATTTTAATAGGTTGTTTTAATATGATAGACCACCGGGTCAACCCCCTAATGGGTAGGTTGATAGCCTGGTGGTCTTGAAAACTTCTTCTGTTATAAGTTAGTGACGGATGATTAGGCGGTAACTTCAACCGGGGCGGCAACCGCTTCGATTTCAAGGCTGATATTGATTTTTTCAGAAACCAACATACCACCGGCCTCCAGGGCCACGTTCCAGTTCAAACCGAAGTCCTTGCGATTGACCGAAGTCCTGGCGGAGAAACCGGCAACGGTCATACCCCAGGGGTTCTTGCCGGTGCCGTTGTAGTCAACGTCCAGGACAACTTCCTTGGTAATACCGTGCATGGTCAGGTCGCCGGTAACTTTGAATTCTTCACCACTCTTGGCTTCGACCTTTTTGCTCACGAAGGTAATGGTAGGGTACTTCTCGGTTTCAAAGAAATCGGCGGAAGCCAGGTGACCATCGCGCTTCTCGTCGTTGGTGGTGATGCTGGATACTTCCAGGGTCGCTTCGACCGAAGAATTGGCCGGGTTGGTTTCGTCCCAGACGATGTTGCCGCTAAAGTTCTGGAAACGGCCCTTTACAGTCGCTACCATCATGTGTTTTACTGAAAACTCAGCCAGTGAGTGTGAGCCGTCAATTGTCCAATTCATTAGAATAGCCTCCTTAAATAGCTTTTCTTCTCTAAATAATTAATGCTTATGGTGGATTGCCGGTCTTTTTAATTTTTGGAACTAACCGGCTTACTTCTTATTACATAGTTACTATACATTAGTAGGCTACTTTTGTCAAGTAGCCTTCCGTTAGTTGTTTGTTAGAAAATTATTAGTGCCCCAAATACCGTCAATTGATGGGTTTTGCTTATAAATTAATGCCCCCTTTGCGCCACAGGCCATAAAATTCTTGTGAGCAATATCATAGTCCTGCCCGGACGATTAGCCTAGAATTTATATAGGATAGGCCGGAAAAATTCTTGCGGTTTATCGCGAATAAACGGGTTGGGAATGAGCTATTGACTGGCAAACAGGGTCGGGTTATTATAAAGATAATCTGATAAGTATCATGCAAAATTAAAATATATAAATTAAACAGGAATTGTGGGCAGGAGATGCATTTATATAGCTTGTACTCGGTTACCTGTGCAAAAGCAACACTATAGATCTTCCCAAGGTTACCCCGGTTTCCGATCTTAAAAAGTCTTCCAAAAGGTATCTCAAATGGATTAAATGGCCTGTCCATAGTAAAGGCTCGTATTTCCGGCCGGTTCAAGCTACATGAGTTAGCCCTGTGGGAACCTGTAATTTCTTAAAAATAAAAAAATATGTATAAACAACTTTTGCTTACCGGCATCTGGTAGGTAAAGTATTTTCAAAGAAGGGGTAGATTTATGACCTTGTATCAAAGCAACACTTTAGTCCGGCGTTTCAGTACCCTGGCCGTAGCCTTGTTACTTGCCTCAGTTTTTACATTAAGTTTTCAATCTTCGGCGGAAGCCAAAAACCTGGAGGCCCCAGGCGGTGCCCCTGTAAATGTACCGGCAGCTATCCTTTACGTGGGCTGCCCTGGCCTATTAGCAAACACTGTTTCGGTAGACTTTTACTATGTCCGGTTGGACGGTACGGTTGGTGCCCGGACCGCCACGATTGACAATGGCGGCCTGACCTATAATACCGGTGCCCCCACTGTGCAATTCTATAATGTCAGCATAAATTACCAGGCCACCAATGCGCTTTATGAATTCATCCTGTCGGCCAACCGTTATGTTGACGCCTACATCTACCCCAGTAACTGGGGCCGTGATGCCCGCAATGGTAATATTTTCGCTACTATTCAGTGCTAATCAGGAGGAGATTTCTCAAAATGAAGATGAAACGTAGTTTCACTTATCTAATCTTGCTGGCGCTGTTCGCCGGAATACTGGCTGCCTGTGGCGAAGAATCGACACCAACCGCTAACTCCGGCAGTAATACCGGCACCGGCACGAGTACTGGAACGGGTACCGGTACCGGTGGCAACGCCACGGCGGTCATTAGAGACGCTGTAGGGGCGGCGGCCGCAGTCAAAGATTACCAATCCACCATTGACCTGACCTATACCGGGACGGGCGCCGGTACCATAACTATGGACGTGGCCCTGAAAGGCAACCTGGCGGCAACCGATGAAGGACCGGTAGTCTTGCCCCAGTTCAAAGGCAGCGTAACCAGGTCCACTTTACCTACTATTGCTACCGGCACGGTCGCTGTCCTGGGTAAAAATACCCTGCTGTACGACCCAACTAATAAATTGGTGTTAAAGGGCGGCGCGAGCGCTGCCAGTTCCGAAGTTTACAACCTGTTCCTGGGCAGCCAGAGCAAAGCGGCAACTCTTTTCTCCAGCGACCTGGCTACTTCCAGCCTGGCCGGTGACGAAAAGGTCGGAAGTTATAATACCAGCCGGGTCAATTTCGTCCCTAAAGAAGGCGTAGCTTCGACTTTCGGTAAAGGCGCAAAAGGCTCGGTCTGGCTTGATAAAGAGTCCAAGTTGCCGGTCCAGCTGGATTACTCCGAAGAGGGCGGCGGCCAGAAGTGGACCGTCACCAATCTCCAGGTCAACAAGGGTGTGGATGATGCCAAGTTAGCCTTCACCCCACCGGCGGATGCTAAAGTGGTGGACGCCAGCCAGTTCGGCCAGACCAAACAGGTCGCCAACCTGGACGAAGCGAAAGCCGCTGTCGGGTTTGGCCTGGCGGTCGTCAGCTACTTACCGGCTGACCTGCCCAGAAACCCGACCTCGGTTGGCGTCCAGACTACCCCGGCGGGCAATATCATTACCGCCAATTACACCGTCAAGGTGACCGCGCCTATCGTGACGCCCTTCCCGAACGCCAAGGGTAAAGATGCCGCTACCAGCGAAAAGGGTATCAGCATCCGGGCCCTAAAATCTACGGTTAACTTGCCTTCCAACCTGCCTTCGGGCGCGGCCATTTCGGAAGTAACCGTTGGCGGACAGAAAGGTACTCTGGCGGTCCTTAACAATGCTACCGCTATCCTGACCTTCACCAAAGACGGCGTCTTCTATACTATTTCCAGCAGCGGCTATGGTAAAGACGAAGTTACCAAGGTAGCCGGGGGGCTGCAGTAAGGTTAGTTCTGAGGTAAAGGTTACTTGTAAAGACACAAAGCCCGGCGGCGCAAAGAAGGTATAAGGTTTAATGAAGACACGTTATAACCTTCTTCGCGCCGCCAGCGGATTTGTGTCTTAATAGTGAAACACCTTCTTTATTAGTGCCAGTCCAATAAGGATTTTACTTTGAAAGCTAAAGTCAGGACAAAACCTTTACTCTGTTGCTGGCTAATCGCCCTGGGATTGGCTGTTTTGCTATCAGCCTGTGGTGAAACCACCAGGACCGCCCGGCCAGCTAATCCCTGCGTTATAACCGAATTCAAACCGGCCGGTACCAACGGCCTCGGTAAAGAAAATCCAACCACCCTTGTTTTAGATAAAAGTTCGCCCGAATACTGCCAGAATGTGCGCGATGACTACAAAGCAGCCATGGCCTGGTATCAGACCCAGGTTGCAAACGATACCTACGCCCCAACGATGAGCGTCGAGCTGGCTAACTATTATACCGGGGAACTTCTCGGTGAAGCCCGCTCCGGCCTCTTTTATAACAAACAGGCGGGCCGGGTAGTGCTGGGACGGTTTAACCCGCAAGCCCTGACTATCCAGGACCAAAAATGGGCCAAAGATGGCTTCACCTCTACCCTGATTGTTAAACCGGGCAGCTATTCGCTGGTTAGTATCTCAAAAAACGCGCCCAATCAGGCGCAGGAAACCGAAGGCGGCCAGTTTGAAAGCTGGGAAGTCACGCTGGTTTACGATGACGCGGCCAAACGCTGGAAAATTAGCTCTGCAAAGACAATCTACACTTCCGCTGGTGGCTAGGAGTCTTTACTTTTTCTCTTTCTCTTAATTTTGGGACAAATAGGAGAGGCGCAACAAAAATGCCCGATTTTGCAAAGCTGCTCGTGCTGGACAAAGGCCAACTCATAACCGAATATAACCTTTCCAGGCCCGTGATCTCGATTGGCCGGGAACCGGGTAACGACATGGTAATCAGCCACCCGGAGGTTTCTCGCCGCCATGCTCTCCTGACCCAGCAAGGGCCGGGCTGGCGCCTGGAAAACCTGAGCCAATCCAACCCGGTCAGAATTAACGGGCTTCCTATCAGTGGACCGGCTATTTTGAAACCGGGCGACCAGTTCACGCTGGGCACTTTGGTGGTCCAACTGGCACCACCGTTAGCCGCCGGACAACCGCATGGCTACCAGCAGCCAGGTAACCCGGTGCCTTACCAGGAGCCCTGGAATCCCCAGGCGGCCACTCAGTCACCGCCCGGTAACCCGCCATCACCGTCACCGCCTTACCCGGTTAACCAGGGCCATCAACCCCTGCCAGGCTTTCAGAATATCTCTCCGCAGGCCGTTCCTTACCAGAATGTGCCACCCCAGGCCGGACCATACCCGGGGACCGGGGCCTTTCCGGCTTCGTATGCCCCGACCGGCGCGTTTGTGCAATCCAACAGGGACAATCCCGGCAGCCAGCCGCCCGTCCAGCCCGAAGAAGAAAAACACGCCACCATCTTCATGCCGGTGGTCGCGCCGGTCCTCAAGGTTCATTATGAAAACGTCACTAAAGAACATTCTCTGACCGGTACCCGCCTGACTGTGGGGCGGGCTAACGAGAATAATATTGTCGTACCCATCAGTACGGTTTCGCGCCTCCACGCGATTTTAACGAAAACCCCTACCGGCTACACAATTACCGACCAGAATTCGACCAACGGCCTGTTATACAAAGGCGGTAAGGTCCGTGAAATCCAGCTTACAGATGGCGATTTGATCCGCATCGGGGACGAGTTAGGTAACGTCGCAACCCTTACCTATACCGACCTGGCCCGCCCGGCTGCCACCGAAGTTCAATCACTCCAGCTTGACCCTAATTTACAGGTAGTTACTATTGGCCGCCAGCCGGACAATACCCTGGTCCTGAACTACCCCCAGGTCTCGGGTCACCACGCTTTAATCCGTCGAGAAGCCAGTGGGGCGGTCTTGCTGGACCTGGGCAGCATTAACGGCACTTTTATCAAAGGCCAGCGCATACCGCGCAATACTCCAGTACCGATCCAGCCCGGTGATGTAATCCAGATTGCCAGTTATCCGCTGGTTTATCAGTTGAACCAGATTGCCCAGACCGCCAATGATAACATTCGAATTGACGCTATCGGGGTCCGTAAGGCGGTTAATAACAACTCCCTGGTGTTGCTAAACGATATTTCACTCTCGATTCAGCCAAGAGAATTTGTAGCCCTGGTCGGTGGGAGCGGCGCCGGTAAATCCACCCTTATGGACGCACTCAACGGATTTCGCCCGGCCCCGGAAGGGCGCGTCTTGATTAACGGTGACGATTATTACCAGAACTTTGGTGCTTACCGCAGCAGTTTGGGATATGTGCCACAGGACGATATCATTCATCGCGAACTGACTGTGGAACGCGCCCTGTATTACGTAGCAAAATTACGCCTGCCCAAAGATACCACCGACCAGGAAATTGAACACCGGGTCGCCGAAGTCCTGGATGATGTCGAAATGACCCAGCGGCGGTCGGTGGTTGTTTCCCGCCTGTCGGGCGGCCAGCGCAAGCGGGTGTCGATTGCAGTTGAATTACTGGCAAAACCAAATTTATTCTTTCTGGATGAACCGACCTCAGGCCTGGACCCCGGCCTTGATAAGCGCATGATGTTCCTGCTGCGCCGGTTGGCCGACCAGGGCCGCACGATTATCCTGGTAACCCACGCTACCAGCAATATCACCGCCTGTGATAAGGTGGTCTTTCTGGCCCCCGGTGGCAAACTTTGTTTCTTCGGCCCGCCGCGTGAGGCGCTCAAGTTCTTTGAAGTAAGCGAGTTTGCCGATATATATTCCAAGCTTGAGCAAACCCCGACCAGCAGTACCGAGTGGGAGGCCCGTTACCGCCAATCACCTTACTTTAAAGAGTATGTCCAGGACCGCCTGGCCTCTATTCCACCGTCCCTTAACGCCAACCCGGCCGCGACTCAGCCCGGTTACGGTGCGGTCGATGCCGCCGGGGCAAACGTCCGGCCCGTTTCAAATGTAAAAGGCCCGAAGACCTCGAACTGGCGGCAGTTTAGAATTCTAACCCGGCGCTATGCCGAATTACTTCGCCGGGACCGGGTCAATCTGCTGGTCTTAATCCTACAGGCCCCGATTATCGGCCTGATCCTGGCCCTTGTGGCAGGCGACAACATCTTCGCGGATGGCCGGACACCGGGTGAAGCGCAAAAAGTCCTCTTTATGCTGGCTATAGCGGCAGTCTGGCTTGGCACCAGCAATGCCGCCCGTGAAATAACCAAAGAGAACCCAATTTATTTGCGCGAACGTCTGGTAAACTTGCGGGTCTTTCCGTATGTGATGTCAAAAGTAGCCGTGTTGACGGTCCTGTGTATCATCCAGAGTATTCTGCTAACCGGGATAGTGATCCTTCGTACCGGCGCACCTCCGGCCGGGGCGCTGGTGCCATCCTTTATTGAATTGATAATTGGGGTCTGGCTGACCACCATGGCCGGTCTGGCGATGGGCTTAATGATTTCGGCCCTTGCCAGCAATACCGATAAAGCGACCAGTATTGTACCGATTATCCTGGTGCCGCAAATAATCCTGGCCGGGCTGATTTTCCCTTTAACCGGGCCCGGCCAGGCCTTGAGCTACGTGACCGTTTCCAGGTGGTCAATTGACAGCCTGGGCACCACGTCCGACCTCAACCGGCAGTATTACCAGGTAATCGCGGGCGCGCCACCGGGCATTCAACCGGCCTCTTTACCTGGGATCAAAGACTTTGACCCACATAACTACGATAATAACCCGGGCGATAAATCGGAATTCTCGGCCGGTAGTTTCCAGTCCAGCCGGGCTTTGCACTTGCTGGGCCGCTGGGGCATCCTGGTAGGTATGATTATCTTTTTCCTGGTGCTGACCTGTTTTTTCACCAAACGCAA
>JAQBPB010000070.1 GCA_028287745.1 Chloroflexota bacterium
CGGGTGGGCAGTGGCAAAAAATTGCCCTGTCCCGGGCCTTTATGCGAAAGAGCGAGGTAGTTATCCTGGACGAACCGACATCCGCCCTGGACGCAGAACGCGAATATGAAATTTTCCAGCGGTTCCGCGAACTGACCAGGGGGAAAATGGCCCTTCTGATCAGTCACCGGTTTAGCACGGTCCGGATGGCCGACCGGATTGCTGTACTGGAAGGCAGGAAGATTATTGAACTTGGATCGCACCAGGAGCTATTGAAGATGGACGGCACCTACGCACGACTGTTTAATATGCAGGCGGAAGGCTACCGCTAGTAGAATAAAAAAAGGCCGGGATATTACATCCTGGCCTCTTTTTTTTCAAAGAGAAATTTCGCGAAAGGGCTTAGACCGCCATTTCCTCAACCTGGGGCCGGTCAAAGAAGCGTCCCTGCTCAAAAGCCGCGATAAGTTGCTTGGTCAAACCTTTAACGTCGCTGCCCTTGCCGACTATCAGGCCCAGGTCCCGGTTAGCCGGGGCCTTTTTACCGGCTTCTGGCTCGCTGATGCCTTCAAGGAACAAAGCGAGTCTGATCAGGTCCGCGCCTTCATCCACCGTAGCCACCGGCTTGGCGTGTTTGTAAGCTTCGGCTATAAAGTAGCGGATGGGGCCTTGCTTCTTCAGCGCGTCGGCGCTTTTCCCGCCCGGAATAAAGACCGCATCGTACATAACCGAACCGCTCGTAGTAAAAGTTTTATCTACCGCGACAGGTTTTCCTTCGGCGCTGATAACGCTACCCAGGTGGCTAGCCAGCACTTCGGCTTTAGCCCCGGCCGCTTTCAGCCCGGCTTTAAAGGCATCTACCTGTTCGCCGGAGACACCGTCCGCCACCAGGACCGCGACCTTCCGGGTCTTGACGTTATCAACCTTGAATTTAGGCTTTTCCAGGGTACTCAGGCCGGATGTGCGCTGCAAGCCACCGGAAGCGCTGGTTTCGGATACCGCGTTAGAAAAGTCGGCCAGGGCCGGGGCCAGGCTGGTACCATCGTCCTGCACAGCTTTTCCGTCCTGAATTTTCTCACCCAGGGCGGCAGCTACCTGGTTCGCCAAAACTTCGTTGATGAGGGCCAGGTGTTCCAGCATCCGGGCGCGGACCTCGCGGGTTTCGACTTTAGCCAGTTCGAATTGCAAGGCCGAGGAAATATGCTGCTTTTCAGCTACCGACATGCTGTTCCAGAACAATCTAGCCTGGCCGTAGTGGTCGCTAAAGCTGGCGCTGCGTTCGCGCAATTTGGTGCCTTCTACGCGTTCCGGGTAGCTGGCAAAAGCGCCTGCGGCCGGTGACACTTCGGCCGGGGCATTGCCTTCCAGCGAACTTGGATGGTAGGAAACCCGGCCCGGGATAATGCGGTGCTGGTGTAAACCGTCTCGGAAGTTATTGGAAACCGGGGTAATGGGCCGGTTGATCGGAATCTGGGTGAAGTTTGGCCCGCCTAACCGCAACAATTGAGTATCCAGGTAGGAAAAGAGACGGCCCTGGAGCAAGGGATCGTTGCTGAACTCAATACCCGGCACGATGTTTCCGGTATGGAAGGCGACCTGCTCGGTTTCCGCAAAGAAGTTATCAGGGTTGCGATTGAGGGTCATTTTACCGACAATTTTAACCGGGATTAAATCTTCAGGCCAGATTTTGGTTGAGTCAAGCACATCGAAGTCGAATTTCTGCTCATCCTCTTCATCAATTAACTGCAATCCCAGCTCCCATTCCGGAAAGTCGCCGCCCTCAATGGCTTCCCAGAGGTCGCGCCGGTGGAAGTCAGGGTCTTTTCCGGCCAGCTTCACGGCTTCATCCCAGACCAGGCTGTGAATACCCAGGACCGGTTTCCAGTGGAATTTTACAAACCGGACTTTACCCTGGCTGTTGACCAGCTTGAATGAGTGGACCCCAAAGCCTTCCATCATGCGGTAGCTGCGTGGAATGGCCCGGTCGGACATGATCCACATCAACATATGCATAGATTCTGGAGTCAGCGAGATAAAGTCATAAAAGGTGTCGTGAGCCGAAGACGCCTGGGGAATTTCGTTGTGGGGTTCCGGTTTGACCGAGTGGACCAGGTCAGGAAATTTAATGGCATCCTGTATAAAAAAGACCGGGATGTTGTTGCCGACCAGGTCAAAGTTACCCTCTTCGGTATAAAATTTGGTGGCAAACCCGCGCACGTCCCGGGCTGTATCGGCCGAACCGCGTGAACCGGCGACGGTAGAGAACCGGAGAAATACCGGTGTCTTCACTGAGGGGTCCTGTAAAAATTTGGCGGCCGTATATTCGGCTAACGACTCGTAAACCTGGAAATGACCATGAGCGGCGGCACCCCGGGCATGGACGACCCGTTCAGGAATGCGTTCGTGGTCGAAGTGAGTAATTTTCTCACGAAAAAGAAAATCTTCCATCAAAGTCGGACCCCGCGAACCGGCTTTAAGTGAATTGCGGTCGTCACTGACTTTTATACCCTGGTCGGAACTCATTTCCGGTTGAGGAATTACCTTGTTTGCTTCAAGGTCGCGTTCTTTGTCGTTCTTCTCTGTTTTGCGTGCTTCACCCATGGATCACAACTCCTGTCTATTGCTATTTTTAGCCCTGAAATTCGAAACTTGCTGATCAAATTTTTAAACCAAAAAGTAGCAAAACCAATAACCTTACTACAAGTTAGTTAAAGATGTTACTTTACTCTAATAATCTAAGGTTTTATTACACCCGCTTTATTCTGGAATAAAACCAGACATAACTATTAAATTCTATTTGATACCTGTGAAGCAAAGTGTTACCATCACCCTCACTTGCATAGCAATTTTTAGACCTAAAATGAAAATATATTGTTATTTAAGATTAACAATTCTAATGAAATATGTGTTGGGTGGCAGCAAGTAGCAGAATTTCCCATTAATCATAACAACATCAACCTGACAGCCCGGTTAAGCAAAAATGCTTAGCAATTTTTAGTCTAAAGCCCTAAACCGTAAATCCCCGGATTAACGTCTTAAATATAGAGATATTTCTGCTTGAAAGAATTCTCTAAATCTCTGCGAACTGGCGGCATATAGTTTTGACAGGAGGTTTTGTATTTGAAATTGACCAGGTTTATAAACAAAGGACGAAGACAATGGAACATTTAAATTTGAGGAGCCGGAAGGCAACTATTAATGGCAACCCACTGGCCATGGTATCTCTGGGCATTTTGGTTTTGTTGATGGTTGGCTTGCTGGCGGCCTGCGGTGACAATACCGCGACCACTGCCCCGGCAACTACGGCCGCCGCGACAACGGCTCCCCTGGGGGCCACCCCGGCGGCTACCACTGCCGTAACTACGGCTATTTCCGCCACCACTGCGGCAGTTACCAGCACAATTGCGGCAGTTACCAGCACAATTGCGGCCCCAACAACTGCTGCAAGCGTCCTAACAACCGCCGCCGTTACTACTGTTGTTACGACTTCCACCGCTGCCACTACTGCCGCCGGGTCAGGGACCGCCACGGGCACCCCCGCCATCAAGCTGCCGTCTGATACCGTAGTAGCCGGGACTACCATTACGATTACTGGCGAAGGTTTTCCGGGGGATACCTGGCTGACCATCCAGTTTGGGCCGGGCGAAACCCCACGTGAGAACGCTTCTCTGGCGCTGACCGACGCGTCCGGCAAGTTTCAGGGCCAGCTTATTCTGAACGCTTATGGAGATGGCTCGCGAATCGTGCCTGGCAAGAATATTATTGTTGTCGCAACTCAGGACGGTAAAGTTAAAACAAGTGCCAGCCTGACCATCCAGCCCGCCCCGGCTCCTACGCCGACCCCGGCCAGTTAAAGAATAATTTGTACCGGCTTCCAGATTAAGTTGATAGCTGCCCTGGTAGAAAACCGGTTAAAATATAAAACAGTCCCGGTTAGTTTCGAAAATCTAACCGGGACCGTTTTGTGGAAGTAAACTCAGCCTTACAATGCTATTACCAGTCCTTCGGCACCCCGCAACTGGAAGTTACTTGTGTCAAGCGGCCCTTCGCGGTCCAGGTGCGTGGAGACTACAACCTGGCCCGGCCCCATTTGCGGTAAGGCCAGGGCCTGGGCCTGGTCGGAAAAGTTAAGGGCCACCAGGTAGCGCTGCCCGGCTAACTCACGAAGATAGACAAAGCAATCGGCCGGGACAGCCGCCAGTGGCCGGTATTCTCCCCGGTTCAGCGCGGGCGTTTGCTGCCGCAATTCCATAAGCTTGCGGACGAGCGCCAGCATTGAGGTTGGGTCGGCCTGCTGCGTCTGGACATTGTACAGCTCGTAATCCGCCGCCACCGGCAACCAGGGTGTAACCCTGGCCGGGCAAAACCCGGCGTTAGGGCTGCTATCCCACTGCATAGGGGTACGCTCCGGGTCGCGGCCGAAACCGGGCGAACCTTTTTCTTGCGGGTCGGCGGCCAGTTCCGGTGGGATTTTTACATCATGCATTCCCAGTTCGTCCCCATAGTAACAGGTAGGCGTCCCGCGCAAAGTCAGGAGTAGCATCTGGGCCACCCTGGCCTGGACCGGACCAACCCGGGTGACCAGGCGGGTGTTATCGTGGTTGCCCAGCACCCAATTGGGCCAGGCGCCCTCCGGCAGGGAAGCCTCATAACTTTCCACCAGGTCTTTGACTTTTTGAGCCTTCCAGTCGGTTAAAAGAATCAGTTGGAAGTTGAAAGGCAGGTGCAACCCACCCAGGTCCTCCCCGTAATAGCGGACCAACCGCTCGTAGGGCAGCCAGATTTCGCCAATCAGTACCCGTTCGTGGTACTGGTCGGCCAGTTTCCGCAGTTCCTGGATAACGCCATCCATTTCCGGCAAGTCTTCGGTATATTGTCTAATTTGCTGGGGAGGAACCGGGTCGCCTGGCTCCCATTTTGGGTCAAGCGGGTTATCGCGCAGTTCTTCGTCTTTAAACAATAAATAAACCACGTCAATTCGGAGCCCGTCCACACCCCGGTCGAACCAGAAACGGACCACATCATACATGGCCGCCTGGACCGCCGGGTTGCGCCAGTTCAGGTCCGGCTGCTTGACATCAAAGAGGTGCAGGTAATATTGCTGCCGAACCGGGTCAAGCTCCCAGGCGCTGCCGCCAAAATTACTTAACCAGTTGTTGGGCGGCCCGCCGTCCGGTTTGGGGTCGTGCCAGATATACCAATCGTGTTTTGGATTGTCGCGAGAGGCGCGAGACTCCTGAAACCAGGGATGTTCGTCGGAAGTATGGTTGGGAACAAAATCCACCAGAACTTTAATATTCCGGGCGTGAGCCATTTCAACCAGCCGGTCAAAATCAGCCAGGTTACCGAAAATGGGGTCTACATCAATATAGTTAGAGATGTCGTAACCAAAATCGGCCATCGGGGAGGGGTAGAAAGGCGAAAGCCAGATTGCGCCTACCCCAAGCCAGTTAATGTAATCCAGCTTTTCAATTATCCCGGCCAGGTCCCCGATGCCATCGGCGTTACTATCCTTAAAACTGCGCGGATAGATTTGGTAAATTACACCTGACTGCCACCATAAAGCTTCCCCAGCACTCATTTTATGTTTCTCCTATTCCGGTGCCTGAATGGTCCAAACATCCATGGAGTTAATCCGGGCCTGGCTACCCACCGCAGCCAGACACAGCCCCAGGCTATCGGGGCGGGTGGGGTAAATCCGGCTTGCCATAGCTAATTCATTGTTCAGAAAAACCTCAATTACCGAGCGGTCCAGAAATATATGCAGCGTTAAATCTTCCTGGTCTGCTGGCTGAAAGGGGGTTATTCGCCGGTCGTGGACCGCCTCCCGGTCCAGACTGGACTTTTCGCGGTCAATAATCAAACCCCCCGCCTCCCGGTCATAGGCAATTAAAGTGCGCTCGGTGCCGTCCGGCGAGCAGCGAACCCACAGCCCGGCCTGGCTGGCTGCGCCCGGTGCCAGCTTTAGTAGAATTTCCAGGCAATCGCCCTGCACTTCCGGCAGGACCAGTTCGTAACCGGCGGGAATTTCAAGCCCTTTGTACTGCTGGTGCCGCCCGCGTAATTTCTGCAACTCCGGTACAGGGGCCTGTCCTAACCGCCCATCCGGCAATATGGATAACCGGCGTGGCATCGTCAGCACGCCCGACCAGCCCGAGGCGCGCTGGGCCGCATCGCTGCGCTGTTCCTGCAACCAGCCCCACATCAAGCGCCGCCCCTGGTCGTCCAGCAAAGTTTGAGGTGCATAAAAACTGCCACCGTTATCCAGGACCGCCTGGTGGACCGGAGTGAAGCGCCACCCGGTAAAATCGCCGGTAAAATAGGCACTGTAAATAAGGTTATGATTGGACCAGACCGATATTATCAGGACATGGCTGTCATCCAGCGGGAAAAGGGCTGGACATTCCCACATATCGCCGGTAGTAGGTAGCGGATGGGTCGAGGTGCGGTCGCCTACCAGGATAGGGTGAAGATATTCCCAGTTTAACAGGTCGGGCGAACGATAAAGCAAGGCGGTTCCGCCAACCTGCTGGATACCCGCGCCGATAAGCTGGTACCAGGTATTATCTTCCCGCCAGACCGAATGGTCGCGGTAAGCCACCAGGTCAAGGTCCTGCGGTGTATTTGGAATGACCGGGTTGCCGGGATATTTTTGCCAGGTGACTAACATATCGTCGGTGCTGGTAGCCACACAGGGTAACTGGTCTTCACCGCGTACCCCGGTATAAATCAGCGTCGCCACCCCATTGTTATCTACGGCGCAGCCGGAAAAGCAGCCATCCTGGTCCGGACTGTTGGGCGTAGGGGCCAGGGCCACCGGGAGATGCTGCCATTTAAGCAAATCTTTACTGACGGCGTGGCCCCAGTGAAGGGTGCCGTGATAGGGGCCGTTAGGGTTGTACTGGTAGAACACATGATACATTCCCTGCCAGTGAATCAAGCCGTTTGGGTCGTTTAGCCAGTTGGCTTCCGGCAAAAAATGATATACCGGCCGGTGAGGGTCTTTTGGGTTTACACCTGGATTGGAGTTAAGAGTATTTAAGTCAGTCATATCAACTTTCCTTCTCCAGTTACGGCTAAAATCCGGTAGTAATATAACCCCGGCCCGGCATTGAAATTATCTATGCCAGGCCGGGGTTATTATAGTAGGCTCTTACATGCGGTGTAAAGTTTGATCTAACTAACCCTTAACCGACCCTGCCATCATGCCGCGCACAAAGTAACGCTGCAGCGAGAAGAAGACGATTAAAGGCAGCACCATTGAAACGAAGGCGCCAGCCGTCAACAGGTGCCAATCTTGCCCGCGCGACCCTAACATCTGGGCTAACTTGATCGTTACTACCTGGGTATCCGGGGCGGTTCCCAGGAAGATCAGCGCGTTCAGGTAATCGTTCCAGACCCACATAAACTGGAAGATCGCGAACGATGCCAGGGCTGGCACCGACAAGGGCAATATCAGCCGAATAAAGATGGTAAAGGGCGACGCCCCATCAATAAAGGCCGACTCAAGTATTTCCCTGGGCAACTGGCTGATATAGTTGTACAAAAGGTAGATTGCCAGACATAATCCAAAACCGGTATGCACCAACCATAGCGATAGATAAGTACCGGTGATCCCAAGAGCGCTAAAGTCTGTCAACAAGGGGATTAAAGCCACCTGGGCCGGTATCACCAGTAAACCCACCACCATTGCAAAAAGTGTCTTGCGCCCCGGAAACCGCATCCAGGCGAATGCATAAGCCGCAAAGGCCGCGATTAAGATCGGGATGATTGTTGCCGGAATCGCGACCGTCAGCGAGCTAATGAAGGCATTGCTCATATTTTCGCCTTTTTCGGTCTTGGTATTGCCAGCGGCATCTGTAGTAGTATATTCCTGCCCAATCAGCACGTTATCATAATTGTTCAAAGTGAAATTAGTCTTGGCTGTCCATTGCTGGTTCTGCACATCCACCGTCCTGGACCGGCGATTAGCCCAGACCACTTTACGCCCGTCTGGCAGCTTAAAGCCGGCCCTTAGCTGGTCATCGGTTAAGGTTTGACCTTCCACCTGGATCGGTTGGTCCAGGGGCAAACCGGGGGTCAATTGAATTTGGTTGACGGTCACATATTCCTGGTGGGGTAGGACATTCCACCAACCATTGGTCACAACATCAGCCCTGGGACGGAAGGACGAAACCAGTAAACCAATCGTTGGGACCGTCCAAAGTATACAAATCAGGGCCAGGATCCCGTTTACCAACACACCATTGATTATTTTGCTGCGCCGGGTTCCGGCGGCGCGTCCTTGTACCAGTGCCATTAGAATCCCTCCTGTTTTCTCAATTGACGCAGGTTATAAATCAACACCGGGGATATGGCGATAAACAAGACAATCGCGATAGCCGCCCCGTAGCCGAAATTGCGGTTGGCAAAAAACTGGCGATAAAACTCGGTGCCCACGACCGAAGTGCCATACTGACCGCCGGTCATAACCCAAACAACGTCAAATATTTTAAGCGTTCCAATGGCCGTAGTGGTCGTGACGGTGATAATGGTGCCCTGAATGTAAGGGATGGTAATCGCAAAGAAGGACTGGATTTCGGTCGCCCCATCTACTCGCGCGGCTTCAATCAGGTCCGTCGGCACACCTTTGATGGCGGCTGAAAATAGGACCATTGCAAAACCGGTCGCCATCCAGACCTGGACCACAATCAGGAACAGGTTGTTCCAGGGCTGCAAGGTCAGCCATGATTGGGGTTCAAGGCCAAAACCGGTCAGTATGGCATTCTGCAAGCCGATTTGAGGTTGGTCCGACGGGGCATAAGCATACATGAACTTCCAGATCACGCTGGCGCCGACGAATGAAATCGCCATCGGCATAAATATCAAGGCTTTGGCAATGTTTTCGAATTTCGAGCGGTCAGCCAGCACGGCGATCAACAGTCCGAAGACGACACAGAAGCCGGTACCGACAAACAGCCACAGCAGGTTGTTGCGGAATGATTCGAGCATACCCCTATCGGTAAAGGTCGCGATATAATTATTAAAGCCAACAAAACTGGTCGAATCATTATTAAAGAAGCTCTGATAGAGGGTGCGTAAGGTCGGAATAGTCAAAACCCAGAACAACATCGCCACACCAGGCCCGACAAAGAGGAAGGGTAGAAGGCGGCCACGCCATTTATTGGGTAACGACTCAATCAGCGCATTAACAGTATAGTAGAGTGCGGCAACGCCGCCGACTCCCCAGATTATCGCAACTACAGCATTAAAGATATTAGCCCCTTTGCTGTCGCGCAAATAGACAAACCCTAGCCCCAGCAGGACAAGGACGACGACCAGGCCGAGGAGTGCGGCAAAGAAACGGCCAGGGTCCATAAAACCAGCCGCCGCTCCCGAGGCCGGCCTGGTCTCGACTTCTTTAGTTTGTTGGATCATCTTAGATCTCCTATTATCAGGCCGGTCGGCGGCCTAAGCAGTTTTGACAAGCTGTTGAATTCACAGGAGGCAACCGCGCTTAGCTTTATTGTAAGCGCGGTTGTACATTATTCAGGCAAGCCAGGCTAAAAGGACTGGTTAGCTTGAAACTTACCTTACATGCCTATTTTTTGACATTAGCCCAACCACTCTGCATGGTAGTGAGAGCCTGGTCAAGGTTGGACGAGCCGCTGACGTAGTCGGTAACCCCTTTCCAGAAAGTACCGGACCCTACCGCACCCGGCATCAGGTCAGACCCATCAAAGCGAGCGCTGGTGGCATTGATAATGGATTGAGCTGCTTTACGCTCCATTTCACTCGTGTAGTCCGCCAAATTGACGTTCTGGTGAGGTGAAAGGCGGCCACCTCCCGCTTTAATCCAGGGCTGTATCGACTCGTAAGTAGTTAAGAACTGTATTACAGCCCGGACTTCTGGGCGGTCTTTAAACATACTGAACAAGTCACCTGCGAAAAGCACCGGCTTGCCGTACTTCTCGTCAATCGGTGGCAAATAGAAAAAGTCGTAGTCTACGCCTGCCTTAACTCCCGGTTTATTCTTCTCAAAGAAGCTGGTGATAAAGGTGCCCTGGCGGTGCAACCATGCCTTTGGTGGGTTCTGGAGCATCGGGGTTGGCGCATCACCAAAGTTAGTGGTGGGGATGGACTTACGGCCACCATAGACATACTTGTCGTTGAACCAGATATCAGTCATGATCTGGAAAGCATTTTTAACCTCGGGAGAAGTGAAAGGCAGTTCACCCTTGGTCCATTTATCGTAGTTCTCCAGTGTAGTTGTACGCAGCATAATATCTTCAATCCAGTCGGTGGCAGGCCAGCCGGTGGCGCTACCGCTTTCAATACCGATGGCCCAGGGCGTATCACCGTCCTTGACAATCTGGTCAGAAAGCGCCTTTAGCTCAGCCCAGGTCGTAGGAATCTTGTAGCCGGCGGCATCAAAGTCCTTCTTCGGGTACCAGACGGCGCTTTTGAAGTTGATACCCTGGAAGATTCCACCTAATATTTTGCCGTTAGGACCATCAACCGTGTTGGTATCAATAAAACCCTGTTTGTAGTTCTGTTTCAGCCAGTCCTGGTTAATGACCTTATTGAGGTCAATTATCTTGCCGCTCTTGGCAATGCTACCCATTAAGCCCGGTTGGGGAAAGTTGACAATATCTTCGGTAGTGTTACTTTCTACCTTGACGTTGATAGAAGTTTCGTTATTTCCGGGAATGAGGTTGACTGTAATACCTGTCTTGTCCTGAAAATCCTTGAAGCAGGCCTGGAACTTTTTCTCTTCCTCGCCTGATACGCCGTGTGCAATTGAAACCTTAGTACCCTTTAACTTACCGGCGAAAGCATCCACCAGTTCTTTGCCAACCTTGTTATAATCGGTTGGGCCAGCAGCAGCGGCAGCCGCCGTTGCGGCACCGGCGGCAGTTGTTGCGGCAGCACCGGCGGCAGTTGTAGTAGCACCGGCGGCGGTAGTTGCGGCAGCACCGGCGGCAGTTGTTGTAGCACCGGCGGCGGTAGTTGCGGCAGCACCGGCGGCAGTTGTTGCGGCAGCACCGGCGGCAGTTGTTGTAGCACCGGCGGCAGTTGTTGCGGCAGCACCGGCGGCAGTTGTTGTAGCACCGGCGGCGGTCGTAGCTGCCGGGGCGGGCGCAGTAGTAACCGTGGCGTCTCCGCAAGCTGCTAAAAGACCACTAGCCGCCAGCGCACTACCCGTCAGGGCAACGAACTTGCGACGGCTTAGTCTCTTTTTAGATTCTTCGGACATCTGAATCCTCCTTTGGATATTAACTTTTCTCAGGTAACCTAATTGCGCGTAGACGTTGTCTTTGAAATTAGCCTTACTTAGAAATGTATGCCGGATGATTTACCGTAGGGTTGAAAACAGCAAGTCTAACACATTTGGAACGTTGTTTATGGAAACGCTTCCATATATTTTTTACAATAACATATGATTTTTATTTTGTAAATAGGCAACTGCGTTATATTTTGGTGTAGATAAGCGATACTTAGCAGGCCAAAATGACACTTTATGCTATTGATATAGGCAAAATACGACCTCAAAAGTAATTTTCAATTCTCTGAGATTTTAAACGTTCCAAATAAAGACTTTTAGGTATTTACATCCGAATAGAAGTATGGTATTTTTGAAGCAAATCAATTAAATGTATTCTGTGGAAATGCTTCCATAGTTCCACAATAAGGTAGGTGTCAAGAGAGGAATCATGGCGACAACTATCTATGATGTGGCGAAGCTGGCCGGAGTAGGACTTGGTACCGTTTCTCGTGTGCTAAACAACAGTCCCGCCGTAAGAGATAGTACTCGGCAACGTGTCCAGGCCGCTATACGACAGCTCGATTATACGCCAGACCCAATAGCAAGAAGTATGACCAGGGGGCGAACGGGAACACTAGCAGTTATCATTCCGTTTTTTACAAGACCTTTTTCGATCGAAGTCTTACGAGGTATTGAAGCTAGTACCAGCCGTCTGGGCTTTGAATTGGTAGTTTACAATATCGAAAATGATGCCCAGCGTGACGATTGTTTCAGGCGGTTGCCGATGAGCCGGAAAGCGGACGGCTTGTTGGTGGTATCAGTTTCACCAAAAGATGTCTTTATTCCGAACTTTGCGCAGGCCCAGTTACCTACTATCCTGGTGGATGCCTATAACCCTTCCATTACCTCGGTGGTTGTAAATAACGTGGATGGTTCTTATGCGGCAATGAAATATTTGCTGGAAAAAGGGCACAGGCGTATTGGCTTTATCAATGGGCAAATCGAGGGTAATTTCAAGTTTAACCAGGCCAATGACCGCTTAATTGGCGTACACCGGGCGCTGGGTGAAGCAGGTATAAATTTTGAGCCCGAGCTTATGGAAATAGGCAGCTGGGACCGCCAGGGCGGCCGGTTAGCCTCACAGCGTCTACTTAATCTAAAAAACCCGCCAACGGCTATTTTTGCCGCATCAGATGTGCAGGCTCTGGGTACCCTGGAAACCGCGAAAGCCATGAAGCTTTCGGTCCCGCGCGACCTTTCGATTATGGGGTTTGATGGCATCGAATTGTCTGAATGGCTGGAATTAACCACCATGCAACAGCCTATGTACCATATGGGTGAACTTGGAATGGCCCTGCTAATGGAGCAAATTGAAAACCCACAAAAGCCCCCGGAACTAATCCGGCTTAACACTGAGCTGGTCGAACGAAGCACTATCGGCAGTCCAAAAATTAGAAATGAACAATAATAAATAAAATGCAAACCCGGCCTTACCTGCCTCCTAACTTGAAAGTAGCATTTCAAGCCTTCTGGGATAAGCTTGAACCTGTATTACTTGCAACCGGAAAAATCCCGCAGCGTGACCAGGATATTTTCCTGCTGCGCCTCGAAAGATATTTTGCTGATTTTTATACAGGTTTCTCAGCAATTTATAGCAATCACCCGGCTTTTACCCGGGAACTGGAAAATATTGCCAGGCTGGTGGCTAGTTATTACGTGGACCGGCCCGAAGACTTAAAAAAGCTTGATCTGAGCCGGGAAATCACGCCGGACTGGTTCCAGCAAGAAGGAATGGTCGGCGGGATTTACTATGTCGATAAATTCGCGGGTACCCTGGCGGGTGTGCAGGAGAAACTGGCCTACATTGGTGAAATGGGGCTGAACTATATCCACCTGATGCCCCTGCTACAACCTCGTTCCGGGCCAAACGATGGTGGCTATGCGGTGGAAAATTACCGCGAAGTCAACCCCGAACTCGGCAGTATGGACGACCTGCAACAACTGGCAGCAGCCATGCACGAGCGCGGTATGAGCCTGTGTATCGACCTGGTGGTTAATCATACAGCCAAAGAACACTACTGGGCACAACAGGCCCGGGCCGGAAACCCGCAATACCTGGATTATTACTATACTTTCGACAACCGCAGTATCCCGGACGCTTTTGAACAAACCCTCCCGGAAGTCTTTCCGGACTTCAAGCCGGGCAGTTTCACTTTCTACCCCGACATAGGTGAAAACGGCAAGTGGGTCTGGACGACCTTTTATGAATTCCAGTGGGACTTGAATTTTACTAACCCGGCGGTTTTCCGCGAAATGCTGGAGAATATGTTCTTCCTGGCGAACAAGGGTGTCGATATACTCCGGTTGGACGCAGTGCCTTTCATGTGGAAGCGGCTTGGCACCAACTGCCAGAACCAGCCAGAAGTGCTTGATATCTTGCAGTCTTTCCGGGCGCTCACCCGGATTGTTTCACCGGGAGTTATTTTTAAGGCTGAGGCTATCGTAGCGCCCCGCGACCTTATACCTTACCTGGGGACCGGCCGCCACACCGGTAAAGAGTGCGAGATTGCCTATAATAATTCCTTGATGGTCCAGTTATGGAGTTCGCTGGCAAGCCAGAAGGTGGACCTGATGAATTACACCATGGAGCAAATCCCACCCACCCCTATTCTTACAACCTGGGTGACTTATGTCCGCTGCCACGATGACATCGGCTGGGCCATTACCGACGAAAACTCGGCGGCGGTAGGAGAGAACGCCTATTTGCACCGCCAGTTCTTGAACTCATTTTATTCCGGCCAACTGCCGTATTCGTATGCTAAAGGGGCAATTTTCCAGTATAATCCCCGTACCGGAGATGGCCGGATAAGCGGCATGGCGGCTTCCCTGGCCGGGCTTGAAAAAGCGGTCCAGGATAATGACCCGAAAGCTTGCCAGCAGGCTATCCAGCGAATAATTATGCTCTACAGCATCATATTCTCGTTTGGTGGTATCCCGCTGGTCTATATGGGTGACGAAATAGGGCTGTTTAACGACTACACCTATCTCGACGACCCGGAACGGGCTTTTGATAATCGCTGGATGCACCGTCCATTTATGGATTGGGCCAGGGCCGCCCAGCGGCACGACCCGGCCACAATTCCCGGTCAGATCTACCGTGAAATGCAGGTTTTAATTGAGGCGCGTAAAGCTATTCGCGAGTTGCATAGTGGCACCCCCGCTGTAACCCTGCGGACCGGTAACCAGCATGTTTTCGCCTACACTCGAAATTACCCGGGCAGCCCCTTTGTTGGGCTGGCGAACTTTTCGGAAAGCCCTCAAAGAATTTCCAGCCAGGTAATTGAACAATTAGGACTGTGGCCCTCGGTAAAGAATTTACGCCGGGGTCCGGACAGTGCTTACAGGCTGGATTTAGACCAGCACCATAATCAACTTGTCCTGGCCCCCTACGAGTCACTCTGGCTGGTAAAAGGTTAGGCCTGGCCGGAAAAGTTGAGTTCGTCTGTACTCTGAAATCAAAGTTGCTAAAGGAGCCGGACTTCTAATGTCAAAACCAGAAATTATTTGCCTGGGCGAAGCCCTGATTGATATTCTTCCTGCGGTCGCTGGCTCAAGTATTGTAGCATCGGGTGAAATGCGGATGGCCGCCGGAGGTGCCCCGGCCAATGTCGCGGTAGGGTTAGCCCGCCTGGGCACAAAGACCGGGTTTGTCGGCCGGGTCGGAGACGATTTCTTCGGATACCATCTTAAAGAAATCCTGGATAGAAACCGGGTCGATACCAGCCAGCTTCTCCTGGACCCGCGTATTCATACCGGCCTGGCCTTCGTAAGCTGGGATGCTCACGGTGACGCCAGTTATCTCTTTTACCGCCAGCCCTCGGCCGATACAATGCTCCACCCGGACGACATTGACCAGGAATATCTCACCAGCGCCAAATTAATCCAATTTGGTTCCCTTTTACTGGCAACCGAGCCTTCCGCCAGCGCTACTTTCCATGCCCTGGAAATCGCCGGTAAGGCCGGTTTGATCCTATCATATGATATCAACCTGCGGCTTTCCAACTGGCCGGACGAAGATGCCGCCCGCCAGGCGGTCAGCCATCCCCTGGATTATGCCCATATCGTAAAACTAAACCGGCACGAGCTGGATTTTTTAACCGGTGAAAGCGACCCCGAGGCGGGGACAGCCCGGCTCTGGCGGGACCAGTTCAAGTTAATCATTGTTACTATGGACAAAACCGGCTGTTTCTACCGGACCGCCCAGGGTACCGGCTTTGTACCGGCCCGGCCCATAAAAGCCGTGGATACGGTCGGGGCAGGTGATGGTTTTATGGCTGGGCTGCTAGATGGCTTGCGCCGGAACGGCTTCGCCTTTGACAAGGAAGATAAGGTCAGGCTGGCCTGCCGCCAGGCCGTGGCCGTGGGGGCCCTGACCGTTTCTAAAGCGGGTGGTATTCCGGCCATGCCCTACCGGCAAGAGGTTGAGGCTTTCGGCTACTAACCAGGTAGACTTCCCACGCATAATTGCCAATCAATTTCACAAATTCCGCCGCTAACCGGTAACGACCGGAACCTCACCGGCCTCCTCATTTGCTACAATAAATACATACGACACGCCTGACTTATTAAAATAAGTCAGGCGGTTGTAAGGTCCAAAGTGTGATTTAGGTCCTAGTAGGGGACTGAAACTACGGTTATAATGAGCCAGACAATAAACGCAAATATAGGTTAAAAGTTAGTAGTTACCCTGGAAAACCTCAGCCACCACCATTTAATGAGGTTTATCCGGTCATTAATAAAGGAGAATCCAATGAAAAAGCACGAAGACAGCCAGGAACAAACACCGGAAAAGACCGAAGATAATATTGATACTTCTGAGGTTAGCGACGAAGAATTGGACGAAGTATCCGGCGGAATAATTATCGTTAGCGGCAAACAGAGCTTTAAGTCTCAATTCAACAAATATGCCCTGAACCCGCAACCCTTGCCGCCAAAATTTATTAACCCAGGTCAGTAGTTATTTAAGGTTTTCAGTAAATATTTCTTTAGTTTGTCTTTTCTTTAGTAAACCAATTGTAGGCTTTTATGGAAAAGAATAAACCAAACTGCCAGCTAACCAGCTGTTTATAACCATGACAAACTGGTTATTTAGTTAATCACTCGTTTGGGGCTATCGCTAGTGATTAACCCTTTCCTGCACAGTCTTATTTTCGATCACGGAGTCGGACATTTTTACCACGGCTAGGCGGGCAATGCGGAGCTCGTTGAGTTCGGTCACTTTCAATTGGTAAGGGAATATGTCAACCTTATCGCCCATGGTCGGGCTGGAGCCAATCTGACCAAAGACATAACCGCCGATTGTTTCGTATTCAGGGTCTTTAAATTCGACCCCAAACTGCTCTTCAAACTCCCTCAAAGATAACAACCCCGACACCGAACTGGAGCCGTCTTCAAGAGTTTCCATTTCCGGCCGGTTATCCTCTTTATCGGTATCGAATTCATCCCGGACCTCGCCAATGATTTCTTCGAGGATATCTTCCAGCGTCACCAGGCCGGATGTCCCGCCGTACTCGTCAATTAGCAGGGCCATATGGATCTGGCGGCTGCGCATTTGTTCCAGCAGGGTTTCAATGGCGATTGTTTCCGGCACTTTTAAGATAGGCCGCAAGATTTCCTGCAGAATGAAGTTACCCTGGTGGTGGACCCGGTCAAGTAAGTCTTTGACATGCAGCACCCCGATTACGTTATCGATCGTTCCCTGGAAAACCGGGAAGCGGGTGTAATGCTCGCGGGTGACGATATCCAAAACCTCATCCAGGTTCTTATCTACCGGGATACCAAAGACCTGAGTCCGGGGCCGCATAACCTGGTGGGCGTCTTTCTCGCCAAAGTCGAACACCCGGCGCAGCATAACTTCTTCCTGGTTATCCAGCACACCGGCTTCACGGCTTTCCTGAACCAGCATTTCCAGTTCTATGACCGAGTGGACCGAGGTGTGCTCATTCGCGGAGCGCATACCCAGTAACCGCACGATGGCGTTACCGATATTGTTCATTAACTTTATGAATGGTTTAAAGACCTGGGCGAAAATGTAAAGCGGACGGGCAACAAAGAGCGAGGTCGCTTCGGCACGTTGCAGGGCGATAGACTTTGGTACAAGCTCGCCAAGCACAATATGGAAAACTGTTATAAGGGCAAAGCTGAAGATAAAAGCAATTGTATGTGACAGTTCTACCGCACCTTTACCAATTACGGAATCGAATAGTGGCTCAATCAGGTGGGCCAGGGCCGGTTCACCGATCCAACCCAGTGCCAGACTTGCCAGTGTAATACCTAACTGGGTGGCGGCAATATAATTATCAAGATGACTTAGTTCATTCTGAACTATCTTAGCGGATCCCTTACCCTCCTCTACCAGTTGATCAATCCTGGTTTTCCTAACTTTAACTAGTGCGAACTCGGCTGCTACAAAAAAACCGTTAAGTGCTACAAGCAAAAAAACCGCCAGCAGCCCTAACCCCGGTATCCCGTCCATTATTTAAATTTACTCCCAAATTGCAACCGGCCTTGCCAGTATTCAAAAGCTGGCAAGGCCAATTACCTATACTTTTTTATCTAACAATATTATATCTTTTAATTGTGAAGTGAAAATTAAGAAAAAGGCAAAAAATACTATTTCATTCACAAATTCATAAAGTTTTTTGTAAAAACTGTCTGTGCCAGTTTACATTTTTTGCAATTTCACAATTCTTACGCAAAACCAAAATCTGAATTCGACTATCCCAGCCACCAGGATAAACCTTTTGAATGGTCTATACTTTTGCTTAAAGCACGAACCACACCACAGTGAAACAGGCTAATTTTTTCGCCTTTCCCGGACCGCTGGTGAAGGAGCTTTCTGCCGATTTGCCGTTAAGCAAGAGCCAGGCCCGGTTGCGATGGTAAATTGGTTCGTCCCGCATTGCTATTAAATTGCAGTTTTGTTTATTAAACCGGAATATTTCCATGCGATATCTAATAATACCATAAAATTTAGAACCTTGAACGACCTTAAACCATACTCACCCCGCCAGATTCTCCTATTTTCTCACCTGACCCTTCCCATAACCCTGCTTCAGATATAGCTAACTTTTTTCTGGTGCGGGAAATTTAGATAACTTGAAAAGTCAGTATTTAACATTCATATATTTACCATTCATATAGGAATGTCTACCCTTATATTTACTGCCTCTTAATAAAATAGTATCAGAAAGCGTGGCCGCTGGTGTGGGTTCTAATACTCAACCGGGTATTTTCACCAGGAAAATCGAGCCCTACTCCGCACTAACGAAGAAAGAAACTTAGCATGACAATTTCACCGGGACCAAAGAACGGCTACAAACCCGTTAAACCAGAAGCTGAAAATAACCGGAATTTGCCGACTCGCGGGTTGGAGACCGGCAATAATAATCACAACCTGTCCTTGCCAGCAGAGACTTTTGAAACAGGGTCCGACCTGCCATTGCACCGCCTTGCCATTGCCTGTGTGAAGTTAATCCATACCGCCATTTTTGCCCTGGTTTCCTTCTGTATCCTTTATGTGTTTGAGTCGGGCCTGCGAACCAAACCAGGGCGCTGGACAGTACCAGCCATTTTGATTGTTTCCGCTGAAATGGCCGTGTTCGCAGGGAATCGTGGGCGATGTCCACTCACTCTACTGACTGAAAAGTTGGGAGCGCACAGCGGCCATGTTACCGATATCTTTCTTCCCAAGTGGTTCGCCCAACGAATTCCGCAAATTTACACCCCGATATTTATCAGCGGACTGGTGGGTCTGCTCTGGCACAAGTGGCGTGGTCATAACTCAGCCAAAAAAGGTGAGGCCGCTTTTCGGTATTTTGCTAATTAAGCCTAAAGAGCCCAGTTATTTTTATTAAAAATGTAGTGAGAGCTTAATAAAGCTTTTGGTCCTGAAAGAATTTCACTTTCCGTAATTATTAATCGGATGGGATATATTTGGCATTTAAATAAATTGACCAAACCTACATCTAATTTATACGATCAAGTCTTTGTTCTATTGGAGCAACCCGCCAGCTAAACGTATCTCCCATCCAGGGCTATCAAACTGCCGGAATTTTACATTACCCTGCTTCTTTCTTACTACCCACCTGATCATCCAATAAACTGGTATAGCAGAATACCTCATTGGAATTTTTTAAATTTAAAATTCATTATTGACAGAACCATAATTTTTAGTTAGTATTAGCACAGGCTAAATACAATCATTCGGTGAGGCTTATTATAAATTTATGCTTATCAATATTTAGCTTTGGAATCATAGCAGTTTGCAGCAAAAACCTATTTCTTACTGAGTTTGTAAAATAGTTGCATCGAAAGGATGAACGCTCCAGTGAAAACCTTGATAGGGCGATTGGTATTGACCACGCTCATGCTTTTAACGGTTTTATTAACTGCGTGTGGCGATAATACTGCCACCACCGCCCCCG
>JAQBPB010000088.1 GCA_028287745.1 Chloroflexota bacterium
AATGCCGTAACTGTGAGGCTTCACCTTTAACAGATAAGAAGATTAAGTTAGAAGTTGACCATATTGTGCCGGTTAGCCGGGGTGGCACAAACGCTCCGCAAAACTTACAAACTCTTTGCCGTAATTGTAATCAGCTGAAAAAGGCTTCTCTGGTTTAGAAGATATATTAAAATTCTTGGTTAGAAACCTAAACTTTGTTTCAGAAAGCGATTTCTCTACCCGAGACTTTAATTCCCTGACAGGAATTAAAAGTATTCAGAAGGGGTTGTATATATCCGAAGAATAATTGATAACAGCGAATATCTTAAATAATGTTTTTAGTAATTCTGAACTCACATAAATACGTATTATGAGGATTCTCGCTCTCAACCCTACATACTTCCCTTGAAACTTAAGATTGTAAGGTTATATATTATTGTCCATATTACAAGGAGCTTAAGGGTAGCTACCATAAATAAATCTGACAACCGAGATTTTTACAATTTCTTACCCTGAAGTCCTATTTCAATTTTCTTTTCAGTCGAATATATTAATTCTAAAACAAAAAGTTGTTTGTACAAGTAATTGGGAATTTAATAAATCTAGCGAATTATTATTTTTACCAAGTTGTACTTCCTTGTAAAGAATTTGCGAATATCAGGGGGAACGAATCTATTATCTCCAATCACAATCCGAATCACAGCATAACCTTAGGACAACCAATCCGCTAGAAAGTCAATTTTCGACGGTACGCCGCTGGACCAATTCGATGGGAGTGTTTCAAACAGAGCAGGGTTGCTTGTTAAGGTTTTGGGCAGTAGTTAAGAGTACAAAATTGAAGAGAATACCAGTGGACCTGACCTAGCTTTTACACAATTCTTGACAACTATGCTTTTCTCCACTTTTCCGGAGCAAGGTCAGTTTGCTTTCCTTAATACCGGTAGTATTACGGCCTATAAAGCTACCACCGGTTGGGGATTGTAAAGCCCGTATTTCAACAACTCACAGGCCCGGTCAAACTCGTCGTACATTTCTTTCTCAAATTCCTCGCTGTATTCTTTGCCGTCCAGTTGCTGAAAGATATAATCCTCCAGCCCTTTAAGGACCCAGCCGACCAACCGGAAAGCTTCTTCCGGCGTAACACCAGGGCGCAGGTTAGACGTATTGACCTTCCGGATTATTTGCTCATAAATCTTCATTCCCTGGGTGGTATAGTCTTTTAACAGGTTGCGGTAAACCGGGTGATTGGAATGGCTGACGATTTGGGTCATCAGGGCGAATTCTTTGGGGTAGCGGGATTTCAGGGCCATCTTGCGCATGCTGATATTCTTGAGAAATTCGAAAAGACCTTCCGGGGCTTTTTCATCTTCCCGGTAGACTTCGGTTTTAACTACATCCAGAAAACTATCACACAGGTAGACGAAGAGTTCTTCTTTGCTGGAGAAATACTTGAATAAAGTGCCTTTGGCAATCCTGGCCCGTTCAACTATCCGGTTGGTGGAAGCCAGGTCATAGCCATAGTCAATAAACTCATCCAGGGCGGCCTGAAGGATGTCAGCCTGTTTCTCCGGATTCAATTTTAGAAAATGACTGAGGGCCAAAACATACTTCCTTTATATTGCTTATAAATTGCTTATATTGCTATATTGCCAGATATAACTAATCTTTAAATTTAACTGCCAGAAATAGCCAGGGTTAAGCATTAAAAATTCTCCTGCTAGTTATATATGACCATTTGGTCATGAAGTCAAATCAGGCGCTATGAGAAACCGGGTTTATGGGACACAATCCTTACATTGCTAACTCAAGGTCCGGTCGGTTGGCATGAGAATTGCGCGTTATTTAATTGGCGATTAAAATCTGCAAGTACTTTTGCTCGACAGCGCAGTAAAATCCCACTGACCGGGTTCGGCCATAATTAGAGATTAGGAAAACAATAATGAGTAATAATGATGATGCTTCAAAGGATACCGGGGCGCATGCCGTAGAGTTCGCCGAGAACCGCTATGATAATATGCCCTATCGCCGCTGCGGGAACTCCGGCTTGCTGCTGCCCGCTATTTCGCTGGGAGCCTGGGAAACTTTTGGCGGCTACCGGGGCGAGGAAGTGGCCCGCGCCTGCCTGTACCGGGCCTTTGACCTGGGTATCACTCATTTTGACCTGGCTAACAACTACGGGCGACCGCCGGGTAACGCCGAACGGGTGGTCGGTAAGATTTTGCGCCAGATGCCCCGTGATGAACTGATTATTGCAAGCAAAGCCGGGTACCGGATGTGGCCCGGGCCTTACGGGGACCGCCTATCCAAGAAGTACCTGGTCGCCAGCCTTGACCAGTCCTTGCAGCGGTTGGGGTTGGATTACGTGGATATTTTTTATGCGCACCGGCCCGATTACGAAACGCCGCTGGAAGAAACAATGGCCGCGCTGGATTTGATCGTGAAGCAGGGTAAAGCCCTTTATGTGGGCGTAAGCAATTTCCCCGGCGAGCATTTTAGCCAGGCAGTCGAAGTCACCCGCAAAATGAATCTGTCACCAATTACGATTCACCAGCCTCGCTATAACCTGCTGGACCGCAAGCCCGAAAAGGATTTGTTTGAGCATACCGTCCGGAGCGGGACCGGCGTTATCGCCTTTAGCCCGCTGGCCCAGGGTAAACTTTCCGATAAATACCTGGGCAAAATTGTGCCGGGCGATTCGCGGGCGGCGATGTGGTGGGGCAAGCAGGCTACGGGCGAAGTGTTGGACGAGAAAACCCTCAGTCAGTTGGAAGCGCTTAACAAGTTGGCGGTCCAGCGCGGCCAGACCCTGGCCCAGATGGCCCTGGCCTGGATTCTCCGGTTTCCGGCAGTAACCAGTGTCCTGATAGGGGCTTCCAAGGTCGAGCAGATTGAGGAAAATGTCGCGGCCCTGCAAAACCTGGACTTTAGTCTGGAAGAACTGCAAGCCATTGACAGCATAACCGATTCTACCCAAGCCTGATACTGGCCGGGGTAAGCTTTCCATAGTAAAGGACTGCCTGGTACTAAAAGTTTAAGCTAACAGGGGGTCGGTGCGGCCAACCCGGGCAAAAGCCGCCAGGCGTTCTTTGCAGGCGTCACATTCGCCGCAGGGCGGGCGCTGGCCCCGGTAGCAGGTGTGGGTTAATTCGTAGGGTATGTTCAGGGCAAACCCTCGCAAAAGGACTTGCTGCTTGTAGAGGTCCACGAAGGGCGTGTGAATCCGGACGGTCCGGTCCTCCTGGCTGGACCCCAGGGTGAGGGCCTGTTCCAGGCTATCGTAAAATGGGCGGCGGCAGTCCCGGTAGGCCAGGAAATCTTCTTTGACCGGGCCGTAGAAAAGTTCGTCCACTCCGATAACTTCGCCGTAACTGGCGGCCAGGGTGCAGAAAAGAGCGTTTCGCAGCGGCACGACCGTTGAAAATTGCTGGTTGGCAGCCTGGTCTGGCACAGCCTGGTTCATATCGGTCAGGGCACTGCCGCCAATCTGGCCCAGGTCTATTTTTAAGATTTTATGGGGCAGCCTCAGCCGGTTGGCGATATTGGCGGCGCTTTCGAGTTCGACCCGGTGGCGCTGGTTGTAATCAAAGCTGACCGGGTAGACCGAATAGCCCCGGTCCAGTACTTCGTATAGCAGGGTGGTTGAGTCCATTCCACCCGAAAAACAAACAATAGCTTTTTTCTCTTGAGTCATAATTTCCCTAGACACCGCGCCGGTTGCCGTACAGCATTACATGCAGGCGCGGCAGCAGCCGGTAGCCGCTTTCTTTAACCAGTTCCACAATTTCAAGCGCGTGTTCGGCCAGGGTGCCCGCGTCCTGGCCTTCCGGCATTACAATAATTCGTTCTTTGGGCAGGTGACACTGCTCAATGATATTCACCATCGCGGCGTAATCTTCACGGCCGGACACCACAAACTTGAACCAGGGGTCGCGACTGTTGGTCAGCAAATTCAATACGGCCGGTTTGATGGTCTTTGCCCGGTTGCGCGCCGAAGGCAATTTGGGCGAGATGTTTAGCTGGCAGCGTTCCCGGATAAGGGCGCTGCCCGGTAATGTGCCGTTAGTTTCAATTTCAACCACCCACTCGTTTCCCAACTGCTCCAACAATTTTTCAATCGCGGCGGTATGCAGTAAAGGCTCTCCGCCGGTAATAATCAGGCGGCGGCAGGGATAGCCGGTCAGCCTGGGTAAAAGCTCTTCCAGTCCTACCGATTGGTAATGGGAATAATCCGGGTGCAGGGGATCCCAGGTGTAGCGGGTATCGCACCATTGGCAGGTCAGGTTACAGACCTGCAAGCGCAGGAAGATGGCCGGTAAACCAATCGAGGCCCCTTCACCCTGGACGGAATAAAAAATTTCGTTGACTAAAAACCTATCGGCCCGGACGTGAGGCCGAATTGCCGCCATAATTGTCACTTCACTGCTTTCTATACTGAGAAAAACAAGCCGCCTACATAATTAAAATGGCCGGGGCTGATTCCTGGTTCCGTCAAAGACCGGCCCAACCCGGCCCTGGCACTACCGCCGCCCTGGCGCTTAATTCTACGGCAGTATCATAAATCAAATCCCAATAACATCCCGCAACTTTACATAAAACATTTACTGGTTACAACAATCTTAAAAGGCTGTATTCAGGCTTTGTTTGTGATAATATAAGCTACACTGCAACGCTTGTAAAGTTTCATGAACCCGGTATAGGTTGAAAGGCACCTCAAAATGCGATTTTTCCTTGTTGATTGGTTACAAAATAGCCGGTGGAGTGTTCGAGTCAAGCTAATGGGCGGCTTTTTTTTAATAGTCTTATTTCTATTAATTTTAACCGCACTCAGTATCTGGACCACTGAACACCAGGGCCAAAAAATTTTAGAAGTGAAAAACAGCCAGGAGAAATCTTTTGCCGTCTTGCAAGTCGAGCATAGTATTACTGATTTAAAAGTTGCCCTGGAAAGCGCCAGGAATGATTTGAGCTTTATCGCTACCCGGAGCGCGGACGTCCTGGATGGCTCAATCTCGGCGGATGAAGCTTTTTTTCGTTCCCAGGCATCGCTGGATGATTATGACCGGCAGCGCTTGCTAATCAATCAGATCAGTAAAGGTATCCTCGCCAGGCAAGAGTTCGCCGGTAATTTGGGAGCGGAAAGAAATAACTGGCTCATTTTGCAGAAGACCCTGGGCCAGGAATTACAAACCTTGCTCAGTTCGTTGGATACGGTCCGGCAAGCCGCCGCCCAGAAACAGTTTCAAACGGTTTTGACTAATTGGGGCCAGTTCGAAAAGCCCCTGACCGATACGGTTAGAAAGGTCGAAGTATCCCAGGTTAACTTGAATAACCTGGTAGAAAAGACACTTAGTACCAGCCGCCAGGCGATTGCCGATGCCGATAGTGTCAAGGATTTCTCCCAATTACTCCTTTTAGTGGCCGGTCTGCTGGCAATATGCATGACTCTTTTCTTTGGCCTGATCCTGACCCAGGTCTTTACCCACCCGGTCAACCGCTTGCGCAGCCGGTTGATTCACCTGGCCGAGGGCGACCTGACGACCGCTTTAACGGTTTCCAACCAGGACCAGTTTGGGGAATTAGCCAGCACTTTTAACCAGAGTATCAACCGGCTCGGTTCAATGGTCGGACAGGTGCAGCGCCAGGCCCGCAAGGTGAGCCATACGGCCAGGGAAATTGCCGGGGCCAGCAGCCATTCGGCTCAAATTTCGGTGGAGCAGGCCGGGGCGGTCGCGGAGGCTACCGTAACGATCGAAGAATTAAATTTTACGGCCCAGCAGATTGCCGAGGCGACTACCCTGGTGGCAAACGCGGCCGAACAGGCCCTTAACAGCGCTAACGACGGCCAGGAAACGGTCCAGGAAAGTATAGTCGGCATAAGCAACCTTAAACAGCGGGTGCGGACCATTACCGACCGCATCCTGGCTCTTTCCGAGCGGTCCCAGCGGGTCGGCCACATAATTGAGCAAGTGGCCTCTATAGCCGACCAGACCCACTTGCTTGCTTTAAACGCGGCAATCGAGAGCGCGGCGGCCGGGGAAAATGGTAAACGCTTTGCCGTGGTTGCCAGCGAGGTTAAACGGTTGGCCGAACGCAGCCGCCAGGCCACTAAAGATGTCCAGGCGGTGCTGGGTGAAATCCAGGACGCAACCAACGCCAGCGTTATGGCAACCGAACAGGGTATGAAAGAGGCCGAACGCGGGGTTATCCTGGCGTACCGTACTGGCGATGTTAACGAGAGTATTATCCAGATGGTCGAACGGACCGTTCAACTGGCTAACGCGATTTCGTTGGCGACCCAGCAGCAGCGGAGCGCCAGCGAACAGGTTGTAACTTTGATGCGAAACCTGGCGATGGTTATAGGGGATGCCGCCGCTTCGGCCCGCCAGAGCAGCGGGCTGGCGGTGGGCCTGGATAAAATTGCCCAGGAGTTAACCCGGGTTTCCGGCCAGTTTAAAGTTGCCGCGCACTTTACCACCGACGAGCCGCTGCCGCCCGGTAACCCTCCCGGCCCGGATGAGGGCAGGGCAGCTTTTGAGAATAAAACAGACTTAAAGCCTTTAGCCTTATAGGCACTCTTTTACACAACTATTGTCAAGGGGACCAGAGCATATAAAATAAAACCAGCGCCGACTTGGCTGTCCCGGCGCTGGTTGATGGATTAAGAACGAAAGGTTATTGGTCTATTTGAATATTCCCGCAGGAAACTTTTTACCTTTTACAAAGCTTTAATTTATTTTGATACTTAATAAGTAAGAGAACCGGATCAGCAAAAAAATACACAAATAATACCGAAATTTAATTAATTGTAAAAAATTGGTAATTTTAATTACTCCAGTGGGATGGTAAGTCGTATATTTAGACGTTTCCGGGCAGTCCTGGCCCGGAGTAGGGATTAAGCCGGGCGGTAGGAGCTATAAAAACCAAAAAGCGCCGGAACCCCGGCGCTTTTTGATTTAACGGTTTACCTGGTACCCTTCATCAGGCTGTCCCAGCGGTACTCAACTTTTTGGGGTTTGGTCTTGCCGGTAGCGTAACCAATCACCAGGGCCGACATTTTATCCATTGCCCAGTTGAAATGGTCCTGGCCCAGGCTGTTGATATCGAAGTCGGGGGCCGGGTTGAGGAAATCAATCGCGTAGGGAATACCATCCTCGATGGCAAATTCCAGGGTATTCATGTCATAACTCAGGGCTTCGCAAAGCTTGATGCAGTCTTGCTCAATCCGTTTTGCCAGGGCCGGAGTCAGGTAGTTGGGGTTGTTGTGGTAACGCCTTTCGTTGGGGTCGTAGTGCATTATAAGGACATCTTTACGGCCCAGACAGAAACAGCGCACGTATTGTTCGAAATTGATGCCTTGCTGGAGGACCATGGTCAGCTCGCCGGTTTCGTTATAAGCCTGCCAGAGTTCTTCCAGGTTGTTTACCTTGTAGACGTTCTTCCAGCCGCCCCCGGTGGCCGGTTTGAGGAAAGCGGGCGTGCCGGTATAGGCCAGCAGGTCTTCCCAGGGGAGAGGGTGCTGCAAATTGCGCAAAGATTGGTCGACAATGCCTTCAATATAGGCCTGGTTGGGCAGCACAGCCGTCCGGGGATGGGCCACGCCAATCCGGTGGGCAATGGTAGACTCGATATATTTGTCATCGGCGGTCCACCAGAAAGGGTTATTGATAACGATGGTACCCTGGACTACGGCGTTTTTCAGGTAGCTGCGGTAGTAGGGTATTTCATGGGAAATGCGGTCGATGATAACTTTGTATTCGCAAGGTTCGTCCATTTTGGAACCGCCCAGCTTTACAAATTCAGCCGTTACACCGGCATTCATGCTATTTATTTTTTCAATAAACGCGGGCGGCCAGGACCATTCGCGTCCTACCAGCAAACCTACCTTTAAGGGTTCTTTGGCCCCGGCAGGTTTCTTTTCCTTCTTCGGTTTTTCGAATTTCTCCTGCGTCATGCTACACTCATCTCCTTAATTCAAATTCTAAATAAATTCGCGAATTTGCTTGAACCAGTAAGGCCAGTCGTGACCGGAGTCCTGCCACACTTCATAACGGTGGTTGATGCCTTTCGAGGCGAGAACCTCGTGCAAATGACGGGTTTCGTTCTGGCAAACTCCTAAATCCCAGGTGCCCGTTAGCAAATTTATTTGCTGCTGGCGCACCCGGTTGAGGTAGTCACCTTCTTGAGCCCCGCTAATGTAGTCCGGTGGTGAGTTGTAATATAAATCTTCGTTGAAGTACCCGCTGAAATAATGCTTCAAATCATAGCGACCGCTCAATGCTATGATTTTATGGACTTTCTCAGGGTGGCGAAAACCAAAGTTAACGGCATGGAAAGCGCCAAAGCTGGAACCGGTAGCAATCAGGTAGCCATTCGAATTGCGGTTGGTGATAAAGGGCAGGACTTCGTTGAAAAGATAGCTGTCATAGGCCATCGCCCGGCCCATGCGCCATTCCAGCGAGGCGTGCCAGTTGTACCAGCTTTCCCCATCAATACTATCCACACAATAAACCTGGATAAAACCGCCATTGATTTTATCGTTCAGGGCATTGATCATTCCCATGTCTTCATTTTCATAGAAACGGCCCATAGAGGTAGGAAAAAGCAGCACCGGTGCCCCGGCGTGACCAAAGACCAATTGTTCCATATCGCGACCCAGCGAAGGACTGTACCACTTATGGTATTCTCGTTGCAATCTTTTGCTCCTTACTCACAACAATCCACCGGAAGGCCGGTTAAATTTTCAAAATGCAACTAACTTTTGCGGGTAGAGAATCCATTTAGTCGGCCGACTTAAGAAGTTAAGCGTTGTGCATAAAGTAAATTGGTGCTACCTGAATGTGGCAAGTTATAACACTCCATATATTTTTTGTCAATTTTGCTTAATATAATAAAGGCCAGCTTTGCTTCCGGCCTGGTAGTATTTAAATGAACTCATTTTTTAAGTTAAAAATCTGGTAATAGAATATCCTGGGTCCGGGCCGGAGCATCCGGCTGAACCTGCCCTGAAATTAAGCCGTTAGGCTAACCGGGTCCGGCTGTAAATGGGCCAGGCCAGCTGATATTTGTTCAATTTCTTTAAAGAGGGCATCCAGTTTGAAAGGTTTAATTTCTTCATGGCCGTATTCCAGGTCATTAAAAATTTCGGTAAACTCCTGGGTTTCTTCGCCCGCTGCTGTGAAGCCGTCCGCATCGTAAGTGGGTTGCATTGTCAAACTCCCTTTCCACGTAACCAAATAGGTCCATTGTTGTGTAACAACTCCAAGGCAAAAACAGTGCCAGGAGTTTAAACCTTTACAAAGAAACTCACCGGAAATATTAAGTTAGTTACATTCAAGCTTGGTTACAGGAAAAACTCGGCTGACTTAAGAGCTTTGCGGGCTGCCCGCGTCCGGTGATTTTCTTTCAACCGGTATACGCGGGCAGCCAGGTTTATACGCAGGTACCTGAGATTAGGCCGGGGTTGTGGGCGGGGGCGTGGTAACCGGGACGGCGGTAGTGGTCGGAGGTGTCACCGGCGAGGTCTGGGACAGGCTGCCCGAACGTTCGCGGCAGTAGCGGGCCTGTTCCGGCTGATTATCCTTTTCGTAGAGAGCAGCCAGGGCCAGCCAGCGTTCCGGCCCATTCGGGTCCAGTTCCAGGCTGCGGCTGTAGGCGCTGATGGCCTCTTTTATATTTCCCTGCAAGGCCAGGGCTTGTCCCAGGTGGGAGTACCCTCCGGCCCAGTTAGGGTTCTGGTTTGCCACGGTCCTGAAGGACTGGGCCGCTTCGGCGTAGCGGTTGACCTGGCCGGGAATGGCGCTGTCAGGGGCGTTCAGGTAAAGGGTGCCCAGGCCCAGGTTGGCCGAAACATTACTGGCATCCGCTTTCAAAACGGCCTGGTAGGCCGAGATGGCCCCTTTGTAATCCCCGCTGGCCTGGCTGTCCCTGGCTGCTTGCAGGTTCCTGGCCGCAAGGGCCTGGGTGCTGGCGGCAGTCGCGGCCTGAGTGCTGGCAGCGGTAGAAGGGCCGGGCGTGGTACTGGCCGGAGTCCCGGCGGCGGGACTGAGTTGAATCAGGGTTGGCGAAGTCGCTGCCGCCGGAGTTTGTGGGGTACTGGCAGCAGGGCTTTCGGCGGCGCTGCCGGTGGGGGTAGCCGTACCCTGGACGGTTTGCGCGGCCTGTTGCTGGTTGGCCTGGTTTTGCAACAGGTTGTACACCAGGAAAGCCGATAGTAAAACTACCAGTGTAGCCAGGATAAAAAAGCCGGTCAGCCGGATACGGCGCAAGAAGAGGCGTTCACGTTTTTGCGGGGTATTGGCGGCCCGGTCGGCAGCCGTTACCGGGTCCACCCCGGCCTTTGGCCTGGAAGATTTTTTACCGTTGGTTGCGGGAGTGCTGACCAGGCTGGCCGGGGGCAACTTTTCTTCCAGCCGTGGGGTGGTGTTTATTTCACGGGAACCCAGCCGGGGCGGGTTGGTCTGGTTTTCGGCCTGGCCCAGTTTATTGGGTTTGGTTTCCTGGGTGCCCACGCCGGGGCGGGCAGGTGGGATTTGCACTGGCATATCGCGGAAAGGATTACTGACAAATTCCTGGGAACCTATCCGGCCCGGCTGGCTGGGCTGTTCTCTTTCGCCGGTGCGCGGTGGTTTGCTGGAAGTTTCTCCCACACTAAGGGGCGCGGTCGGGGCAGGGGCCCGCAGCGGTACGGTATCCTGGGTGAGCGGGCCGGTTTTGGGATTCAGGCGGCTTTCTTCGGCATTCAGGACGCGTAAAGCTTCTTTAGCGTGCTGGCTGTTTGGATTAATCTCCAGGGCTTTTTCCAGGGAGGCCCGCTTTTCCGCCCGGTCCTCGCTGGTGACGGAAATCCAGATCTGGGCAAATTCATTGCGAGGGTCGCGTTCGATGACCTGCTTGAATACCAGGTAAGCGTCAGCCATGTGGCCTTCCCGCACGTGCCGGATTCCTTCTTGCATCAACTCATTTGAGCTTCCGGTGGTCAATCGCCTGCTCCTCTCCATTGCCTATTGAACTTTGCCTGCTTAAAAAATGTGTCTGTAAGTCAGATTATAACAAATTTTGGCAATTGTTTTTATAAAAAAAGCTATGTATTTAGGGTCCGGGTATTTTTTTAATTTTTCGACCGCTTAATACTCTGTAAATCAAGACTTGCCATTCTACTTGTCTGACTGGAAGTGCAATGTTCAAGTGTATCAATCCGAGCGTAGTCTAGGAATCCGGGTACCGCCTGGGTGGCGGTGGCGAATATCACACGACCTGAATTGGGTTCGAGAAAGGGTGGGATTCGGACAAATTACCGCCTTTACGGTAACCCAACGGGCGCGGGTACCCCATGGGTGCCTTCACAGAGGTCCAGGATGACAGGGGTGGTGTTTACCCATTTTAGTTACCGGCAATATGTCAAAACTTAATTTACAGAGTACTTAAAGGGCAGGACTTATAGAAGAGTTGTTCTAACCCACCGGACTCATTACGCTACAGAAATGAAATGAAACCCGAGGATCAGGGCCGGATTTAAGCCTGAATAAACACAATTGTAAAGGACATATTGTCTGTTCGGTACGATTATTAGTTTAAAACGATTATAAAGTAGTGGTTTTTTTGGGGGAAATGTGGTACGTTTGATGCTGTGATAAATTTCATAATTTCACAAACTGTTTCACACTAACCTTGTAACTCTTACACCAGGAGAATTGATAGTGAAAACTGGAAAAATACCTGTTGCAACAGCTCTTCTAGTAGTGCTAAGTATTGTCGTGGTAGCCTGTGGTGATAGCACTGCCACAACCGGACCCGCTGCTTCCGGCGCAACCTCTTCCAGCGGGGCTGTTTCTAAAATAACGCCTTTAACCGATAACCATACAACCGGCACTGAGAAGCCCAGCCCGCTGCGGGTTGGACTTGTGCCAAACCAGAACCCGGAAACTATAAAAGCCCAGTACGCTTCATTCAAAACCTACCTGGAGAAAGCGCTGGGCATTCCCGTAGAATTATTCGTAGGAAGTGATTATCCCGGTGTAGTGACGGCTATGACAACGGACAAGTTAGACCTGGCTTATTTTGGCGGCTTGACCTACCTGCAAGCTCGCGAACAGTCCGAAGTTTATCCGATTGTAACCGAGGTTGACCGCTTTACCAACGACCGGACCTATTATAGTGTAATTATCGTTCCGGCCGATAGCCCGGTCCAGAAAGTGGAAGAATTAAAAGGCAAAACCTTTGCCTTTGGTGATGTTGCCAGCACCAGCGGTTCGCTTTATCCCCGGATAATGTTAGACCAGGCCGGGTTGAAAGTGCCGGGCGACTTCAGAGAAGTAAAATATACGGGTGGGCACGATGCTACGGCCCTATCGGTCCAGAATGGCTCGATAGACGCGGGCGGCCTGGAAGAACGTATCTTGCAGCGCCTGATCGATCAGGGTAAAATCGACCCGAAAAAGATTCGGATTATTAAACGTTCGGAGGGCATAATGGGCTATCCCTGGGTCGTCCGCTCGAAGTTGGATAAGGACTACGTTGAAAAGATCATCAACGCGTTTATAAATATAAAGGATCCGGAGTTGTTGAAGCTAATGCGGGCTGAAAACTACACTAAAGTTAACGCCAGCGATTACAATTACGCCCGTGAGCAAGCCATCCGGCTGGGCCTTTTGGTCCCCAAGAAGTAAAGATATATCAAGTTATGGCAATAATTCGGGCAACTAATTTACGAAAAGTTTACCCTAACGGCACCACCGGGCTGGACCGGTTAAGCCTGGAAGTGCAACCAGGCGAGCTGGTCGGTGTCTTAGGGTCCAGTGGGGCGGGGAAAACCTCTTTTTTCCGGCTGTTAAACGGTACCCTGCGTCCCACGGCAGGGGAACTTGAAGTGTTGGGCCGGAGGCTGGACCAGCGAGTTTCAACGGCGGAAATGCGCCGCTTGCGCTCGGAACTGGCCCTGATTAACCAACACCATAATGTCATTCCGCCCCTTTCGGTCCTTCAAAATATCTTGATTGGCCGGCTGGGCCGGACCAATACTTTCAGGGCACTCACCGGGTTTTTTAATGTCAGGGAGAATGAAAGGCTGCAGGCGGCCGAAGCGGCGGCCCTGGTCGGTCTGGCTCCGAAACTTTACAACCGGGCCGAAGACCTGTCGGGGGGGCAGCAGCAGCGCGTGGCGATTGCGCGAGCGATAATGCAGGGTGCGAAAATACTGCTGGCTGATGAACCGATTGCTTCCGTCGATATGCGGAATGCTGCCCTCATCCTGGACCTTTTCAAGCGAGTAAATGAAGAACTTGGCGTGACGGTGATGATAAACCTGCACCAGTTGGACTTCGCGGTGCGGTACTGCCCGCGCATCCTGGTGTTTAAAGCAGGAAACCTGGCTTATGACGGTTCGCCGGAAGGGCTGGGTAATTTCAATATATATGATGAGCCGCCAAAAATAGAGGAGCCGGATGCTTTAGACGGCGAAATTGTAGGGCAACCCACTTTAACAAAAGCAGCCATGCTGGAGGAGGCTGAAATGGGTGAAATACCGGGGAACAGGCATAACAATGATTGAATCAACCGGAAACAAACGCCCGGTCGGGAGTTGGAGATTGCACGTAGACCTTAGCCAGGTAGAATTACCAGCCCGGCGAGGTTTTCGTTATTCTAACCTTTTTATTATTGGCGCCGTCCTTTTTGTAATATGGTTTAGCGGAAGTGGCTCGAAAGTAGCTTTTGAGCCTTTTTTTGACGCCAGAAATCAGAAACAGGTCGCCAATTTCACGGCCGGTCTCTTTCCGCCGGACCTTTCGCCAGGATTTATGAGCCTGGTCTGGCAACTGACTATAGAGACCTTTCAAATTTCCGTGATTGGTACGGTGCTGGCGATTATTATCGCCTTTCCGCTGAGTTTGCTGGCAATGCGGCGGCGCGGTGATGAGGTTAGCCGGGCGGCGCTTGGGACGCCCCGCTGGCTGATTAACAGTGGCTTTTACTATGCCACCAGATCATTACTGAACCTGGCCCGCGCCATCCCGGAACTGATCTGGGCCTTAATCGCAATTATTTTTGTCGGGCTGGGACCGTTCGCCGGGGTTGTGGCGCTGACTATTCACAGCGCGGGCATCCTGGGCAAGCTTTACGCCGAGATTTTCGAAGCGGTGGACCAGCGCCTGGTTGAAACGGTGCGCGGCGCGGGCGCAAACGAAATGCAGACTTTGCTTTTCGCGCGCATCCCGCTCACCTTGCCGGTGCTGCTTTCATATACGATGTTTCGCTGGGAGTGTAATATGCGGGCGGCCACGGTGCTGGGATTTGTGGCGGCGGGTGGCCTGGGTTCGCAACTGCGGGTCAGCATGAATACTTACAACTACCCCCAGGTTACGACCCTGGTACTCGCTTTGCTTATCCTGGTGACGCTGGTTGACCTGGCGGGCCAGTTTTTGCGAAAGCGGATGCTGGATGTCCCGGACACAAACTGCGAAACCGCCCCGGAAACTATTATTGTAAAGGGTGCCAGGGTTTAATACTTATTCTCCTGGAAGGCGTTTTACAGCACTTTCCAGGGGTGTTAAACAGGTTATGGCCTTCTGGAAACTCCGTAAAGCAAGATTTGCCAGATTTCTGGTTTACTAAAATGGGTAACCAGCAAGCCATGTATTTCCAAGCGTAGTCGAGGAAATACATGGCTTGCTGGCAATTTATTATATCTACAAATTTGTGGCAAATCCTGGTTAACGCAGCCCTGCTTTGGTCAGGAAACGGTAACTATTAAAGTCTTAATTTTCCCTTCTTGAAAATCCGCCTTAAACTCCATCAGGTTGGTAGACTGGCAACGCCAGGTGACCATTGGTTCATTTTCCAGGTAAGTGCTACTGCTACTCTGGAATTTGTTCTCTACCAGATTGGAAAGATAGACATTAATTTGCTCCTGCCCCTTGTAGAGGCTTTCACCTGTCACGGCAAAGTAGGCTCGCGGGATATAATAACCGCCTAATGTATAATAACCGCTGGTCTGATCGCTCTCGCTGTAGCCTGGATGAACCTCCAGCACCACCGCCCCATCTGAAAATAGGTCAAGGGCCTGTCCAACGTTACCCTCATTTAGATACCCTTCCAGGGTCTGGATAGTTCTCAAAGAACTGGCCGCAGTAGCAATCGGAAAGGCTATAGCTCCTGCTCCACAGGCGGTTAACAACCAGACTAAAAGTGCTAACAGTAGGCACATTCTTAAAACGTTTTTAACTTTGAACATATTTCCCTCCTTTTAAAGTCATATAGCCTCTTCCATTGAAGCTTCCGAGGAAGTATAATGTTTAATAGTAAACATGTTTTGGCTTTATTATCCTCACAATTTTAGTTAATTATTTATCTGTGTCTGGTAATTTAATTTAATCGCAAACTTACTGCCTACTCCACTACTTTATTGCCAACTCCTTGCCACTTTCTAGCCGCTTTCAAGCCAGAGGTATATGTTATGACCCTTGAACACTTCTCTAACAAATTGCAGGACTATTGTCGTCTTACTGGTAATTCCCGTAAGACACTGGCCCACGAACTTGGGCTGCATCCCACTCTTTTGAGCCACAAATTAAAGGGTACCGATAACCGCACTTTGACCCACGCTGAAGTTAAAGCAATCGTCAAAATCCTGGCTAAATGGGAAGCAATCAGTTCTCAGGACGAAGCCATGGAACTTCTGGCCCTGGTCAATTGTCCTTCTTTTACGACCCTGGAGTGGCGTTCTTCCCCTCTTAATCAGTTGGAAGGATCGAGGCTGGGGCAGGTTGCAGCCAGCATTAACCTGGCAAGCCGGGCGGGTTTCACCTCACAGGGTGCGGGCTTTCCTGCCACTCCTGGATATTCACCGGATAATGGCCGCCACAGGCACAACCTGCCGAGTCAACTTTCTTCTTTTATTGGACGGGAGAAGCAGACACAGGATGTTAAACGGGCCTTGTCCACATTCCGTCTTGTAACTTTGACGGGAGCGGGTGGTGTAGGTAAGACCCGGCTTTCATTGGAAGTAGCGATCCAGGTTTTAGACCGCTTTACCGAGGGGGTCTGGTTGGTGGAATTAGCCCCACTCAGTGACCCAGACCTGATTACTCAAACTATCGCGACAACCCTCGGCTTATCCGAGCAAGCCGGGCGGCCGCTCCTTGCCACAGTCAGTGATTATTTACGTTCCCGCTGCCTGCTGCTGGTACTGGACAATTGTGAACACCTGATAGCAGAGTGCGCCCGCGTGGTTGATAGCCTTATGCGTAATTCCAGCGAATTGCACATCCTGGTAACAAGTCGAGAAGCCCTCAGTATAAGTGGCGAAATGACTTACCATGTCCCTTCCCTTAACCTGCCCGAACCTCATACCATGCCGGAGGTGGAGTTTCTGGTCGGTTACGAAGCAATACGCCTGTTTAAAGAGCGCGCGGGAGCAGGTAATCCTGATTTTTCACTGACTTACCACAATGCGGCAGCGGTGGTGCAGGTATGCCGCCACCTGGATGGTATTCCCCTGGCCCTTGAACTGGCTGCCGCCCGGATTAAGGTACTGCAAGTGGGACAACTTGCCGCCCACCTGAATGACTGCTTCCGGTTGTTGAACGGCGGAAGTCGAACGGCCTTACCCCGCCACCAGACTTTACAAGCCCTGGTAGATTGGAGTTATGAGTTACTTACGCCGGCTGAGAAAAGGCTGCTAGCCCACGTGAGCGTCTTTGCAGGGGGTTGGACGCTTGGTGCCGCTAAAGCGGTGAGCGGTGATAGTGGAAGCAGGGAGGATTTAGAGGGATACGACATTCTGGATGTCCTGTCGGGGCTGGTGAATAAATCGCTGGTACAGCTAGACCAGTATAATGAAAAGGGAGAGGCTCGTTACTCTCTTTTGGAAACCATCCGGCAGTATGGGATGGAAAAGTTGCAGGCCAGCGGCGAGGAAGGGGAGGTGCGGGAGCGCCATCTTTCTTACTTTGCTAATCTTCTCGAAGAGGTTGGTATCAAGCTGCGCGGTCCCGAGCAACTGGAAATGCTTAAGCTGTTAGATCGTGAGCTTGATAATATTAGGACAGCTATTGATTATGGTTTGAGGTGGGAAGAATTTGAAAAAGTAGCAAAGCTCACAAATCATATTTATTGGGATATCCGAGGTTACTACAGCGAGGGACGGCGCTATATGGAGCAACTCCTGGCCTTTCCGGCCTTTCGTGGGGTAAGCCGGGGAAAGTCTTTATTCACCATCGGCTTTTTAGCTCAACGCCAGGGAGATAACCAGGTTATTGCTTATTATAAAGAGTGTGTGGCAATAAGTAGAGAACACAAAGATAAACCGCTCCAAATAAATGCTTTTGTAGCCCTGTCCTTTATCGGTCTTGAACATGGTATTAAATATTCTGAAGTGGGAAGCTTTACCCAGGCACGAGAATGGTTAGAACAAGCGCTTACTTTGTGTGAAGAAATCGGAAGTTTGAGTAAACCGGCAATCCAGCTCAACCTTGGCATGGTATTGATTGAACTGGGTGAGTACGCCAAAGCCCTCCCTTTGTTGGAAGAGGCCGGAGCTTCAGGTTGTCCCCACGTGAGCATAGCCTTGAGCCTGGGTAACCGGGCCAGGATTGCCCTAATTGAAGAAGATTATGCTGCGGTGCACTTCTATATGGCAAGAGTATGGAGCATCAGTGAGGAAATTGGCTTTCATTTAGGTAAAACAGATGCGCTTTGCTATCGAGGAATAAACTGGGCTAACGAAGCCAAATTTGAAGAGGCCATTCGTTCACTGGAAGAAAGCCTGGTTATGTGTCTGAAAGGTGGCATGAGGAATGTGACCTCAAATTCACTGGTGGGCGTGGCAAGGTTACTGACCCAGATTGGGCAGAAAAGTGGTGGTGCGCTATATTCTGAGCAAATAGCCTGCTTGTGTGGTGCGATATGGGCCCTGGTGGGTTCACCCGGTGTAAACGAACCCTTGCTGGTCGCACCCTTTCGAAGTTATTACCATCAGGCCCGGGCTATAGCCCGGTCCAGTCTGGATGAAGCTATCTTCGAAGGGGCATTTGCCAGGGGCCAGGCAATGACCCTGGAAGAGGCCATCGCCTATGGTCGTGGCACCATGAACAACCTCTAATTTTGCTGAAAGCAGGAAGCAGCCCTGGTTAAAAGGGATAATCGAAAAGTTATAAAAGGTTTTACAAAAGCGGGGTTAGGTCAACAAAAATAAAAATCCCAGGGTTAGCATTTCGCTAACCTGGGATTTTTACCTATTTTTGTTTCTTTTGGGCTAATTCCGGAAAACCGGTTTATGTCGCGCCAATTTCGAAAATTGTATTTCAGCGTTACCCCAGCATCACTCGGTCGAAACCGACGGGTCAACCTGCTGGCTAACCGGTTGGACTTTAACAAAGTTTTGCTCAGGGTTGGCCTGGAGATAGCGCAGGCGGCTAATTTCGCCGGCCTGGTCGCTATCGCTCAATTCCTGGAAGTAGTAACCGAGCAGTTCCTGAACGTTAGCTTTGTCGGCGTCGTTAAGGCGGCTCATACCGACCCTGGCGCCCTTAGCCAACCGCCGCTTGAGGGCGGCCAGGTCGAGGCCCATTTCCGGCTGCAACCGCAGGTAAACTACCCCACCGGTCATACCGGAACAAATCCAGGGTCCGGGATCGCCCAGGACTACCGCCCGGCCGTTGGTCATATACTCAAAGGCAAAGCCTTTCAGGTTGGAGCGCGCCCCGATGTAGCCCAGGTTATCGTCTATCGGCTCGGTGATTTCCCCACCAATTACGATATCAGCCCCGGAGAGGCGGATACCGAACCGGCTGTCGGCGTTACCCTGGATGATGAACAGGCCGCGCTGGGCTCCGTAACCGAAGCTTTTACCGACTGAACCGTCCACCCGCTTGTTCCAGCGGTTTTTGCCTTTCATGATAATGATCTGACCGCCTAATGAACCCTTGCCGACACCATCCTGGGCGCCACCTTCAACCACAATTTTGACTTCGCGGTTGTTGAAAGCGGCCAGGCCGTTGCCGGGGATAGATCCGCTATTCAGGTGCAGGGTTACGTTCTCGTGCCCGCGCACCGGCTCTTCGGTTTCCGCTACACCGTGCAGGTTTACCAGCCCGCGAGCAGCGATATTGCGGGCGAAGGAAGGCCCGGCCCCGTAACCGTCGCGCAGAAGCGCCCCGGCCAGGTGGGTGCCGACCGCCCGGTCAACCGAACCAAGATGCTCTCCGACATAGCGGACCTCGTTATTGCTGCTGCCGAAGCCGCCTGCCAGGGCAACAATCCCACCGGTAGCAGCCGAACTTGCCAGGGAATTGCTGACAGCCATTGCCCTGACCTGCTCGGTAATCCGGCGGCTGGTTTCGCCAACCGAAATCGGGACAGGTATCGCGGCGCAAGGGAAGCAGATTTGAGGCTGCCGGGCCCTCTGGGCGGCGATTTCCCGCTGCTGTTCCAGCCATTCAACCGGCGCAGTTAGCATTTCGGTCCAGTCAAGCTGGTCGAGGTTGCGGGTCTGGAACAGCAGGTCGGTGCGGCCGACCAGGTCTTGCAGGCGGCGGTAGCCCAGCCGGGCCACCAGCTTTTTAAGGTGTTCGCCCATTTCGCTGAAGAGGTGGACCAACTGGCGGACCGCCCGGTTATCTTCCTGGGGAATGAACCGTTTCAGGCCGCGCTCTTTGGCTTCTTCCTCGGATTCAATCTGGGTGGCGATACCGACGTGACAGGTGTCTTTCTGGCAGGCCCGGCAGATCGTACAGCCAATCGAAACCATCGCAAGGGTAGCAAATCCGACTCGGTTCGCGCCCAGGCAGACCAGTTTGAGGGCATCAGTAGCGGTTTTCAAGCCGCCGTCAGCCCAGATTTCGACTTGCTGGCGCAACCCGCTGCCGACCAGAGCCCGGTGGGCTTCGTACACGCCAACTTCACAGGGCAGCCCGACATATTTGAGGGCGTGGGAGCGGGCCGCCCCGGTGCCGCCATCAAAGCCGGATAGGGTGATAATATCGGCCCCGGCTTTGGCGATACCAATGGCAATCGTGCCGATGCCGGAAACGACCGGGACCTTCACAGCCACCCGCGCATCCGGGTTAGCCGTTTTAAGTTCGCTGATGAACTGGGCCAGGTCTTCAATCGAGTAGATATCGTGATTGTTTGAAGGTGAAATAAGGTCGACACCCTGGAAAGCGTTCCGGGCCGCCGCTACCTTATGCGATACTTTCGAACCGGGCAAGTGACCGCCCTCGCCGGGCTTGGCGCCCTGGCCGATTTTGATTTCCAGCAGGTGAGCCGAGTTAAGCAGTTCAATATTGACACCGAACCGGCCGCTGGCGATCTGGACACCCCGGGTATTGTAGTACTTGCCCAGGATGGACTTGATCTCGCCGCCTTCGCCGTTAAGGGCGACCATGTTCAGGAGCGCCCCTGCTTCGGCGTAAGCTTTGTAAGCGGTTTCCCCTTGCGAACCGAAGGACATTGAGCTGATAGCAAAAGGCAGGTTATGGCGTTCGATAGCAATATCAACCTCTTCCGGGTTGATACCGCTTTCCGCTTCCGGATACTTGACGTCCAGGACGTGGCGCAAGGCAATCGGGTCTTCCGCTTCCAGGCCAAGTACCTGCTGTTCGTACTTCTCAAACGGGGCCTGCCCGCTGGCGACCTGTCCGGCGACCTTCCAGATCTTGGGGTAGAGGTGGAAATCACGGGCCATTTTCGGGTCGGACTCACCCTGCAAGACTTTGCGCCTGTTGAGAGCGTCCGCTTTCAGTTTTTCCCAGCCAAAGCCGCCTTTTTCGGACCCGCCGTAGTTGCGAGTATTGAAATAGCGCGCGATTTCCGGGGCCAGGCCGATGGAGGCAAATAGCCGCCCGTACCCGCGCAGTTCGTGGATACCCATCGTGCTGATAACTTTTTCCAGGCCCTTTTTAAGACCTTCGACCAGATTTTCGATGCGTTTCTGGACCTGGTGGTCGCGGGCTTCCTGGTCGGAGCTTTCGGTGCGGGATTTGGCTACGGCCGCTTCCAGCATCAGATAAGGGTTGATGGCATCCGCGCCCAGGCCGAAGGCAATAATCATGTCGTGGAGGTTGCGGATTGAACCGCTGCGCAGGACCAGGCTGGCTTCGCGGCGCAGGTTGCGGTAGCTTTCGCCCGGCTTGCGCGGCGCGTCGTATTTGCGCAGGGCTTCGTCCAGGTGCGCAATTACCAGGTGGGGGTCGAGCCACAGGTCTTCGCCGCCCATTACGGCGGTATCATCAACCAGGACGATTTTAGCCCCGGCTTCGACCGCTTCAATTACATCAAGGGCCATGCGGCTGAGGGCTTCGACCGGTTCTTCCAGCGGCTCGAAGCTGCTGCTAACCACGCAAACCGCTTCAGGCCGGAACCCGTTCTGGGTGACGAACTCAATGAGTTCTTCCAACAGGTAAGTTTCGGTGCGGCGAGCGGCTTCCCAGTAGCGGTCGGCTGGCATTAACGGGTCATGCCCGGCGTGTCCGCCCAGCAGAATCGGGGAGCTTAACTCGACCATCCGGCTGGGGCGCGGTTTAGCCTTACCGGGAGTAGGGTTATTTAGGCTGAAGCGGGAACTCCCGGTGCGGCCAAGCGGGCCGGTGCCAATCCGGCCATTCGGCTGGCCGGTCAGGGAAGGACGGGCCCCCAGCACTACACGGGTCGAGAAATGCTCGATTTCGCGCTCGCGGTCAATGGCCGGGTTAGTCACTACGGCCACATTTTCTTTGAAGAAGTCGGCCAGGTTGCGCCGCTCTTTGTTCAGGGCGGCCAGCGGGCCGTCATAGCCGAGCGACCCAATCGGTTCGTTAGCCGAGTCGGCCAGGAATTCAATATAGTGCAGGTCATCGCCGCTCCAGCCGAGGGCCGAAAGCATTATTTCGGTGCGGACTTCGTCAGGATGTGGAATATGAATTTCCGGCAAAATCTGGAGCGCCGTTTCGTCACCCGGCAATACGGCCGGCGGCTGGCTGAATTGAATCAGTTTGGCGGTATCCTTAGGAATCACCAGCCGCTCGCTCAACCGTTTAAGGGCTTCTTGCTGCATCCGGGGATAGTTCCAGACTTCATTTTCCTGCTCGTTGCCGGATAACCGGACGTAAACCTTTTCACCGGGAGCCAGCGATTTGGGGTCGGCTACCATCTCTTCGACCGCGAAAACACCTTTTTCGCTGCTGAAGAAGTAGGCATCTTCGAGGTGGCCCATCCAGAGGGGCCGCAGCCCGAGGGCGTCAACGCTAAAGACACATTCGGCATCCTGCCGGGCAATAATACCGGCGGGGCCCTGGGCGAACGGCCCGAAAGCCTGGCGCAGGAAGACGTACAGATTTTGCAGGTCTGGCTCTAATTGTTTGATTTCGTTGACAATCGGCGGGAAGGCAATTTCCAGGGCTTCCAGCAGGCCGTAGCCGTATTCGTGGGTGAGGGTTTCCACCAGGCGGCTGAGGTCCTGGGAGTCGCTGCCGCCTTCGGGTAACTGGACCCCTAACATGCGCGATTCTTGCTGCAGGCGGCCGACGGTGTTAATTTCGCCATTATGTCCCAGCACCGGGAAAGGCTGGACCCGGAAGAAGCTTGAGACGGTATTGGTACAGTAGCGGCTGTGACCCAGGGTTGCGGCGGAAGTCAGGAGCGGGTTCCCCAGTTCAGGATAGTACCGGTCCAGGGCAACCGGCGAACCGCGCAGCTTGTAGATTGCCGAGTAGAAGGAAAGAGAAGCAAATTGGAGCGGGAAATTGGCTTCAATCCGCAGGTGGAGGTGGAACAGGCCCCGGTTCGGGTCGGGCATCTCGTCACCCAGCCGGGTAATACCGGCGATCTGCCAGAATGTAGGTTCTTCGGCCTGACCCTGCGGCCCGAGGGCGGCGGTAACCGTTTCACCACGCTGGTTATAGACTACTTTGTAGCCGATGCGTTCAAATTCAACCGCGACCTGCTCCATAACCTGTTCGGCCTGGGCACCGCGTTTGACCAGGACATGGCCGACCCAGAAATCGGTACGGGTAGCCAGTTCGCCATCCTCGCCAGCCTGGGCCAGTTTTTCCTGCCAGAAAGCCCGGGGAATATCAATCATGATGCCGCAGCCGTCGCCTTCGCCTCCGACCATACCGGCCCGGTGGCTCATCTTGACCAGCCCGTCCAGGGTGCGGGTAAGGTTAGAGCGGGTAGGGATGCCGGTGCGGTTTACTACACTCATCAGGGCGCAGGCGTCATGTTCATGGCCAAAAGGGCTAAACGGCGACTCGCCATCGTTAACCCATTCGCCGACCAGTTCGACCGGGCTGTCTTCAAGACCGGCGAACCAGCTTGCGCCGGATTCTGTTTCTTCAAGGCTTTTAAAGTTAGACCGGGTAACGAGCGGTAAATTTTTTACCTGGCGCTGGGTGCCTTCTCCAATGCTCTTAGCATTCATTTTCATTTAATCATCTTCCTCCCATAAACAGCTATTGTCCCAGGCTCTACAGCCGGGTGAAGCTGTTATTGTCCCAAATTGTTACTCACAGTCAGTAGTAACATAACTGGAAAAAGGGTATGCGAATACGAGCCTGCATCCTGGCTTAAGAAATATCTACTTGCTGTACATACTGGCAGGCAGACCTTAAAACCGGCAGACTACGGTGCTTCCAAAATACTTTAAGATGACATCTTCTTTGAGGTCAGAGCGCGAACATTTCGCGAGGCTTGCAGCTTTGCAAGAATGGAAACTGGGTTATTTTGTTGGTTAACTACCCGAAGCGAATTAGCATTTATCCCAGAACGTCTTTGCCGGGGAAAATCTTCGCTTAGAAGTTAATATAGACGTACGTTGTGTTTGTTTAATGATTGCTGAGGGTTGGAGGACCCCGGAATGGCTAGAAATTTACCGGCTACATTGATTTGTAAACTTTCTTAGCTTGTGAGAATTATAGGGGTATCTTTGTTATCTGTCAATAACAATTAAGCACTTGTCACAAATATATTATATAGTTTTTTGGCATTATGCCTATAACAGCGCTTTATTTGAAGAAAAGTATTTAAGAGTTACCGGCAGAATTAGCGGTTTGGTTACAGCAATTACCGGATTTTAACCGGCTTAAAAACCTGATAACCACCAGGAAGCGGAGCAAAAAAACCCTTAACAACTGATAGTAGCCAAGGCAAGCTAAATATTAGTGTGGCACTAAATATGCTTTAGTAATAATTGAATGAATAACACCGGTTACAATTGCCGGACTAAAGTAAAAAAAGGGTAGCCAGTGAGCTACTGGGGAGTAAAGAAATGTCTTTCAATCCAGCCTTTGACCCGCGCAGTGAGCGGGATAAAAATATGAATCCGCAGTCTGATCCGCAATTTAGAGCCGATCAACAATATGTACGTGAAATTGCCAATCAAAATCCAGCCTATAATCAGGCCCAATATGCTAATTCTCAACCGGCCCAGTCGTATACTCCGGCTTCATCCGGGGCAGTTTATAGCCCACCGGTCCAGACACATGCGCCTTCGGTACCTCGCACCGTTACCAGCACGCCGATTCATCAGACCGAAGTAAATACTTATGATGCGCCGCGCTTGCGCGACCGGGTCCGCTGGGGTCCTATCCTGGCCGGTCTGGTTGCTACGCTGGCATCGCTGCTGGTTTTGAGCCTTCTAGGGGTAGCCGTTGGCCTGACCGCCGCGACCGGGGACCCGGCTGGTGGGGCGGCAGCGGCTACGGACAGAGCGGGAAATTATGGAGCAGGTGCCGCGATCTGGGCCGCTATTTCTGCCTTGATTGCTTTCTTTATCGGCGGCTTTGTGGCGGCTCACACCGCCGGAGTTCGCGGTAAGGATAACGGTTGGATCAACGGAGCCCTGGTATGGGCCGTAGCGCTGCCTTTGTTGCTGTGGTTTGCCAGCAGCGGCGCGAGCGGTTTCTTGAATGCTATTGGTTTCAACCTCCAGGGTTTCACCAATACGGTATCCAGCACCGTCAATAACCCGGGCACCAACCCGGTTAATACTGACCCGGCGACCGTACAGCGGGCCACCGAAGCGGCCCGGAATGGTGCCTGGGGCGCCCTGTTAGCCCTGTTGCTGGGCCTCGCTGCGGCGGGCCTGGGCGGGCTGCTAGGTGGCCGTGACCGCCACGATAAACTGGATATAAACGATGGCGCTCCTCGCCAGGACAACGGTATCCGTAACACTTTGAACCACTAATCCAATTATCCTATATTAAAAAAGCGACTCTCTGACCAGGGTCGCTTTTTTATTGGATTAATTTTGGCCTATTTGGACTATTTGACCAGCAAAGGGGCCAGCACTGCTTCAACTTGCTCCATAACCTGTTCGCGGGTCAGGTGGTCGGTATGAATGACAACCGCGCCGTCAGCGACCACCAGGGGCGCAACGGCGCGCTGGCTGTCTACCCGGTCACGTTTCTCCAGGTTCTGGCGAGCTTCCTCCTGGGTCTTGTCGGTGGACTGCTTGCTGCGGCGTTTGGCCCGGACTTCCGGCGAGGCATCAAGATAGATTTTAAGGTCGGCCCCGGGTAAAACCACGCTGCCAATATCGCGGCCCATCATAATGATGCCGCCCGGGGCGTTCAGGCTGATTTCACGCTGCCGCTCGACCAGTTCCGAGCGGACGCGGGGTACGGCTGCTACCACCGACACCCACTTTTCCACTACCGGCGAACGCAAATCTTCGCTGACGTCCCTGCCATCCACCAGAACGGTGTACTGGCGCTGGTCGACCGCTTCTTCCGGGGTAGCATTGCGCGATACAAAATTAAGGGTTCGGGCCAGTTCGGTCAACCCGGCTTCGTCGGGCGGAGCCAGCGATACCCCTTTTTGAAGGGCCAGCAGGGTGACCGCCCGGTACATGGCCCCGGTGTCCAGGTAGTTCAGGTTTAACCTGGCCGATAGCATCTGGCCGATGGTAGTTTTACCTGCCCCGGCGGTCCCATCAATTGCAATTAACAAACGATTTTTTTGTGTGTTCAGTGCTTTAATGCCTGCCAATTCGGCCATTCTGCCCGGTACCCGTTTCTTCCTAATCTAAAGTCCAGAAGTAAAAAAATTGTGCTTCTAAAACCTAATCGCGCCTGCCGCGTCCCGGCCCTTCCGGGCGTGGTCCGGACGGTCTATTTCTAGCCGGGCCGTTGCCGCGATCGGGGGCCGAGTTTCCAGCCGGTTTCCGGGGTGTTCCGGAAGGACCACCACGGCCCGGGGTCGGGGCGGGACGGTCGGCTGCCGGAATGAAACCGTTAGGGTTGGAATGTTTGCCGCGTTTGGACGGCGGCACTCCCCCGAAAGAAGGCCCGCTGGGGCTGAACCGGCCGGCCGGTTTGCCGGGCCGGGAAGAGCCGCGTCCTTCATCGGCGTCTTCAGAAGAGAATTTAGCTCGCCGGTCAAAGGCGGGGGCAGGTCTACCACGACCCTGGTCTGCCGGGCCGGGCCGTCCTCTGCCCTGGTCAGGCGCCGGGCGTTCGAAATCCCGAGAAGGCCTACCTCTACCCTGATCAGGTGTGGTCCGGTCAAAATCCCGAGAAGGCCTACCTCTGCCCTGGTCAGGTGTGGTCCGGTCAAAATCGCGGCCGGGTCTTCCCCTGTCCTGGTCCGGGGCTGAGCGTTCGAAGTCACGGCCAGTTCGGCCACGACTCTGGTCCGGGGCCGGGCGTTCTGAGCGTTCGAAATCGCGAGATGGCCTGCCTCGCCCTTGCTCATTATCGGAACGGTCAAAATCACGGGAAGGTCTGCCCCGGCCCTGTTCCCTGGGGGCCTGGTCAAAGTCCGGTCCTGGTCGCCCGCGTCCCGGCCCGGTATTCGGGCGGTCGTTATCTTCCGGCAGCAAGCTCTGGCCTGGTGGGCGGCCGCGCCGGGGTGCGGTGGGCCTGGTATCGTCATCCGACTCGAACCGGCCCGATCCGGGACGCGGTCCCCTGGTCGGAGCAGCGCCGCGCCGCCCAGCGGTCTGTCCAAAAGGTTCTTCGCCAAACCGCCGCTCGCCGAACCGCCGTCCCGATTTCACCGGAGACTTGAAAGGTTCAACGCGGGTGGCCGGGGCTCCGCGACCGCGCCCTTTTGGTCCACCAGAGGAGGCCGTGGCTTCCGCCGTTTCGGGGCGGGGTTTGGAGGCATCCAGCAATTCTTTAACTTCTTGTTTGGACAAATTGCGGGTTTTCCCGCTAGCCAGGTCGCCTAATTTTACGGGGCCGAGCCGGACCCGTTTTAGTTCCACCACCGGGTGGTCAACGGTATCGGCCATGAGGCGAATCTGGCGTTTTTTGCCTTCTTTAAGGATAAAGCGCACCAGGCTGTTGGAGCCTTCGTGCCGGATTAAATCTACCCGGGCCGGTTTGGTAATATGCTCGACCCGTTCCCCGGTTTCAGGGTCTTCCACCCGGATAGCTACGCCCTTGCGCAAGCGGTCAAGGTCTTTCATGGCGATGATACCGTCCAGCAAGGCGACATATTCCTTATCGACCCCAAAGCGTGGGTGACTCAAGGCATTTGAGAATGCGCCATCGTTGGTCAGCAGCAGCAGCCCCTCGGTATCGGCGTCCAGGCGGCCAACCGGGTACAACCGGCCAGCTTTTTCACTGACTACCAGATCCATGATGGTTGGCCGGCCCTGCGGGTCACTGACGGTAGAAAGGTAGCCGGACGGTTTATTTAGCATCAGATAGATTTTCTGAGGAGCAGCGCTCACTTTAACCGGGACCGGCTCATCGTCCACAGTCACCCGGTCCTGGGTTGGGTCAATTTTTATACCTAGCTCGGTCACAACTTTGCCGTTGATTTTTACTCGACCGGCCAAAATAAGTTCTTCACTGGCCCTTCGGCTGGCAATTCCGGCCCGCGCCAGGGCTTTTTGTAATCGTTCCTCGTTCTGATCTGACATTGTCCACTTCTTTTCCAAAAATAAGGGGAACCGGCAAAGTTACCTGCCCCCGGTTTGTTCAACAGATATTATAACAGTTTGGCAAAAAGCCTGCCAAAGGGTGCTATACTTCATAAAATGTAAGGACAATATCCGGTAGAATAAATATAAAAGATAAATTTTAGGGGTAATACCAGCCTGAAGCGATACCGAAAGGAAAGATAAAATGAACAATTTACCACCAACAATGCAAACTCAGAATACTCCGAAAACGCCTGTTATTGTCTGGTGGCAAGCCCTGGGCTTTATGGTGGCCGGAAGTCTCCTGACTATTTTATTGCTAGTTTTGTGGCTGGTGCTTTTTACCGGTGTCCCGGTCAATACTACCGCGCTGACTTTACCGCCACCCAGCGGCAAAGCCGACCTGACCGCCCAGGTAAGCCAGGAATACGTTAACCGGGAAGTAGCGGCTATTTTAAATAGAAAACCGGTATCAATCCTGGGAGTGGTTGAGGTTAAACAGGTGGTGGTTCAATTCAATCCCAATTCGGTCCTGGATAGCAATGTCCGCGTCACCGCCCTGGGCCGCCAGTTTGATTTTATTATTAAGAACACGGTTGAGGTCCGGGGCAACCGGGTGACTCTCAAACTTAAAGAAGATCCAAAACTGGGTGGGCTGGGCTTGCCGGTCGGGGTTTTAAGCGGCGTGGTGGACCAGGTCAATAACAGCGTAGCCGACCAGCTTAATAAACTGGTGATTTCGGTCGGCCAGGCCAGGGATTGTACGACCGGAGAGCAGATTGGCCGGGTGCCAACTTTACAGGCGCTTGACCTGCAACCCGGTGTGTTAAACGCCCAGTTCTCGATAGCTATTACGAAATAAAAAAAACCCCGGTTGTACGGGGTTTTTTTTTAACTTTCTCACATACAAATCATGCTGTTAAGTAACTATCAAGCAGTTACCGGCCCGTATAGGGAATTCAAGGCTGGTTTTACTACAACTTCTAGGAACTGTGGTGCATAAACTCAATTTCGCTAAAGCTCATGAGTTTATCCAGCCGGTGCCTGGCACGGACATCCCGGACTGTCCCGGACTTGCTGCGCATGACCAGGGAATGGGTTTCCAGGCCATTCTCGAAGTATTTCACCCCATCTACCAGTTCGCCATTTGTAATACCGGTCAGCGAGACAAAGATATTATCGCCCCTGGATAGGTCGTCCAGCGTAAAGAGCTTGGTCAGGTCGGCCCCCATCTCGGCCGCTTTTGCCTTTTCGGTGTCATCGCGGGCGACCAACCGGCACTGCATATCGCCGCCGATACATTTAAGGGCGCAGGCCGAGATTACCGCTTCCGGTGAGCCGCCGATACCCATCAGGATATCTACGCCGGTGTCGTCCAGGGCGGTCATTATGGAACCGGCCACGTCCCCATCGGTGATTAACTTGATGCGCGCCCCGGCCTCGCGTACTTCGCGGATAAGTTGATCGTGGCGGGGCCGCTCCAAAATAACCACGGTCAGTTCGTTCACGTCCATTTTCTTGGCCCGGGCCACGCTTTTGATATTCCACTCGACCGATTTATCCAGGTCAATCGCCCCTTTGGCGCTTGGCCCAACGGCGATTTTGTTCATGTAGAAGATGCCAGGGCTGTTGTAGAGCGAACCTTCTTCGGCGAGGGCCACAACCGAAATAGCGTTGGGCAACCCACCGGCTAACAGGCGGGTGCCGTCAATCGGGTCAACCGCGATATCCACTTTGGGCGGCTCGCCGGTCCCGATTCTTTCCCCGATATAGAGCATTGGGGCCTGGTCTTTCTCACCTTCCCCGATAACTACAATCCCGTCCATTCCCACACTGGAAAGGGCGACCCGCATGGCCTGCACCGCTGCGCCATCGGCCGCGTCCTTATCTCCCCGGCCCATCAACCGGGCGGCGGCCATCGCGGCGGCTTCGGTCACGCGCACCAATTCCAGGGATAGGTTCCGGTCAATCTTCTCAGGCATTTTAAACCTTCCTTCCTTAGTCTTACTCTCCATTGAGCAAACTTTATAAAATTTAAATGGCAATCAGAAATTTGCCGGAAGTCCAAGTATTACTTGCTAAGATTATCACAAGCTCTTTTGCGCTGTCTATGCACATCGTGATTTGAGCCGGGAAAATATTAAATGCCTATGATAATTAAAATTTACCCTGAATTCTGGTTATTACTATATTGGGAAAGTATAGACCATAGCTCGCCGCAGCGGTACAAAGTTGTGTTTGCGCCAGAATGGGCCGCTAAGTGGGTTGCTCAGGTCATAGCTAAGGCTGACGCTGGTCATGCCGTGACGGTGAAACCAGTCCAGCAGGTAAGCCAGCATATGATTGCCCAGGCCCAGGTTGCGAAACTCGGTACTGACAATCGCGACCTGTAAAATTCCCCGGTCGGGCGGCAAGAAAGGGGCGTTGGGGTTCCAGGCAACGGGCGGCGAAGCGCTGGCGCTCATATAACCGGCGATTTTGCCGTCACTGATGCGTTCGGCCAGCAGGTAAAGGTAATCGGAACCGCCACTGAGAAACATCTCGATTTCGCGCCGGGCCAGGCGGGTGGTATCGGTAGTGGGCTGCACCCAGTAGGCACCAGGTAAATCGGCGTGGAATTTTAGTTCTTCGATAAAAAGCGGAATAATATGTTTAATGTCGCGGTAGGTCGCCGGGCGCAAACGCCAGCCTTCCGGCAGAGCGGTGGCGGCCGAGGTAGCGGCGGCCACCGGCCCCACCGCGTGGTCCATCAGGTTAATGAAGCCGAGCTTTTCCCAGGCAGCCAGGGCTTCCCGGTTGCACAGGTTGAGCCAGGCCTGGGGCTGGGTGACATTGCGCCTTTGGAACCAGGCGGCGGCGACTTCCCACAGGGCCGGCAGAATATCGGACCAGCAGCCCGGTTCGACCGCCATCATGCCCATTGGCAAAAGGCCATAGGTCGGGCTTAGATATGTCCGGCGGATGTCATCCTGGCTCAGGGTTTTGGCCCGGGTTTCCAGCGCGCCATAGATTTGCGCGTCATCATCCAGGGCTAGCCAGATTTTTTCGTCCGGGTCGGGCACGATTTTATTTAACCAGCTTACATACTGGTCTTCCAGGTCTGGGGCAATCCATAATCGCGGGTCCAGAGCGGTTTCGATTTGCCGCTGGCGGGTTAGAAACCCGGCCAGGGGCAAGATAAATTCCTGACTCAAAGGCCGGATCAGCATTTTTAAGGCTACTCCGCAGTCCCGGAAGCTTCATCCAAAATTTTGAGGACATCGGCCAGGTTGGCCTTGACTACCACGGGCCGGTTAGCGTCGGGCGCCTGGCTGTCTTCATCAAAATGATAATGGATGATATTGTCAGTGTCTTTCAGGATGTGGCCGGTCAATATACCGACTACCCCTTCGCCCGGTTTGATCTGGCCGCTGGCGGTCAGTTTCTTCAGGCCGGCCAGGGTCGCGGCGGCGGCCGGTTCGCCACCGATGCCGCTGCGGTCGAGTTCGGCTTTGGCGGCCATTATTTCCGCATTGCTAACTTGCTCAACAATACCGTCGGTCCATTTCAAAGCGCGTACGGCCTTTGGCAGGTTTACCGGGTTGCCGATGCGGATTGCGGTCGCGATGGTTTCAGGGGAGACCGCCTGGAAATCGTTGAAGCCGTTCTTGTAATAGGTATAGAAAGGCGCGCTGCCTTCGCCCTGGATAACCGCAATCCGGGGCAGTTTTGGTCCGATAAGGCCCAGTTCGCGCAGTTCGTAGAGGGCTTTGCCAAAGGCACTGGTGTTACCCAGGTTACCGCCCGGCACCACAATCCAGTCGGGCATTTGCCAGTTGAGCTGTTCGAGGGCTTCGAAAATAATGGTCTTCTGGCCTTCCAACCGGAAGGGGTTGACCGAGTTGACCAGGTAGACACCGCGTTCTTTGGAAACCTGGCGGACCAGTTTCAGGGCTTCGTCAAAACTGCCGTCACTGATTTGAATTGTTTTCGCCCCATAGGCCACGGTCTGCGCCAGTTTACCCAGCGAAACTTTCCCAGCCGGGACAAAGGTCAATGCCTGTAGACCGGCCCGGGCGGCGTACCCGGCCAGGGATGAGGAAGTGTTGCCGCTGGAAGCGCAGGCAACATACTTTGCGCCAATCCACTTGGCGTGGGTGATACCGACGGTCATACCCCGGTCCTTAAAGGACCCGGTCGGGTTTTCACCTTCGTGCTTGAGCCACAGGTTGTCCACCCCGGTGAAACGGGCCAGCCGCCGGTCTTCGTACAGGTTGGTGTTACCTTCCTGGCGGGTTACCAGGGCTTCATCCGGGAAAGGCGCGACCAGTTCCCGCCAGCGCCAGACACCGCTGCGGTTCGGGAATTGCCGGGAAGTCATGCGCTCTTCAATCCACTTGTGGGTGATGACGCCTTTTAGGGTTTCTAAAGGATGCTGGACTTCCAGCAAACTTCCGCAAGACAGGCAGGTATCGTTGGCCTCTTGAAAAGGATGTTCTCGTCCGCAAGCAATGCAGCGAACGGCGGCGCTACTGGCTTTTTGTGAAAGGGATTCCTGTGTTAGCACGTCTTTTTCCTTGTTAGGACTTCCGGCCGGCGGGCCACTCGGGCCTTTGCGGGAAATTTGCGGCACAACGGGCGGAAGTCGGACTTAATTAAAATTGCCCTCTAGGTCTGAAAAGCGAGCCTAGAATTCGGTGGCGCTATTAAAAGTAAACCGGCGGCAGTGAATCGCCGGAACCAGGTTCCCGAAAGCGAAGGAAGGTAGCAGCATCCGGTCCCGGCTGAGTGACACTACCTCGTTTAACGCTTCCACGGCACTCTGGGTGAAGCGGAAATTCTTGACCGGGCGGGTAATCTCGCCATTTTCAATCAAGAAGGTACCATCTCTGGTCATACCGGTCAAGATCGCTTTTTCCGCAACCAGGGGGTTGACATAATGAAAGCGCGTGACCCATAGACCGCGTTTAATACTTTTGATCATTTCATCTTTAGTCTTATCGCCCGGTTCCATGACCATATTCAGGGCAATCGGGCCGGTCTCGCCCTGTTCGCCGGAAGAATGGCCGGTATTGCGCTTGCCCGGTTCGCGGCTGGCAGTATAGCTATCGTAGACGACCGCTTTAGCGACCCCACGTTCGATAAGGTCCACGCGCTGGCGGTTAACTCCTTCCGCGTCAAAAGGGGCGATAATTCCGGCCGGGTTTCTACCATCGTCATAAATGCTGACCAGCGGGCTCATAATCTGTTTGCCCAGGTCCATAAAGGTGCGTTCCTCTTGCAAGGCCAGCGCCCCGAAGCCGAGATAGGACATGTAATTTAACATTTCTGCTACGGCGTATTCTTCCAGGATAACTTCGTATTCTCCGGGGTCAAGGGCGATAGGGGCCTGGCTGCGCAGGGCTTTGTTAACCGCTTCTTTGGCCACCGCTTCGTAATCAATCTCGCCAATCCGGGGACTGAGCCGCTCGCCCCAGCCGCTCCCGGCTTCGCCCATCACAACCGTATTGAGGTGGCTGCTGGCTCCCCGGTAATAGCTGGCAATTCCCAGCGAATTTACCACGGCATCTTCATTGCCCTGGGTTTCAAAAGCCCCGGCAGCGGTCAACCCGGCTTCAATGGCCCGGCGGCAGACCGCCCCGGCTCCATCGGCGCGCAACTGCGGGTCGGAGAAATAGGTTGATTCGTCCGGGTCGGGATAGTCAAACTGGCCCTGGTTTGCGTCCGGGCCTGGCAGCGATTTGAATTCGGGGTCCTCTACTTGCAGGCGGGCCAACTGCTCGGCCATTGCCACAGTTTCTTTGAGGGCCGCCAGGTCCAGCCGGTTGGTGCTGGCTGAGCCGATTTTCTGGCCGAAGATTGACCGGACCCGGATGGTAGTGTTACTTTCATTGACGTTCTGGTGAATGTAATTGTTGGCGAAACGGGTTAGACTATTGCGCGAGCCGCTGAAAGTTATTTCGGTCTGGTCGGCGGTCGCAAACCCCAGCCCGTGCTGTAATAACTTTATAATTTTGTCGCGTCCCAATATTTCCGACATTTTTTTCACTTTCCAAAGATTTAGTCTACATTCCTGGAAAACTGCACGCAGTACTACGTTAAGCAAATCGTGCTTTAGATAGCACTCAGGCCCCAAAGATTTTGATATTTTTGAAGCGGGCCGGAGCCGCGCCATGACCGACGTGCATGCCCTGCATCGGTTCGCCCTTGCCGCAATTTGGCACACCCCAGACGGTCCAGTGGTCCCGGCTGCCGATGGCATCGCAACTGCCCCAGAATTTAGGGGTCATGCCGGTGTAGGCAGGGTTGCGGTACAGTTGGCCGAGGCGGCCGTTTTTGATTTCCCAGGCCGCTTCAAGGCCAAACTGGAAGTTCAGACGCTTGTCGTCAATGCTCCAGCTTTTGTTGGTATCCATATAGATACCTTCGTTGGTCGCGGCGATAATATCTTCCAGGCTGCCCGCGTCGCCCGGTTCAAGGTTTATATTGGTCATGCGGATCATCGGTATGCGGTTCCAGCCATCGGCCCGGCTGGTGCCATTGGACTGCTGGCCCAGGGTGGCCGCTGTTTCGCGGTCGGTAATATAGTCTTTGAAGATGCCGTTCAGGATAAGCGGGGTCCGCTGGGCCGGGACGCCTTCATCGTCATAGCCAAAAGTACCCAGGCCGCGCGGTACGGTGGCGTCGGCATAGACATTTACCAGGTCGGAGCCGTAACGGAAGTTGCCCTGTTTTTCGGTAGTCAGGAAACTGGTCCCGGCAAAGCTGGCTTCCATACCCATTACCCGGTCAAGTTCGACCGGGTGGCCGCAGCTTTCGTGGACCTGTAAGGCGACCTGGCTGCTGCCCAGGACCAGGTTGGTCGTGTTGGCCGGGCAGACCGGCGCGGTCAGAAGTTGAATTGCTTCCTGGGCAATGCGCTGGGCCTGGCCGGGCAGGTTCAGCCGGGTAATGTATTCAAAACCGCCGGTCTCCCAGCCGCCGCCAAAAGCGTTCGGATAGCTGCGTTTCTGGACACCGTCTTCGTTAACCGCAAAGACTTCGATGCCGCCGCCCGCTTCGCTAAGTTCCTGTTCGATATAGCTGCCTTCGCTGCTGGCGAAGATTTTACTGGTCTTCTGGGTGCTGATAGAGCTGTTAGCGACCCGAATACCTTCGACCCGGCGCATTTCGGCGTCGGCCTCAAGCAAAATCTTAATCTGGTCATCCAGGGAAACGCTGAACACGTCAATTTCGGCCGGGGTGACATAGCGGTCCTGGATTGAAATCGGCTGGCCTAACTGGACCGGCTTTCGAAAGACCGAGGCCGAGGCGCGAGCAATCTGGACCGCTTCGGCGGTGACTCTTTCGACTTCGGCGCGGGTGACCAGGCTGCTGCTGCTAAAGCCCCAGGCCCCGTTGACAATCACACGCACGCCGAAGCCCTGGCTCTCGTTATTGGAGAGGGCTTCAACCTTACCGTTTTTGACGTTGACGTTCCGGCTGCGGTCGGTGACAAACCGGATATCGGCATAAGTTGCGCCCTTCTGCCGGGCGGTATCCAGGGCGGTATTGGCTAAATCGCGCATACTACAGGCGACTCACTTTCTACTTTTGATTAAAAAATTTGGGAGTTAGTAGTAGGAGGTCAGTTGGGAACGAGTATGATGTTGGCCCAAAACCTGTTTCCTGATTTCTACACTGACTTCTTTCTACCGTCCCTACCCACTTATTACTCATACCGGTTTACCGGCATTTACCCACTGACTACTGACTTCTTCCCCTAAAAAGGCGCCAGCCGGGTACGGGGGCCAGCTTTAAGGACCTGGCCGGGCAATTCGTGGCCGACATAGTCCTGGGCTAACCGGGCACATTCAAGTAATTTCTCAAGGTCAATGCCCGTAGATATGCCCATATCGTGCAGCATGTTCACCAGGTCTTCGGTGGTGATATTGCCGGTCGCGCCGGGAGCGTAGGGACAGCCGCCCAGACCGCCCAGTGACGAGTCATAGTGGGTAACGCCTCTTTGCAACCCGGCCAGCACGTTGGCTAAACCGGAACCCCGCGTGTTGTGAAAGTGTAATGAGAGTGTCCGGCCGGGAAACCGGGCCTGAAACTCGCCGGTTATCCGGTCAACCAGGACCGGGTTTGCCATGCCGGTCGTATCGCCCAGGGTGATCCGGACCGGCGTGGGAGTTAATTCCAAAAGCTTCTCGGCCACCCACATTACCCGTTCGACCGGTACATCCCCTTCGTAGGGGCAGCCAAAGGCGGTTGAAATAACCGCGTCAAAGGGCATTTTAGCTTCGCCTAGAATCTGGGCTATTTCCTGGGCCGCTGCCAGTGACTCGGCCACCGACATCCGGACGTTCTTGCGGTTGTGGCTTTCACTGGCTGAAAGAAATATCTCAACTTCGTCCATTGCGGCGGCAACGGCTCGCCTGGCCCCGGCGGCGTTTGGGACAATCGCGCTGTAATTTACACCCGGCACGCGTTCAATTCCGGCAATAACTTCAGCGGCATCCCGCATCTGGGGGATTGCTTTGGGATGGACAAACGAAACCGCTTCAATCCGTTTAAGCCCGGTATTAGCCAGGGCATTGATTAAAGCTATTTTTTGTCCGGTAGGCACCCAGCCCGCTTCATTCTGGAGGCCGTCTCGCGGCCCAACTTCGCGGATACTGACCTGGGTGGGATAATTTGTCATTTATTCGCCACTCCTTTGTGGGTAATGTTCCTGTATTACCATCCAATTGCCGTCTTTATCAATAATCAGGTTTGATTAACCGACATTCTGAAAGGCAAGACCTATTATAACACGGCTTTCAATCAACAAACCAGGCTATACTGAAAATTATTTCAGCCAATAAAAATCCTGTCAGGGCCAATTTCACTTAAGGGCCTGGTATTCAGTTTAAATTTGACTGCTGGCCGAGGGCGAGTATAAACCAGAAGTATTAATGGGGGTGAATAATCTAAACCTGGCGATGCGCCTTTATTTTAAAAGTAGGCCCGGGCGGGTCACTCAGCGCCTATATTTCTCTGCCTACTATCCAGGCCAACAGTGCGTACATTCAGGAACTTTAGAAAGGGGTTGGTTAAACAGGGGGTTGCCAGGCCCTTTTGGGTGTACCCGGTTTCAATCCGCGACCGCAGTAACGGCTGAAACCCGGTAAACCAAAAGGGCCGGTGAAACTTTTAGGCCAGCTTCGGATAGAGCGTTTTCAAGCGGGCGTAAAGTTCGTTATAGATCGGAAAATACTTTGCGTAGACCCGGGCAGCCGCGGGGTCCGGGCTGGTTGAGGAAGTGACCTTAATTGTCGCTTCACAGGCCGCCGCGACCGAAGGCCAGAACCCGGCTCCCACTCCGGCCAGGAGGGCGGCCCCATAGGCCGGACCTTCGCTGGCATTGACTGTAACCACTTCGCGGTTGAAAGTATCGGCCTGGATTTGCCGCCAGAGCGGGCTTTTGCCGCCGCCGCCGCTGGCCCGAATTTCCGCAACCGAAACGCCCATTTCCAGCAGAATTTCCAGCGAGTCTTTCAGGCTGTAAGCTACCCCTTCCAGCACGGAACGGGTCATGTGCGAACGGTGATGGGCGGCGGTCAGGCCGAACCAGACGCCCCGGGCCTGCGGGTCCAAAATAGGGGTGCGCTCGCCCATCAGGTAGGGCAGGAAGAGCAGCCCGTCGCTACCGACCGGGGCGCTGGCGGCGGTTTCGGTCAGGACCGCGTAAATGTCCTTTCCGGCCGCCTGGGCTGCGGCTGTTTCAAGGGGACCGGCCACTTCATCGCGGAACCAGCGCAGCGATAAGCCCGCGCCCTGGGTGACGCCCATGACATGCCAGGCACCCGGTACGGCGTGGCAGAAAGTGTGGACCCGCCCGCCGGTATCGCGGGCCGGTGCTTCGGCATAAGCAAAGACTACGCCGCTGGAACCAATGGTGCTGCTTACCAGGCCGGGCCGGACGATACCGTTACCGACTGCCCCGGCAGCCTGGTCGCCACCGCCGCCGACAACCGGGGTACCGGCTTTCAAGCCTAACTGCGCGGCAGCCTGGTTATGGACCCGGCCGCTGACTTCTTGTGATTCGTAGACCGCCGGTAACAGGGATGGGTCAAGTTCTAGCAGCTGCAACATTTCCGCCGACCAGCGCCGCCCGGCCACATCGAAAAGCAGGGTGCCGCTGGCATCCGAAACTTCGCTGGCGTATTCGCCGGTCAGGCGGTAACGGATAAAGTCTTTTGGTAGCAGGAATTTGCGGGCGCGTTTCCATTGCTCCGGGCGGTGTTCGCGAATCCAGAGCAGTTTAGGGGCGCTGAACCCGACCAGGGCCGGATTGGCGGTCAGTTCAATAAGGTGTTCGGCTCCAACTGTTTCGGTGATAAAGTCGCACTGGGCCTGGGTCCGCCCATCGGCCCAGATCAACGCCGGTCCGACTACTTCTCCGGCCTCGTCCAGCAGGACGGTGCCGTGCATCTGTCCCGACAACCCGATAGAAGCAACCTCAAACCCGGTGCCAATCTCCTGGCGAGCTTGCTGTAAGGCTCCCTGGACCGCCTCGACGGTGCCGTTCCACCAGTCCTCCGGGTTTTGCTCGGCCCAGAGCGGGCGCGGCGCGTCCAGGGGAAATTCACTGGTCGCCCCCGCGACTACTCGTCCGTCCGTACCGTCCACGATAATTGCTCTTGCGCCGGTCGTACCCAGGTCGATACCTAAAAAGTAGCTCATCGCAACCCCTTTGTTTTTTTTGAAAAATCTATTTTTTGGAATTAGTTTTATCGGCCCTATTTTACACTGATTCAGGGCCGCTGCGCGAACTATTTTAATACCTTTTAATGTGAAAATGACCGGTTGAGGCAGTTTAGATTTAAGGGTAATTGCAAAAAGGCCAAACTGCGGAATTTAGCGGGGATAATCTTGCCCGGCAGCAGGTTGGAAGGTATTACGGATGACTTTTGTAAGTTAAATAATGCTCTGCCAGCGCAGGACACGCTACCAGGCGCCCGGCCGCTAAGGCGGAAACTGACCTGAATTTCACCCTGTCTTGAACCAAAATCGGTTTGGGTGCTAAACGCCAATGGCACCCAGGGGGGTACCCGGATTCCTAGATTACGCTCGGAATGACATGGCAAGGTGGCAACCTCTTAATATTAGGCAGAAGTGTGGCAGGTTGTGGTTTACAAAGTACTCAGGATTACATAGCTGGGAAGTTGCCTTTCCTGTTAGTCGGGTAAATTGTCAAATATTGCCTTTGATTTAAGCGATGGCAGGAAGCGGTTTAGCGGCTATTACTGAATTCCTCGCTCAGCTTAACTTCGCGGTTTTCAGCCGCGGAACGATAAATTGCCAGGATGATTTCGAGAGGGCGCAAAGCGTCCCGCCCGGTGATGGCCGGGTCGCGATTTTCCTGGATGGCGGCAACGAAATCGGCGACCTGGGCCGTGTGCAGGCTGTGACCAATAGAGGTTGGACTGGCTGCGCCGCCCGGTCCTTTTCCATCATTCTTGTCGGAGATAGTTTGCTTTGTTCCGTAATTACCAACTTCTCCCAGGTTGGCCCGGTTGTAGAAACCCTTCAGGACATCCGCTTCGATCAGGGCGGTGGCGTCCTGCCCGTGAATTTCCAGTTTTTCCGGCAGGCCAGGGAAGATCGAGGTGCTGCCGGTGATGGAGCCCAGCGCCCCGTTGGCAAAGCGCAGGACTGCTACCGCCAGGTCTTCGACTTCGATCTGGTGAGTACGGGTTTGGACCTCGGCCTTGATGGACTCGACCGGGCCCATAATCCATTGCAGCAGGTCAATGTAATGGACTCCCTGGTTCATCAAGGCGCCGCCGCCATCCAGGGCTTTGGTGCCGCGCCAGTTACCGCTTTCATAATATTTCTGGGTCCGGTACCACTTGATACTGGCTTCGCCCAGCACCAGTGGGCCAAACTCACCGGCCTCAACCGCCTTTTTAACTTTTATCACTTCCGGAGCAAAGCGGTGCTGGCTGATTACTCCCAGTTTTACCCCGGCGGCTTCGCAAGCTTCAATTAACTTCAGGGCCGATTCAACGGTTACATCAATGGGTTTTTCCACCAGAACGTGCTTACCGGCCTGGGCGGCTGCGCTACCTACAGTCGCGTGAAAGCCGCTTGGCAGCAGGATATTTACCACGTCCAGGCCCGGTTGGGCCAGGAATTCGGCCTGGTTGGTGAAATAAGGCACGCCGTAGCGTTCGCCAATACTCCTGGCCCGTTCCGGGTCAATATCGAGGACCGCAACCAGTTCAGCGCCCGGTACGTCTTTAATCGCGTCGCAATGGGTCGGAGCGATTACCCCGCAGCCGACTATCCCGAATCCAACCGATCTAGAAAGCATTGATTACCTCCGGATTAACTTTTTTCAGGATGCTATTAAGGGCTGTTACCGCTTCGTGGAAAAGTTCAGGGCCGCTAAACCCGCTAAAGGTGCCGCTGGCGCTCAAATGGGGCTCCAGCGAAACAAACCCCTGGTAGCCTTTGTCCGAAAGGGCTTGCAGCAAAGCTGCTACTTCGCCATCACCGGCCCCGGCCACGACTACCCGGCCGTCCTTGAAAAAGGCATCTTTTATATGGATGTAAGTAATAAATTGCTCTAATTTGGGGAAGGCTTCCCTGAAGGGCTGGATGTTGCACTGGACGAAGTTGGCCGGGTCAAAGGTCATCCGGAAATTAGGGGAATTGACCGAACTGAGTATGTCCAGGCAGTGCTCAGCGGTGTCACCGTAAATTTCCTTTTCATTTTCGTGCAGGAGGATGACATCGTGCTTTTCGGCCAGCTTAACAAACTCTTTTAAGCGCCGGATGACTTCCGGGCGGTGCCTGGCGAAAGCCGCTTCACCTTCATCTGCCGGGATGAAGAAGGAAAACATGCGGATATAAGGTGTCTCAAGGCGCCGGGCGATTTCGATAATGCGCTCCAGCCGCCGGAGTTCTGGTTCGAACGGGCCGGTGATTTTTATCTTACCTACGGGAGAACCGATAGCGGAGACTTTGATGCCCCGGCTTTTCAAGGCCTGTTCAATCCGGGCCAGGTCGGCTTCATCAAAGTTCGCGACATTCTTGCCCCAGGCCCCGCGCAGTTCTACAAAGTGGATATTTTCTTTTTCTAAAATTTCGAGCTGGGTATCAAAATCTTCGGCAATTTCATCACCAAAGGCACTCAAGAAAAATTTTGCCTGGCTTCCGCCGGCTGGGTTATAACCATCTTCCGTATCTACAACTGCCATTTCTATAAGGTACTCCTTTATGTCAGGTTCAAAATGAGCAACCGCTTTGAACCGGGCTACTTTTCAGTTGCAACCCTAAGAAGTAACCGGTTGAGTTTATATTTTGGAACTACTAAATAAGCTGTTAGTTTTCGCGTGAACAACCGATTTGAGTAACCGGCAAAACCATCCCCCATTCAGACGGACAAGTAAATCTTTAATGTTTCCGTCTTTGAGCGTTGGGTGTCCTGTAAATGATTGTACCAGTTTTTCATCAATGTAGCAGTTATTAACGGTGTTATTGGCAGCCACTGGACCTGGTTGGGTGGGTTAAAAGGCCAGCCTAAAGCCCGCCTGCGGAATCTTTTCAGGGCTTGTAGAAAGTAAAAGACTTTTGATTCCCATAATAACTGCCTGGCCAATGGGCCTCGCCGCCAGGTGAGAGCAGGGAAGCCTGCCGGGAGCGCTTTTCAGGAAAACAAAATTGGTAATTTGTGAAAATAACCAGAAATTTTATGACCTTGTAACGGAAGTTTTGAGGAATACCGGGTTATAATAGCAGAATACGGTGTCCTGGATCAAAACCGTAATATATATGTTTTATTCGAATTGCCTTTTACCGTTGTGAATTTTATGTTAGTATCACCGTACGGATATTAAAACTATTGTAATATCCCTTTTGGCTGGTAAAAGTTTAAGCCCTCTTCAATAAACATTATAGATTTAACCTGGGCTGAAGTTATTACTCCATGTCCAGCAAAGTAATTCCTGTTTTAAATTTAGCCATCATCCTCTGGCAGATTAACTTCTTTTAGTAACCCAGGGCTAGTTTTGAAATACAAGGGGCGGCAATTGGACTCAACAATCTTATTCGTGGAAGACCAGGCTGACATTCGGTCAGTTTTAAGTACCTTTTTGGAGATGTTAGGTTACAAGGTAATTCAGGTAACAAACGGCGCGGAGGGACTGGAGGCGTTTAAGAAAACCCCAAGCGACCTGGTAATCACAGATATAAACATGCCGGTAATGAATGGTAATGAATTTATAGCGGCCCTGGCCGCACTACCTCAACCACCCCCCGTTATAGCTTTATCCGGTGACTCATGGGAAGTAATTTCCAACCCGATTATAAAGTCCGTAATTTCCAAGCCAATCAGCATTCATACCTTAAAACAGGTAGTCAAGGACCTCCTACCAAATAGCCAATAAACATCGTATAAGGGAAAATTTAATAGATACTTGTAAACCGCAAGGCTAAAAGTAAGCATAAAAGAATAGCCCTTATCAGACGGTTTATATCCAATAAGGGCTACTTTTCTAACCTGTCCCTGTCCCTGTCAGGCGAACAGTGAGTTTATTCGCCCATATCAGGCTGAAGGTACTGGTTGAACCACCGGGCAACCCGGGTAAGCAAATCGCGCTGGTGGTGTAATTCCCCGATAACATGCGGTTCTCTCGGGTAAATCACCATTTCGACCGGTTTCTTCAGCAAACGCAAGCCGTTATATAACTCGCGTCCCTGGCCCAGGCGTACCCGCTCGTCACTCGCGCCGTGCAAGATAAGAGTAGGGGTCGTTACATTCGAGATATAGGTTATAGGCGAAGAGCGCAGGTAAACTTCCAGGTCCTCGTAAGGGGTCTTGAGGAATTGCTGTTCCGGGAGCCAGTTTGATATATCGGAAGCCTGGAAACTGAGCAGGTCGGTGACCCCGGCGCCAACAATCGCCGCCTTGAAGCGGCCGGTATGCCCGATGGCCCAGGAAGTCATATAACCGCCATAGCTCCAACCGCCAATACCCATGCGGTCGGGGTCGGCAATACCGCGTTCAATCAGGTAATCTACTCCGCTCATTACATCATCAAAATCGCCTACACCCCAGTTACGCTGGTTGGTCCAGGCAAAGTCCCGGCCCCGACCGGCGCTACCGCGTGGGTTGGGTAGCAGGACAGCATAGCCGTTGGCGGCCAGCCACTGTCCCCAATCGTGCCAGTTAGCCATAAAGCGGTTGAGCCAGTACCAGGTCGGCCCGCCGTGAATGTCGGCTATCAGGGGGTAGCGTTTCCCCTCTTCATAACCGCTGGGGTAGATGAGCACCCCTTCGATTTCCAGACCGTCCGGGGCATTCCAGCGGATGGTTTCGGTCTTACCCAGCTTAATCTCAGACAGCCTCTCATTGAAGAAAGTAATCTGCCGGGAGTCGTTTCCGGGTTCAATTGCCCAGACATCGCCGGGATGAGTGCCATCTTCCAGGACACCGACCATGCGCTGTTCATCGCGGCTGACCGAAACTTTAAATTGCCAGGTATTTAATTCAGCCGGAATGCGTGAAAGCGAAATGGTTTCAACTTCTCCGCTCTCCAGGGAAACCTTGCCCAACCGGGTCTGAGTGCTGTCAACGGCGATAGTTAAAAGAGCTTTGCCTTCAGGCAACCAGGCCGCCCAGTACATGCCGCCAGCGTAATCCTGGGTAACACACCGGGGAGCGCCGCCGTGGTGGATGACCCACAATTCGTTGGCGGAGCTTTCGGCGTCGGTCCCGTTATTTATCCAGGCCAGGGATTTCCCGTCTGCGCTGCCTTCAATCCCAAAGGTGCTGTACTTTACCCGGGCGAGTATTTGGCTGGAGCCGTTTTCCTGGATAGTCATCACGTCCCAGTTACGCATATCGTTAAGATGAGGCGTGGGGCCGCGCAAGATGGCCCAGCCTGAGCCGTACCAGGCAAAATCCTGGACCTGGTATTCGGCCGGGGTGAGCGCCTTAGGTTCGCTGCCGGGTTTTGCGTCAACCACCCAGAGCCGGGTGAATTTGTAATCGTGGTCCAGGTACTCGGCGTCATCCCGAACCTTGTGCCGGGCTTCTTCGGCTTCATCGGCGGCTTCGGCGGCGGTAAAAGCCAACTGGCTGCCATCCAGGCTCCACTTGAATGATTTGACCCCGCCTCTGGCGTTGGTCAGGCGAGTCCCCTCGCCACCATTAAGGGAGATTGTATAAATTTGAAAGACATCGGCCTTTTCCCGGTCCGAAAGGAAAGCCAGGGTCTGACTGCCGGGACTCCAGCGCGGGTGGTTGTCGGCGTGGTTGCCGGAGGTCAGGCGGCGGGGCGCATCCGTACCATCGTAAGGAACGCTCCAGACGCTGGCTGCCGGGGTTTTGAAACCCGGCTCACTGTAAGACCGCGTAACCACAAAAGCTACCTGACTTCCATCAGGGCTGATCTGGGCATCGGCTACCGTTTCCAACGCGAAAATATCATCAAGCGAAAGAGTTCGCATTTTGGGCATTTTAATCTCCTGTAAATGTACTTTGTAGAGCATGATTAGTTACACAAATTTAGATAGCTTTTGCTTCATCCCGGTATTTCAACTTGCAGGCCGGTACTCCTTGAGCAGTTTAAGGAGCCGCCAGTTGGCACACAAATTTTATTTGAGGGTCCGGTTAGAACTTTGCTACCATTTGAAGCAGGGTAACTTGGAAGTGCCTATATGGGCAGGAATGAGCAATAGGACTTTGAAAGAAGTATAACAACTAATAACATCCGGCTCAAACCAGAAGGCAGGATTTTGCGGTTTAAATTGCAAAGAAATATTTTAAAATTGCGGGGTTATGCCGCCCGTTACGTGGCGCGGGAACATTAATAAACCTGGCTTTTTTTACTTTTGATTGTGCCCTGAAAAATTTATTTGAAAATTAAGGGCCTTTACTATTGAAAGCGTTTAATTTCCTGTAACCGTGGGTGCTTCCAGGTAATTTTATTACCTGTGCTGCCGGGTTCAGGCGGCCCGGTCCAATTCCTGGCCGGGCCGGGTAGCGGCAATTTCGGCTTTTTGGAGCGTTGTCAGGGCATGGGAGGCGGGAACTTGCTGGAGCAACCCGCCACCCAGCCAGAATTTCAGGCGCATTCGCCACAAGCCTTTAAGACCTTCTATAATAGTTTTAGTAATCTTTACCCCGGAATCGCGGTCCTCGATCCAATCTACCGGCACTTCAAAAATTCTAATCCGGTTTCGGACAGCCAGCAGTAGAAATTCGCTGTCAAAGAACCATTCATTATTTTCAACCTGGGCCAAAATGGGCATGACCAGTTCTTTGCGCACCGCTTTTAACCCGCATTGCGCATCGCTGAAGACCGGCCCGAAGATTAACCGGATAAGCAGGTTGTATCCGCGTGAGGTAACTTCACGTTTAAACTGGCGCTTAATCCTGGTGCCCCGGGCCAGGCTGGTGCCGGTAGCAATCAGACTGTGGCCGCTAACCAGGGGTGCTACCAGCGGCAGCAGGCTCTCCAGCCTGGTTGATAAATCCACATCCATATAGGCAACAACCGGGGCATCGCTACAGGCCCAGGCATAGCGCAAGGCTCGCCCGCGCCCTTTTCTATCCAGGTGCAGGGCGGTAACCTGGCCGGGATAGTTTTGTTCCAATTCCCGGGCAATCTGCCCGGTCCGGTCGGTGCTGGCATGGTTGGCAATGGTAATGCGCCAGCTAAAGGGGAAGTTCTCCAGCAAATGCTGCCTTAAAGTTATAACACTCCGGGTTAACTGAGCTTCTTCGTTGTGCACCGGCAGCACGATGTCCACTACCGGGCCATTATTTTCGGGTTTCATTGATAAATTCTGGCCTTTCTCTACCTTTGTTCAGATAGCCCTGCCTTCCGAACCAAAGAGGGTCAAACAGGTATTTATTTTAAAAGTTTTTTAACAGTGAGAGCGCTCCCCGGTATTTTTGGTCGCCTCTCGTTTAATTTGCTTACCTGATTCATTATAAAGTGCCAGGATTTATTCCAAATTGGAAATTTATGTGAAAGTTTAAATGTTTGCCGGGGATGCCGGGCTGCTATTACTTATGGCAAAAATGTTAAAAGATGCGCCGGTAATTAAGTAAATTGGCTTTAGTAATGCTTATCTTAATGTTTACCTGTTACCATTATTAATTGACAGGGCAAAATAATAGATTCAATGTATGATATATAAGAAACATTAAAAGTGGACAAGGAGCTATGGTAGGTTGAAGATCCCTGAATTACCGGCAGACGAACGCCAGAGAATTAATGCTTTACATTCATTACGCATTCTTGATACCGGCTTTGAAGAGCGTTTCGACCGGCTCACCAGGCTAGCTTCAAATATTTTCCAAGTACCATATGCTGTAATCAACCTGGTTGATAATGACCGGCAGTGGTTTAAGTCTTGTTTTGGATTAGAAATGCGGGAAACCGGCCGGGATGTTTCTTTTTGCAGTTATACTATCCTGCAGGAAACACCATTAATCATCGAAGATACTTTGCTGGATGACCGTTTTTGTGACAACCCGTATGTAATTGGCGCACCTAACTTCCGCTTTTATGCCGGGTATCCGTTAGCTACTCCTGAAGGGTATAAGGTAGGCACCCTTTGCCTGCTTGACGATAAACCCCGCAAATTGGACCAGACACTTCTGAATACTTTTCAGGACCTGGCGCTTATTGTTCAAAATGAACTGAACAACCTGGAATTAAACTACACTTTAAGAGAAAAAAATGTGGCCGAACGGGCCTGGTTGGAAAGCGAAGCCCGCTACCGAACCCTGGTCGAAGTTATGCGCGAGGGCATTATCGTGCAGGATGACGCCGGGCAGATAGTAACTTTCAACGCCGAGGGCGGGAAAATTTTTAATTTAACCGGGCCTTATAATAAGGGGCAGAGGTTTCTGGTGGCCAGTTCGAAAATAATATATGAGGATGGGAAACCATTTCCATTAGAATTGCAACCGGCCATGGTTGCCTTGCAGACCGGCCAGCCGGTATCGAATGTAGTATTGGGTATTCATAGTGAAGAAAACATCTTGCAGTGGCTCCTGGTTAACTCTCAACCCATGTTCAATCCCGGTGGTAAATATCCTTACCAGGTAGTGAGTTCCTTTACTGACATTACTTTCCGAAAAGAAGTTGAAGACCGCTTTAAGGCGCTTTCCTATGCCGCCTTTGAGGGCATTTGTATTATGACGAATGGGATGATAATTGAAGTCAACCAGGCTCTGGCAGAAATACTCGGTTACGAGCTTGTGGAATTGATTGGTAAAGATCCCTATTCCCTGTTGGTCCCCGGGATGCATGAACAGGTCCGGCAAAATAGCATGAAAGAATACCAGTTACCTTACGAAGTTATAGGCCTTAAAAAAGATGGTTCCCAGATTGCCCTGGAAATTCGCGGGGCTAATTTGATCTATAAGAACCAGGCTGCTCGGGTGGCTGTTGTCCGCGATATAACCGAACGTAAAGAACTTGAGCGGGTCCAAAGTGAATTCATTTCAATGGTCAGCCATGAACTCAGGACACCTTTAACCTCAATCAGAGGTTCACTTGGCCTGGTAGTAGGCGGAGTGGCCGGGGAAATAGCACCCCAGGTAAAAGCCATGATCGAAATCGCTTACAAGAATAGCGAACGCCTGGTCCGGCTGATAAACGATATTCTCGACATTGAAAAAATAGAGTCGGGTAAAATGGTATTCAATATTATGCCGGTCGAACTTGGACCAATAATAAACCAGGCCATAGATGCTAACCGGTCCTATGCCGAGCAAATGGGCGTCAAAATAAAGTTAGAAAAGGCCGTTACTGAGTTAAAAGTTATGGCTGATAGTGACCGCCTTATCCAGGTCCTGACCAATTTGCTAAGTAACTCAGCCAAGTTTTCTCCCTCGGGGGAGAATGTCAGTATTCTGGTGGAGGCTCTAAGAGACACCGTACGGGTTAACGTTATAGACCGTGGCCCGGGGATTCCGGATGATTTCAAGGACCGTATTTTCCAGAAATTCGCCCAGGCGGATAGCTCGGACCAGCGGCTGAAAGGCGGGACCGGGTTGGGCCTTTCGATTACCAAGACTATTGTGGAAGCGCAGGGAGGGCATATAGGGTTTAATACTACCCCCGGAGGAGGTACAACTTTTTACTTTGAGTTGCCTAAATGGGTAGTGCATCAGCCAATTATCACCGATTCCGGCCCAATGTCAAAGGAACCGCGTATCCTGATTTGTGAAGACGACCCGGATATCGCCACTGTGATGCGAAATTTATTCGAGATTAACGGGTTTATCACTGATATTGTCTTTGATGCCGCCCAGGCTAAAGAAATATTGAGCCGGTATCGCTATGATGTAATGACCCTGGACCTTAGATTGGACGGTATTTCACTACTCCGCGAGTTGCGCCAGCAGCCAGCCACTCAAAATTTGCCGGTGGTAATAGTTTCGGCTAATACAGAAAATATGTGGCAGGTGGCGGCTAAGGATGACCTGAAAGTGGTGGACTTGCTTGAAAAGCCACTAGACCAGGTCCACCTTCTTTCGGCTATAAACAGGGCGGTGGTGCTTTCCCGGCAAAATTCAACCTTACCCCGGGTTCTGTATGTTGAAGATAACAGAAATTTAGTCCAGGTGATGTCGATGATGCTGGATGGGGAAGCAACGGTTTTTGAATCGACTACCCTGGCTGAAGCTAAAGATAAACTGACCAACGATAAGTTTGACCTGATCTTGCTGGACATAAACTTACCGGATGGTTCGGGATTGGATTTAATTCCTTTTTTAAAACAAACTACTAACCCGGAGGTGCCTATCGTGATTTATACGGCTCAACGGGTAAACCCGGTAATCTCCCGGGAAGTTGCCGGGGCCCTGATAAAATTCCGGGCAACCAACCAGGAAATTATAAACAAGGTTAAATCGGTGGTGGGTGCAAGGAAGAATGAATATGCCTTGAGAAACTAGTGCCGGGCGGCATTAGTTTCTCAAGCAGGATTCTTACAGATTATCCGTTGGAATGAGAGTGCGAATGTCCGTGAGAGTGGGAATGCGGTTCCATCGAAAAGGGCGAATGTATATCAATCAGGGTGCGCCTCTGTCCGGCCGGAACGGCAATTTCTTTTTCCAGCCATTCGATAACCCGGTCCAGGCCGGTTTCATCTTTCAAGTTGGTAAACAAGAAGGGCCTGTCCTGGCGCATCAAGCGGGCATCCCGGTCCATAACTTCCAGGGACGCGCCGACAAAGGGGGCCAGGTCAATCTTGTTGATTAACAGCAAGTCCGAACGCGTAATGCCGGGACCGCCCTTGCGAGGAATCTTGTCACCCCCGGCCACATCAATCACGTAGATGAAAACATCAACCAGTTCCGGGCTGAAAGCGGCGGCCAGGTTATCGCCGCCGCTCTCGACAAAGAGCAATTCCAGACCGGGTAGACTTTCTTCCAGGTCGGCAATTGCTTCCAGGTTCATCGAAGCATCTTCCCGGATAGCGGCATGGGGACAGCCGCCGGTTTCCACTCCGCGCACCCGTTCCAGGGGTAAGGTGCCCTGCCTTAAAAGAAATTCAGCGTCTTCCCGGGTATAAATGTCGTTGGTGACTACCGCCAGGTTGTAGCGCGGCCAGAGATGCTTACTCAGGCGGTCCACCAGGGCGGTCTTACCACTGCCGACCGGCCCGGCTATGCCAACCCGGAAAGCCCGGTTCAATTCGGTTTGTGCCATAAGTGAATACCTTAACCTTATCTTTCCAAAAACTTATCTATCCTAAAATAAGAAATAACGCTGGGCCATCGGCAGGCTAGTAGCCGGTTCGCAGGTCAGCAGTTCGCCGTCCGCCCGCACTTCATAGGTTTCCGGGTCCACCTCGATTTTCGGGGTGGCCGAGTTGAGGACCATATCGGCTTTGCCGATGTTACGGCAGTTCGCGACCGCTACGGCTCTTTTTTGCAAGCCGAGTTTTTCCGGGATGCCGCCTTCCAGCGCGGCTT
>JAQBPB010000135.1 GCA_028287745.1 Chloroflexota bacterium
CAGGCCATGGTGCGTTTAGTTTGAACTGGCCTTTAGAACGTTTCGACAGGCTAGAACAACCGTAAGCCTTAAGCGGAGCCGGGCATTATTGGCCTGACTTGTGCAATTAGTAGTACAGATGGCTTGATTAAGCTTTTTCGGAAAGAACGTAGTAAAATTAAAAAAGCCAGCTTAAATAGAAGGAATAAAAATGGAATTTATTGATACCGAAACCATAAAAGTCGAAAATAATAAAGACGAGCAGCGGTTCGAAACGGAAATTAACGGGTACACCGGAGTAGCAGAATACCATATTAACGGTAACCAGATGATCTTCACCCATACCGGCGTGCCCCGGCCAATTGGCGGGCAGGGGGTGGCTAACAAGCTGATTAAAACCGCCCTGGATTACGCCCGTGAAAACCACTTACAGGTAGTACCGCTTTGCTCGTTTGTCTCAACCTATATCCGGCGGCATCCCGAGTATAAATCGCTGCTGTCCTCGGGACCGAAAGTATAACGAGCCTTCCGGCGAAATTTGTCGGCTAGAGAAATACCCATCCTGGATGCTATAAAATATAAGCTTTCAAGCAAAAAGACCCAGGCCGTCCGGAACGGCCTGGGTCTTTTTGCTTGAAAGTAGCAGGCCGCCCTGCAGTTGTACAACTGGCCCTGTTCGCCTCCACCAGAACCCGGCCGCAGCGCCGGTGTAAGACCACAATCTTAACTTTGTATGCAGAACAGTTTTCTAAAGTGATTCTTGTACAACACTCATAATAACTTTTTCCCTGTTAGTGTATTTTAATTTGTAGGACATTATTTTTAGGATTAAATTTATTGATTATTACCGCCAGCCGGTAGGGTTGAAAGATGGACGGTACAACAAAACCGGATAGGTAGCGGAACCTGTTACGAGGTAATTATGAAACTCAAATGTTACCTGGAAATTGGTATTTATAATTCAGGAATTAAATATAGGCTAAGAAATGCAAGGGTTTTGCAAATTTAGCCTCAAACACCGTTAATGTACAGGGGAAAGTTTGGCAGGCAGGTTAGCGGGCCAGCCAGCCGCCATCGATAACCAGCATCTGGCCGTGCATATAGTCTGAAGCGGCCGAAGCCAGAAAGACGGCCGCCCCGGCCAGGTCAGCCGGTTGGCCCCAGCGTCCGGCCGGAATCCTTTCGCTAATCGAGCGGTTGCGCTGGGCGTCGGCCAGCAGCGCGACATTCATATCGGTATCCATATAACCAGGCGCAATAGCATTGACGTTTACCCCGCGCCCGGCCCACTCATTACACAGGGCCTTGGTCAGACCGGCCACCGCGTGTTTACTGGCGGCATAGGCCGGTACGGTCAGGCCGCCCTGAAAGGCCAGCACCGAGGAAATATTTATTATTTTTCCGTGCTGCTGCCGGACCATCTCCCGGCCGAAAACCTGGCAGAAGGCGAAAACCGCCCGCAGGTTCACGTTGATAACGTCATCCCAATCGGTCAGGGAAAAGTCGGTTGAAGGGGAACGGCGCTGAATCCCGGCGTTGTTGACCAGGATATCTACCCGGCCAAACTCCCGCAGGGTTTCTTCCAGGGCTTTTCCGGCGGACTGCGGCTCGGCCAGGTCCAGGGCCAGCGGCAGCAACCTTTTCCCGGACCGCTCCACCTTCCCGGCTAAAACGGACACGTCAGCCGAGCGCTGCAGAGAAACAATGTTGGCCCCAGCTTCGGCCAGACCGGCCGCGATACCCAGGCCCAGGCCCCGGTTGCCACCGGTTACAAGCGCGACCTGTCCATCCAACCGGAATTGATCCAGAATCATAATAGGTCTACTCCTTACGCGATTTCTTTAATTTTGGCTAAACGTTGGGGAACCCTGGCAAACCGCCGGACCGGTTTTAACTGAATGCAGTCAAAGACCCGCGTTAATATAATACTTCAAAATAAACCGCAACGGTTTTTACATGGGTTGGCCCGTATTCCTTCAAACAACCCTTTCAAAAGCAAGTTTTTAACGGACAACAAAAGTAATCTGATAATTAGTACTCTGTAAACCAAGACTTGCCACATTACTCGACTGCCAGGAAAGGCAATTTCCCAGCCATGTCATCCTTCGACTTCGCTCAGGATGACAATGCAAGATGGCTGCCTTTCCTGGAAACAGGTTTAACGACAAAATTTACTTTACAGAGTATTGGGGTCATTCTAATCTCACAGAAAGGAAACTTATGGCTATCGCAAAATGGTCTTTAAGGCTAAGTATGCTCCTGGTCCTGCTAATGCTGGCAACGTTGACCGCAAGCGCGGCCGACTTTGCCAGCCCGGCCTTTAAGAGAATCTGGGAACGGACTGACTACCCGGTCCAGCAGGGCCGGGCGGACTATTCCTGGGTCTGGGGTCCGGAGCCATTCACCGGTGAACTGTTGGAGTGGTATGTAGACAGTTCCGGCCAGCACCGTTCGGTCCAGTATTTCGACAAGTCCCGCATGGAAATCAATGACCCGGCCGCCAACCAGAATACCGAGTGGTACGTGACCAACGGCCTGCTGGTCAGGGAGATGATTCTGGGGCAGGTCCAGGTCGGCAACGCCAAGTTTATCAATGCCAGCCCGGCCCGGATTGCCGTTGCGGGTGACGCTACAAATACTTTCCCCTACTATGCGGACCTGCAATCCATTTACAATAAACCTTCGACCCTGAAGCTGGGCGACCATGTAACCAGGGGACTGGCGCCGGTATTTTCGAATTTCCCCCAGTACGGCAACAACCCGGCTACCCAGGTAATTCAGGTTCAACAGAATTACGGTATTCCGCGAGCTTTCTGGAACTTTCTGACCCGGGGCGGGACAGTCTACCAAAACGGGGCCTTTGTTTACCGCCAGCCGCTATTTAACTGGCTCTATGTCACCGGCTACCCGATTGCCGACCCCTACTGGGTTAAAGTTAAAGTCGGCGGAGTCGAACGCGATGTAATGTTCCAGGCCTTTGAACGCCGCCTTTTAACCTATACCCCGGCCAACCCGGCCCAGTATCAGGTGGAAATGGGCAATGTCGGCCGCCATTATTACAAGTGGCGCTACTCCGACCTGCTGGCGGGCAGACCGGCTGTAATCACCAATATTCAACCGGGCGCAACCGTCCGCAGTCCCCTGCGAGTGCAGGGTTTCGAGAACGGCCAGGCTTTTGAAGCCTCGATTACAATCAGGTTAAAGACCAACAGCGGCGCTGTGCTGGCCCAGAGGTCAACCCTGGTAGCCCGGCCCGATATCGCCATCCCCGGCCCCTTTGAAGTGGACCTGACTTTTACGGCGCCACCCGCTAACACGCCTGGCAGGCTGGAAATTGTAATTTTCTCACCCCAGGACGGCGCGGAGAAAATTCTTTATACCCATAACGTGATTATCGCCGGACCCTAACTGGCGGCGAAACGGGGTCGCCCGGCCTATCACAAAGTGAGCTAAAATTGCCTTCTATACAGCAGTAGAAGGCAATTTTAATTGGACCCGGAATAGCGGCAATGTTTAACCAGAAACCAGGGCCAACCGGCGGAAGAAATAAAGAATTAGTGGGGCTGGTAACCGGTACGGCCCTGGTAGCCCTGGCGACCCTGGTACTCAGGCTGGTCGGGTTTGAGCATTATCTTTATAATGTTTCGCTGGTCTTTATCCTTATCGTCCTGGTAATCGCAGTCCAGTTTGGCCTGTGGCCCGCCATCGCGGTTCCGGTCATGGGGTTCGTCTGCCTGGATTATTTTTATCCCGCCTTTTAACACGCTGTATATTGATTCCTTTCAGGAGGTAGTATCGGTGGTCGGGTTCCTGGTGGCCTCGATAATTACCAGCCAGATTGCGGCCAGGGCCCGCCACCAGACCACCCAGGCCCGGTTGCGCCAGGAAGAAACCGCGGCCCTCAACCATTTGAACATGGCGGTATTAAGCGTGGGCCAGGCTGAAACCATCTTGGACCGGTTGGTCCGCGAGGTGGCCGGTAATTTAAATGCCCTGACGGCTTCGATTTACCTGACCGAACCAGAAGCGCCCGGTCAACTGGAACCGGCGGCCAGTTTTACCCGGCCCGGAACACCGCCACCGGAAGGCTTCCGGGCGGAAATAATTCAACGGCCTTTAATAAAAAGGAACCGCTCTACCGGGCCGATGGGCGGCTGCGCCAGGCTTACCTGCCCCTGGGGCACGGCGAGGAAAGCCGGGGCGTCCTGGCACTGTTACTGGGACCGGCCGAAGACGGCGATAACAGTCCGGAAGAATTCTTTGACCCGGCTGCCAGGCGCTGGTTGGAAATCCTGGCAAACCAGGTGGCCCTGGCGGTTGAGCATGCCCGGCTTATCCGCGAAAATACCCAGGTTGCCAGCCTTAAAGAGACGGACCGGCTAAAGTCGGCCCTGCTGGCCTCGGTTTCGCACGAATTGCGCACGCCCCTGACCGCTATCAAGACCGCCCTGGCCGGGCTACAGGACGAAGGAGTCGAGCCGGAAGAAGAACTTGAATATAAGACGATTATTGACCAGGAGACCGACCGGCTCAACCGGCTGATTTCAAACCTGCTAGACTTGAGCCGGATTGAAGCCG
>JAQBPB010000002.1 GCA_028287745.1 Chloroflexota bacterium
TGAGCCAGGCCGTCCAGTCGTCCAGGTAATGGCGGTCGCGGTGGTTTGCCCGGGCGATATCCGCTAACCGGGCGGCTTGCCTGTCCCAGACCCCCGCTTCCAGAATTCCCTGGCGCAGGTCATCACCTCTTTGATTGGTGTTTTGTTTAACTTTATTTTGTATTACGCTGTCTATTGTGGGGCTACTTTTTACCCCGGAGGTCGGGGAACTTTTTACCCCTACCCCCTGGTTGTTATTGCCGTACCCCCCGGTGTACTTTTTGGACTCCCGGTAGCTACTATCCGCCTCTAAGCTACTCGCCATACCTGGCCCGGTGTCAATTATGCGAGATGTAATTGACCTCGTACCTGGCGCAGTGTTCCCTCCGGTACTGGTATCCGGCTCAGGGTCAGGATTGGTGTCCGGTTCGGTGTCCGGTTCAGGGTCCGGTTCTATTTCGATAGGCGGTAAGGTTGGTAAGGCCGTACCGGCGATGACCCCGGCAACGGGTTGAATACCGGACTCCGGCTCAGGGCCGGGTTGGTAGGACGGCTTGCCGTCCAGGTTCATTTCGTAGATGGTGGGCAGGCAGGCTCCATTGGCGGCCCGGCGCGGGTGGCGGAAGATTGCGCCCTTGCTGACCAGGCTATCCAGGGCTTTCTGAACGCTTTTGCGGGAAAGGCCAGTGCCATAATCGAGCCTATGCCCGTCCTTGCTACATATCCCTCCAACAAACTGGGAATAGCTTATAGCGTCAAAGCGCTTTTGAAAGCCGGTGGTGCGGCGGTTGATATAGAGGATTACCTTTAGCTCGGCGTGAGTAAAGGTAATCAATTGAAAGTCCAGGAAATAGTTAGGTACCTGGCAGAAGCCGGTCCGCTCAGACCCGCCGCCAAAATGCATGCCTTCCGCATCGGTGGATTTCATGGCCCCTTCTCCTATTCTTCTAATCACTAACAAAATAGAAAATATGTTCTAAAACCTATTGTATTATTACATACAACTGATGTATAATCAATAGGGAATTTTAGATTTTAATAAAGTACACAACAGTGAAGTAGAAAGTTAGCCGGAGAGTAAGCAGTAAGGAGGCAGGCTTTGACCAGGCGAGTACCATTCAGGCCGTGCGCGAAAGAAAATTGCCGCAAGGTTGCCATGCACGATGGTTCGGGCTATTGCAGCCAGCACAACCCGGCCCCTGCCCAGGCTCAAAAGCGCCGTGACGCTGGGGCAAAACGAGTAATAACCATGCAATCATTTCCCAGGTCGTCCAGACAAATTTGTGGCGTTAGCGGTTGTCGGGGTTGGCCTGTCCGCGCCAGCCCCTTTTGTATGGCCCATTATCGCAATCACGCTGGGGCCACTTCTGATAAGGACTTTTGTACTCATCCAGGTTGCCAGCTATGGGCCATGTTGGATAGTTCCGGTTTTTGCTTTTTTCATAATCCCGCCTTGCGCCAGCGGCATCGCCAGGCCATCCAAAAACAGGTCAACACCCTCTTAACTGCCCCTCGTACCCCTCAAAGCATTTGTCCTGTAGAGGGTTGTCGGGCTTGGCCCATGGCCGGAACCGCCTTTTGTGTAATGCATACCGATTTTAAGCGGCCTCCCGAAAGGGCCTGTGCTGTTACGGACTGCCGCAACTGGACCGTCCGGCAAAGTTCCTACTGTGTATTTCACTATTTAACCCATACAGCTACCTCAAACATTGCAAAAGCTGATAAATGTACCCGCCGTGGTTGTCACAACTGGGCCATGCGTAACGGCTCCGGCCTGTGCCTCTCACACAACCCCACCAACATCGCCCGTATGCAAAAGCGCATGAAAGGCAATAAGTTAAATCTTGGCCGCCATCTCCCTTACCTCGGCCTGGAGAATATTCAGGAGGCTCGCGGCCTGATTTTCTACTCGCTACAGCACGACAAACCGCTTCTGCTGCTGCGCGCCCTGACCAAAGTCGCCAGCCTTGCCGCTCGTGGGGAGATGGAGACGTAGGAGGGAGAACGTTGAACATGACACCGGTAACGTAGGAGAGAGAACGTTGAAGGGAGAACGTAGAAGAGCATATTCAAGGAGTAATTCAAGGTCCGTTCTACCCAGCCATACACCAGGGCAGGTCATCTTTTTGCTGCAAGGCCCCCGGCAGGGGATACCCCGGTTGGCGCTTCCTCCTGAGTCTGTATTAGCTGGTACAGCCTCACTCGGGATGACAGTGTTTGAGGGTGGGCGCTGGTAAAGGACGGGTGCATTGGTACGTGGGTTAAAGGGGCCAGGTAAATAGGGCCGGGCCTGGTAGAGGCAGGGTGAGCAATTTTAAACATTACCTGACAACCTGTAACAAATCCGGCTTTAATGCGTAAATAGGATAATTAAAATTGAGTATTAGCCATAACCCGGCCCTTTTATTCGAACAGGAGTATATAAATGGTTTACAAGATATTTGCCAGGGTCTTCGGGGGTATCGGTGCCTTTTTCTTACTTGTCAGCCTGATTATTACTATTTCAACAACCCTTTTTATTTCTCAATCCCTGACTGCCGGTGGTACTGTTACGGACGTAATAAAACCCAATAACCGGTCGTATATCTTTGTGATAAGCTTTACCCCTTCAATCGGCCAGCCGGTCCAATTCTCAACCACCGCCAGCGCCAATCCCCCTGCATTTCAGGCCGGCCAGCAGGTCAGGGTTTACTACAATCCCTCTGACCCTGCCAATTCGGCACGGGTAGATTCCTTTACTTCGCTGTGGTTCTGGACGGTACTGCCTGGCCTGCTCGGGTTAGCTTTTGGGGGGGTTGGGCTGGGGTTTTTTCTGACCATGAATTTCAAGGAGCGCAAGCAGAAGTGGCTGCGTCTGCACGGTCAACCTTTAACGGCTCGTGTAACAGCGGTCCGGCTGAACAGGGGTATGAAAATCAACGGCAAGTCGCCTTATGTGGTCCATGCGGAAGGGCACGGCCCGCAAAAGGACCAGGCGTACTCTTTTAAGAGCGATAACATCTGGCCCAATCCACCGGCCCTGGCGGCGGGTGATGAGATAACCGTCCTGGTTGACCCCGCTAATTACAGGCGTTACCACGTGATTATTTCTTAACAGTTTATTGGTTCCTCCACCGGAATGAATGCTTCAGTGGTTCGGCCCTGGTGTGGTCGGGGTTGGTAATTGGGTACAGCGGTGTTCGCTTTGGAGCCTAAAAGCCGCTCCCTTGCAATATCATACCGGACTTAGTCGAACCACCACACCATCTCTGTCATACCGGTGGTAGTTAAGCTACCTCTCCACCCCTGTCATACCGGGGCTAGTCAAGGAATCCGGTTACCATCTGGGTATTGTTGGCAATGGTAACCAATGAAAGAAACGCATTTAGCCCCATCCTTGCCAGCCTGAAACCTGGGTAAGTCATAGCCCTTACGGCAAGGCCACCGGCAGGGGATACCCCGGTTGGCGCTTCCTCCTGAATCTGTATTAGCTGGTACAGCCTCCCTCGGGATGACAGTGTTTGAGGGTAGCGCATGTTTTGGGCCCGGTGAATGGGTTCGTGAGTTTAGGACGAAGGCTGTATAGGTTCGAAGATTGAAAGGGTTCGGGGCAGGGTTAAAGGGGAGCAGGCAACACGGGGAAAATAAAGGATTGGGGAGGGTTGCGAGGCCGTAGACCGGGTCGGGTGCTACGTTCCGCCGCAAAACTGCTATAATAGGGCAGGCTAGTTGCTAATATAATAAACCAGGATAGAAAGAGATAACCGGGTTATGGGTAGTGGCTTCAGTACAACATTTTTTCTAGGCGCATTGCTGGCGTTTATTTTCGGTACCGGCTTCGCGAAAGGCATGCAGGCTTTTGTTGCCTACCGCCTGGGCGACCGCTTGCCTCGAAGCGAGGGCCGCCTGAGCTTTTCTCCGACCCGCCATCACGAGCCTTTAGGTCTGCTGCTGGCCGTATTCCTGGGTTTGAACGTGGGAGTGGTGACCTGGGGCAAGCCGTTAAACCTTAATCCCTTTGCCAACCGCCTTAAAAGAATCGGCGGCACGCTGGTTTCCCTGACCGGACCGCTCTCATATGTGCTGCTGGGGATAATCGTGGGAATAATTACCAGGGCCGCCGCTCCCTATATTCCCACCTTCTTCACCGAACTGCTGCTAAATTTCACTTCTTTTAGTTTTTTGCTGGCCGCTTTTAACCTGCTGCCAATACCGCCCCTGGACGGTTACGGCATTTTAAAAGGGCTCCTTACGCCTAACTGGGACCCTAAACTGGTCTGGATGGAAACCTACGGCCCGGTCCTGATACTGGTGCTGGCCCTGATGCTGCCGTTTTTGATAAGAATTAACCTGCTCTACCTGTTCTTTACACCGATTAGAGACCTTTTTATGAGACTGCTGGGACTGTCTTAGTTTTTATTATGATCTTTAAGAAAATCTTCCTACGCTGCCGCCAGTTTTTGCGCTCCTGGCAAGCCAAACCCTTAACAGTACCTGAAAACCGGTATCTCCAGGGTGTCCTTACTCCGGGCCAATATGCCCTGTTCAAGGCCCTGCCCATTTATGAGCAGCGGCACGCTTTGAATGTCTGCCGGACCCTGACCTCGGCCGGTTTCGGCTATGACCGCGACCTTTTACAGGCCGGGCTGTTGCACGACCTGGGAAAATTCGACCCCTCTACCGGGCAGGCCATCCCGGTCTGGGTAAAGGTTGCCAATGTCGCCGCCGGAAAGCTGGCCGGGCCTTTCTATCGCTCCTGGCGTGACCGGCAGGCAAAGAATACCCCGGGCGGCTGGCGTTATTACTTCTGGTTACAGGCGGCGCACGAGGACCGCGGCGCTGCCCTGGCCCAAAAAGCCGGGGGCGGTCCGCGCGTGGCGGCGCTGATTGGGGAGTGCAAGACCCTGGGACAGCGGGGGGATACCGCCGCCCGGGCTTTGGCCTGGGCTGACGACTTAAACTGATGAATAACGAAAAACTAAACGCCTTTGGCGTCCCCGCCTACCAGTACCAGATTAGCCTGCCCGGCTTTGCTTTTGAAGGCCCGCTGGATTTGCTTCTGCAATTTATCGAGCGCAACCAGTTGCCTATCACTGAAATTGCCCTGGCCCGGATTGCCGACGAATATGTGGCCTATATCAAGCAGCTAAGCGTGGTCAACCCGGCGGAACTGGCCGAATTTCTGGTGATTGCCGCCCGGCTGCTTTTGATAAAATCGCTGGCCCTTTTGCCCACGCCGCCTTCGCACAACGGTGACGCCGAGGACGCTCCCAGCGCGGCGGAAGAATTATTGGCCCAGTTGCGGGAGTATAAACAGGTCAAAGATGCCGCCGAACGGCTGCGCCAGCTTCAGGAAGAGGGCCAGCGGGCCTACTCCAGCCAGCGCATCGGCCCCAGTGAATTGATGGTCCGGCAGGTCAACCAGGCGGTCCAGGAACTGGGTGGTCCGGCGGCCGGGACCGGCCTCGGCGGGTTGAGCCTGAGCGATTTGCTGGCCCTGGTCAAACGCCGCCTGGCCGCGCAGCAGCAGCAGCAGTTAAAATTGCCAATGGATGCCCGGCCCGAGGAACTTAAAGCCCTGGTCCGGTCGGTCAAGATTGAGGATAAAATCCTGCTGCTGGAAACAAGACTGGACGAGGTCGAGCGGGACGCCGGGCTTACACCGGGCAGCCCTCCGGCCGCGGTCGAGTTCACCACTATGTTCGACCCGGCTGAACCGCCCAGCCCGGTAGAGGTCATTGTCACCTTTATGGCGGTGCTGGAACTGGTCCGGCGGCGGCTGGTGACGGTCCAACAGGAAGACCTTTTTAGCGAAATGCTGATTAGCCGGGTAGCGCCTGAGAAACCGGCCAACGGTGCGTCCCACGAAGATATGGACGGGCTGGAATAACGGCTTTGGGCGATAATCGGGACCTGCGAATTAGTTTGGGACTTATTTAACCGGGCAACTTTTGCTTTAACAAAACCATTTTATATTTATATCGGACCTGTTATAAACACAAAATATGGCCGGATGAGTTAGCGCAAGCGCCTGGCTTTGAATGGTCAATAAGAAAAGGATAGTAGCGTGTCGGACCTTAATTCACTTAACCCCAGGAATGTTGAATTCTTTCGTGAGATTCTGGAAGTTTACAGCCCCAGCCAGGAAGAGCGCCCGGTGGCTGAACTGATTGTCGCCCGGATGAAACAGCTGGGTTACCGGGAAGCTTTCGTGGACGAGGCCGGAAACGCGGTCGGCGAACTCGGCGCGACCGCTGAAACCGCCGCCAGAACGATTGTCCTGCTGGGCCATATTGATACCGTCCCCGGCTTTATCCCGGTGCGTATCGAGCCGGACGGTGATACGATTTACGGGCGCGGCGCGGTGGACGCCAAGGGGCCGTTTGCCTCGTTCGTGCTTGGCGCGGCGGCCCTGCTTGCGGAACCGGACCTTTTGAAAGACAAGCGCATTGTGGTGGTCGGCGCGGTCGAGGAAGAAGCGCCCACCAGTAAAGGGGCCCGCTTCGCCCAGCACCACTACCGCCCGGACTTCTGCATCATCGGCGAGCCCAGCGCCTGGGACCGCGTGACTATCGGCTATAAAGGCACTTTGCAGATGCGCTTTGAGCTGTCCCGCGAACTCAAACACACCGCCGCCGACGGCCCTTCGGCCTTCGAGGAAGGCGTTGATTTCTGGAACAAGGTCAAGCAGTATTCCACGACCTTCAACGAGGGCAAGAAGATTTCCGAAACTCTACAGGCGGCCCTCCGCGAAATCAACAGCCGTTCGGACGGCTTCCACGACACGATAACCCTTCGCGTTGGGCTGCGAGTGCCTTTCGCCTTCCCTATCGCCGAATTCAAAGAGCAGTTGCAGACCTGGGCCGCCGATGGAGACCTGTCTATCTTCGGCGAGGAACAGCCTATCCGCTCGGACAAAAATAGCGCCCTGGTGCGAGCGTTCTACGCGGCTATCCGGGAAGAGGGCGGCCAACCTGCCCCAAAATCAAAAACCGGAACAAGTGATATGAACGTGCTTGGACCTATCTGGAATTGCCCTATTGTGGCGTACGGCCCGGGTGATAGCAGCCTTGACCATACCCCTAATGAACATGCGAGCCTGGCGGAACTGGAACGGGGTATCGCGGTTATCAGGCGGGTATTGGCGAAACTTTAGGGGGAGCAGGCAGAGGTCAGTAGTAAGTTTAGTGTTTGGGTAACACAAGGTTGCCAGTTGATTTTTAGATACCTTGTGTTATCCATGTTTTTAAGTCTTTTTAAAGTCAGGGTTGGGTTTTCCGGGTTGCTTGTTGGATAGCTTTTTTTCCTGGGAAGCAATTAAACCGTTTATAACCCGGCCTACTTCTGCCGCCTGGTCCAGTAGTTGATTTGCTTCAATACGAGTTAAAAATCTAGCCTTTGGGCTATCTGGATATGCGTCTCCAGTTCTGAAAGTGAACCGTAAGCTATAAACAAGAATCTTACAAATTCTGCTTCATAGTGGCGGGCTTGCCATTCCGCAATGGTTGCCGGAATAGAAACTGCCGCCCGCCTGAGCTGGTTGGTCAGGCCATACATTTCGGAATTTGGGAAATCCCCGGTGAGTTTATAACAATTAAAGACTAAATCCATTGCTTTTGCCATGCAACCTGGTCCTGATAACTACATTTGTTCAAGACTCTTCACTTCCCACTGTCCCTCTGAGCTCTGACTACTGAATAATTTCTTTCTCCAATTCACGTTCTTTGGCGACCAGGACGCGGCGCAGGATTTTGCCGGAGGCGGACTTGGGAATCTGGTCGATGATTTCGAGCTTGCGAATGCGCTTGTAGGGAGCGACTTTCTCGGAGACGAAGGCCAGGAGTTCTTCGGCATTAACGGGGGATTTTAGCACTACGAAGGCTTTTGGGACTTCTCCAGCTTCTTCATCGGCGCGCCCAATTACAGCGGCGTCGGCTACGGCGGGGTGAGAGAGCAGGACCGCTTCGAGTTCAGCGGGCGCGATTTGCAGGCCCTTGTATTTGATCAGCTCTTTGATACGGTCCACGATGAAAAGATACCCTTCCTCGTCAATATAACCAATATCCCCGGTGTAAAGCCAGCCTTCGGAGTTGATGGTGTCGGCGGTGGCCTGGGGTTGGTTGAGGTAGCCCTGCATAATGTTGGGGCCGCGCAGCCAGATTTCGCCCTGGTGGCCGGGACCCTGGTCCTCGCCGGTAGTGTAGTCGACAACCCGGTATTCCTGGTTGGGGATGAGCATTCCGGCCGCACCGGGGCGTTTACCGGCCTGGTCGAGCGGGACAATGCTGGCTCCGCAACTGGTTTCGGTCATGCCCCAGCCCTGGACGACGGCACAATTGAGGCGGGCGGCGCAAGCTTTCTGGAGGTCGGCACTGAGGGGAGCGGCCCCGGAAAGCAGCCATTCGAGGCTGGAAAGGTCGTATTTATCTACAATAGGGTGTTTAGCGAGGGCCAGGACAATCGGTGGTACCAGGCAAGCCCCGGCTATTTTGTGGTCCTGGATGAGCTGGAGGAATTGTTCAAGGTCAAAGCGGGGCATGGTGACCATGGTGGCTCCTGCGACCAGGCAATTACCCATGATACCAACCATGCCAAAGATATGGAAGAAGGGTAGGACAGCCAGGTACTTCTGGCCCGGGTGGTATCCGGCGGCCACCCGGATCATGCTGACGAAGCTGACAACATTGTTGTGAGTGAGCATAACGCCTTTGGGCAGGCCGGTGGTGCCGCTGGAGTAAGGAATTACCAGAAGGTCTCTGTGGACATCGATATTGACAGGGGGCGCGGAATCGGCGGGCTGCAGGAGGGCGGCAAAGGGAGTGGCGCCGGGCGCTTCACCCAGGACGAAGATTTCTTCAATGGAGGTATTTTTAGCGCCTTCGATGGCTTTTTCAATGAACATTGGCAGGGTCAGGAGATACTTTGCACGGGTGTCGGAGAGTTGAAAGGTCAGTTCTTCGGCGGTGTAGAGGGGGTTGATGGTGGTCAGGACGCCACCAATACTGGCGGCCCCGTGAAAGGCGGCGGCGTATTCTGGCAGGTTGGGCAGGAGAATGGCAAGGACGTCACCTTTTTTGAAGCCCCGGGCGTGAAGGTTTGCCCCAACGCGCCGGATATATTCAAGCAACTGGCCGTAGGTAAGGGTGCGACCGGAAGGCCCGTCGATAAGGGCCGGTTGGGTAAGCCGCTCGGCGGCTTTCTGGAGGGTAAAATCGGTGAAGGTAAGTTCAGGGATAGTTATATCCGGGAAAGAACTGCGGAAAATCATTTTAGTTTCTCCTTTTCCCCTGTGAATATTTGATTTTAATTAAGTTGTAGAAGGGCGATAGATAAAACAATTATAGCAGCAAAAACGTATTAAAATAGGGTGTAAAATTAAAGGAAAGGCTTTACATAAGGCAGTTAAGGCGTTACAATCAGGCAAAACTTGACGGGGAAAAGACTTGCGCTTATGATGCCCCGGCTGGTAAAGGGTGCTATACTGGCCTGAAAATAAATAGTGGCCTAAATTTAGAAAGTGACAGATAAGGCATTTACAACTGCGCTATTAGAGTTTATAATACATTTGTTCTAATGAATCAGCGGTTGAAAGCGGAATTCTGGTCAGTTATACCGAATTTAGGCACGGGATAATGGCCCGGCTGTAGTTTCTCTTCTTCCTCCACTTTGCAAAGGTGAGGGGTGCGGTATTCCCCGCTCTTACTGGAACAGCCGGACCGGGAAAATCCCCGGCAAGGCATATCCGGTAAGAGCGAATTTTTTGAGGTTTAGAAATGGCAAAAGCGGAAACAATTAAAAATAGTATGACTGAACAAGCCTCCCGGCCAACCCGGAGCAAGAAGAATTTTCAGCAGCAATCTCTGTTCGACCTGGATTTAGCACCTGAAACGGAAGTTGAAGAACCGGAAACGTCCGGAGCCCTGGCCTTGAAGCGCCAGCCTGCCCCGGCGAGCCCGGCGCAAGCAGCGGACGGTGCGGCGGCTGAGTTTTCGAAAGTGAAAAAGGGCAAGCAGTATACCAGCGCCGATATCCAGGTGCTGGAGGGTATTCAGGCTATCCGGCACCGGCCCGGAATGTACATCGGGGCGACAACCACGAGCGGTTTGCTGCACCTTATCTGGGAAGCGCTGGATAACAGCATTGACGAATTTAACGCGGGTTTCGGGCACAATGTCTGGATTTCGATTGACCAGGAAGGCTGGGTAACGGTCCGGGACGAGGGCCGGGGTATGCCGTTTGACCCGATGAGCTACCAGGGCAAGAAGCTGCCAGCGGCAACAATTATTTTGACGGTTCCGCACTCGGGCGGCAAGTTTGAGGAAGGCGCTTATAAGACGGCCGGTGGTCTGCACGGGGTGGGTACGACGGTAATCAACGCCCTTTCGGAGAAGTTGGAGCTGACCATCTGGAAAGAGGGCCGTATGTTTTACCAGGAGTTTGCCAAGGGTAAAGCCCAGATGCACTCCATAACGCCCTGCGACCCGTCAATGCACGGGACCCAGATGCGCTGGCATTACGACCAGACGATCTTTGATAGCGAAGTTTATTACCCACACGAAATGCTGGAGTCGCGCTTGAAGGCGTCGGCTTACCTGAACCGGGGCGTTTCGATTCACCTGGATTTGTGGGATGAGAACGCCGAGGCGCAGGTGAAGTTTACTTTCTTCTCGAAGGACGGGTTACCGGACTATATCCGTGACATGAACGCAGACGCCCAGCCGCTTTTCCGGCAGATTGCTTCGATTGTGAAGTTGAAGGACGATGTTTCGGTCGAGGTGGCCTTACAGCCGAACAAGGGCTACAAGCACCAGTTGATGAGCTTCGCAAACGCGGTACGGACGAGGGACGGCGGGGTGCATGAGACCGGCTTTAAGGCGGCTTTGACCAAAGTGGTCAACGATTACGCGCTGAAGTTTGGGGTTATCAAGAACCGCGAGAAGGAAGGCTTTAAGCCGGAAGTTATCCAGCAGGGTTTGACTTCGGTGGTGTCGGTGAAGCTGCACAACCCACAGTTCCAGGGCCAGACCAAAGACCGGTTGAATAACGCGCCGGTAGAAGGCACTGTCCGGAGTGTGGTGAACGAGGGTTTGTCGGAGTGGTTTGAGAGCCAGCCAGGGCCGGGTAAGGAGTGGCTCAAGAAAATCCAGGCCATGCAGAAGGCCCGGAATGAGGCGCAACTGGCCGAGGAACTGGCCCGGACGGGTAAAGGCAAGAGCGGCGAACTGATTGACACGACGGTTAGCAAGAAGTTTTTGCGCTGCAATACGAATGACCCGGCCCGGTCTGAACTGTTTATCGTGGAAGGGGACAGCGCCGGTGGAACGGTCAGCCAGGGGCGTTTCAGCGATTTCCAGGCTATTTTGAAGCTGCGCGGCAAGCCGCTGAACGTGGCGAAAGCCGACCTGGAAAGAATGGTCGCCAACGAGGAAATCCGGACGATTATTAACGTGCTGGGGACGGGGACGCGGGCGGTGTTCGATTACAACCGGCTGAAGTTTGGCAAGATTATTTTTATGGCTGACGCCGACGTAGATGGTTTGCATATCCAGTGCCTATTGCTGACGCTGTTTCACCAGGAGTTCCCCGATTTGATCGAGCGCGGCCATATTTATATCGCCTGCCCGCCGCTGTACAGCGTGAAGCACAAGGGTAAGGTGGTGTGGCTGCTGGACGACCAGGCCCGGACTAATTTCTTGAAGCAGCACCCGGAAGGCCGGAACCTGGAGTTCAAACGGTTTAAGGGTCTGGGTGAAATGAACCCGAAGGAATTGCGGGAGACAACACTTGACCCGTCCACGCGGGCGCTCAAACGGGTGACGATTGAGGATTCGCTGCTGGCGCAGAAGCTGGTGAGCCAGTTGATGGAGGATACGAACGCCGAGGCCCGGCGGGAGTTCCTGGCGGAGCACGCCCGGAAGGTCGCTGAACTGGATTATTAGTTTTTAGCTTTGGAATGGATTTGGGCTGTTCTGGACCGGGTGAGAGGTAGGCAGGTCAGTCGCACAGGCAACCTTGATGTTTCCGAAACGAGGTGAACTGTTACGTGGCAGGTTTTGCCAGCAGTTTACGACTACCGGAGGCTTTCTCACAGGAGAAGAGAACTCACTAAGATTCCTGGGAAGCATCCTTCATTGGTCATATTTCCTGGTTGGGTTTTGTTATAGGAGTGACGAACGAGACTCAACCGTTGGGGGAGGGAGACCGGCTCCGTGTAATACACGTGGGCTGCGCGTCAAGATCTGAACCAGGCTGCTGGGCATCCCGGTTTAGAATCAATCTAAAAATGGACAGCAAAGTGAAGGAGGTTTCCCATGAATCAGGGTATCAGCTTATTGGTCTATCCGGTCAAAGATTTAGGGCAAGCGAAGGCACTCTACAGCAAGCTTTTGGGGGTCGAGCCTTATATAGACGGAGGGTATTATGTGGGCTTTCAGGTGGGAGACCAGGAAATAGGTTTGGATCCCAACGGCCACAACAAAGGAATGACGGGGCCGATCGGCTACTACCAGGTTGACGACATTCAGAAAAGCCTGCAAGAACTCCTCGAGGCCGGGGCACAAGTACAGCAAGAGGTCACAGATGTTGGCGGTGGGATGCTGATTGCGTGGGTAAAAGACGCAGACAATAATTTCATCGGGCTTAGGCAGTTCCCTTAAGGTTGTTACTGATATTCGGCAGTCCGTTCGCGGCTTCGCTGTGAGGACGCTCAAAGTCAGGCAAGACAGGGTTGAATAAGTCCAGGTTTTGGCTTTTACGGTAGCCCAATGGGCTGAGATCCTTCGCTCCGGCTCAGGATGATAGGGCTTGGGGTTGCGTTCATGAAAGAGTGGTAAAGTGGGGGAACCTGGTTACAGGGTGTTGAGGCTGACAGGGCAGGGCTTAACTTTTAAGACGAAATGGGTTGTAAAGAAGCAATAGAGTAGTCGATTAAGGGAAGGCAGGCGCAATATGGCTATCGTGAGTGGACTGCTGGAAATCGTTGTTTATGTTAAAGATATGCAGAAACAGGTCCATTTCTACCGGGACGTCCTGGGTTTGCCGCTGCGAGACCTGGCCGGGGAAGCCGATTTTAGCCGCCATTTCTGGGTTGAGTTTGAAACAGGGGCCTGTACACTGGCTTTACACGGCGGCAGTGAGGGCCGGGTGGGCCAGGACGCGCCGAGGATTGTCTTTCAGGTAGCCGATGTTGAAACGGCCCGGCATGCCCTGGTGGGAAATGGCATCAAGATGGGACAATACCGGATTGCGGCACCTGGGGTTAAAGTTTGCGAGGGTTTTGACCCGGAAGGCAACCCTTTCTCAATTGAGTCGCGCCAGGAAGTAAGTGTATGAGTAAGGTAGCGGTGGGAAAGCCCGGCCTTGACCGTTTGAAAGTTTTGCTGGATGAAGCCTCGGACTACCTGCCGGGAGTTACCAGCCGGAAGATGTTCGGGTGTTACGCCCTTTTTGCAAATGCTTCGATTTACGCGCTGGTGTGGGACAAGGACGGAGGCCGGATTGGCCTGAAGCTGCCGGACAAAGCCGTTTATGATGAATTGCTGGCTATGCCGGGGGCGGAACCCTGGTACGCCGGGGAGTCCAGGATGGGTTACTGGGTGCTGGTGCCGGAGAGCTTTCACCAGGAGCAGGGAACTTTATTGAAATGGGTTGAGATGGCGCACGGCTATGCCCTGGCTGCCCCGCCCAAACCAAAACGCTCCAGGACCATTCGCAGGAAGTAATGGAGGCTTTGAGAAGTAAGAAATCAATGACAACTTTATTTGATAGCAATATACAATCGGAAGAATTTTCAATAATTCTACAGCGGGCTTATGCCGCGTACGGCCTTTCGGTTGTGACCGACCGGGCCCTGCCGGACGCCCGTGACGGGCTGAAACCGGTCCAGCGGCGCATCCTGTTTGGGATGCTGACCCGGCGCTTTCTTTCGAACCGCCCGACGGTAAAGTCGGCGGAGATTGTGGGTAGTATCCTGGGTGATTACCACCCGCACGGCGATACTTCGGTGTATGAAGCGATGGTCCGGATGGCCCAGGACTTTACCATGCGCTATCCGCTGGTGGAAGGCCAGGGTAACTTCGGTTCGATTGACGGCGACCCACCGGCGGCATACCGGTACACGGAAGCCCGCCTGTCACCGCTGGCCGAAGCGATGATGGCCGATATTGAAAAAGAAACGGTTTCGCTGCGGCCAACTTACAAGCAGGACCCGCGAGTGGTTGAGGCCGATTACATGCCGGGACGCATTCCGCCTGTAGTCAATCCTTCGAGCGGTATCGCGGTGGGCCTTTCGACGAATATTTTGCCGCATAACCTGACTGAAGTAATGCGGGCATGTACGGCTTTGCTGGACAAACCGGACATGACGGTTGAGCAGTTAATGACCTATATCAAGGGGCCGGACTTCAGCGGCGGCGGTAAGGTTATGGGTCAGGACGGTATCCGGGATTACCTGACGACCGGTAAGGGCCGGATTGTGGTGCGGGGTGACGTGCGGCTGGAAGAAAATCCGCGCACCCGGCAGCGTTCGCTAATCGTGGTCGGACTGCCGCCAATCGGTAAGGACCGGGTAAAAGCCTCGATGGTCAAGGCGATCAATGACCGGAAGTTGGAGGGATTGGTACCGGATGTCCGGGATGAGAGCGATACCGAAAAAGGCACCCGGATTGTGCTGGAACTTAAAAAAGAGGCCAAACCGACCCAGGTCTTGCAGCAGCTTTACGCCGATACGGACCTGCAAATCGCGGTAACGGCCCAGATGGTTTTTCTGTTTGGCGAACCGATGGAAGCGGCCCGGCAACCGAAACAGGTCGGGATGCTGGAGTTGTTGAACTACTGGAACCGCCACCAGCAGGACGTTTTGCGGAGGCGGAGCCAGCACGACCTGGCCCGGGCCAGGGAACGGCTGCATATCATTGAGGGTTTGATTATTGGGAGCTTGCACGCCCAGCAGATTGTTAGAATCTTCCAGGAAGCGGCCGACCGGGAAGAAGCCCGGACCAAAATCCAGACCAAGTATAAGCTGAGCGAAAAGCAGGTCGCGGTTATCGCCGATATGACTTTGTCGCAGGTAACACGGCTGGACGCGGGGAAATACAATACGGAGAAGGAAGAACTGATCACCCGGATTGGCGAACTGGAAGAACTGCTGGCGGACCCGCAGCGCCTGATTGCCCTGCTTAAAAAAGAGATGGCCGAACTGGTTAAACGCTTCGGGGACGAACGCCGGACCATAATTGACGCGACCGGGTCGGCCAACGGTGAAGTGGAAGAAATCGCCAATATTGTGACGCATAAAGAGGTATTGGTGGCTTTGACCAGGGAAGGCGCGATAAAAGCGCTGCCCGCCGATACTTTCAGCAAAAGCAAAAAAGAGAAATCCCAGGGTGGGGTGCTGGTGACTTTGCCGACCGGCTACGACCAGTTGGGGTCGGTTCCTTTGAAGTTAAGCTCGCAGGACCACTTGCTGTTCATTACTGACCAGGGCCGGGCCTTTGGCCTGCCGGTGAACCAGGTCCCGGAAGGCACTAAAGCCGGTAAGGGCGAGAGCCTGCGCAAGATTTTAGAGCTGGACGCGCGCGAACAGGTGGTTTCGATGCTGGGCTTCTCGGATTTTGACGAGGAGTGTTATGTGGTGGAGTTCACCCGGCTGGGTAAAGTTAAAAAGGCGCCGCTTTCGGAGTACAGGACGGCAGGACACGCGAGTATTGCGGACTTTAAGCTTGGCGATGGGGACGCGGTAATTACGGCGGTGCTGGTACCGGCCCCGGTGGCCGGGGAACCGTATGAGCCGGGCGAGTACCTGGTGACAACGGATAAGGAAAAGGCGCTAACTTTACGGTTCTCGGACGAGGATGTACGCGCCCAGCAGGGCCGGTTGGGCCAGGGGGTCCAGGCAATGAACGTGGCGGCGGGGTCCCAGGTAGTCAGCGCGGTGTATTTACCGGCCGGACAGGCCACAGGCAAATTCTTGCTGGTGCTGACGGAGAGTGGGCAGGGTAAGAAGGTGCCGCTGGAACAGTACCCGGCAAAGGGCCGTGCAAGCGCCGGGGTAGTGACGATTGAACTGGCGATGGATGACCGGGTGGCGCAGGCGATTGTGGTCGCGCCAAAGGCTACGGTAGTAGTGGCTTCAGCTAAGGGTCAGACGGCAGGGTTGTCCATTCCTGGCATGACGAGTACCGGGCGGACTCAACGGGGGCAGCCGCTGGTATCGATCTATAAGCCGGGCGATGTGCTGAAGCTGGCTTTCCAGGTGGAGTTGTAAGGCACGGTTAAAGGGGCCGACTTTTTAGTAAAGTCGGCCCCTTTTTTGTTTTATATTTTTGTGGTTTGAGAATGGTTTTCAGGAAGGTTTTGGGACGATTCTTGAAAGCCTGGGATGTGGGAAGGTTTTTGTTTTGTGTGAGGGCCACCGGCACGAAGCTATCTCGGCCGGCGGTCCCTTCTAAAGGTTGATGGCCGGTAAAAGTTCAAGACGCGGTCACGCTAAGTGGAGGGCCGCGCCGGACTTAACCAGGGCGTCAGGTTAAAGGGTGGCTGTGACCTGGTTAGTATTAGGGACACGGCCAAACTGCTCCAGAAGGCCATGGGCATCCCAGTTGACCCATTCGTCAATTACTTTACCTTGAGCGTTAACTATACTCACGGTAACTCCCATGGTATTAACAACCTTGCCGGTGCCGGATACGCCCCACCAGGGACCTCGATGGGTGGCTTGCCAACTCCAACGGGTTACGGCCCTATCCCCTGATACAAAAAAATCTTCTACCTTGTAGTCAACATCCGGGAAGGCGGTCAGGAAGTGTTGTATCGCCTGTCTATAACCATCAGGGCCTTTGATGGGAGGTTGAGTATCATGGAGCAAATACTCCGGTGCTAAAAAGTCCTCCAGCCTGGTGAGGTCGTGGTTTCTAAAGACAGCCTCAACGAATTGGGTATTTTTAGCCTTAAGTTCTTCTGGGGACATAATAAAAACTCCTTTTAAATTTGTACTGGTTAAACTTTCCTGGTTGGTAAAGCCTCACTGGAAGACAATTTGGAGGGTGATGCCTGGAGGCCGGTCAGGGTTTCGGGCGGTGAGCCAGGTTTGGAGAGATGGTTAGAATTGGTAGGGTGGTAAAGGCCGGTCCGGGCAGGACCGGACCATCAGGGTAGGTTTGTCAGGGTTTAGCCTGGTAGATGACCGGGTAATCTTCATAGGGCGGTGGTCCCGGCCATTCGGGATGATCTTTCCGGAGTTGATCGCTTAACATCCTTAATTTATCACTTTTAATCCAGTTTTGGAGGTCGGCTTCTGAGTCCCACAGGGAGATAAGGTAACTCTTATTACCGGAGCTGTCACTTAGCAAATAGAGGTTTTGGAAGCCCTTTTGCTCCTGCATGGACGCGAAAACAGTATCTTTTAAGGTGGGCAGCATTTTTTGTTGTAAATCTCCCTCTCGCGTGATTATATTTATTCGGGCAAACATTCTAATTTGCTCCTTTCCGATTATCTGATAACCAAATAAGGTCCGGCTAAAACCGGGGGGAAGTAGTTTTCGCAGGGATGGCCCGGGGCGCGACCCTGTTCCGGTAGGGACCGCACCTGGCGGGAAAGAACCGGTTAGGTAGTAGCCGGGACCCTGGAATAATCTGGAACGTAGCGGATCTGTTCAAGTAAGCTATGGATGCCCCACTGGATCCATTCTTCCACAACTTTGCCTTCGGGGTTAACCCGGCTCATGGTAAGACCAGTGGTATTAATTGCCTTGCCAGTGGGAGCAACATCCCACCAGGGGGCCAGGTGCGTGCCGGTCATACTCCAGCGGCTGATGGTCTTGTCACCCGCCACGATAAATTCCTCCACCGTGAAATGAATATCAGGGAAGGAAGTCTGCATGCCATTCATTGCCTGTCTAAAACCTTCCGGGCCTTCAATGGGGGGGGTGTTATTGTGCAAGACATATTCGGGGGCGAGAAACTCTTCCATCCGGTTGAGTTCCTTGTTATTCAAGACGGCTTCAACGAAACGAACATTTTTAGCCTTGAGTTCTTCGGGGGACATAATAAACCCTCCTTTGGGGAATTAGTAAAGGTTAAATACTACTACAAGCCAGGTAGTAGATTTTAGTTAGAGCAGGTAATTTGAGAGGTTACTTTATATTATAACCGTAAATTGCGAATAATCAACATGTTATATTAATTTATTAATGAAATTGAACGTTTATTGTTATATGGTTTTGGAAGGTATGGTGGGTGCGATTTTAGTCTGTGACATGGGGATGGGGTAGGGTTAAGGGGCAGGGTGAGGAAGGAAAGTAAGGGTCTAGCCGTGTCAGTAGAAGGGGAAGCCAGTGATTGGGCACAAGGACAAGGAGCAGGTAAAGCCGGGTTGAAATGACTTTCCCGGCTGATTGGGTACTGTTAAGAGTAGACCAGGGCCGGGAAAGTCACTTTTGGGGTTGGTTTAAGTATTACTTTTCGAGGCAGATGTTGGCGACCAGCAAATCGAGCTGGATATTGAGGTCGGCTTTGCCGGATTTGTCGGCGTAGTCGGCTTCGGTCAGGCGGGCGTAAATTTTCTCAAGACGGCCCGGCTGGAAGTTGCGGAGCATTGGAATGGTTTTTTCAACCCGGTAGGGGTTCATACCGAGGGATTGGGCGATTTCGTTTTTGGTCTTGCGCGAGTTGTAGAGTTCGCTGATGCGCAGCAAATCGTACATCTGGTTGCATATGATAGCGAAGGTCTTGCGGGTGAACCCGGCCCGGCTGAGAGTGCTTTCGTTGCGCTGGCGGGCGAGTTGGACCATAGCCTGCCGGTAGTCGCGGCGGGCCAGGGCGTCTGTAAGGTCCCAGATTTTGCTGTCCTGGACCTCGGCGGTCAGAAGCTCGACCATCTGGGTGGTTACGGTTTCGCCTTCCCCGGCGTAAGCACCCAGCTTTTTGAGTTCGTTGGTGAGGCTGTAGAGATTATTGCCGACAAACTCGCGCAGGAGGGGCGCAACGGCGCGGTCAAGTGTGATGTCCAGCTTGACGGCCCGGTCGTTAATCCATTTCTCAAGGGCCCAGTTTTCAAGGGGCAGGAACTCGCGGACGGCGCCCAACTTTTCGACTGCTTTGAAAACGGCGTCGCGTTTATCAATCTTTTCTTCAACTATAACCAGGATTGTGGACGGCATCTGGTTTGGGATGAAATCCAGGAAGCGCTCGCGAGGCGTGGTAGGCTTGCTGGGGGCGGCGGCGCGGCCCCTGGCGGGCCGGGTGGCGGCGCGGGCGGCGGCTCTTTCTTCGGCCAGGGCGCTCTTGCCAAGACGGCCGAGCAGGCCGGTAACAATGACCAGGCGCTTGTCACTCAGGAAAGGGTAGGCTTCGGCGGCCTGGAGGAGGTCGTCAATGGTAAAGGTGTTTTTGAGGGCGTCCAGGCGGGCGAAATTGAAGTCCTCCGCTTCCGGCGGGAGGGTTTCTTTCTTGAGTTTATTTATTTCTTCGGAGAGGGTGAATTGGTCGTCACCGTAAAAGAGATAGATCATTTTTTTAGGTCAGTAGTCAGTTGTCAGAAAGAATTCAGGGACGGTAGACAATCAGGTTTCAGGTTAGTTGGTGGTCAGACGCTAATTTAGGCCGGGTTGGCTGCCGGTTGCCGGTGAGGTTCAGGGGCAAGACGCACATAACAGGTTTGCCGGTGAAGTTCAGGGGCAAAGGTTATATAACAGTTGGATTGGCAGCCAGGGAGGTCTAAAAATAGAAAACCCCCGCCGGGCCGTGTGTACTAGGTTCTGAACCTGTTTGACCAGGTGGGCGTCTATCCCCGGATCTCAGCACCAAGCCAGGTGACTTTGCAGTCACGGCTCTGCCTACCTTCCGTGAAAATCGACTCCCTAGTAGAAGCTGTTGGAACAAAACTTCGTTAACATCACAAACTCGGCAGGGAGATTTGTACTGGTATTTTAGCACTCGCCTCCTTATTTCGCAAGGCTTTTTAGCTTGAACAAAAGCCAGCCGGAGTATATGATGGACGAGCAATTTAACCAAGGATTGAGGTGCAGATGTGGAGCAATCTCCAAAAGAAATAATCGAGCAGGCTGAACAAGACCTGGTAAACCAGGAATGGCCGGAAGCCCTGGAAGGGTTTAACATGGCGCTGGCCCTGCTGGGGCCGGTGGTTGAGGGACAACCGGCGGCGCTTTTCGCCGAAGCGCAGAACGGTAAAGGGGTCGCTTTGCTGGAACTGGGCCGGTATGCCGAGTCGGTAAAGGCGTTTGAAGCAGCCCTGACTATTGCTCCTGACCTGGCCGGGGCGCATTATAACCTGGGGTTGGCCTGGGAGGGATTGGGCCAGCTGGAAAATGCTTTACATAACTATACAAAGGCAATAGAGCTAGAGCCGCACGACGGAGAAGCTTATTTCCGGCGGGGCGGGATTTATTTTGCCCTTGAGGAATTTGATAAGACGGTCGAGGATGCGACAAAGGCCATCGAGCTGCATCAGGATGCCTCGGCGGCGGTCGCCATCGGGCCGTACCTGGCGCGGGGGCTGGCTTTGCACCGGCTGGAACGTTACGAGGAAGCGCTGGCAGACTACGGCATGGCACTGGCCGGCGAGCCGCGTGAAGCGTGTGATGCTTACTTCTACCGGGCGCTGGTCTTTATTGATAAGGGCGAAGCCATACCGGCGCGGGCCGACTTGCAGGCTTTTCTGACCCTGACGCCTGACGCCGGGGGTGTCCAGGCCGACCAGGCCCGCGAAATTATTGTTGAACTGGATAAGGTGATATGAGCGCAATTTTTCCTTTTGCCGAAGAAATAAATCCCCAGTTGCCCCTATCCGGGGTTAAAGTAGTAGATTTAACCCGGCTGCTGCCAGGGCCGCATGCGACCCTGATGCTGGCCGACCTGGGCGCGGATGTACTTAAAGTCGAAGATACCCAGCAAGGCGATTACCTGCGGTGGGGCGCGCCTCCGGGCGAGAACCCGGCCTTTATGCAGTTGAACCGGAACAAACGCAGCATCACGCTAGACCTGAAGCAACCCGCCGCCTGTGAGATTTTTAAGAAAATCGTGGCGGAAGCGGATATTCTGCTGGAAAGCTTCCGGCCTGGGGTGATGACGCGGTTGGGCCTGGGGTACGAGGATTTGCAGGCGATCAACCCGGGCCTGATTTACTGCTCTATCAGCGGCTACGGGCAGGAAGGGCCGTACAAGAACCGGCCCGGCCACGACCTGAACTATATCGGTTACGCCGGGGCGCTGGGCCTGACCGGCCCGGCCGGTGGAGCGCCTATTATACCGGGGGTGCAGATTGCCGACCTGGCCGGTGGTTCGCTGATGTCGCTGGTGGGAGTGCTGGCGGCGTTGCACGGGCGGCAGGCGACCGGCAAGGGCCGGATGGTAGATATTGCCATGACCGGCAGTGTGACAGGGTTGCTGGCTTACCAGGCTGGTATCATGCTGGCGGGTGGCGAGCCAATCCGGCGCGGCGAGTGGCGGCTGAACGGCGGGTTACCGGAATACGCGGTTTACGAAACGGCTGATGGCAAGTACCTGACGGTCGGGGCGCTGGAACCAAAATTCTTCAGCCGCCTGTGTACCATGCTGGGGCTGACCGAATACGGCGAGGTTTACGCGCAGCCGGAGCGGGCGGCTGAAATCCGGGCCAAGCTGGCCGAAGCCTTTAAAGAACGGACCAGGGACGAATGGATGGAAGTGCTGGGTGACAAGGATGTGTGTGTCGGCCCGGCCTATGAACTGGAGGAAGTGTTTGAGGACCAGCAAGCCCAGGCGCGTGGGCTGGTGGTCGAGATGGAACACCCTCGAGTGGGTAAGGTCAAGCAGTTGGGCCTGCCTTTCGTATTGGACGGGCTGGACCCGCAGTCGGTCGTGCGGCTGTCTTCGCCTATCTTCGGGGAGCATAACGCCCAGGTCCTGGCGGCGCTCGGTTATTCGCCGGATGAGATCGAACAGCTTCGACAGGATGGCATTGTCGGGCTGGAATACTAAGCAGGTAAGGTAGGAGAAGCTGGTTTGGCTGACCTCGGAAACACGGAAACTGCCCGGCGGTTGTATGAGACTGCCGGTGCGCTGGCTGATATATTTGGGGCCAGGGCCGCCGCCCACGAGGCAGCCGGAACTTTCCCCTATGAGAATTACGACGACCTGCGGCGGAGCGGGTATCACCTGGCAACCGTACCGGAAAAGTACGGCGGCTGGGGCGCGAATGTGGCCGATGTAACGCGGGCCCAGGCCCGGTTGGGCGAGGGCTGCGCTTCAACGGCGCTGGTGGTCGCGATGCAACTGGTCCAGGTGGCGCGGATACGGCGGGCCGGGTGGCCCCAGGCCAGGCTTGACGGGGTGTTGAGCGGTATCGTGGAAAAAGGCTACCTGATTAACACGACCGCCAGCGAGCCGGCCACCGGGAGTCCAAGCCGGGGCGGCATCCCGACCACGACCGCCACGCCGACCGGGGAGGGTTACGAAATCACCGGGCGCAAGACTTATTCGACGGGTGCGCCGGTCCTGCACTACTTTATTGTGTCGGCGGCGATACCGGGGCCGGAGGGAGCCAAACCGCAAGTCTCGAATTTCCTGGTGGAGCGGGACCAGCCGGGGGTGTCTATCGAAACGACCTGGAACAGTTTATCTTTGCGCCTTTGCGGGAACGATGATGTGGTGCTGGAAAGGGTCAGGCTGGATAAGGCGGCTTTGCTGTCGAGCGCCCAGAAAGCCACGCCGCAGGATGTGGCCTACAGCGCGGCCTGGGGCTTGCCGGTAGCGGCGGTGTATTTTGGGATTGGCCGGGCCGCCTCGAAGTATGCGGCCCAGTATGCCCGCGACCGCAAGCCGAATTCGCTGGACAAGTCTATCGCCGAACTGGCCCATATCCAGGAGAAAGCCGGGCGCATGGAACTGGCCCTTTTGGAAGCCGAAAATACCCTTTTCGCGGTGGCCGACCTGGCCGCCAGCGGTGAAGCCGACCGCAATCCTTCGCGCATGACCGCCCTGGTAGGTGCGGCCAAACTGCTGGCGACTAACCGGGCTATGGAGGCGATTGACCTGGCGATGCGGATTGCCGGGAGCGCTTCGCTTTCGATGGAAACACCCTTGCAGCGCTACTACCGGGATGCCAGGGCGGGCCTGGGTAACCCGCCCCTGGACGATGTCTCCACTCTAAACCTGGGCAAATTAGCGCTTGGCCTTCTTTAAGGTTTTTTGACCTTTTGAGCCTGACCGGTGTGAGGATAGGACCTCGTGGCTGAATTCGGATACGGCGGTCATGAACTGCTCGTTTTGCTCTATCATCGCGCCGTGACCGCTGGCCTGGCAGATGAACAGCTTTGAGCCGGGAATGGCCTGGTTCATGTAGACACTGGCATCGGGGTTACAGCCTCTATCGTGGTCGGCGGCGATAAGCAATGTCGGCACGGTTATGCGCGGCAGGGTTTCGGTCACATCATATTTAAACATCCCCAGCATTTGCTTCGCCATTACCCCCTGAGAACAAAGACATTGCAATAAGGTCATAAAATCCACCTGGCCCCGGGTCTGGCGGCCCGAGAAGGTCGAGAAACGGTTAGGAATCAAGGACGTACCGTTGAGGTAGCTCATCCAGGTCATTAGCCAGAACAGCGGCGAAAGTATGATAATGAGATACATAAAGGGGGTAAGAATCGGTTTCTGGATAGCCGTTACGAATTTCCGGGCCGTGGTGGTTTTAACCGGGTTGGTATAGGTTGCATTCGCTATGATTAGCCCGGCGACTTTGGTGCCGAGGTGTTGTGGGAACAGCTTGCAGAAATTCAGGGTTATCATGCCGCCCATGCTGTGCCCGACCAGGACAGCCGGTTTCCCGGCCAGGTGGAGGACCGCTTCCAGGTCGCCTGCCATTTTATCGAGGCTGTAATCACCTTTTGGGGAGCGCCCGGACTTGCCGGTGCCGGTAACATCCCACAAAATCAGCCGGAAATGCTCGCCCAGGAGCCGCTTGGCATAGTACCAGTCGGTGCTGTTAGCGCCAATCCCGTGCGTGAGAATAAGGGGGTGGGCGTTGGCAGGGCCGAAAAATTCAACATGGATCTTGGTACCGTCAGGCTGGGTGATGCGCTGAACCTCGCTTGAGCGGGCCATTTTCGGGTCATCACGGCCGGACTTGCCCATGAATAACAGGAAGATGTAGCGGCCCAGAAAGGTAAAGGCGATCATTACGATACCGGCGATTAAAAGGGTCGTGGTGACAGTGCCGGTAAACCAGCCGACCACCCACCAGACCCCGAAGCCAAATATGGCAACTGAAAGCAGGTCTAATAGCAGGACAATAAACGGTCCAAATGGCAACGCGAACATCTTTTTCTTGCTCCTAACATTCTTCTGTAAGGGTCTTAACTTGTAACAGGTAACAAACTCACGCTTTAACAGGTAACAAACTCACACTAAAATTTTCTACTTATAAAGTATTTCAATCTCAGTTTGACTTGCCTAAGGCAAAAAATATGCCCTGAGTTATAACAATTTGGAGTTAAAAGGGATGGTTTTATAAACAAGGGGGCGATTCTGGCGGTGAAGGTTGCTAAATGGTGGTGTTTTTCTTTATGATGGGTACAAGCTTAGAAATAATCCAAAGCACAGGGAAGGAGGAAGTTCTAATGCCGGACAACCAGAGTTCAGACACTACGGCTACCGATCAATGGTTGGAACTTAACAGCACAGTTTATTACAATGTCGTCCAGACCCTCTACGTGGGTCAACTTCAGGCCCTGCGGCTTGCCCGGGCCCTTGGCCACGGGCGGGAACCAGACCAGGCCGGGGTTAAGAGCCTGACCCGGTTTCGCCACAGATTGCAGGTAAAACGGGGGAAATCGAGCCTGAAACGGCGGTCGTGGAACGGGTAGACAGGCCCGTTCCGGAAAATTCCCCGGTTTAGTGGTATTATCAGTATTCGGCAGGATAAAGAAATTGAGCTTTATTCAAGGGTTATACCTGGAGTAGGGATATCTAATTCCTGGCCCAGTTCAAGTAGGCGCTGGACCACACCGGCCAGCAAGGGTACGCCCAACTGCCGGTTGACGGCCTCGGCCAGGAACTCTTTTTCCCCAGCTACATAAACCCTTTCGACCCCTTCCACCGGTTTGGTGGACCGCAGTTCGCGGATCATATCATCCATTTCAGCCTTGAATTCAGTCACATCGCGGAAGGCATCTATCCGCAACGCGCCAAAAAAATGTCCGGCCTGCAACCGGGGCAACCGCATTCCATACCCCATGCCGCTTAATACGCCGCATAGAATATCGACCATCACGCCCAGGCCGTAGCCTTTGTGGCTGCTTAATTCCGGGAAGCTGCCGAGGGGAGCAGCCAGGCGGTACTTCAAGGCGACATAGGGGTCGGTGGTGGGGTGGCCTTCCGGGTCGAGGCCCCAGCCGATGGGTATGGACCTACCGCTGCGGGCGGCAATTTCGATTTTCCCAAATGAGACGGCGGTAGTCGCCATATCCAGGAGGAAGGGCATTTCCTGGTTGGCCGGGGCCGCAAAGGCCAGCGGGTTGGTGCCGACACGATGCTCGCGCCCGCCGGTGGGTACGCCAAGGGGCGAGGCGTTGGTGAAAGCCAGTCCGATCATATCGTGGGCCAGGGCCATTTCGGCGTAGTAACCGGCAATTCCAAAGTGGCTGCTGTTGGTCACGGCGACCATGCCCACTCCGCTGGCCTGGGCTTTGTCAATCGCCAGTTGCATGGCCCTTGGCCCGACCACCAGGCCCAGGCCGCGCCCGCCGTTGACCAGGGCGGTGGCGCCGCTCTCGCGCTCGATGGTGTAGGGGGCTTCGGGCTGAATAAGGTCCAGCCGGAACATTTCCAGGTACATGTCCAGGCGGGGAACGCCGTGAGATTCGATGCCGCGCAGGTCGCTGGTAACCAGGACTTCGGCGGCTTTTTCGCTGTCGGCCCGGTTAAGGCCCATTTTCTCCATGAAGGCGGCTACAAAGTCGAGCAGGGGTTGTAAGGGCACGCGCACCATTCCAGGGGCGCTGGCGCGGGTTATTTTCTCCAGGTAGGTTAAGTCTTCCATAGTTGTTAGTCAGTTTTCCTTTTGTTTGCGCAGGTTGGGCGGTTTGTTTTTTGTCCCTTGCTTTGTTGTTCGTTGCCAGGTCAGGGATGCCGGGCGGCAAAGGCTTTTTGCTGTTTTGGAACAGGCCAGGGCCGGTCCTTTACAGCCCGGGTGCCGGGTTGGTCTTTGTCCAATCGGCAGGGGGTCCACCGGCCGGCGGTTCCTCCTGCGTCTGTTCTGGTTTGTGCAGCCTCCCACGGGATGACAGTCTTCGATGGGAGGCTTAGGTTTTGGTCATGTGGCATTGTGTCCTGGCGTTTGCGCCCGTGGCATTGCAAGGGTGCTGGGGCTATGGCCTGTTAGTTGCGTCCCACAA